>CAIULL010000126.1 GCA_903899985.1 uncultured Schlesneria sp.
ACGCGCATCAACCGGCTGTGCCGGTCAACGCGCAAACGATTTCCCTATTCTGAACCCGTCGTGCGACGCGCATCAACCGGCTGTGCCGGTCGTGAGCTTGCGGAAGCGTTCCAGCAGGTCACGAGTGACCGGGCCGGGTTCCCCGGTGCCAATCTTACGCCCATCCAGGCTGACAACGGCAACCACTTCTGCTGCGGTGCCCGTCAGAAACATTTCGTCAGCCACGTAAAGATCGTGACGCGTCATCGACGTCTCGAGGACTTCATAGCCCCCTTCGACCGCCAGTTGCATCACGGCGTTTCGCGTGATCCCTTCCAGGATTCCGGCATCAAGACCCGGTGTCATCAGCACGCGATTCTTCACGATGAAGATGTTGTCACCGGTACATTCTGCGACTTCCCCTTTATGGTTCAGCATCAAGGCCTCAACCATGCCGGCGTCGGTACCTTCAATCCTTGCGAGAATGTTATTCAAGTAGTTCAGCGACTTGATCCGAGAGCTGAGTGCACCTGGATGGTTCCGAATCGTACTGGCGGTGACGAGATTCATTCCCTTGGTGTACGTTTCGGGGGGATACAGCGAAATCGTATCCGCGATCACGATCACTTGCGGATTACTGGTCTTACGAATATCCAGGCCGAGACTGCCCGCGCCGCGGGTCACGACGAGTCGAACATATCCATCGCTGATGTTGTTGGCTTTGACTGTCTTCTCGACGGCGGCAATCACTTCGGCAGGTGACATGGGGATCACCAGGCGAATCGCCTTGGCACTCTCGAACAACCGGTCGATGTGCTGTTGGTGCAGGAAGACTCGTCCGCCATAGACGCGAATCCCCTCAAAAACGCCGTCGCCATAGAGCAGGCCATGATCAAACACGCTGATCTTGGCATCGGCTTCATCAACCAGTTTGTCACCGAGAAAAATTTTGAGGGCCATCAGAGGCAGTTCCTGTAAAAGAAGCCCGGCCTTTTGATAAGGCGGGCTTCTTTCAAATGTCGTACGGGTCAACCCAATCAGAAAGAAACACGGTCATGCGGCATCGGTCAAGGTCTCGATTCGTCCTTCACACAGTCTGACTGTGCGATGCGCTTCCGCAGCAATGGACTTATCGTGAGTCACCATGATGATAGTCAGCTGCTCTCTCTCATTCAATCGGGCCATCAGGTCAATGATCTCCCGACCCGTTTTTGCATCCAGATTACCCGTCGGTTCATCTGCCAGCAGGATCTCGGGCTGAGCCACCAATGCCCGTGCAATCGCTGCCCGCTGCATCTCGCCGCCAGACAGTTCCGAGGGCTTGTGAGTCAATCGATGTCCCAAACCAACTCGGTCGATCATCGCTTTCGCCCGATCCTGAAATTCACGTCGTCGGGTCCAATAGTTCCAGATCGAATGTCGGATCATCAGCGGGGTTAACACGTTTTCCATCAGGCTCAGTTCCGGCAACAGATGATAGAACTGAAACACGAACCCGAAGACTCGATTGCGCAGCTCATCTCGAGTCCGCACCGGAAGGTCATCAATCCGCTGCCCTTCGAGCTGAACTTCACCGACGTCGGGGGTGTCGAGCAGCCCGATCAAATGCATCAGCGTGCTTTTCCCTGAACCCGACTGACCGATGATCGAGAGAAACTCAGCCTTCCGAACGGAGATATCGACTCCATGCAGAACGGGAACGCTGTGCTCACCCTTGCGGTAGGCCTTTTGAACAGCCAGCGCGGCCACATGCGGTACGGGCATGGCGATGGACTCGCGTAAAAGTGGGTTATCCGAGGTCATGATCGTGGTGGACATGGCTTCCGTTCCATGAAAATAAAACTGAAGGAAGACGAATTCCAGGTTAAGTACAAGTTATTGATAATGTGCCACTGCTTGACCGTCCCCGGTCAAGCAGTGCTCTTCAAATCACTTCTCACTACGCTAATTCCGAAAGCCACTGCTTCTCCGAAGACTCCGAAGCAGTGGCACAAAACTGACATCAATCATTCATATCTCAAAGCTTGAACGGGTCGCAGGTGAGCCGCTCGGCGAGCCGGAAGGACACTGGCCAGCACAGCAATCATCACAGCACCGAATGCCACCCAGCAAACAGTGAAGGGATCAACATGAGTCGGGATGTCTTTGAAGTAGTAAATCTTCTCGGGAAACACTTCACGACCGGTTGCGAAGGTAATGAATTTCTCGATCTGATTAATGTAATAGACAAATAACAAGCCGACTCCGACCCCCGCTCCTGCACCAACCATCCCCAGCAGCAAGCCGTACGTCAGGAAAATTGACATCACTCCCGACGAACTGGCTCCCAGCGCTTTCAGGATGCCGATGTCACGAGTCTTCTCTACCACGATCATGAAGAAAATTGCGAGAATCCCGAACCCTGCCACCGTGATAATCAGAAACAGCAGGATGTTGAGAATCGACGATTCAACATCGACAGCCGCCAATAATGGACCCTGTCGCTGTTCCCAGGTGTTGACGTTGAAGTTCTCGGCACTGAAGTTGGCTCGCAGTATTTCAATGACTTTCGGAGCGTCTTTGTAATCCTTCAGCTTGATCTGCAGCGACGTAAAGGCGCGAGTTTCCGTGCCGTCTTCGTTGTGCCGGATCATCCCCCGAACTTCCTGAAGCTGTTCAAGGTTGCAATAAACCAGATTCGAATCGTATTCGCTCATTCCCGTCTTGAATGTATCGACCACCGTCGCCACAAAATACTTCGGCGCCGGGGTCCCTGCCGAATACGTCGTGATCCGAACATCATCCCCCGGCCGGATCATATTGTAGGTCTTTGATTCCTTCGTCTCGGGATCGACCGACAGGTACGTTGCCAGGCCAACTCCGACATACAGCCGACCCTTTTGCAATTGTCCGGGTGCTTCGTCGCTTTCGGCAGCCGCCCCGTCTTCACCGGACGTCTCGGCAAACGGATCGCTGGAATTCCCTTCTTCTTTCTCTCGCTGGGCGCGCATCTGATGCCGCAGTTTTTCCGTCTGCCGATAGTATTCGGCCTTCTCCTGGCGTCGAGCCATCGCGGCAGGAGTCAATTCCCAGCCAAGCGGCTCTGTTCGAGACCGTTCTGCAGGGACTTCACGACCATTCTCGATCTGGCTGTGGTAGCTCTGCAGATAGTCGATCAGCGGGCCCACTTCCGCTTTGCTCTCAGGCACAATGGCAACCAGGTTCACCGGATGAGGAACATAATCGCCCAGCGACTTGTAACTGAGAATCGCATGGACTTCGACGGTCGCCGTCACGCCGGAAATGTACTTGCCGACCAGTTCCCGAATCCGCTGCATGTGCCCTTCAGGGTCGAATTCGCCATTCATGCTGCGAGTTTCGACGATGATGTCGGACAGAATCCCCTGGATCCGGGCCCGCATCTCGCTGCCGAACCCCGCCATCACGGAATTGACGACGATCATCGTCGCCACACCCAGCGTTACACTGATGATGCTTGCCAAAGCGATATAACGAGTCCGCAGATATCGTTGGCATAGAAGCATTTTGTACATGGCCAATCCTTTGGCAAAAACTCGGTTAGTGTTCTGGCTTCAGCAGCGGGAAGAAAATGACGTCCCGAATACTGTTGGTATTCGTCAGCAGCATGATCAGTCGATCAATCCCGATCCCCATCCCGCCCGCAGGAGGCATCCCAACCTTCAGCGCACGGACGAAGTCGTGATCCATCTTGGCCATCGAATCCTCTTCGGGCAGACCGGCAAGCTGCGTTCGGAACAGCTCTTCCTGCAAACGAGGATCGTTCAGTTCGGTGTAAGCGTTGGCGACTTCCATTCCATCGACAAACATCTCAAACCGTTCCGCAATCGCCGGCTCATTCCGCTTCCGCTTTGTCAGCGGACACATCGAGGCGGGATAGTCAATCACAAATACCGGTCCGATCAGCTTGTCTTCCACAGTCGCTTCAAACACGTCGTTGACGATCACGTCGGGATGCCGGTCGGCAGTGGCAATGTGCAGCTTCTTCGCCACCGCCGCCACCGCTTCCACGTCGTGCATGTCGCAACCAGCGTGCTCGCGAAACAGATCGCCATATTTGGCTCGCTGGAACGGAGGCGTAAAGTTGATCGTCTTTTCGCCCCACGGCACGATCGCCGTCCCATTCGCCGAAATCGCTGCCTGCGAAATCAGTTTCTCGGCCAGATCCATCATCGAGTTATAATCACCATAGGCCTGGTACAACTCGATCATCGTGAATTCGGGATTATGAGTGCTATCCACCCCTTCATTCCGAAAGACGCGACCGATTTCGTAGACCCGCTCGATGCCGCCGACCATCAGTCGCTTCAAATGCAGCTCGAGCGCAATCCGCAGAAAGAGCGGAATATCGAGTGCGTTATGATGTGTCACAAACGGACGAGCCGCCGCACCGCCAGCAATCGCGTGCAGGACGGGCGTTTCGACTTCGAAAAAGTTTTCGCCGCGCAAGGTGCTTCGGATCGAATCGATGATCCGCAGCCGCTTGAACATCCGATCCAGCACCCCTTCGGTGTAGATCAGATCGGTGTATCGCTGACGCAACAGTTGTTCTTTATCCTGCAAGCCGTGAAACTTTTCCGGCGGTTGAGCCAGCGACTTACAGAGAATCACCAGTTGAGTTACGAAAATCGTCTTTTCGCCGGTATTGGTCACCCGCAAACGACCTTCGACTCCGATCAGGTCCCCCAGATCGAGACATTCCAGCAAGGCCCACGTCTCAGGGGTCGAATCCTTCTGAGACAGCATCAACTGGATGCTGCCGGAGTAGTCCTTAATATGGACAAAGTTCAGTTTGCCGGTTTTCGGCCACTTCATGATCCGGCCGGCAACCCGCACAGTCGCTCCGTCGGTTCCTGCTTCGGTCGGGCACTGCTGACGAGCCGCATCAATAGCGATATGGTCGTCAAAGCGTTGTCCCCACGGATCGAGCCCCAGCGCTTCGATTTTCGCGAGCTTTTCCAGTCGAACAGCTTCCAAACGATCAGGCGTCTCGGACATCGAGCAAACTTCTAGCTGAAAAATGAGAAACGGCGGGGTCTAGGGAGGGCAGAACTATGCGGGAATCGGCAAAAAACGTCAATGGCAGCTCAGAACACTCGGCATAAACTTGCCCCATCCACCCATTTCACCGCCTCGAACAGGAGCCAATCTCCAATATATTCCCCGACTCTAACAGATCACAGACACAAAAAAAGCAGCACCACAAATACTGAGTTGATGCCGCAACCAAAGGCGCAGGGGAATCGGTGTCCAGTTCGGTCACTTCGGGTGTCGTTTTCCCGGCCTCGGCCTTATGTCGGAAACAAAAACACACGGTTTTTGCCCGGGACTCCCGCCCGTCAGGCAGACACGACCGGACATCGTGAGGTTCAATCCAATCCGCGCTGAAGGGCAAAGCCGTGACAAATTAAAAAACGTGCGGAGACGAGAGGCCGCTGCATCGGCGCAACCAGCGGTAGCGGAACCGGATCTTCGAGCAAGTGTTTTCGTTCTTGTGTCATCAAGGAAAACATTTTCCGACAGTGAGCATTCGGGGAGTTCTTAAAAACAATGTTTGATACGACGAAAAAGTCTTAAATCCATCGCCGAACCTTCGCCCGATAGTCGTTGTACGCCTGACCGAATTTGGCGTGCATGACTCGTTCTTCCGGTATGATCTGGAAGCGGTTGATGAAGAGTACGAAGCTGAGCGGCCCGATCAATGCCCACGGCGCTGCCAGGCAAAGGGCCCAACCGATGAGTACGACGGTAAACCCCACATACATGGGATTTCGGCTGTAACGAAAAATGCCGTCGGTGACGAGTGCCGAAGCCTGTTCAATGTCCACAGGATTGATCGTTGTCTGATGCCGCCAGAACGTTCTGGCTCCACGCACCACGATCAACGCTCCGAGCGCGATTGCGATACCGCCAACGATGAATCGCACATTGTTGGCGATCTGGAAGGCAGGAGGTGTAAACCAGGCAATCGCTAACATGGCTAAACCGACCAGTAGCACCAACAGGGGTGGTGGAATCCTGTTATCAAGTGGGTGTCTTCGTTCGTTTTTCATGATGGGAAACACTTTCCAAAAGCGACTAATAACATCGGCGAACCTTTGATCCGAATTTTGCGACGCAGAAACGCCCACAACAGACTTCGCTCTTTCGCCAGAAAACCGAGCCACGTCTCGCTGTCGGCGGTCAGTTGAAGGTCTGCTTTTCCCTCGTGGCCATCGGTCACCTGGATTGTCTTGTCCTTGATAACGACCGTGGCGATATGAGGTTCTTTGCCGGTAAACGTCAGGTGGTAAACGGCATTCAGTCCCGCAGACTGACCCCGTTGAAACGTGTGCGGCATCCCACTGAGAAATCCTTTAATCGTGCGCGGCAGCAGGCTCCCGCGAACTTGTTTGACTTTCTTGTGAGGGAACCGCTTTTTAACGTGATCCTCGGCGTCGGATTTGGGCACGACGTAGATTGTCTCTTCTTTATCCAATAGCGGTTTCAAAATCTCATTCAGAAACTCCTTCCGATCGGCTTTAAACGGCCCGATGACGTCTTCACCGGCAGGACAGACGGAAAGGCAGTAGGCCGCCTTGTAATTCGGTCCAAAGGCAAGACTCTGCCACGTCGAAACTGTTTCTTGACGAGTGACTTTCTTCCGCAGGTTCAGGCCGTTCTTCGCGTCGGCCACCCGTTCCACCCAATCGCCGAAGCCTCCCATGAATTCCCGATAATTGTGCGTGTAGCACGAAGCGAGATCGAACTTTCCGTCGGGCGAGATTGCTCCCACGGGACAAGCGGCCACACACAGTTTGCACGATAAACAGGGGTTGTAATCAATCGGTTTGCCATATTCGGTGACCTCATTACCAATCAGTACCGTCCCCAGCAAAATAAAGTTGCCGAACTTCGGGTGGATGACGTTGCGATGAATCCCCATCATGCCAAGACCAGCCGCAACGGCCACGGGTTTATGAGAAACGACCCACATCTTTTCTGGAAAGCGGTCCGATTCCATCGGAAACCCCATCGGCGGGTTGATCGCTGATACCCCCTGCTGTTCCAACGCGGTGACAACGGCACGGCACACGTCGTTAACGTCTTCACCGGTCGAGTGAAATTCCAGGTTGGCCACAGAACGAGCCGGGTTCCGGATCGGCTCACGATTCATCCGGCAGACGATGGCGAGTAACGCTTTGGTCTTCGGGTAGAATTTCAAAATGTCGGCCCGCTGGTCATCCAGCCCCGGATCTCCAATCGGTACCAACCCGGCATCATCAGCTCCGTGGTCGATGGCAAACTGCTTGAGCCAACCCGCGTCGAGCTTTTCAGGTTCCATGCGTTCTGGCTTTGTATTCGGTTCTGTCAGTTTCATCGCATTCTCTTATGTTGTATATACAAGTATTAGCCCAAAAAAATCGGTGTCACGCACGATTCGATTCACTGGCCCTTTTGGCCGCTTTGTTGAGCGACGATACGAAGTCGTCCCCCAGCAATTCCTTTGCTTCCGCCTGAGCCTTCTCCCAGGCAGGGATCGCTGATTCGATCAGTCGTTTCCCTTCTGCCGTCAGGCGAAACGGACGACTGCGAGCATCGTCGCCGGGAACTTCCTCCAACCAGCCGTTCTTACGCATCAATTCCACGTTGCGGCTGAGTGTCGAAGCATCGAGTTGCAGATACTGACAAATCTGGACGGGGTTGGCGACACCCAGTTTGCCTGTGAAGATGAGTATATTCCCCTGGCTGATCTTCAATCCGAACGGCCGCAGCGCATCATCGTAAATGCTCGACACAACCCGATTGATCAGTCGCAGCCGACCGGCAATACAGGTCTTGGCAATCGTATCGATGTTGGTGGCAGTCTTGTCCATACTCGTGCGGCTCCCTGACCGTCGATTTATTTGTACATACAACTATCGGCGCCGTCAAGCAAAAACTTCGAGAAATCGGGTGGCGCCTCAGTCCCTTCTCTTGTTCAAGCGAATAAAAGAGCACCGGGTGGCCGATGACGGTCATCCAGTGGCATCGACATCTTTAATTTCGACAAGAAGCAGGGCCGAATTGTTTGCGGATCAGCGATGCGATCTCGGCGCAGTCTTCTTCCAGTGCGAAGTGACCCGTGTCCAGCAAATGCAAACTGGCATTCGGGACGTCGCGGAGGAAGGCCCTGGCTCCTGCCTCGGTAAAGAAGGGATCGTTCTTGCCCCAGGCGACGAGTGTCGATGGCTGGTGAGTTCGCAAATAGGTTTGCCACACTGGGTATAGCGGGGGATTTGTTTTGTAGTCGCGGAACATCGCGAGTTGAATCTCATCATTACCTGGTCGGTCGAGGAAGTATTGATCGTAAATCCAGGACTCAGGAGCGATTTCCTCTGGATGACGAGTCCCGTGTGTGTATTGCCATTTTGTTGTTTCTGACGTGAGTAAACCTCGCACGGGCTTTTCGGTTTCGGGAGTAGGATTGGACATGTAGGCACTGAGTGGTGCCAGGTTTTCGCTGAGCCCTTCTACGTAGGCATTGCCGTTCTGAATCACCAGACCTCGAACGCGTTCGGGATGAGCGGTTGCCAGGCGAAAGCCGACCGGAGCACCGTAGTCCTGCAGATACAAGACGTAATCCTTAAGCCCGACCGCTTCGATCCAGTCGGTCATGACGCGCGCTACGTTGTCGAACGTGTACTCGAATTCCTTCGTGGAAGGCATGCTGCTTAAGCCGAAGCCTGGGTAATCAGGAGCGAAAATGTGGAACTGATCCTGGAGCGCGGGGATCAAGTCACGGAACATGTGCGATGACGACGGAAAGCCGTGCAACAGCAACAAGACCGGTGCCCCTTCGGCACCCGCTTCACGGTAGGCGATATTCAAGCCAGACACGGTTATCGATTTGTTCTTGACGGCGGTCGTTCCGGGGCTGTTCGGACGAACGGTGCGGAAGAATTGAACGGTGTCCGCAAGCATCTCAAAGCGGACCGCTTTACCCTCTTTCAGCGTCCATGTGTGGATCAACCTCGATTCGAACGCTCGGCCAGTCTGGTGATGCTTCCCTTTGTAAGTTCCATGAACAATCACTTGGTCGCCTGCTTCCGTAATCCGTTCTGGCGTGACACTCAGATCGGTCCATGTCGCGATGAACGGTCCCAATACATTGGTCAGAATATTTTCCTTACCGTGGAACGTTCCTCCGTCGTGACCTGGGAACGGTGGCTCGACCCACGTCAAATCTTCGGCGAACACTGCTGTGGCCTGAGGAATATTTCCTTGACGGACTGCAGAGTAAAATCCAGCAACAATATCGTGATTGGTACTCATCATAATTCTCCTGTGGTTGGTTTCGTGTTTAACAAGCCTGTGCTGGTCACCATCGACATTAATGACGACCTCGTATCTCGATCGAATTTCAGTGTGACGTTGTGTGCCTGCTGCCCAGATGACGTGTGAAATAGGAAATGGCGACCCCCACGAAGAGGGCGTGACCGATGATGCCGTTCAATACGGCAGGCAGCGTCAACGCGGGTGGTTGTGCCGCAGAATTGGGAACGACATACAGATTCATGAATGCCCAGACCAAGGCTCCAAAAACTAATCCCGTTACGATCCAGTGATCGCGGAATATTCGGAACCAGTATGCGGCGACCGCGAATACGCCCGCTGCGGCGAAGGCAATCACAAAGTGATAAAACATGCCCAATCCGGCGGTTGCCAGTCCACCTTCGAAGGCTTTGGAACCGATCGCTCCGCTGGCGATGAATTGCAGGACCTGAATCGGATTGAATCCATACATCAGGTAAAAAGCGATGACGCCGTCTGTGGCATCGAGCAAACCCGACGCGATTCCTCCGTAAAGAACGGCCCGGCCGATTTCTTTGAGGTCCGTTCCACTGACTAATTGATTTGGTGTACTCGTAAGGGTCGTTGTCGACATGATTCTTTTCTTTCCATACTTTTTGCGTTTGAGAAGGGGTCCGACGTACCGAACTGGCTCGTCTTAAAAGACCCCTCTCTTTGAATTGACTGAATCGTCCGTCCTCTGTTTCGTGTGACCACCCGTCGGTTATTGAACTCCGTTGAGTGGTCCTCGTTTTCGTCTGCCGCGCCGATAACTCGTCACGGCCCTGAACTAAACTTGGGTCACTGGATGTCAGTGATCCCTTCATGGTCCGCTGGCCGAGGACCGGGAGCGGGCCAGAAGAACTTGCGATCGGATTCCGCGATCGCAATATCGTTAATGCTGGCTTCACGCCGACGCATCAATCCATCTTCGTCGAACTCCCACAGTTCATTCCCGTAGGCCCGATGCCAATCGCCGGAATCATCCTGCCATTCATATTGGAACCGCACCGCCATGCGGTTTTTCAAGAAGCCCCAAAGCTCCTTCACCAGGCGGTACTCGCGTTCGCGGTTCCACTTCCTGCGGAGCAGGTCTTTGATTTCTTCCCGGCCACGAACGAACTCGCCGCGATTGCGCCATTGGCTGTCTACGGAATAACCTAATGCGACTCGTTCCGGGTCACGGCTGTTCCAGGCATCTTCGGCCGCTCGAACCTTGGCGGTTGCCGTTTCAAAGGTAAATGGCGGAACGAGGATTGGAGTCGGTGTTTTCACCACACATTTTTCGGTCATGATCGATTCCTGACAAAGGGGGGTGATACCACGAAGAATCGCAGCAAGTCGCCCCCGTGTTTTGGACCTTACGTCTTGAGCGAACTGATCTCAGACGAGAACTTCAGCGGCGGGAAAATCGACGTCTGTGCCAGCGACGTGGTTGAAGTAATTCGTAAAAATATTGAGTGCCACATTGCCGACGACTTCGGCGAGTGCTCCATCGTCGAATCCTGCCTCACGCACGGATTGCAGGTCGGCGTCAGACACTCGACCTTTGGTTTCCAGCACTTTTTGAGCGAATCGAACCAGGACCTCAGATTTTGAATCGGTGGATGTCCCTTTGCGGCTGTCCCGAATCTCGTCAGCGGTGAGCCCGACCATTTTGCCGATCGTGGAATGTGCGGCGAGGCAATAGTCGCATTGGTTTTCTTGAGCAACGACCAGAGCGATTCGTTCACGGTTCTTGGCCGACAGCGTTCCCTTTCCGAGCGAGCCGCTGAATTGAAGATAGGCTTCCAAGGCTGCGGGAGCGTTGGCGAGTGCTCGCGTCAGATTTGGAACAAGGCCGAGCTTGCTTTTGACGGCATCCAACAGTTCCTTCGCTTTGCCGGTCGCGGTTTCGGGAGAAATTTGATTGATGCGTGACATGGTTTGTTCCTTTCAGAGAACTGGTTTTTGATTCGCCATCTGAACTTTTCAGTGGCTGGCGAGAGTGCTTCATTCATCTTTTGTGCCAAAAGTCATGAGAATCTGTAACACATTGATAAATATACAGTTGCGTATTTTTGTGTCAAAATTAAAAACAACGAAATATCGTTGTAAAATGAAATATCGTTGAACAACAACGAAAAATCGTTATTCTTCTGAGATGCAAACACTCACTGATCAACACCTGTTCGCTCGAAATCCCAAGGGGCTGTTGCTTGAGCTGGCGGAACAGCTTGATGTCGACAAGATCTTGACGCTCGCCGCTCAGCGGCTGAGTGAAGGGCCATCGGTCGCTTTGGTGCGGGTTTGGCTGCTGCAACCCCCACTCGCTGACGATTGCACCAGTTGCCGATTCGCCACAGAGTGCTTTCAACGCGATCATTGCCTGCATCTGGTGGCGAGCTCTGGCCACTCTCTGGATAGTTCTGCTGACAGGTGGGATCGTCTCGATGGATCTTTCCGCCGGTTTCCGATCGGCATCCGAAAAGTTGGGCAGATCGCGAAATCTGGTAAGTCACTTGAAGTCTCGGAAATCACTGAAAACCACGCCTGGGTCGCGCGCCCGGAATGGGTGCGTGATGAAAAGATCACATCGTTTGCCGGTCATCCCCTCATCTTTCGTGGCCAGGTGCTCGGAGTGCTTGGGTTGTTCTCACGTCAGCCGCCCGGTGAATCGGGTTTTGAATGGTTACGAATGATTGCTGATCACCTCGCTGCCGCCATCGCGAACGCCAGGGCACTCAACGAAATCGAACTCCTTAAAAAGCGCTTGGAGCTCGAAAACGAGTACCTGCGAGAAGAAGTTCAGCAAGCGGAATCTTATGGTGAACTGGTTGGACAAAGCCCTGCCTTACAAGTGGTTTCGCGGCAGATTGATCTCGTCGCACCAACCGATTCGTCGGTTCTGATCCTGGGCGAAAGCGGTACGGGCAAAGAGCTTGTCGCTCGTGAGTTACACCGCCGCAGCCGACGTGCAAGCCGCCCCTTGATCAAGGTTAATTGTGCCGCGATCCCACGAGAACTTTACGAGAGTGAGTTCTTCGGGCACGCGAAAGGAGCGTTTACCAGTGCCCTGCGTGATCGTGCCGGTCGATTTGAACTGGCCGACGGCGGGACATTGTTTCTCGACGAGATTGGAGAGATCCCGCTGGATCTTCAAGCCAAATTATTGCGCGTCCTGCAAGAGGGTGAGCTTGAGCGAGTGGGGGATGAAACAACTCGAAAAGTGGATGTCCGCATTCTTGCCGCCACCAATCGCAAACTTCGTGAAGAATCGGAAGCGGGCCGATTCCGACAGGATTTGTATTACCGGCTCAGTGTCTTTCCGATCGAACTGCCGCCGCTGCGCAATCGCATCGAGGATGTCCCACTGTTGGCCGAACAGTTTCTCGAACGTCTTTCGCGTAAGCTGGGACGACGCCGACCGAGATTGACTCTGGCCAATGTTCAAACGCTGCAGCAGTACAGTTGGCCCGGCAACATTCGAGAGCTTCAGCATGTCCTTGAGCGAGCCTCGATCGGTGCAACCGACGGACGCCTTCGACTGGAACTTCCTTCCGAAACAGCGAAGCGAAAGGTCTCGACGGAATCGACGAGTGAATCCGAACGAATTTTGACCGAGTCTGAAATGCGGAGTTTTGAAGCGAATAATATTCGATTGGCACTGAAAGCATCCGGCGGCAAAATCTATGGGCCGGACGGGGCTGCCGCAAGGCTGGGGGTGAAGCCAACAACACTCGCATCTCGGATCAAGATTCTTGAGATTTCGATCAGCAAATGAGCTCCGGTGAAGTTGTATCAAGCTTGCGACCATTTCCGACGTTATCCATGTTCTCATCAAAACGAGCCTCGGTCGCTTCGTTGACCGGAGCAAACTTGGCGACTCCGGCATTCGCGCACAGCACGTCGATCTTGCCGTGCTGCTTCTGGACTTGAGCGAAGAGATTGTTCAGATCGCCGAGACGGGAGACGTCGGCTTTGACGGCTAACGTGTCGCCACCGATGTCTGCGGCCGCTTCGGTAAGCGATTTCTCATCTCGCCGACTGATGACGATTTTTCCCCCTCGACGGTGAAGTTCTTTGGCCGTCGCCAGGCCGATGCCGCTGTTGCGGCCCGTGATGACGGCCACTTTGTTGTTGAAAGAATTCATGTTTTTTCTCCCTTTGTGAAAGGGTTGAGGAAGAGCATCCATCACGGACTACTCAATATGGTGAATGGTTAGATTTAACGACATCATCGATATTGCCTTGCCACGGCTTACCATGTCCCGGCAATAACGTTATCGGACCAAGATCCGCCAGGCGACTGAGGGATCTTCGCGCCTGGGTGTCATCGTCATTTAATGGGCGATTTGGAACTTGCGGCAAGCCGAATTCTCCACTGTAAAGATCACGAGTCACCAGAGCGTCGCCCGAAATCAAAACGCCACGTTCAGGCAGGTAGAAAGCGACTTCTCCGGCCGTATGCCCGGGTAAGTGAACCACATGAGGTCTGCCAGGAACATCAAGCACGTCGGCATCCTCAAACGTCAAAGCCTTTTCAACGGGAAAACGGCTGAATACGCCGTTCCGAATCCCCCTGGCCAACATTGACGCAGTAAAAGGTCGCCAGACTCGAGAGAGCAGTCCCCACCATGGGAGCTGCAGAATTCGAGCGGACGCATCCAAGTCCGCTCGGTGAATATAGACGGGCGCATTTGCCTCTTTGCTCACACGATCCGCAAACCCCATGTGGTCGGCATGGGCGTGGGTCAAGATGATTGCGTCAACATCTTTGATCTCATGACCGATCGAACGAATGCCATCAGAAAAAACTCGATAGTGACCTGGAAAACCGGCATCGACCAGCGTAAGCCGCCCCGCTTCCTCGATCAGATACCAGTTAAACGGATTGGTGTTAAAGTGGTGCACACCAGCAGCGACAAGCATCGCGTTTCCTCCTAAGTTGTCGTTATCGTAACCCGGCTTCATGCGCATCTGCTTGTGCCTTTTCAAATGCGGCCTTGGTTTCGGCTTCGCCCCGCATTTTGCTGCCGTAAAACCAGACATTTGTTACGTCGTCGATGCCAGCAAAATTCAGCCAATCGGTCAGATACGTTGAGGCATGATCTGTGCCGTAACTTTTGCTCAGGCCCGGCATATAGATTGCCGCCGTATAGACGGCTGTGGCTCGCTTCCCCTTTAAGAGGCCGATGTAGCCCTTCGACGGTTCAAAACCAAAAAGAGTACCCGGCATACTCAGGAGGTCGATATACTGCTTGAGCTTGTAAGGGACGCCGAAGTTCCACATGGGGACGGCAAAAAGATAATCATCGGCCGAGTTGAAGCGGTTGAAGATGGTGACGAGTTCTTCATAAACCGTCTGTTGCCTGCCGTTCATGGCTGGTTCGCCAAAAAACGAGACTTTGGCCGCAGCGCTATCGCCGTCAAATTCGGGAAGATTGGCTTGCCAGAGATCGATGACATCAATCGATGCGCCGGGATATTTTTCCATGTAACCGGCGACATATTCGTCCGCCAGTTTCATGCTCACCGATTTTTCGGAACGAGGCGAGCCTTTGATGTAGAGCAACTTTTTCATGAGAAGTTCTTATTGCAGGGGAAGGTTAGTGTCAGTCCGGTGGTTTCTCGGTGACGAGCCGACCGACACAGGTCGATTAGCTGCACTCGATGCCATACCGCGTTGAAAGCGGGATACGGCGAGTTGCGATTCAAGGTCGGCATCAATTACGCGGCTGGTTGGTCGAGAACAAGTAGCGGTGTATTTTCCAGTCACCGTTTTCTTTACGGAAAACGAACAGTTCGTTATTCCCTTCGTTGACTTCAACATCTGCAGCCAGAATGCGAGTTCGTCCAGCCGAACTTGTCCGGGCCCATGCCGTGTCGCCGTGTGTTTCGATCTCGTAGGTCGTGAATTTGATGTCCAGTTTGATCGTGTTGAAGACATGTTCGTAGGCCGCTCGTACCGCATCCCGTCCCACCATCGCCGGCGCGTGTTGAGGCATGAAGACGGGATCGCTCCCGTAGAGCTTCAGAACGGTGTCAACGTCATTGGCGTTAAGGGCCTTCTCGTAGCTTTGCAGAACAGATTCGATTGTCATTGACATTCTCCAAATGAGGGAGGTGATTGTCGTTCTGGTCGTCCCTCGGCGACCAGAACGACGGAAATGAGTCATAAAGTCGATCACGATGCCGAACCGCTCTTCGCGAGCGGTTCGATGAGTTGCGTCTGTCACAGAGCATCAGTCGTAATGCGGTGATTTCATGTCGCGACTGGGGGCCTCCGTGACCTCCCCGTCGAACAGTTTCACGGACAGGCTCGCCCCTAGCTTGGCAGCCTCCTCGGCATAGGGACCGACGGCAAAATTTCGGGCGTTCTCTTCAGAATCAAATTCGTAGAACCCGCCCACCGATCCGCCACGGATGCCATACAACCACGTCTTACGAATCAGTCCGGGAACCTTCTTCAGTCCGGCGTTGATTGACCGCCAATCCACGTCGCTGAAGGGAACCGTCATTTGCAGTTCGCCGTACAAGAAAACTTTTTTGCTGTGCATGTGAAAATCCTCCGATTCAAGCCACGGACAACGACCTGACGATTCAACATGAACCGTCTTTTCAGATCGCGGCCTCTCGGCTTTCATTGAAAATACAGACAGGTCTGTCTGTTTGATGTTAAAAAAAGAGAAAGGTTACAAGCCCTTCGCTTCCGCCGCCATTTTCAAGGCGGCGTCACGTGCCACGTCCACAACGTCAGGCGAACCCTGAATGACCGCTGTCACGATCGCCCCTTCGACGAGTAGCCCGACAGCGGGTGCAACTTTCGCCCCTCCTTTACCGAGTGATTCCTCGACCAGGCCGGCCAAAAAGTCCTGGAACCGGCGCTTGTGATCCTTTGCGAACTGCGTCCCGGCATGTGCAGGGTCGGCCAGTTCCACGGCCGCGTTCTGAAACGCACATCCCCGGAAACCGGGACTCTCGAAAAAGTCTTTGAGCACCGCGAAGAAGGCCCGCAGTTTGTCCTTCGTCCGTTTGCCGTGCCGTTCCATCCCATCGGTGAAGAACTCCAGAAGCTTCTCTTCCCGATACTTCAGGACGGCGAGGATCAGGTCGTCCTTGGACGGAAAGTGTTTGTAGAGGCTCATCTTGGCGACGTCCGCCTCGGCGATGATCCGGTCGATGCCAACCGCCCGAATACCGTCCTGATAGAACAGCCTGTCGGCAGTGTCCAAGATTCGCTGGCGGACTTCAGAAGTAGCTTTCGTGCGTTCCATGTCTGAAGTATACAGACCTGTCTGTTATCGTCAATGGGTCGGCAAAAGAATTTAGCGATCCTGCCGATTCGGCGGAAATGTGGCGCTTATCTGTTCTACTTTTTCTCGAACTTCACGCCGTATTTCTCGGCGGTGACGACAGCTCGTTTGATGTCTTCCGGCTTGATCTCTGGTGGCTTCTCGTTGGTTCCGGACACAGGCGTACCAATGTCCAGGAACCATTGCTCGAAGCCGCCGGGAGTGTAAGACAGCAGCAATCGGGTCGGCTTGTCGGAGATATTTTTGAAATAGTGCTGAACTCCGCGAGGCATATGGACGAAATCACCCGCCTTGACGTCATGCTGCTTGCCACCGAGCCATGCTCGTAGTTCACCTTCGAGCACGAAAATCGTTTCGTCTTCTTTGGTGTGCGTGTGGGGAACAGGGCCTGCACCAGGCGGAATGAGGTCTTCAAAAACGGAGTAGGCGCCGCCGGTATCGGCAGCTTTGACTTTGACCGTGACCAGCACACCCATTGCCCAGACCTTGGTCCCCTCGCTCCCGAGGACGACCTTGGGCGGGGTGGCGTTGGGGTTTTCCTGTGCCACAATACCGCGGTTGCCTGTTGTAGCCGCTGCACCCGCGACGACACCAAGCGAAGTTTGAAGAAAAGCTCGCCGTGAATTCATGGTTTGATCCTGAACGGGTTGTAGAAAACAACAACAAAGGAAACTGCCGCAATGAACTTTCAATGCGTCGGCAACCTGATCTCAATTCCGTAATCGGGGGCGACATGCAACAGTTTTTCAATTTCAGCGAGCGTGGGAGGCAACGCCGTTGTGGCTCCGTCTTCAAGCGGCACACCCACCTCGAAAAACATCTGCTCTAAACCCGCAGGTGCGACCACAATCAACATCCGTGCCGGTTTGTCGCTCTCATTCTTGAAGGAATGTGGCGTTCCTGTTGGCATGTTCGCAAACGCGCCCGCCTTGGCTACGACTCGTTTCTCGCCGATCTGGAACGTGATCTCCCCCTCCAGAATATAGAAACCTTCTTCCTCCCGGCTGTGGACATGGGGAGGCGGCCCTCCACCAGGTTGCACGATCGCTTCCCAGAACGCGTACTTTCCATTCGTATCTTCGCCTGTCGCCATGAATCGATACACGTCGCCAACAACCGCGATGGTGCGGCCCTCGGATGGCATCGTGATTTTGATATCTGGCGGTTCCTCGAAAGCGGATGCCGGTGGATTCAGGTCGATTCCGTATTTGGGGGCGGCTGACATCATGCGAGCCATGAAGCCAGGAGGATCGAATATAATCTGTAAATCAGGTCCGTCCAGTTTCCCACCAACATCAGCCTGGAAGCCGTCGAATCCTGCGGGGGCCACGAGGGTGATGATTTCTGCCTCGACCTGCCCTGAGTTCCTGAAGTAATGCGCCGTCCCTGCCCCAATGGCGATACAGCCATTCGCCGGAAGGATCAATGTCTGATTTCCCGCTGTAAAAGTCAGTTCTCCCCGGACAACAAAAAACGCTTCTTCAAACGAATGCCGGTGCGGCTTGGGACCAACTCCCACGGGGACTCGACCGATCGAAAAGGCATAGGAACCTCCCGTGTCGGTACCCTGAGCCGTATATCGAATCGGGGAGCCGAGCCAGGAGATCCATGCTCCTTGCTGGTCGCTGACGATCAGGGGTTGGCGTGTTTCCATTGTCTGGCCTTATGTAAGAATCGTGTTTAACGGTGATTCCAATTTGGGTGACTTTTTGAGATTCAATGAGATCTATTCACCGTGTTCAAATTGCGGCGAGACCAGGATCTTTTGCAGTTTCTCAATCATGTGCCGTTCACCTTCCAGGCCAACAACATCGCGAAGTTCCTGATCGAAGCGGGTCGCAATCTGCTCAATCCTGGCAAGACGGCTTCGACCGGTCTTCGTAATCGTCAGCAGATTTAGCCGGGCGTCGGCTTCCGACGCGACGCGTTCGACGAGTCCGGCCTCCACAAGTGATTTTGCGACATTAACGATCGTTTGACGGCCGAGTCCGAGTTTCCGTCCCAACGCCCGTACATGATTCGGGCCCTCATAAGCCAGCACACTAAGAACCCCAGCCTCGACAGGAGTTGCTGTTAATGGCTGCAATGCCCGCTCATATCCTCGCGAAATCGCCAAACCCGCCCGATAGAGCAGAAAGCCAAGCCGCGACTCAGGGGGCCGGCGATCGTCGCTTCGTTGTGCCATATCGTCCATACATTGACAATCGCGTAATGGTCACTTAGTCTCGCCTGATCCTGGTGACAGCGTATCCAAAACTCGGGAGACTTTCCAAATGGAAGTCGAGTCATCCGTTGAGACAGACGCATTTCCGACATTCAAAACCATTTTGATTGCCGGGCTGGCGGGGGGCTTTGTGCTGAACGCAATTGACACTCCCTGGAGTGTGCTGGTCATGGTCCCGAAAATGAAACCGTTTTTCGACGCGCAGGGATTCGCGTCCAGTCCGCTGACCGGTCCCTGGTTTCTCTCGGTTCATTTCCTTTTCACGACGGTGATCGCGTACCTCTATTCACTGATGCGGATGCTGCACGGTCGGGGTTTGAGGACCGCCTTGACGGCCGGCGTGATCATGCTTCTTGTGAACCGAGCATTTGGATTCGCGAACGTCTTGATGGGGATTTTTCCCGCCGATTTGTTTCTCGGATTCTCCGCAAGCATGGTCCCGGGAACCCTGATTGCGTCGGTCGTCAGTGGCTGGATCATCGATCGACGCTGCTGAATTCCAAGAACCCTCAGTCACATCTGTCGTCAAAAAATCGGTGGTGTTAAGCTCGTGTTTTGATCTTCTTCATGTGCTTCTTACCCCAGCCGCACATGATTTCGGTGATCGGGCGGAGTGTCTCCCCGTATTCGGTCAATGAATATTCGACTTTGGGCGGCACTTCGGGATAAACCTTGCGGTGGACGATGCCGTCACGTTCGAGTTCCCGAAGTTGCTGTGTCAACATTCGCTCGCTCACACCGGGTATCTTCCGCCTCAATTCAGCAAAGCGGTGCGTCCCTGAGTGCGAGAGGTGGAACAGGATCACCACCTTCCACTTGCCGCCGATCACTGACAGAGTCGCTTCAACCGGGCAGTTGAAAAACTGATCGGTGCATGCGGAATCTGTGTCACTTACTTTCATGTAAGTACCCAACATTTAAATGCGTACTTGTTGATTGGAATGATGGATTCTACGATCCCGCCGAAGGAATGTCATTACCTTTCGTAAGTGATCCGTCTGTTCCGACATGACACAAAAAGGAGTACGACAAATGCAATTCCTCGCCATCCTCAAAGTAAAACCCGATGCACCCCGGGAAAAACTTGGGCCGTTGGTCAAGCCCGAAGCGTCACATGCGTGGGACATGGTGACCTCCGGCATACTTCGGTCAGCCCATTACATCAAAGGTCCGGTCGGTGCTGTTCTGCTACTCGAAACGGTCGATGAACAAGAGGCCGAAAAGCACGTCAAGAAGTTGCCAATGGTCGAGCATGGCCTGCTGAGCGTTGAAATCCTGCCGCTGACACCATTTACCGGATTTGAGTCACTGTTTGCTTCTCCCACAACCTGAAAAGCGGAGTTTGTCCGATGAATGTGCTGATTGTTTACGCTCATGAAGAACCCAAATCATTCAATGGCGCCATGCGGGATACGGCTGTTCGAGTCCTCCAGGAAACCGGCCATACCGTCGAAGTGTCTGACCTCTATGCCATGCAGTTCAATCCGGTTGGCGGGAAACATGATTTCACGACGCTGACTGATCCGGACTTTTTCAAATATGGCGTCGAGCAGACTAAGGCGAGCGAAGCCAGAACGTTTGCGGCCGATGTTGCTACCGAGCAGGAAAAACTGCTGCGGGCGGACCTCTTGATCTTTCAATTCCCACTGTGGTGGTTCGGTCTTCCGGCCATCATGAAGGGCTGGGTCGATCGAGTATTCGCGGCGGGACTGACATATGGTGGTGGTCGGTGGTACTCCAACGGCGTCTTCAAAGGCAAACGGGCGATGGTCAGTTTGACAACCGGAGGGGGGCCGACGATTTACAGTCCAACAGGACTCAACGGCGAGATGGACTCGCTGCTGTTCCCGATTCAGCACGGCATGTTCTACTTTCTCGGTTTCGACGTGCTGCCGCCGTTTGTTGCCTGGTCAGTCGCACGGAGCTCGCAGGAGCAGCGGGAAGAATACCTGCGGGAGTATGCCGAACGTCTCCGAAACTGGCGGACTTCCGAGACAATTCATTTTCCGTCCCTTGAAGAATACGATGAGACGATGCAATTGAAGATTTGACGGTCGCTTCAGGATTTTGTCATCAAGCGCATCGCCGTCATTTCAGACTCGATAAACCCATGGCGACCATAGAACCGGATTGCTCGGGCATTCAGTTTGTCGGTTAATAAAGTGATGCGTAAGAAACCGTGGGAACGTGCATATTCAATGGCGCTTTGTAACAAGCGAGAACCGAGTCCGCCGCCACGCCGGTCCGGGTGAACGACCATATCTTCCAACCAGCAGACGGGGCCACCTTCGGCAGTGCTGATGGTGAATAACAGGCTGACCATTCCGACCACTTGATCGCCGTCGCGGGCCGCGAGAATGACGCCGACTTGAGCCGACCCGATGATGAGGCGTAATCCTCGTTCCTGCTTGTCGCGGTCGGGTGTGAAATCGGCTTCTTGCGTGAACAGCAGATTCAACAGTTCGGCCAATTGCGTTACATCGCTCAATGTTGCTGGCGTAATGTGTTCCATGGAAGCCTCATCATTGGCTGAATGGTTCCGTAGGTCATTGACCGCCATAGCCATTCGACCGGACCGAAACGAAAGTATTTCAGCCACAGCGGGCTGTACCAGAGTTGCAAAGACCAGACGGCTGCGACGATCGCGTAGAGCTGAACTCGGTCAAAGGCCCCGTAGTATCCGAATCCGTAGCCGTTGAAGAATGTCGTGCAGAGCAATGATTGCATCAGGTAATTCGTCAGTGCCATACGTCCAACCGCTGCCAGTCGGCAGGTAAGCCAGGAGAACCAGCCCGCTTTGCAGATCAACATGACGACTGCGATATGCCCCAGTGCAACCAGAAGACTTCCGTAGAAATTAATCTGAAAACAGCTGCCGAACAGGGTCACGACATCGAAGTTATTCTGGATCAAACGGTTTGCGGCGAACGCCACGACCGGCCAGCCTATGCCATAACCAAAGAGTGCAAGCAGCCGGTAAAACCGTATCGACCGAGTGGCCGTAAAGACGCCTAATTTCATCAGGGCCATACCGATCAACATCCGGCCTGTGACAGTCCAGACAAAGGCGCTGCCAAATACGGTCGTCTGGACTCCGAACGCTTCTGGTGCATTTTTGACGACCAGCCTCCAGTAAGACGACTCTCGGTTTTCCTTAATCGTTTCCGAGACTTCGCTGGCCGTCGGATGAAATGCCTTGCGGATGCCGTTCCAACCCTCGGCCAGTTCCTTGTCTTTATCGGAAATGGGCTGGCGATTTTGCTCGGCGGCCTGAACTCGAACCGATGCGTCACGAAACGATTGAAACAGCCCGGCGACCGCTGCTGTCAAAGGAACCGAGGGGAGCGTCAGAAGTATTGCAATAACCACAAGCGTTCGTGGTGAGAGTTTTCGAAACGGGTAGGCCAGCATTCCACAGAGGGCATACGAGACGAGGATGTCACCATCCCAGATCAGATAGGCGTGAATCAGGCCGATGATGAGAAGGATGCCGACCCGCCGGTAGTACAGCATCGTGGACGACTTTCCTTGTTGAGTTGTTCGATCGGTCATCAAGACAAGTCCCGCGCCGAACAGCATTGAAAAGATCGTGATCATCTTTTCATCAAACAAGAAATAACCGACGAGCCAGGCGACGTAGTTCATACCTGTGAAGCCGCCAGCGACGTTCGGATTGAGTCGTGCCGTGCCAGGAAGTCCCAGCGAGAGGATGTTCATCGTCAAGATGCCACAAAGGGCAAAACCTCGAAGAACGTCAATCGAAGCGATCCGTTCAGATGAAGTGATGGGAGCAGCTTGTTCGCTCAAGATTTATTCCTTCGCTTCAGTTGAGTTCGTACGGAACAAAGCTCTGTCCATGAAGGAAGTCTATTGTCATAAAGCGAGCGAATCCGGCGCGAGAGATTCAACCATGGAACGTGTTTTCGATCAACTGAATCGCGGCTGCAACACCGTCTTCACTGCTCATCTTTTTCCCAATGATTACGGCACGTTGTTCCATTTCCTGGCGACGAAGAACATCAAGGATGCCATTGGCAAGTTGCCTGGAAGTCAGTCCCTTGCGTTGAAGTGTATTACCACCAACCCCCAATCGTTCGAGTTCGCTTCCCCAGAAGAATTGGTCTGACACATGCGCAACGATGATCGACGGTCGGCCCGCGAGCAGTGTGGACTGTGTTGTTCCCGCTCCTCCATGATGAATCACCATCGCACAGCGGGGAAAAACTTTTTTGTAAGGTGAACGGCGCACAAGAAAGAGATGCGGGTTTGCAGATATTGAGGGAAAATCGCCCCAGGGTAATTGAAGGATCGCGCGGCAACCTGCACGCCGAACAGCCTGTTCCCAGATCTCTGCCACTTCCGAAAGATAGTCCTGATTATTGATCAGCATGCTTCCAAACGTCATGTAAATCGGCGGACTTCCTGCCGTCAAAAAATCGTCTAAACCAACCGGTAAGTCGTCGGTCATCAAATTCGCCGGGGGATTGAGAAAACCACAGACGTGATGCCGCGAATCCCAGTCTGGCGGCGCCTGGCAGATTTGAGGGCTGACGGCGACGAGATTGAGTCGGTCGGAGGCCCACGTTTGAGTCATAACGTCCGTGTCTGGCGGAAGTCCTTCACGAGTACGAAGCGAATTCACTCGCGGAAGAAATATCCGGTTGACCATCATCCGCACCAGTCTCCAGCCAAGGCCATAGGACCAGCGCCCAATGTCCGGGATTCCAGGGGGGCGAATCCACTTCGAAGGGATGCAATTGTGAACGATATTGACCGTGACCAACGGTACGCCAGATTTCTCGGCAGCCACGCGCAACGGGTAGACAAAGAAATGTCCGACGACAACGTCGTTTTCTTCACACAGCTTCACGGCAGCGGCGTACATCGGTCCGACAACAGGATCGAACCCGTATTTCATCACGAGTTCGGCCTGTTTGATCGGATTGCCAAGTTCGATGATCCGTCGCCAGACCTTATCCGCCGCTTCGGCTGAAGGGATTTCGGGATTCGTAACCGAAACAAGTTGGTAGCCGAATCGCTTCGCAAGTTCGCTATAATCCCTGCCGATATTGTCCGTGATAACCAGGGTCACCGTATGACCGGCCTTCACGAGTCCTGCCGCAAGTGCCGTGAAAGGTTGAATGTCTCCTTCACTTCCCCATGCTTGCAAACCGATTTTCATTTATTCGCGTCCGTGTGAAGTAGAAACCGTTCGATGCGCGAGGTGCTCCCTGTAAAGGAAAGCCGATCACTTGCCAAGTCAGTCCGTTTCCCCGTGTAATTCCGGTGCGAAAGACAAGCAGACATTGCATCGAGTTAAGCATGACCAGGATGATTGATTGACCACAAGTGCAAGTTGGCCACTAATGTCGATGTGCGAAACGTGCTGCCACGGACGAGAGGTCCGCACGGCACGATCGCGCTTCCTGCTGTGTGAATTATCCACGAGTCTGAATCACTATCCCAAGTATCCTCCACAGCCGATGATTCGTTGCGATGGATATGTAAGGGTCGATGAGCCGGAAGATTTGAATGCACCTGAGAAGACGGAAAAACAATAGAGGCTGAGCTTTGAACCTGTGTCACCCAAAACTGGTCAAGCTGCTTCAGCTCGCCTCTTCCGCCGAGAAAGCGGCCGCATTTGCTTACATTGGCCACGCCGGCTCGGTGAAGAATCCCGACCAGAAAGCCGCCATCAGGCAAATCGAACTGGATGAATGGCGACACCGGGAAACAGTGCTCGCGATCATGCAGCAATATGAAATTTCTCCGTCACGTTACAACGAGGTCAAATATCACATCATCGGCAGAGCTATTTCATTGAGCTGTTACGTGATCGGCTGGTTCATGCCCTACTACTTCGCCGGACGCCTGGAAAGTGGCAACGTCTGTGAGTATTTCATCATGATGAGATATTTCCACGAAGTGGGGATCACGGACCACGATGAAGCGTTGTACGAAATGGGGATGAAAGAGAAGGAGCACGAAGTCTATTTTCAGAAGAGCCTCGAGACCAATCCGCTGTTACCGTTGTTCGAAAGAATTTTCGGCTGGGGAAAGAAAAGCAGTTTGAATAATGTCGATTCGGAGAACAGGCTTTCTGTCAAAGAGTCCAGCACATATTGTCAACACCGAAAGTCGTCATGATGATCGAAGTGGTGGAAGGGGATCTGCTCGATCAGGACGTGGACGTCATCGTCAACGCCTGGAACCGTAACATTATTCCGTGGTGGTTGCTTCTGCCGCAAGGGGTATCCGGGGCCATCAAGCGGCGCGGTGGTACATCCCCGTTCAAAGAGGTTGGCAGTCACGGTCTGATCCCTCTCGGCGGTGCTGTGCTTACGTCAGCGGGACGACTTCCATTCAAAGGGATCATTCACGTCGCCGGGATCAATATGCTCTGGAGAGCATCGGAACGATCAATTCGGGATTCTGTGAAGAATGCCATACGACTTGCTCAGGACGAGGGCTTCGGTTCGATTGCGTTTCCATTGATTGGAGCTGGTTCTGGCGGCTTCAATCAGGAAAAAACCAAAAGTTTGATGCTCGACGAACTAAAAAAACACGACATTCAAATGGCAGTGAAGATCGTGGTCTTCGACCAGAGACCGAAATAACAACGTGACCGATTGGCATAACGAGTCTTTTTTTGATCCCGAGACCCACATTTTGCGTTCAGGATGAAGTATCTCGGCAATTCGATAAACGTCCGAGAGAGAATCGACAGCAAACGAACGCAGTAGACGAGGACCGCATTATCGCTTCGTTGACATTCATTACGTTCACCCCTGTGATCCATTCTCGGTAAGCATGCAACATCAGACACAATTCGATTGTCGGATGATTGATAGCACGAATATTTCTTTTCAGATGAATATCGGAACAACCCATGTTTGATGACGCAGTTTTCTGGCTCTCGCTCGGTACATTGATCGTGGTTCTGCTATCGCTGACTCGCAATCCGTCGGGAACAATTAACAACAGCCGCCTTGAGCGGAAGGTTGATCTCATCCTCAGCCATTTGGGACTCGATCCCAATCAAGGAATGGACGATAAGATCGTGGAACTGGTGAAATCGGGGGAGAAGATTCAGGCGATCAAGCTCTACCGTGAGCAGACAGGAGCGGGACTCAAGGAAGCCAAGAATTATGTGGAAGGGCTCTAAATGAAACGAAGTCGATCCACCTGGTTCTGGACAGTGTCCGGTGGTTTTTTAGACATCATTTTTTTTGGAATGATGGGCTGTCTGTCATGGAACTACATTTTCAGAACGCCAGCTACAAATTGGATATTACTCGCGGTGATGTGGCCGTTGTTGTGTTCGTCTCTGCTGACTCCGGCTTTCAAGTTTTATTCCTTCGTAATGTCGCTTGACTCCAGGACGAGAACAGAATGAGCTTCTGAAGCTGACGTATGGAAATCGTGAATGAACAGCAATCCTCCCATTTTTGCCCCGGGCCCATCTCCGAACACCGTGATAGCGGCTGATGGCAAAGTGCTGACGGTACCAGAGGGCTGGATCTTGTTGCCTCCTGGTGACGCGGCCTTAACTCGTCGAGTCAAGGCCGCAGGTGATCATTGGGTGGTGGCCGAAAAAAAGGGTCGGAAGGTTTTTTCGCGAGGTGTCTGGACCTCGGCAGCGAACATCGAATCGATTCGTGGTGATCTCGAAGCGGAACGAGCCACGGAGAGTTTTGCCAGGAAGAAGGAAGCGGATGCCCGACGACGGGAAAGGGTTCAAACCGAGTACGTTGAAGATTTCCTGGGGGCGGTTGTCACCTTTCTGGCATTTCACGAAACGCATACGGATCTCGCCAACCGTCTCGCAAAAGCGGTGACAGAACATGCCACACCGGTCGGCAGTGGTACGGTCGCTCGCACGAAACGCATTCCGGTTGAACAGCGAGCAGAGGCAGCGGTTATCGCGTGGATGCGTCATCAGACGACGGGCTACGACAACATGCACATCCCCAGGGAGAAAGGAAAACGCCGTGAAGTCCGTCGCATGTTGGCTCAACGATCGCATCAACTGCTGGAGCAATATCGTCAGGGTGCCCCGATTTTAGAGTCGTGTCCGCTGATGAAATCGTTATGTTCCGGGGTCGGGCATTCAAGTTTCAAAATTGGCCCGGCACAGCCGGTTAGTGCGCGTCGGACGACGGGTTTAGAATAGGATTATCGATTGCGCGTTGATCGGGAGCAAAGAGGGGGTAGGTATTCAAATTTTGAAATTTTGAATTCTCAACGCCCGACCCCCTCTTCAAAATCTCACGCTCGCATTAGAAATAATTGTCTTGCGAAATCATCTTTCGGCACCGTGTCAAAAGTGCAGCCACCGGGATGACTCACTACAATCCATTCATTGTTCCGGGCAATACGCCTGGTTCGAATTGACTGAGAAATGAGTGCGCGTGTTCGCTCGCCGATGTTTTGAATTTCGTGCCGTAATAAAGCCCCTCGACGGGGATTTTTAGTGAATACATTAACGAAAATAGGCTGACTGGCTGTTCTGGGGTCGGGTGTTCAAATTTCAAAATTGGCATCAGGCGATTTTCCAACATGTAGGCGTCTCACAGGCCAATTTTGAAATTTGAACGCCCGACCCCTCTTTTTAAGGATTGACCCCATGAATCGATTGTTCTTTGCGCTCTTCGCACTTGTCAGTCTCTGCCAGCAGCCGATCGGGGCACAGGAAAAACCGTTTATCCCGCAGGACGGATTCGTGTCGTTGTTCGACGGCAAGTCGTTGGCAGGTTGGACCGGATCTGTCGCCAGCTACGCCGTTGAAAACGGAAACCTGGTTTGTATCGCGGGGGGCAAAGGGAATCTGCTGACCGAAAAGCAGTACACCGATTTCGTGATGGCATTTGAATTCAAACTGACCGAAGGTGCCAACAACGGGTTGGGAATTCGCTGCCCTAAAGTCGCAGAAGGAAGCCTGCATCTGGAGGGGATCGAGTTACAGATCCTGGATGACACGGCTGAGCAGTACAAAGCGCTGAAACCGTATCAGTACCATGGTTCTGCCTATGGCCTGATCGCCTCAAAACGAGGTTCGCTGAAACCGGTTGGCGAGTGGAATCATCAGGAAGTGACGGTCAAAGGACGAAACCTCACCGTCATTTTGAATGGCACGAAAATCGTCGATGCCAATCTGGATGAAGCGACAAAGTCAGGGACACTGGACGGACAACTGCATCCCGGACTGGCTCGTCGTCGAGGACACATTGCGCTGCTGGGACATGGTGACCGTGTCGATTTCCGTCATTTGCAGATTACAGAACTTCCACTGGACCATACTGGTGATTCACTGGAAACGGTCAAGAAGAAATTGAACGACAAGACTGCTGTTCTGGTCGACGTGCGGGAACTGAGCGAATGGAATGAAGCTCACGTTTCGGGAGCGATTTCTCTGCCGATCAGTTCGATCCAGAAAGGCCTGGATGCCAGCGTGTTATTAAAGCTCGTGCCGCAGGACAAGGTCATCTATACACACTGTCGAGCGGGTCGCCGCGCGTTAGCGGCAGCCGAAGAGCTTTTAAAACAAGGCTATGATGTCCGGCCGCTCAAACCTGGAATTCAGGAACTGCTCGACGCTGGATTTCCCAAAGCTCAATGATGATTCCAAACGGGAAGCAACTTATGTTCAATCGATTCCGCCTGACGGCGTGCTTATTTGTCGTGATGACCCAAGTCTCATTCGATTTCGAAAAACTTGATGCCGGTGACTGGCCACAAATCCTGGGGCCGAATCGCAATGGTATCGCCAGTGATGAGCGTTTGGTTGAGAAATGGACTGGCGGAAAGCCCAAACAGCTTTGGGATGCCCGTATTGGATCGGGTTTTGCCGGCGTCGCCGTTTCGGGCAATCTCGCGATCTTGTTTCATCGCGAAAAAGGAAACGACAAACTGACCGCCTTTAACGCTGAAACCGGGGAACTGGTCTGGAGCACGGCGTATCCGACAACGTTTCAGGCTCAGATCGTCGAAGACAACGGTCCACGAGCGGTTCCGACGATCTATGAAGATGCCGTTTATGCCTATTCGGCTCAAGGTGGACTGTATCGAGCCGATTTGAAGTCGGGCAAAAAGCTCTGGGAACGAAGCACCCACGAAGATTTCGGTGCAAGTGGGGGTTACTTCGGTGCGGGTTCGTCGCCACTCGTCGACGGTAAGCGAGTATTCGTGAATGTCGGTGGAGACAAAAAGAAAGCGGGTGTGGTTGCCTTTGACGTCAATTCGGGCGAGACGCTCTGGTCAGCCGTGAATGATCAGGCCAGCTATTCAGCACCTGTGCTGGCGACGATCGATGGCACACGACATCTGTTGTGTATCACGCGACTGAATCTGGTCTCGCTTGATCCAGCAACGGGCGAGGAAAGGTTTCGGACGCCGTTTGGGCAACGCGGCCCCACTGTGAACGGAGCGATTCCCGTGATCAATGGTCACCACGCCTTGTTGACTGCCAGCTATGGTATCGGGGCACAATGGCTGGAACTGACCGCAAAATCGGTCGATGTCGTCTGGAGCGATGACATTCTTTCCAGTCAGTATACGACACCCATCTTCGACGGTGGAGTCGTCTATGGCATCGACGGACGGCAGGATGGTGGCCCGATCTCGCTCAAGTGTTTTGATCCAGGAACTCAGAAAGTTTTCTGGTCGAAATCGGTTTCAGGTTATGCAACCTTAATCGCAGCGGGTGATAAGCTGCTGGTCATGCAAACCGACGGTGTCTTGAAAATCGTTCGACTGTCGAAAGCCGGCTACGAGGAACTGGGGTCGGCATCGCTACTCTCGGGGACGACCCGAGCGTTACCAGCACTCGCCAATGGACGCTTTTATGTTCGCAACGAAAAAACATTAGCCTGCTTCGATTTGTCAAAGTAATGCTTGAATAACACAGCCCGAACATTGCCCGCATCACAATGGGAGGGCGAGGCTGCTGCCGAGCCGCCAAGTCATGGGGTGTTCCTGCTTCGCAGCTCGGCAGGAGCAGCGCCCTCCCGATGCGGGATCTTCGCGGCAAGAAGAAACAACGCGTTAGTACTACGAACGGACGATCATGCGTTTTGCCTTATTTTGTGATGACCTGTTGGCGAAACCCATCGTGGACGCTCTTGGCTCCCGTACTAGCGGGCATCAGCTCAGCCATGCGGTTCGGGTCACCCATCAATCCGATGCGCTTCTGCACGGGCAAACGAACGTCCGCTTCGTCGAGCATTGGGAAGATTTGTTGACTGCCAGGGACATTGATGCGGTGATTGTGGGTGGCAGCGATCAACTGATCCTCGAGGGAACCAAGCAGCTTGCTGCGGCCGGTATTCCAATTCTGTTTATTCCCAGAGCCGCACAAGGATCGACATTTGCCTACGAGTTAAGCCTGGTTCGAGACGATAACAATGTCTTGCTATGGCCTCTGTTCTGGCACCGCTTTGACGCGGCTGTGATCCGGTTAAAAAAGGCGATCCAGACCGGGGAACTTGGCAAAATTCAATTCCTGCAGGTGCAGCGTCTGATCGGGCAGGCGTCTGCGGGAATTCCGATTTCCCAATCGCAAGTCGATGACGAATTGTTACACGATGTCGATTTACCCCGTTGGATGATCGGAGATTACGATCAGGTGACAGGCCTGCGCACGGCCGCATCGAATGAGGGGGTCCTGATTCAGAGTGTCGTTCTGGCCGGACGTTCGCTGCCCGAATCGAACTGGTCGATCAATTCGGTGGAAGGAGCAAATGACTGGAAGCTTGTCGTTCGCGGCGATAAAGGGGTCGCTACGCTGCAACGGGACGGAATATCGAGACGATGGATTTGTGAGATTGCCGGTCAACTGGTTGAAGGAACCGAAAGTGAGACCGCTCGAACTTCGCTGGCGGCGTTTGCATCGGCGTTCGCCGACGTCGCTCATCCTTCGAAGGATGTCGCGAATGAACAACCGGCTCGCGATGTTTGGGGAGAACTGGTGAAATGCTATGAGACCGTGGATGCCACTCATCGTTCGGTCAGGCGCCGACGAACGATCGAACTGCATTTCGAGCCGATGTCGGAACGAGCAATCTTCAAAACTCAGATGACCGCAATCGGTTGCAGCCTTCTGGTCATCACTTTCTTCCTGACTCTTTGTTACCTTGGAATTGCCAGCCTGATACCGCTTCCCCCCACGGCCCTGGTCATCCTGCGGACGCTGGTATTTGCTCCGCTGTTCGTGTTTCTTGTCGCTCAAATACTGCTGCCACTGACGCGACCTTCTTCTGCAGAACGACCACCTGCTGCCACGCGTTGACGATTCCAGAGGCGACTCCACCAGACGCAGAACCAGTCGAGATACAGGTAAACGACTGGAGTCGTATACAGCGTCAGCATCTGACTGAAGATCAGGCCACCGACAATCGTGATTCCCATGGGCGTTCGCAGTTCGGAACCGACGCCGGTCCCCATGGCCAGCGGCAGCCCACCCAATAGGGCTGCCAGCGTCGTCATCGTGATCGGGCGAAACCGCAGCAGACACGCTTCAAAAATCGCTTCTTCCGGCGACTTGCCATGATTGCGTTCCACCTCCAGTGCGAAGTCGATCATCATGATCGCGTTCTTCTTGACGATGCCAATAAGCAGCAGAATGCCAATCATGGCCATCACATTCAGTTCAGCGTCGTAATACCGCAGCGCCAGGAACGCACCCACACCGGCCGAAAAGACTGTTGAAAGAATGGTAATCGGATGGATGTAGCTCTCGTAAAGCATTCCCAGCACGATATAGACGGTGACGAATGCCGCGACGATCAGCAGCAGTTGATTTTGCTTTGCGTCCTGAAAGGCCTGAGCTGTCCCCTGGAATCGACCTTGAATACTTTCGGGCATCCCTAATTCTCGCGAGGCTTGTTCGATCTTGGGAACCACATCACCCAGCGATGTATTCTTGGCAAGATTGAATGAAATTGTCACCGACGGGAATTGTCCCGAGTGATTCACCGACAATGCCGAATTGTTTGCTGACTGCCGATACAACGTATTCAATGGAATTTGAGCGTCGTTCAGTCCGCGTAAAAAGATGTGCTTCAGCGAATCGGGATTCTGCGAGAATTCCGGCTCGACTTGCATCACTACGTGATATTGGTTCAGTGATTTATAGATCGTCGAGACTTGCCTCTGTCCAAACGCGTCGTAGAGCGTGTTGTCGATCGTCGACATGCTGATTCCCAGACGCGCGGCTGTCGCTCGGTCGACATTCAGTCGTGTCTGCATCCCTTTATTCTGCTGGTCACTCGTCACGTCAACGATTCCGTCTAATTTGCGCATCACGCCAAGCAGTTTTGGTCCCCATTGATTCAGTTCTTCGAGGCTGTCCCCTTTGATCGTATACTGATACTGCGCACTGCTTCCTCGACCACCAATCCGCAAGTCCTGCACCGATTGAAGGACCAGCATTGCGCCGGGAATTCTGGACGTACTTTGGCGGATGCGAGCGATCACATCATCCGCCTTAATCTTTCTTTCCTCAATCGGCTTCAATGTGATGAACATTCGCCCCGAGTTCGACGCGCCGCTGTTCTGACCACCGACAAAGGCGATCATTCCCGAAACTGCCGGATCTTCACTGACAGTTTGCGAAAACTGCTGAAGCAGGCGTCTGAGTGACTGGAATGATGTGTCCTGGTCCGCGATCAGATTTCCTGTCAGGCGACCCGTATCCTGCTGTGGAAAGAATCCCTGTTTCGCAATCATGAAGAGATAGATCGTAAAGCCGATGGTCGAAAGGGTGACCACCATCGTAAACCGATGGTGCCGCAGCACCCAGGTAAGTGTTCGCTCGTAAACATAAAGGATGGCATCGAAGATCTTTTCGCTGAATTGATAAAGTCGCCCGCGCTGCTGATCGGTTTTTGCTTTCAGGAGGATTGCGCACATCATGGGAGTCGTTGTCAGCGAAACAACCAACGAGACCGCGATGGCCACGGTCATGGTGACCGCGAACTCGCGGAACAGTCGCCCGATGATTCCATTCATCAGCAGAATGGGAATAAAAACCGCAACAAGTGAAACGCTGATGGAAAGGACAGTGAAGCCGATTTCTTTTGCCCCGAGCAGCGATGCTTCCATCGGGGACATGCCGGCTTCAATATGACGGGTGATATTTTCAATCACGACAATGGCATCATCGACGACAAATCCGGTGGCGATTGTCAGTGCCATCAGCGAAAGATTATCCAGGCTGTATCCCGCGAGATACATCACGCCAAACGTTCCTATCAGAGAGACCGGAACGGCAACGGTGGGAATCAGAGTCGCTCGCAAATCTCTTAAGAACAAGAACACAACCAGGATGACCAGTCCGATCGAGATCAACAACGTGAACTGAACGTCGTTCAACGAGGCGCGAATTGTCCCCGTACGATCCATGGCGATCGAGAGATTCATGTCGGCAGGAATCTGTGCCTCAAGCTGCGGCAGCATCGCGACGATGCGGTCGACCGTGGCAATGATATTCGCCCCGGGTTGCCGAAAGATAATGATCGTGATTGCCGGCTTAGGGTTGGGTTTGCCGTCGAGCTTATCATCAGAGACACCGTATGCGCGGACATCTTCCACCGAGTCCGTCACCTTCGCGACGTCACGCAAACGAACCGGGGCACCGTTGCGATAGACGATCATCAGTGGTTCGTATTCCGATGCCGTCATCAACTGGTCTGTGGAGTTAATCGACCAGGTCCGTTCGCCGTCAGCAATGGAGCCCTTGGGACGATTGGCGTTCGCGTTACCCAATGCCGTACGGACATCTTCCAGTCCGATCCCGAAATGGTTCAGAACGGTTGGATTCAGATCGACTCGAACTGCCGGGGCCGATCCACCACCAACGCCCACCTGACCAACGCCCGGTATTTGAGCTAGACGCTGCTGAAGAATCGTTGAAGCCGCATCGAACATTTGTGCTTTGGTATAAGTGTCAGACGTGACCGCCAGCATCATGATCGGTGAGTCGGCCGGATTGACTTTCTTATATGAAGGATTGTTCGGAAGATTGGCAGGAAGCTGTCCGCGTGCTGCGTTGATTGCCGCCTGGACGTCCCGGGCCGCTGCGTTGATGTCGCGATCGAGATCGAACTGGATCGTAATCGAGGTCGTCCCCAGCGTGCTGGCGGAGGTCATTTCAGCAATACCGGCAATTCGACCGAATTGCCGTTCGAGCGGCGTTGCCACAGCCGAGGCCATTGTTTCAGGACTGGCTCCCGGCAGATTCGCTGTGACAGAGAGGGTTGGAAAATCAATCTGAGGCAACGGCGAAACAGGGAGCATCATGTAGCCGAGCGCCCCGGCTAACGTAATGGCGATCGTGAGTAACGTCGTTCCCACAGGCCGATGCACGAAGGGAGATGAGAGACTCATTCAGCCTCTCCTTTCGCTGGCACCGACTTCGTCCCGAATCCAATCGATGTTGCCAGCCAGTCAAACCACAAGTAGATCACGGGTGTCGTATAAAGAGTCAGCAACTGACTGAAGATCAAACCGCCGATAATCGTAATACCGAGTGGTCGACGAAGCTCAGAACCAACACCCGTTCCCATCGCCAGCGGCACAGCACCCAGCAGTGCCGCCATCGTCGTCATCATGATTGGCCGGAACCTTAGCAGACAGGCTTCGAAGATCGCGTCGCGCGGTGACTTACCCTGATTGCGTTGGGCTTCCAGCGCGAAGTCGATCATCATGATCGCGTTTTTCTTCACAATTCCGATCAGCAGAATAATACCGATCAGGGCGATGACGCTTAAGTCGGTTTTGCAATAGAGCAAGGCCAGCAGCGCCCCGACACCCGCTGACGGAAGCGTTGAAAGAATCGTAATCGGATGAATGTAGCTCTCGTACAAAACGCCCAGCACGATATAGACAGTAATCAGTGCGGCCAGGATCAGGATCGGAGTGTTCTTTAACGACGCCTGAAATGCTTCTGCTGTCCCCTGGAATCCCGAGACAATGCTTTCTGGAAGTTCAAGTTCTCGTTTCGCCTCGGCGATCACTTCGACCGCTTCGCCGAGCGAAACGCCGGGAGCGAGATTGAACGAGATCGTCACCACAGGGAACTGTCCCTGATGGTTCACCGTTAACGGAGTCGTCGATTCGACGATCCGGGTAAAACTGTTCAGCGGGACCATTCCCCCTTCGGGAGCGCGAATGTAAATCTCTTTCAGATCGCGTGGTTCATTCTTGAATTCGGGCTTCACTTCCAGCACAAGCCGATACTGATTCAATTGCGTGAACATGATCGAAATCTGACGCTGGCCGAACGCATCGTACAACGCGTCGTCAATCATCTGCGGCGTGATTCCCATTCGTGACGCGGTATCGCGGTCAATGACAACGTTTGCCTGTAAGCCTGCGTTTTGCTGATCGCTGGCAACATCGCGCAACTGCGGTAATTCCTGCAATTTGCGGACAAACTTCGGTGCCCATTCGCCCAGTTCTTTCGCGTCAGGATCTTCCAGGCTGTACTGATATTGCGTGCGACTGACACGAGTCTCGACAGACAGATCTTGAATCGGCTGCATGTACAGCGTAATTCCCGTCACGGACGCCAGTCGCGGAGAAAGCCGATGGATCACCTCCATCGCACTGATCTTCCGCTCTTCAAGCGGCTTCAGATTGATCTGGATCCGACCGCTGTTCATCGTGGTATTCGTTCCATCGATTCCAATAAAGCTCGACAAACTTTCGACTGCCGGATCGGCCAGGATCGCCCGGTTCAATTCCTGCTGACGTGTGGCCATGGCGTCGAACGAGATGTTTTGCGGTGCATCGGAGATTCCGAGAATCACCCCTGTATCCTGCACAGGGAAAAATCCTTTCGGCACGAGCAAATAGAGATAGATGGTCGCCGCAATCGTCACGATCGAAACAAGCTGAGTCAGTGCCTGGTGACGCAAAACAACGGTCAGCGTTTTGCCATACAACCAGATCACGGATTCGAAGGCATATTCAGAAGCCTTGTAGAAACGGCTATGCTGCGAGGGGGGTGTATGACGCAGAAGCTTGGCGCACATCATCGGTGTCAGCGTCAACGAAACGATCGCAGACAGCAGAATTGTCACACTAAGAGTGACCGCAAATTCGCGAAAAAGTCGGCCGACGATATCACCCATAAACAACAACGGGATCAAAACGGCGATCAAAGAAACGCTTAATGAGACGATCGTAAAGCCGATTTGTTCCGAACCCTTCAGCGATGCTTCAAGGGGCGATTCTCCCTCTTCGATATATCGCATGATGTTTTCGACCATCACGATTGCGTCATCGACGACGAATCCAGTCGAAATTGTCAGGGCCATCAAGGTCAGATTGTTGAGACTATAACCGAGCATGTACATCACACCGAACGTTCCGACCAGCGAAAGAGGCACGGCAACGCTGGGGATGACCGTCGCGGCGAAGTTACGCAGGAAAACGAAGATCACGAAGACCACCAGGCCAATCGTCAGCATCAGTTCGAACTGGACATCCTCGACAGACGCTCGGATCGTCAACGTTCGGTCAGTCAGGATTTTGATCGAAACCGACGGTGGCAACGTCCCGGAAAGCTGGGGCAATAAGGCCTTCACGCGATCGACGACCTCGATGATATTGGCACCCGGTTGTCGCTGGATGTTGACGATGACAGCAGGAGTTTCGTTCATCCAGGCGGCCTGCCGAACGTTCTCGATCCCGTCCGTGACGTCGGCCACTTCAGTCAGCCTGATCGGCCCGCCGGGACGATAAGCGATGATGAGTTGACGATATTGCTCGCTGGTCAAAAGCTGATCATTAGCACCAATCGTGTAAGCCTGGCGAGTGCCATCAAAGCTCCCCTTCGCCTGATTCACGTTCGCGGCTGCCAGTGCGTTTCGCAGATCCTCCATATTCAGGCCGAGAGCGGAAAGGGCCATGGGGTTGGCCTGAACGCGAATCGCCGGCTTTTGCCCGCCACTGATGCTGACCATACCCACCCCGCCCAATTGCGAGATTTTTTGAGCCAGGCGAGTATCCGCGAGGTCTTCGACTTTCGACAAAGGAAGCGTATCCGAAGAGAGTGCCAGAGTCAGAATCGGGGCGTCGGCTGGATTTGTCTTTGTATAGATCGGCGGATTGGGGAGGTCTTTTGGCAGGAATGTTGACGCGACGTTGATGGCAGCTTGAACCTGTTGAGCGGCCACGTCGATATTCAGTTCCAGCGCAAAGCGCAGCGTGATGACTGACAGACTTTCGGAGCTGGATGAGGTCATCTGGGTCAGGCCGGGGACCTGTCCGAATTGTCGTTCCAGCGGCGCGGTGACCGACGAAGTCATGACTTCCGGACCGGCACCCGGGTAAAAGGTCACAACCTGAATCGTCGGATAATCAACCTGTGGCAGCGCAGAAACGGGCAGTTCCCAGTACGCGACAATCCCCGAGAGAAGCAGTGCCACCATCAGCAGCACGGTCGCGACCGGCCGCAAAATAAATGGCCGGGACGGGTTCATGTCGAACCCTTCTTACCAGAAGAATTTTCCGGGGGACCTTTTCCATCCCTGGACTTTGGTTTCTCGTCTGTTCCTTCAGGCTTTTTGCGTTCGTTATCAGGACTCTTTTCGTCTGGGCCCTTCTTTTCCGCCGCGGCGTTCTCTTTTGCCCGTTCTTTTTCCTTCTCTTTTTCGCGTGTCGTAATCATCGCCTTCGGCTGCAGCTTGTCGATCCCTTCAGTGACGACGATTTCACCAGGAGAAAGCCCGGATTCGATGGACGTCTCTGAGCCTTCTGCCAGCCCGACTTTCACGGTTCGCAAGTCAACGGTGTCATCCTCTTGAACGACATACACAAATACAGAAGTGGGACCACGCTGAACTGCTGAGGTTGGTACGACGATCGCATTGCGTCTGGTATCCACCAGAAGCCGGGCATTGACGAATTGATTGGGAAACAGCATGCCGTCTTCGTTATCAAAAACAGCTTTCAAGCGAACAGTACCGGTGGTGGAATCAACCTGATTGTCAATTGCCAACAGCTTTCCCGATGCGAGTTTGATTTTGAAATCGCGATCATAGGCATCAACGGATAATGGTTGACCACTGCTCTGCGGCTTCTGGACCCGGGAAATATCATCCTGAGGAATGGTAAACACAATTGAAATCGGTTGAAGCTGCGTAATCACCGCCAGACCCATCGGATCGTTGGCCCTGACGATATTCCCCTGATCAACCAGGCGAAGGCCGATTCGACCACTGATTGGCGCGGTAATGTGACAGTAGGCGAGTTGCAGTTTCGCGTTCTCCACGGCAGCCAGGTCCGATTGAATGGCCCCTGCCATTTGCTGAACCAGGGCACGTTGTTCATCGACCTGCTGTGCCGTGATGGACTTGGAAAGAATCAGCTCTTGATAGCGTTTAAAGGTGAAGTCGGCTGACTTCAAGGTTGCTTCGTCCCGTGCAAGTTGTCCCTGGGCCTGCTGCAGTTGAACATCGAATGGCCGTCGGTCAATTTCTGCCAGCAAGCTTCCTTCTTCGACCACCTGACCTTCCGTGAAGGCGACTTTGACCAGTTCACCTTCGACACGGCTGCGAATGGTCACCGTCTTGAAGGCTGTGACGGTTCCCAACCCGTTGATAAAGACATCCATATCCTTCTGCTGCACGATTGCGGTGACGACAGGAACCGGCGGTCTCGGAGGCTTTTTTGCCCCGGCCGCGCCACTTTCCACAATGCCAATCTGCTTTGAGAACCAGGGCCACCAGGTCTCGCGATAGACCCACCCTCCCGTACACAGACCAATCGCGATCAGCCAGAACAAAAGACTGCTGATCGCGCCCCACCATGTTCCAGCCGGTTCTGGTGAGGGAACGGGATTCGGATTCGGCAACTCAGAGACCGGCCGCTCGACTCGTTCCGGCGTGAAGACTGGTCGATCTTTCAGGGCTTCCGGAGAGGAAACAGGCCGGGCAACGGGGGGTTTAGAAATCATCAAGCAGTACCTTAATCTCTCTTATTCCCGAACCCGAAGTCTGCTCATGTAGTCTTGCCGAGGATCTCACGTCGACCTGATACGCTCAGTGGAATCCCACAAATCTAAAACCCTGGAAAAGGAATTTCCATAAGCGAACAACGTTTTGCTCAGATCATGATCATTTCACAAACGTCTTGTGACGTTTCTGCCATCAAAACCTCATGAAACGAGTCCGAACTTATGGATAATTCCTATTAATTAGTCTGAACGGGCAGCTTCACGACTTCGTGACCGTGATGACGCAGCAAAGTCTGCGCCATGACTTTATGGTAGAGGAACCGTTCGTAAATCCTGGGTCCCGTCCGGGGATTGGACGAGCAGCAGAACTCTTTCGTCATTAAAGCGATCAAGCTGGACAACCCCCTGAAGTTCCTTGATCGTTTCATAGGACTGACCGGCGGTGTCTTTCACAGGGGTGGTGATCCCTTCATTGCGGGCGATGTTCTCGGTACTGATCTTCATCACGCCACGAGCCGAGTTCGACAGCAAGAGAAAATCATGCCCGTCTTTGCGGTAAGCAATCATGTCCAGAGGCTGATTGCGATTCCCCAGTTCCGCCACAGTCGTTCCGCGAGTCTTCTCGGCTGGCTTGAGATCGCTGATGGGAAATCGGACGAGTGGCGTGCAGACGAAACCCGCAAGCAGACTTGGTTCGCCGTTGATATTCATCGGGACGAACGTCCGAATCGCTGACGTGCTCTCAACCTTTCCGTGAGCACCGTGAAAAATCTCGACGCTGGTGCCGGCCGATCCTTCGGTGAACGGGAACGGAATCTGGTGCACGCTTGAAGGAGAGGTTCCTGTGGCAAGTCCTGACGCGAAGACTTTCCCCTCGGCATAAGCCAGGTCCGTGATCGAATCGTTTCGTGCATTTCGCGTGCGCCCATTGACGGTCACGTCTTTGTCCTCAGGTGCATCAGGCAGCACGACCTTCTGAAAGGGAATATTCTTCAACGAGACTTCGGTCAGTTTGCCCGTCTTAGCAACCCGAACGATAGCAGGCGTTGCGTCAGCACCTTTTCCCTTGGTCACGGACACAAACGCGGCATAAGTCAACGGATTGACCGCCAGATCATTGATTGCAATGTTTTCAGGTGTGGTTCCCAGCAGCGCCGCGATCTCCTTATTCAGGCCCGAAACTTGAATCTCGACGTACGATCGATCACTGATGACGTCTCCCGTGGCAATAGCGAAGATCGTCGCACTTTTACTGTCGCCGACAAACAGAATGCCATCCGGCCCAAATGCGATTGACCCGGCTGACTTTAATTCTGGGGTCCCTTCCTTCAATCCCCAATCAGCAGACTGGCCGACGGAAATTGACAGCAGCCAACAGACGGTGGCGCAGATGCAGACATTCGAAACGCGCATGGGATCGTCCTCGTGTTTGAAGCCAGTTTGGAGACAATGGGATTGTAGATACCGGGCAAATCGAATCCGCTCCGATACCTTTCCATCGTTACCAGTATGCATCCACGACGTGAATTTGTGAAACACTCAAATCCATACGCGAAGTTTCTTCACGAAGAATTCAGGTTCAGCGGAGATGTGGTCAGACAGTTCAATGCGTCGCTGAAGGTTGCACGATCGTTTTTTCGGTGACAGGTCGGCCGAAGGGTCTTCGTACACGGACGTTTTTAAATCGATCAATCGATCACGAAAATCTGATTACGATTGATTTTTCACCGCGATGCTCGCTGAATCGTCATCCACGGGGGTCGTCTCGGTTCTTGCCTCTTGCAATTTTCGGGGTGCGGTCTGCACATAGGTCACCATCACCAGGATGCCCACCAGGGCAAGGATCTGGATCGCGGTGATGCGCTCGCCGTCCGCTCGACCCCACATCACGGCTCCGATCGGGACGAGATTCGTTGTCATCCCGGCAAAAAGCGGACCCTGGTCCTGGACGAGACGATTAAAAAGAAACGTGGCGATTCCCGTCCCGACGACCCCAAGGATTCCCACAGCGAGCAATGCGGAACCGAGTTGATCCACATTCGCCGTCCGATGGTTACGAACCGCCATCGCGAGTGGCAACAGGATGCTTCCCGCAGTCGCCAGACAGATCAGTGTGAGCTCAAGCGGTGGAAGGTGCCGTAGATATCGCCGGATAATACTGTTGGCAGTCGAGTAAGTCAGCGGCACGCTGATTGCGAAAAGAATATCGGCGACGGGAACCGAATGACGTCCGTAATCAAACATCAAGGCCATCAGGCACGCGAGCGCCCCGATCACTCCGATCGTTTGCCGGAAGGTTGGCAAGATCCCAAGAATTGGAATTGAGACCAGAATTGTCAGTAGTGGCGTCAGTCCGACAGTCAGGCCGACGAACGCACCGCCGTGGCGAGCCACCAGTTCCGGTTGGATCGAGTGTGGCCAGACAAATCCCAGAAAGACAACTCCCATCAATGGCAACAGGTCACATCGCCGAATGGTCCAGGGTTGCTTCAAAACCAGAAAGATCAGTGCGAGCACAAGCGTTCCGCCAATGGCTCGACCCGCACCGACGCCAATCGGTGAAAGACATTCCATCGCGCGTTTCATCAAAATGAAACTGCTGCCCCAGATCAGACAGATTACCGAGAACCAGAAATACGGCATTTCTCACCAAAAATGATCACGTTGACATTTCCCAACTGTGGCCATCCCACGCGATGACCTGCTCAAGGAACTGACTGACTCCAGCAGAAAACGTCTGAAACAACGCCTCTCCCTTTTCCGGAGTTGCTGCGTTCGGCTGCCCGATATGACCGGGAGCCGTACGATCCTTCGTTGTCCAGCCTCGGTACGCTGGCTCAAATGCAAACCCGAATTCAACCGGCTTCACGTGGCTGATCCCCTTCACCAATTGGGGTGCCAGCCTCATGATCATGGACGTTTCCCACTCACATGCGTGTCCCATTTGAGTCTGGACAAGATCCGACCGGACCTGGTTCGGTTTTCCATGATCCCAGTAAGTGGCAAACAACAGCAACAAGTCTTGTCGAGTACGATGCCGCTGGCGTACCTCGAACACCGCCTGTTTGCCAGGTGTCGAATTTCCGCCATGCCCGTTCAACAACACAATCCGTCGAAACCCGTGTGCCAGCATGTTTTCCATCAGGTCATTTAACAGGTCGAGATAGACACGGGGGCTGGCCGACATCGTTCCCGGAAAATCCATGTGATGGTGCGAGTTTCCCAGCCACATCAGCGGCGCGAATAACACTCGATTCTTCATCGATTCGCTGACTCGACGGACGACTTCGCCAAGCAGCATGCTGTCGGTAAAAACCGGCAGATGGTGGCCGTGCTGCTCAAGTGCCGCGACGGGAATCACGACCGGCAGGTCCCTGGAAAGGGCGTTGACTTCGGGCCAGGTGAGGTCACTTAAATTCATCGTGTTAACTCCAACGCTCGTGCAGTCTGGGCTTGAGCCTCAATGATACGAATACCGAACAACGTCGTCATTCGGCCGACGAATCGGGACGTAATGGCAGGTCCTTCAGTTCAGATAACTTGGGGAAACGGTCTCGATAAAGCCATCGCTCCCACCATCGTGCATGTCTTAAACGAAAATCGTCGCAGGCCACCGTACGCTGCTTGCCGCGACGGGTGACCAGCTTCACCTTCCCACCAGGAAGGACCTCGAACACGGCCCAGAATTTGTCGACTTGATACGAATACATTTCGCCTGCAGGAGCGGGATGGATATCAACAGCGCGCGGACCGGGATCGGTACTCTGTTTTGTGATCCGGAAGATCACAGGGTCGCCCGGTTTAAAACCGCTCTTCATCTCGCTCCATCCGCGCCGAACTGGCAAGCAAACTCGATCGAAACTCTCGGGACACAATAGAGTCGACTAACTCATGCGACAAGGAGTCTGCTCAGAAAATTCCGAATTCAGGTTGGTATGAACGCGATCCATTCCGTCGCAAAGTGAACGTTTCGAGGTTTCACATTTCGGGATGCCTGCTGCTTCGCAAGCCTCGTTCGAAGAAACCGACCGGCGAATTAACAGCAATGCCGACACACCCGCCTAAACTCTGAATAACCGATCCATCACGGCCAAAATAATCCGTCACCGGGTGACCTTATGAAGCTTGAGTCGCCGAACGTATACAGAACTGGTAGTAAATTTCGGTCGCTTGATCGAGTTGTGAAATCTCGATCCATTCGTCTTTTGTATGAGCTTGTGCGATGTTGCCGGGGCCGAAGACAACGGACGGGACCCCTGCTCGCGCAAAGCGAGATGCGTGAGTTCCATACGGGACACCGATCGTTTTTCGCGGGCCGACCACCGCTTCAATCGCCTTCAATAATTCGAGTGACAACGCTCTGTTGTTATCGTCACCGAGTGCGGCGCTGGCACAATAGGGTGCATCGTGAATCACCTCGAAATCGAGTCGTGATCGCAGATGTTCGACCAGTTCGTCGATGACACCAAGCCGATCTTCCCCGGGGATGACTCGGCGATCAATTTCAATCGTACAGGCATCAGGAACGATGTTTACACTGCTTCCCCCATCGATTCGACCGACACTCAATGTCGCAGGACCGCAAAGAGGATGAGCGGGCCGAGAGCCAGGTAGCCAGGCTGCATACTCTTCCAGACATGCAACCACCTTCGCCATGCGGTAGATCGCGTTGATCCCTTCCTGGGGACGTGAACTATGGCAGGCTCGACCCGTTGTTCGCATCTTCCAGCGAGTCGCCCCGCGATGAGCGACGACGATATCAAGCTCTGTCGGTTCGGCGACGATCGCCACATCGGGCCGGACCGGGCAAAGACGGTAGGACGCCGACTTTCCCGTCCAGCTGTCTGTCAGGTGATTGATACCAAGGCTTGTCGACTCTTCATCACATGTCATCGACAACACGACATTCGGAATGCCGACAGGCCGTTCGTGAGCCAGTCGAGTGAACGCGGCCAGCATCGCCGCCAGGCCACCTTTGACATCGCAGGACCCGCGGCCGTAAAGACGACCCGATTGCTCAATCGGATCAAACGGGGCGATTGTCATGCCATCCACCGGAACGGTGTCTTGATGAGCGTCCAGCAGTACGGTCCTGGTAGCGCCGGGCGAGTCGAGACGAGCCAGCACATTCGATCGACCCGGGACGATCTCGACTTGTTCGAATGGAACGCCAAGCTCCGTAAGATAACGGACAAGATATTCCGTGACGCGAGTTTCGAAGTACCCAGGTCCCGAGACGTCTCGCCCCATCGGGTTCACACTCGGGATGGCAATCAGGTCTTTGAGTAACTTTAAGGAGACTGACAAAGGAGCGGATCCTGACAACGAGTTCTCGAACGGTTTTTCATTCAACGACCAGACCTATGCTGTCCGGAAGACTTTAGCCGTTCGCATCGCAGTTTCACATTCTAAATGGTTGATGCGTCGCAATTCCGAAGCCGCTCTTCATTCCTCTTTGTCTGAAAACGGTCACTGACGTCCAACGCATCTTAGTTCGGACGTCGGCATGCCACGGTGGACAGGGGCCCGTCCTCGACTTCAGGCCACGACTGCACTCCCCTTTTGCAACTTTTTCAATCGAGAATGCTTGTAATCGTTACAATTCCGAGGCTTCAAAAAAGGTTCACACTCGATAACGTCGAAGTTCCTGCATGAAAACAGGCTGTTTTTCAGGGGTGTTCGCGATTCGGCGAAAAAATCTTTCAAGAAATACCCTTTTGGCACGCCGACTGCTTTAGTCAGCATCGGAGTGAACAATCACCCAAGTGATTCACGCAACTACTCTTCAGTAGTTCGAGATTCATACATCCTGCCGGCCTGAGGGAGACAGGCCAAGCACCCGCCTACAGCACACCTCGACTTTCCGCCTACACAGGCCGGTACGTTGCCCGCAGCGTACCGGCCTCTCGCCTTCTTTGGGTGTCAAAAACGTTGATCCTTCGTTAACCCGACGCGCGAGCGAGGGATCTTATTCCCGTTTAAAAGAAGAGCAGATCCCTCGCTTGCGCGTCGGGCTAACGTTCAAGAATCGACGTGTCCTTCCTATTTCGCCCGTTTCACCAGATCGAGAAATCGTCCATAGGCATCGTTCCATTGCGCCGTGTTCTGCGGTTCGTACCGCTGCATCGTGGAGGAAGCTCGGACGATGTCGCGGATCTGGCCCAGTGAACCGACCGAACCGCTGGTTCGTGCCTGAACCAGAACGTTGCCGAGTGCCGTGGCTTCGACCGGACCCGTGATGACCGGTCGGCCTGTGGCGTTGGCGGTGAATTGATTGAGCAATTCATTCTGAGTCCCTCCACCTACGATGTGGATGACTTCAGTCTTCTCACCAGACAATTCTTCGAGCCAGCCAAGGACCATTCGATACTTGAGTGCCAGGCTTTCCAGGGCACAGCGGATCAGGCCTCCGTCCGTATCCGGAATTTCCTGATTCGTCGCACGGCACCAATCCCGAATCGCCTCGGGCATATCATGCGGTGCCAGAAAGGCAGGGGAATCAGGATCGACGAAAGCTCGGAACGGTCTGGCATCGCGAGCAACCTGAGCCAGCAACCCGTAGTCATAAGCAGAACCGCTCCGTTCGAACGACTTGCGGCATTCCTGCACCAGCCACAAACCCATGATGTTCTTCAGCAGTCGGTATGTCCCATCAATCCCACCTTCGTTGGTGACGTTCAGCTCGAGCGCCCGCTGAGTCAGGACTGCATGCGGCAATTCGAGACCCATCAGCGACCAGGTTCCTGAGCTGATATAGGCCCAGTTCGCTGATCCCGTTCGTTCCGTCGGAACGGCAGCGATGGCGGCACCAGTATCATGCGTGGCGGGGGCGACAACTTCGAGACGAGGCAAGCCGGCCCGTCTGGCGACATCCTCACGTAATCTTCCCAGCTTCGTTCCTGGTGCGACAACTTCGGGGAACATCTGCGTCGGAAGCCCAAGCTTTCGCAGCATGTCGATCGACCAGTTTCGATTTGTGGGATGATACATTTGCGACGTGGTCGCATTCGTGAATTCGACAACTCGACTTCCCGACAACAGCCAGTGAAAGAAGTCAGGAATCATCAGAAACTTGTCGGCCATTTCGACCAGAGCCGGGTTTGTCTGATTCATCGCCAGCAACTGGTACAGCGAGTTAATCTCCATGAACTGCAGGCCGGTATTGGCAAAGACCTCGGCTCGCGGAACACGCTGGAACGTATGTTCCATGACGCCACGAGTTCTCGCGTCGCGATAGTGGTAGGGTTGCCCCAGCATTTCGCCGGTCTTTGAGAGCAGCACGAAATCGACCCCCCATGTGTCGACTCCGACGGAAACAATGTTCTGTCCGAAGCGGGCAGCCGCCTTTTGAAGTCCAACCTGGATCTGCGACCACAGCCTTAACAGATCCCAGCGCATCGTATCGGCGACGTTGACAGGTCCGTTCGAAAATCGATGCAGTTCTTCCAGGCGAATGTGCTGACCATCGAACATCCCCGCCATGACACGGCCACTTTCCGCACCCAAATCGATCGCCAGATAAACCTGTTCTGCCATGTCCGAACTCTCTTGTTGTTTAACCTGTTGTTTAAGAAATCAGTCAATTCAGTATTTGAGCAACTCTCATTTGCCAGCGACGTCAGTCAATCAGTTCAAAGATCGTTTCGACTTCGACGGCGATGTTTGCCGGAAGTGATCCCATACCGACGGCGCTGCGTGCTCCTCGACCTTTGACTTCGCCCCAGATTTCGACCATCAGATTACTGAAGCCATTGATGACCTGCGGATGGCTGCCGAAATCTGGCGTCGAATTCACCATGCCCAGTGTTTTCACCAGCCGGTCGATTCGGTCGAGTGACCCAAGTTCGCGACGAAGTGTCGACAGCATCGTCAGCCCCACCTGACGCGCCGCCTGATAGGCCTCGGCTTCGGTCATCGAGTCACCGACTTTTCCCGTAATCATTGAACCGTCGGATCGAAGTGGGCCGTGTCCGGAGACGTATGCCAGCTTCCCCACGATCAAAACCGGATGATAAATCCCGCCGGGCTTCGGGGCTGGCGGAAGTTCAAGTTGTAATTCGGCGACGCGGGCTTCGGCACTCATTCAAAATCCTTTCGGTCAAGGGGAGATCGGAGCAGGCCAGCCATCATAACCACGAGTCACGTGCTGATATACTGAAGCGAGCATACGGAAAATTGCGAAAAACTCAGCTTACCAGTGCATCACGAAACCACCATCGATGTTGATTGTCTGGCCAGTCATTTCGGAGGCCCGGTCAGACGACAGAAACGTCACCAGATTGGCAACATCTTCCGGCCGTTGCCAGCGTCCCAGAGGGATCACATTTCGAACTTTTTCGTTGGCCCAGTCCTCATAGCTGCGTTGCAGCTCCGGCGGTTGCTGGTCGTTCCAGGCTTGCCAGACCGACCGATTCAGCGGCGTTTGAACCATGCCGGGACAGACAGTGTTGACTCGTATTCCATGCCGGGCCAGGTCCTTTGCCAGGCACTGCGCAAAATTGATGTTCGCCGCTTTGCTCGCGCTATACGGTGGATCGGTCTGAGATCCAATCTGGCCGGCGACGGATGCGATAAAAATCATCGAACCACTGCGGCGGGGAATCATACGGGGTGCAATCGAGTGTGCGACATGCACCATGCCCAAGATATTAACGTTAAGAACTCGATTCCAATCGACAGGATCAACATTTGTAAACGGAAATCCAAATTTTCCGGACGAAACCGCAGCAGCATGAACAACCAGATCAACTGGTCCGAGTTGCTGTTCCGTCTGATCAGCGGCCGATTCAACGGCCTCCAGTCGGCTGACATCGACCGTCAGCCCCAGTGAAGGGACGCCGAAATCCTGGTTCAGTTTCGAAGCGGCCTCACCACTCTGCGAAGAAGCATCCCAGATGCCGACACGGCATCCTTCGCGGGCGAGTTCGGTGGCACAGGCCAATCCGATACCACTTGCTCCCCCCGTGATGACGGCGACTTTACCGCTTAACTGAAGGTCCATCCATTTTCTCCCGACTCAAAATGGGGTTCCGGCGAAGATTTACCGTCGTTACCCAGTTAGCAGCAGATTTCAAAATTCCCGGTACACTGTTTTGAGCACAGAGTAATACGCTGGGGTCAGATTGTCTTGTTCATCGGTTTGGCCTTGGAATTGGCGTTGGCGGATTCCGGAAGGTATCCTCTGTTTTGTTGGGAGTAAAAAGTTGCGGTTCGCATGAACGGTTGAAGATGTCATTGAACACAGAGGCGGGCACTGTCGCTAAAACTCGGAAGCTGCTGTCGGATTGCGGCTTGCGAACGACAGCGGCTCGTTTGGCCGTAATGCATTGGCTGCAACGAGCGAACTCGCCCGCGACACATGCCGAGATTTCTGCCGACCTGGTTCCCCAGGGTATCGACAAGGCCACCGTGCTGCGCAATCTGACCGACCTTGTTGAAGCAGGACTGGTGACACGTAAAGAACTGGGTGATCACGTCTGGCGATTTGAACTGCGCGATGTCTCTCATCCAGACGGTTGCCAACACGCCCATTTTATCTGCGTCGATTGTGGTCGCGTTACCTGCCTTCACCAATTCGATTTCCCGAAATCGGCGCTCAAGTCCGTAACGGAAGTTGGTAGCGTGACCGAAATCCTGATCCGCGGACAATGTTCGCTTTGCCAATGAAAGAAGAAATGTCGAAGCGAGTTGTGCTGGCAATGAGTGGTGGAGTCGACAGTTCTGCCTCGGCCGTGCTGTTGAAAGAGCAGGGGTACGAAGTCATCGGGCTTTTCATGCGCTCAGGCGCTGTCGAAGAAACCGCCTGTCGCGTCGAACCTAAGGCAAACCTGGTGGCATCCGGTGCGATCTCGGGAGAAGAATCGACACAGACGGCTTCAGCGGTACTTCCAACGCTGCCGATCCTCGGGACAAAGTCCAACAAACAAGGGTGCTGCAGTGCTTCGGACGCTGCCGATGCGCGTCGCGTGGCGGATGTGCTTGATATCCCCTTTCACGCACTGAACTTTTCGGATGCGTTCGGCCGGATCAAGGATTATTTCGTCGATGAATATCTCGCGGGACGAACCCCCAATCCCTGCGTGATGTGTAACAACTGGCTGAAGTTCGGCAAGCTTTGGGACTTTGCCGTCAGCGTAGGAGCCGACTTGATCGCGACGGGGCACTACGCCCGAATTCAGACAATCGATGGCCAGCCCGCCCTGCTGAGAGGTCGCGATCTCACCAAGGACCAGTCGTACGTGCTGGCGGGGATCAATCGCAATATCCTCGATCGAATCCTGTTTCCAGTCGGCGATTTCAATAAGCCCGAGATTCGCGAACTGGCGGCACAGGCGGGCCTGCGAGTGGCAACCAAGCCCGACAGCCAGGAAATCTGCTTCATCCCTGACAACGACTATGTAGGGTTTCTGGAACGTTACCGGGGTCGACCCGACATGTCGGGAGAGTTCGTTGACCCGGCAGGTAAAGTTCTTGGAAAGCATTCCGGTTTCGATCAATTTACGATCGGACAACGGCGCGGACTGGGGATCACGTTTGGTGAACCTCGCTTCGTCATCCGGATCGAACCGGAAACACGTCGCGTTGTCCTGGGGACTCATCAAGACCTGGCCTGTCGTGAACTGGAAGCGGACGGAATCAGTTGGCTGGTCGATGGCCTTCCCGATGAATTCGATTGTCTGGCTCAGATCCGTTATCAGCACACGGCAGCAGTTGCTCATGTCGTACGAGTGGCACCAGATCACGTGCGAGTGAATTTCACCGAAGCACAATTCGGTGTTGCACCTGGTCAGGCATTAGTCCTTTATGAAGGGGATCGGGTTCTGGGTGGTGGCTGGATTCGACAAAGCGAAAGCCGCTGAATTCGACTTCGCAATTTCGAAGTCGTCGAAACGCCCCGCAGAATGATCTAGGCGAAAAATCGTGCATTCAGTAAACCAAAGACGACCGAAAAGTATCGTCTTAGTTCATACGATCTGGCTCGAGTAGTCGCGTGAAGTCAGGCACGAAAGGTTCGACATGCAGAGAGCGTCGTTATGTTTTGCCGCGATCGTGTCGAGCATCGTGTTTGTCGTTCTCAGCCGCGACGCATTCTCGGAAGAAGCAAGCGATCGGCCAATTGCAAGCGAACGATTTCGCTTCCGACATGGCGAGAAAATTCCATTACCTGTCACAATTTTTGGTGACAAGTACCGGCTGATGTTGGATACAGGATGCACGGGATGTGTGCTTGACACTCAGTTTCGCGATCGCCTCGGAGATGTTGTCAAAGTCGAAGTCGCTGGAACCCCTTTGGGATTGAAAAACCTTGAAATGTTCGCAGCGCCTGAGATGCTCGTTGGCGAGAAAAAACGTGTGCTCGTCCGTCTGGATGGTGTTGTTGCTTGTGATCCGATTTCGCTGACAGATGACGATTCGGACACTTATCACGGTGTTTTAGGAATGCAATTTCTCAAATCCAGAGTGCTCCGAATTCACTTTGACGATTTGTACGCCGAGTTCTTGAGTTCAGCATCTTTCGATCGCGAAGATGGTGAAAAACTTCATTACAAGCGTGGCGTTCCTTATGTATTAGCTCGCATTTCCAAGGATGGCTACCAAAGCTTTCTCATCGACACCGGTAGCGACAGCAATGTCGCGATTTCCTCCGAGGAATTTACTCGTCTTCTCCGAAAAGGCCGAATCGTCTTAACACGTCCTCGAATCGCTGGAACTGCAGCTACGCAGGTTTTCGTACGTACGGGGATTTTAGATTCCCTGGAAGTGGGATCGTTTGAGTTTAAAAACGTGGCGGTCGAAGAAGCCGACAACAATTTGATGGGATTGCAATTCCTGGGGAAGTTCGACTTGGAAATGGATTTCCCAAACCAGACCGTTTTCTTCCGACCTGGCCGACGAATCGATCAGCCAGACAGGCGAGATCGAGCCGGGTTTCGTGTTTATCGACTTTAGGGAAAAACACTCATCGGTTACGTCGATGCCGACAGTGCTGCCTCTGCTGTGGGCATCAAGCAGGATGACGAGATGCAAAGTGTTGATGAAGTTGCTGCTGTAAATCTCTCGCTGGCAGAGATTCATGAGAAGCTTTCTGAGCCGGGGGCAAAGCGAACACTGATTCTTCGTCGAGGCGGCGTTAGCCGAAAAGTAATGCTTCCGTTAGAGAACACTCCCGACCCGTTCCAATAGGACGTTTTCTAAAGTCGTTTTGAAACTTACCTCAATGAGTCACGTTTCAAGATTTCTTCCATAGTAGCCATCATCGCTCCGCGTGATGAGCCTGTGTCGGAAACGATTCAAGCGTTGCCTTAGCATCAGAACAAATTCTTCGTTTTAATTTCCTTTCAAAAACAAGCGGATTGTCGTTTGACGCGGTCTCGAACAATGCTCATCACGCGGAGCGATGATGGCCACTTTGGTCTTTGGCGATGCCTCTCTGGCGTCTTCTCCGACGCATTTCTTGACTTCTAACCGCGCGATCGAAAGACACTGAGTGACCGAAGACGGTCATTCAGTGGCACAAGATTCATTGCTCATACCCGAAACGCCGGCAGATCAATTGCATCGCTCACTTTGGATGCATAGCCTTTTGCGATGCACAACTACAATCAATTTCTTTCGTACGTCTTCTTACTCGGCTTCGTCACCGTTGTTTCGGCTGCGGAACCGTTGAAATTACCTGTTACACGGGACGTCTGGATTTCTGCCTACCCTGGTGAACAGGAAGGAAATAACGGTGGAGCACCCCGTTTAAAGTTTAAAGGGATTCAGGAGTTTTCGCTGCTCGACTTCGACAGCACGGCATTGCGCGGAAAGCGGGTGAGTCGTGCTCAATTGTGGCTTCATCTGGAATCGAAGGACGCACCTTTACGACGAATGACGGTTTCCACGGTCGCCACCCCCTGGGAAGAAGGAAACGGCAGCGGATACGCGAAAGGAACGGGAGCATCGTTTCGCTGGGCGAAACCGGACCAGCCCTGGAATGGTCCTGGTTCAGATGTCACTTCGGTGGTTAACAGCGAGGCGGGGACCATCTGGGGCTTTGGTGATGCATCGCCACCAGATGCGAATGGGTGGCAGGTGATTCCCGTTGATCCGAAAGTCATCGAAGCCTGTGCCGACGGACGAAGTCATGGAGTATTCGTGCAGGACGATGTCGGTTCTGAATACGAACGCGACGGCGAAAAGTTCAGATGGAAGCTGTTTCCCAATCGCATGGTTGCTTCACGCGAAATGAATAAGACGGTCGCCCCCTACTTCATGATTTGGACGGACGGAGCCTCGAGCCCATCACGCGTTCCCGCCAAACCAACGCCTCATCAAACGGAAAAATGTGTTCTCCCTTCTGTGACGACTAAACGACCGGATGCGGAAAAATCTTTGCTCACTGATCTGATGGGCGTTCCACTCGGAAGCCATGTGTATGCCGCGAAGAACGAAGCGGTGACTTTCTTCATCGAACGGAATGAGAATGAAACGGTCGAAGTCGAAGCGGCGGGTCTGAAACCAAAATTATTTGGACTGATCAAAGCCGCTGCTGCGGGTGATCCGGGAGATGTCCTGACCGAATCTCTTCAACCGGGTCGCGTCGTTTGCGAAATCTATGTGCCTCACTCTGTCAGCAGTGGAAAGCATTCTGTAACGGTTCGCACTGGCAAAAAGTACTGGTCCATTGAGCTGAATGTCTGGGATTTTACTCTGCCCGATCAGCTCTCGTTTGTACCAGAAATGAACGCTTATGGATTGCCCGTTCCTGCGGATCAAGAAGTCGCCTGGTACCGACTGGCTCATGAACATCGCTTAAACCTCAATGTCCTTCGCTATGGTTGGAATGGACGCGTGGCGGATGGCTGTGCGCCGGTCAAGAAAGCGAGCGTCTGGGATTGGGAGGCATGGGATCGACGGTTTGCTGCTCTTCTCGATGGGACCGCGTTTCATGATTTGCCACGAGCAGGCGTTCCGGTTGATGCGTTTTATTTGCCGCTCAACGAACATTGGCCTGCCGATGTCCACCGTCATTTCAAAGGGGGATATTGGATTGAAGATGCCTTCGACGAAAGTTATTGGAACGAGTTTTCGACAACAGCAAAAGAATTCGCCGACCATGCCGCGAAGAAGGGTTGGACAAAGACCTGGCTCCAGTTCTACCTCAATAACAAAGTCTATTTTAAAGAACAGCGAGGAACCTGGAGCTCCTGTTCTGCACCCTGGGTTTTCGACGAACCGGTTGGTACTCAAGACTTCTGGGCCTTGCGTCGGTATGGCCAGGAGTTTAATCGAGCCACCCGCTCGATCGCTTCCAATGCGGTCTTTCGTTGCGACATTTCTCGACCGGAATGGCAACGTGATCTGCTCGACGGTGTCACTGGCGTGGAAGTCATCAGCGGTGCGCTTCGTCCCTATCGAGAACGGATTGAACGCCGTCAGGCCAGGTATGGCACGATGGTCACGTTTTACGGAACCACCGCACCTCCAACCGCTTTTCCTGTGCAGCCTGTGGCCTGGTGTCTGGATGCGTGGTGCCTGGGGGCGGACGGAGTCTTACCGTGGCAGACGATCGGGACAAAAGATTCGTGGGACAAGCCGGACGCGTTGTCGCTGTTCTACCCGGCTCGAAAACCACAAGACCCGGTGGTCTCCGCCAGCCTTCGGCTCAAATCCTACCGTGAAGGTCAACAACTGGTTGAGTACCTCACTGCCTATACGCTGGTGACCGGACAATCTCGCCAGGCGGTGGCCGAAGCGGTACGGGAATTTCTCGGTCTGGAAGTCGATTTGAAGAAAAAGAATTCCGAGGATGCCGGGACAGCCGAATACAAACCGGCCGTCGCCCAGAAACTGTTTGAGCTGCGTGAGCGACTCGGCGCATTTCTCGACTCAAAACACCCCGCCGCTCAAAAGCAAATGGTCCGTTGGAAGATTGAAACGAACGAATCGCTGCGCACTGTAGTGAAACAATGAATGTGTCCTCATCGTTTAACCGCGCCTCGCAGAGAAGCGGGAGCGGACCGGCGGAATGGCCGTCAGCCGAGGTGTCATTTCTCGTTAGGGCATTGCGAAATGTCAGGCTTGCGCAACGCCTGAAGAGATCGGCTGAACGCCGATTCGCCTGCGCCGATGGCTGCGGGTTAAATGATTGAAGACTGACAAAGCATTACCGCGAACAGCAGGCCAGCGGCCGATGACCCGACGGAGGCGTCGATTCACACTTCTTGGTTTGAGTCAATTGAAGTGACGCCATCTCACGGTCAAGCACTTCCTGGTAATACGCCAGGCGCTTTGCTGCCACGTCCAATGAACCGCCGAATGATCGCTCTTCTTCCAGATAAATCAGCGGCACGGCAAACTCAACGATCTTCATCTTTTGAGCGGCAGCCTGCACCCAAAGTTGCAGAGGCATCGCGTAACCGAGTTCAGTGATTCGCAGCCGGGCGAGTGAATCGACGCGGTAAGCTTTGAAACCACAGAACGCGTCGGTCAGGTTCAGGGAAAACTGGTGATTCAACCATTCGGTGATTTGAAGGTTGATTCGACGTCGTTCGATGGGAGGCTCACTGGCACCTTCAAACACTTTCAAATACCGACTGCCCGAAACAATGTCCGCAGGGGCGTCTTCCTGGTTGAATACAGTCGCCGCCATCTCAGGAATCAACCCCGGCTGATGCTGTCCGTCGCAATCAATCGTCACCAGCACGTCGTACTGACCCGACAGTGCATACGTAAATGCCGTCCTGAGGCCCGCTCCGTAACCTTGATTCTGCTGGTGACGTATCACATGCACATCGCGCATCGATTTCAACAGTTCTGGCGTTTTATCAGATGAACCATCGTCGACAACGAGGATTTCTTTTGAGTATTTCCGGACCTCCGTGATCACATCGACCACGTGACGTTCTTCATTGAACACAGGTAATGCCGTCAAAACTCGCAGGGACATAAGCGACTCCCGCTATAAAAAACTGAGCCTCCGTAACAGCATCCCTGCACGCCGGGTCGTGATTCTAGACCGTAGGCGGGAAGAGTCAAACCGATCGACAGTTCCAAAAACCGTCGAACTGCGGTAACTCACAAAATCGGTGGATTAAGACTTGCAATTCTCAAAACCCGCAGAACCCAGAAATCTCGTTATTATCGCTACTGGATTTTGCGAGATTGATTCACATGTCATACCGTACAGTGCGCCTTAAAACGAGGCTGATGACTGCACTCCGTTTCAGTCATCAGGAAACAGTTTGCGGCTGAATCAGGCCTGCGTTCGGCTTTGATCCAAACCAGCCGGTTAAGAGTGTCTCCAGTAGCAAGACTGCGATCACCGCCAAGAGAATCAGTTGCCATAACTTTTGCGATTGTTCCAGCTCGACCAGTTGCAGTTGACGCTGCCGCTGGCGTTGACGCTGCGGATCGTCCGATCTTTCGCGTCCTTTCATCTTCAATCCGAAACTTTCCAGTTGCTCAAGCGTCAGTGGATTCGTCCGACTTTCGTCGGCTGCCAGATTCACGGCAATCTGTTCTGTTCGACCCGGCACGCTTAATTGATACAGGCCCGGCGTCTCCGTCGCCTGGAACGGTGCATCTGTCGGTAACGAAGATAACTCGGTCCCATCCGGCAGTCGGGCCGTGCCCGTCGCCGACGTTTCGACTCGCGACGTGGTTGGCCAGACCAGCGCACTGCCAACCACCTGTCCTTCCGATCGCGGAGAGAGCGTCGTCGAGTGTTCCAGCAGGCGAAACATCAGCATCGGGAATTTTGAACTGCGAGCAAATTGGCTGTCCGCCGGCTGCCAGCCAGCCGCGAAGACAATCACATTTCCCCGTTGACTGGAAAATTCAACAATCGCGGGATCGCCGTCATCGAAACGGGCCAGCACACGGTCTGCATCGTCATTCGAGCCGACGCCGGTCTTTTCCGATTTCGAATCGACGACGTTCAATCCTTCCAGCTTTCGATGTTTCCAGAATCGGACACCTGTGAAGTCGCTGAATTGAGATTCGGCAAACGGAGCAAACACCGGATCATCAAAATCGATTTCACCGAGCATCGCATACTTGGAAACAACAGCTTCGCTCACCGAGATTCCTTCACGTCCGCACAAGGCCAGACTCGCTGCAGTCGCTTCCGGAGTTGCCGACGCGATCAACACCGTTCCGCCGTTTGACAAATGATTACGAACGATCGGCTGCACGGCGGCGTCGGGCGAGGTCAAGACAATGAGTGAAGGTTGGAAATCTGCCGAGGCGATATTTGCCTGGCTGGGTTCACGCAACTCAATTTTGAACCGACGTGATGCGGCAAACAGTCGGTCCAGATAGAAGCGTGCACCATCGGTATCATTGGCGGATTCAGGTCCGCAATAGATCACCAGTCGTGTTTCCGGAACACTTTCGGCGACGTAAACCCGGTTATCAAAATCATCATCGTCCCCCGTCAGACGGAGAACTGATGAAACCAGCCCAGCGGGAAGTTTGGGCGGAAGCAGGATGCGACTTTGACCCGGTGGAACGTAAACAGAAACTTCCGGCGAATCATCCAGTCCCCATTTCAATGTGAACTTTTCTTTGACGGAGTCGGCAGCGTTTGTCACCCGGACTCGTAAAACCTGGTCCGCCGATTCCTGGTTTCGCTCCACTACCTGCAATCCTGCGTTCGACGGTGATTTCGGATGAGCGAGGATCAATTCGACGGGCAAATCATCTGGCCATTCATAACCTTGCAAAGCAACAGTCTCGGAACCGCTTTGCAAATCACTCGCCAGCCAGATTCGCTGAGGAGCCTGCCTGGCCCGTTCGGTCTGAACTTCCTGTAACGAGGTCGCGGTCCTGATCAAAGCTTCGCCCAGTCGAGTCGATTCCCAGGTTGGCTTCAAATCCTTCAGTCGAGCCCTGACCAGTTCTCGCCCGGCCGAAGCTTCCATCGATTTGAGTTCTTTAAAATCCGCGACGGGAACAAACGTCTGATCGAATCGATACAGCGCGACTTTTGTCTGCGGCGGCAACTTCGCCACGCGATCATCAATCTGCTGGATCAGATCGGTCCAGACACCCTCCCGTCGCATGCTGGCACTGGTATCGACCAGGATCGCCACTAATTGTTCGTTTGACGCTTCGTCGGGTTCGGTCACTGCCGCTCGCCAGAGGGGCCTCGTGAATGCAAACGCCAGCAATCCAAGAGCGGCCGCACGAAGCAACATCAGCAGCCAATGCTCGATCCGACTGCGGCTGGTGATCCGGGGTGGCGATGGGGTCAGAAACATCAACGTCGAAAACCGTCGTTCGCCACGCGGCATCTTCCGCCACATGTGAAACAGAACAGGTCCAGCCGCTGCCAATGCACCCAGCCAATACAGTGAATAGAGCCAAGTCATAAAATATCCGAAGTCCGAAGACGAACATTTAACAGGAATGTCTTACGCTGAGCAGCATACCCGACAGGCATCCGCGATCCCAATCGTCGAGACCTGAGATTTCTTTGAACGTTACCTGACGATCGAGATTTGGTTATCGTTCATCTCTTCAAGACATGCGGACAATCTGAAACATGTACTGGCATGACCTCAAGAATATTCTTCTTTTTAAAAGCATTCTCATGCCGAGATCAAATATGCGACTTGGTTATAACACCAACGGGACGACCGGACATCGCTGGGATCAGGCCATTGAGCTCATGGCCGAAATCGGCTATCGATCGGTCGCGATCACGGTTGACCATCATTGTCTCGATCCCTATTCGTCAGACCTTGCGATCGAACTGAATCGGATGCGACGTGTTTTAGAGCGGTTTGGAATGACCAGCGTCGTCGAAACCGGAGCCCGCTTTCTGCTTGATCCTCGACGAAAACATGAACCAACTCTGGTAAGTCCCTCAGCAGAAGCTCGTTCCGTTCGCATCGACTTTCTCAAACGCTGTGTCTCGATCGCCAGGGAACTGAATTCGGATGCGGTCTCGTTCTGGAGCGGTATCGTTCGCGACAACGCCGACCCAGTGGAAGCGTACCGTCGACTGGCGGAAGGCTGCCGTGAAGTTCTCGATTTCGCCGAACCATCCGGCATCTGGCTGGCCTTTGAACCGGAACCGGGAATGCTGATCCAGACGTTCGACGACTACCAGCACTTGCTCTCGCTGGTCGACGGCCCCGGTTTCGGACTCACCATCGATATCGGCCACGTGCACTGTCTCGAACCTCTACCGATTTCGAACTATCTCGAAACCTGGCACGATCGAATCTTCACGATCCACATCGAAGACATGAAACGAGGTATTCATGACCACCTTCGATTCGGCGAAGGAACAATCGACTTCGCGCCGGTGTTTCAGACGCTCAAAGCGATCAACTACACTGGAAGCCTGAATGTGGAACTCAGCCGCCACAGTCATATGGCGCCGGAAGTCATGCAGGAATCATTTGATTTCTTAGGTCGGTATCTGGGCTGATAAGAATGCAGAGGGGGTCGGACGTTCAATTGTTGAAATCGAACGCCCGACCGCGAAACATCCAGTCGCCTGTTAACTCCACGCGCGCTGGAAGAATTCGACAAAGTTGCGCCACATGATTCCTTCCACATCAACTGCCGAATAACCCCGCTTGGAAAGGAGTTCGCCCATTCGGCCGAGTTCAGCGATCGTGTCGAGATCCGATGGCGATTGTTCTTTTCCGAACCCGCCGTCGAGATCGGTACCAAGACCGCAGTGTTTGGCGTTTCCTGCCAACTGACAGATGTGATCAATATGGTCAATGATGTGGTCCAGCTTGATCGTTGACGGATCGGAAACACCAATCTTCCATCCCGGCCTGATCATCCAGTTGTCGAATGCGGCACCAATCACCGAACCACGCCGAATCAGTTCTTTGATCTGGTCATCGTTCAATTGACGGTCTGCCGGCACGAGTGTCCGACAATTATGGTGACTGGCGATGCACGGACCCTGATAAATCTCCATCGCGTCCCAGAATGACTGATCGGCGAGATGAGTCACATCCAGCAGCATGCCGACTTTGTCCATCTCTTTCAGCAACCGTTTGCCATCTTCGTTGAAGCCACCCTCACTTCCCGTTCCGAAACAATAAGGGCTGGGTCCATAGTGGGCGGGTCCCAGCAAGCGCAATCCGTCAGCGTACCAGTCACTGATCTGTTCGGGATAAAGGATCGGCGGGCTTCCTTCCATGCTGAGAATAAAACCGAGCGGAGGCTTTCCGAATTCTGGAGCACCGGGTGGCAGCGCATTCCATTCTGCAACATGCTTATCGAGAGCCGCCTTGTCGGGAATTTCACGCAGGACACCTTTGGCCGTCATCGCGCGATAATAGGCCAACTGACCTTGTGACATCGCATAAGCGGTTTCGCGTGATTGCGGAAACGTCAGCGGTTTATCTTTTCGATGATAGCGTGGCAGAAGTGTCACGATCATCAGTCCGACACGTCCACGCCGCAGTTCATCCCATGAGACGGTACAGGGGCCGGGGATAATTTTGTCGAAATGCTGCTCGAATTCACGAATTTTTGAGACCGGCAACATCAAGTCCCGATTCCACTCCAGCGCATTCCATGCCATGTCGAGATGGGCATCAAAGATGAACATTGAGCGATTCTTTCTGTAGGTTCTGAGGTTGCGAGTCACGGGAGCGAGCCATTTATGTCGTCCCCAACGTGGAAAAGGTAGAGATTAAACCGAAGTGCGACAATGAATACCTTCCTTGACGCTCTTTCCGGGTCGACCTACACTCGCTTTCTTGCGTCCAGGATGGCTTGTCTTTCGAATGAAGTCTCAGCATGAAAAGTGAAGAGCGACATCAACTTCTGACCAACGATCTCGGTGTCGAAATAGAAAGAACCGTTGGGTTTTTCGAACGTCACCTCGGTCTACTCATTGGCCTGATCACTGCAGCACTGCTTGTGATCGGAGCGATTCTCTGGTTCAATCGAACCGTCGAATCCGAGAGTTCCGGCGGATGGACTCTGCTCAATTCTGCCCAGAATCTGGAAGAAATGGGAACGGTCGTCGACAAATTCAAGGGAAAGCCACCGGCACAGTGGGCTCAATTGATCATCGCCGAAACGAATCTCAAAGACGCCATGCCGCTGATGTTCACCAATCGCGAACTCGCGCGTACGGACATCAAAGCGGCACGTCAAACATTTGAATCGTTATTGCAGGAAAAGACGGATGAAATGATCCGCGAACGGGCATTGTGGGGCCTGGCTCTGTGTCTGGAAACCACCTGTGATGGCAACACTTCAAAAGTCATTGATGCGTACAGTCAATTGACAAAGGAGTTTCCAGAAACGATTTTCAAAGTCGTGGCTGAAGACAGAATTGCCACGTTGAAGAAAGACGGGTCGAAAGAGTTCTACGCCTGGTTCAGCAAAGAAAACCCCAAGCCGCCAGAAGCTCGGCCACGTGATTTCAAGAACGATGAATCTGACCTGCCCGCCCCCTCCGAGCCAAAAGAAGACCCGGATGATTTCGTGATCGAACGGGCTCCAGGCGGTTCCAAAAAACCCGCGAGCGAGAAGCCAGTCGTCCCTGCAGAATCCACCGAAAAACCGGAAACGCCCGCTGAGACTCCAGAAAAGGCCAGCGAACCGGCGAAGCCGGAAGAAGGACAAAAGCCTTCCGAGAAGGACGCGACCGAGGGAACGGAAAAGCCATCAGAGAAAAACTAGCATTTGGTTAATGCCGATTTTTCTTAATGCCGCAGGCAGAGCGAGGACACGAATCCTTGCATGACGTGCGAATGGGGATTTTTGCCAGCGAGGGTCCTGCGGCACTTTCCGCGCTGGGAAATCTCTCGGATGAAACTCCCTGTTTCGAACAGGCGCTTTTTTTATTTCAGTGAATGGCGGTTTCGACTCGTTATTTGATCCCAGAGTCGCGGTTGAGATCGCTTGTTTGTGTCTGGCTGGACGAGACATACAATTCGGAAGTTCGATAGATGATGTCGATTCGAAGGTGGTCCGATGGCCGATCCGACCGTGACTCAAATTCTCTCTGAACTGCAACAAGGGAATGCGAGCGCCTCAGAGCGTCTGTTACCGCTGGTCTATGAAGAATTGCGACGGCTGGCACGGAAAAAAATGGCGCAGGAAGTGTCCAATCACACTCTGCAGCCTACGGCGCTGGTTCACGAAGCGTATTTGCGCCTGGTCGGCAACGACCAGTCGCAGTCGTGGGACAGTCGCGGGCATTTCTACGCCGCTGCGGCCGAGGCGATCCGGCGGATCTTGATCGAGTCCGCAAGACGTAAGTCAAGTTCCAAGCACGGTGGCGGACGACAACGTCAGCCACTGGTCGATGAAGTTGTCGAAGAGCTACCAACGTCGCCTGATTCGCTATTGTCGCTCGACGAAGCACTGAAAAAGTTTGAACAGGAAGACCCCGACGCGTTCCGGCTGGTCATGTTGCGCTATTTTGGCGGACTGACGATCGAAGAGGCTGCCGCAGCGATGGGGGTTTCTGTCCGAACGGCCAAACGCAACTGGAGTTTCGCCCGGGCCTGGCTGCAACGGGAAATTGGCGAAGATTCCTAGTTTTCTTTGGATTTCCCGGCACCACAACGAATCCTTTTTCGCATATTCATAAGGCGGAAGAGTTATGATCTTTCTGGATCGCTGTCAGAAGGACTCAATGTGAGTACAGCTCGGGAAAAACAGATCTTCATGTCGGTCCTCGACCTGGCGTCGCAAGCCGAGCGAGAGGCCTATCTGGCAGGTGCGTGTCACAACGATGCCACCTTGAGGGAATCCGTCGAACGATTGCTTGCGGCACATGAGCGGGGACACCATGTCCTGGATTTGCCCATTCCGCAATCTCCGGAACTTCGCGAGCATTTCGAAGATATTGTCACGGTCCTGAATGCCGCGACGGAGAAAAAGCAAGACGACGAGTCCGATCGCGCGGGTGAGCTGCTTGGGAACTTTCGCCTGCTGGAAAAAATCGGTGAGGGAACGTTTGGAGAAATCTACGTTGCTCAACAGGAACAACCTTTCCGTCGCCGGGTTGCCATCAAGTTGCTGAAGCTGGGGATGAACACGAAGGAGGTCCTGGCCCGGTTCGAAGCCGAGCGGCAGGCGTTGGCGATGATGACCCATCCCAACATCGCGCAAGTGTTTGATGCCGGAAACACGGCCAGCGGGCAATCCTATTTTGCGATGGAACTCGTGAGGGGGTTGCCGATCACCGAATTTTGTGATGGACAACAACTGGGTCTCTCTGAGCGAATTGAATTGTTTATCGATGTCTGCCAGGCCGTTCAGCACGCTCACCTGAAAGGTGTCATTCATCGAGATCTGAAGCCGTCCAATGTCCTGGTGACAATTAACGATGGCAAACCGTTGGCGAAGGTCATTGATTTCGGCGTTGCCAAAGCCATCGGTGAACCCCTGACCAACCAGACGATCTACACGCGATTCATGCAGTTGATCGGGACGCCGATGTACATGAGCCCCGAACAGGCGGAAATGAATTCGCTGGATGTTGACACCCGCTGCGATGTGTTTTCGCTGGGGATGATGTTGTACGAACTTCTCACAGGAGCCACTCCTTACGACGAAAAGCGTCTGGGCTCAGTCCCCTTCGATGAATTGCGGCGGATCATTCGGGAAGAAGAGTTACCTCGTCCCAGTTATCGCCTCAGCACTCTCGGAAAAAGTGAATTGACGGCACAATCGCGGCGAAAAAACAGCTTGAAACAACTGGCTGTCGCGCTGCGTGGTGACCTGGAGTGGATCGTCATGAAGGCGGTGGAAAAGGACCGCTCGAGACGCTACGAAACAGCCAGTGCCATGGCTCACGACCTGCGACGTTTTCTCGACAATGAACCAGTTGAAGCGCGGCCGCCATCTTCCTGGTATCGCTTCAGCAAGTTTGCCCGCCGGCATCAGGTCTTGATCGTCGCAACGTCGATGGTCTTGCTGGCCATGATGCTGGGGACCGGAGTCAGTTTGTGGCAGATGGCACGTGCCGTCGCCGAGCGTGATGCCAAAGAACTGGCACGAGAAGATGCAGATCGTGCGCGGCGAGAGGTCGAAGAGTTTTCGCAGCGGTTGGCGCAGGCGAACGTCTTGCTGGCCAGCGGCCGGGCGCATGCGGACGCCGGACGCTGGCGCGAAGCGGCTTTGGATTATTCCAAAGCAATCCAGACCCAGCCGCGCGACTTCCACGTCTGGATCGAACGCGGGGCGTTCTACACACGACTGGGCTTGTGGAAGGCCGCCGCCGATGATTATGCACAGGCACTGAAGCTGGAACCCTCCGTCTCCGGAGCGGAATGGTGGGGGGTTCCACAGTTGATGCTGCTGTCAGGAAACGAGGAGGCCTACGCTGACGCTTGCCAGAGGATGTGGAACGAAGCGGCTGGTAATACCGATGCCTCGTTCGGATGGATCATTCGCAGCTGCGTGATGACCGCGAAGCCGCCGGTTGATGCCGACAAACTTGTCGCAACGGCCGAGCAATTCCTGCAACAATCTCGCGAAACGCCCAATGGAAACCAGGGGAATGCTTTCGGTCCAGACCCGTCTCGCAGACATGGTGGACACTACGAGTCGATGACAGGGGGATTCGAATCTCGAAAACGGGGGTTACCGCCGAACGGTCCGCGCCAATTTGGCAATCCGCACGCTCGCCGACGCTTTGGTGCATTGCCTGAAGGTGTCGGACTTTACCTGTCAGGACTAGCGCACTATCGGGCCGGGAATTACGATCAGGCAATCGAACAGTTACAAGCCTCGATGACGGATGATCCCCATTGGCGCCACAAATCGATCAGTTATCCCGCCTTGGCGATGGCCTGTTTTCGAGCCGGAAAAATCGACGAAGCCAAAGATGCATTGAACGCGGCCAATCAAGCACTCGATGAATGGACCAGCAGCCTGCTGCTGGCCGAGCTGGGAACGACACCAATTCCCTGGTTTGACTACGTTGAATGCATCCTGCTTCACCGGGAAGCGACATTGCTGCTGACGGGGACCCCTCCCCTGTTGAATGCTCGCTGGATCAAGTTTCAGGAACGTGCCCAGGAAGCACTCCAGTGACAAATTTGCTGAATCTCCGTTCGTATTGTTCCCAACATTAACAGCGCCGAATTCAGCAGGAGAGCCCCTTATCGCGGCTGCGACGTCGAAAAAATAAAAAACACTGGCACTCTATTGAATCCGATTTCGCATTTTACTCTTGAGGAACTTGACGATGGATGTGTTGCCTGAGTTTCTTGCGTTCATGGAGCGGTAGCTCCTGGCAAACCGCTTGTAGCGGCTGTGAACGAGCTGTTTTTTACTTAATTTCTGGTTAAGGGAAGTCATTATGAGCGATTCGTCGGTTTTCTCACGACGACGGTTTGTCCATAGTACGATTGCGCTAGGATCGGCATTCTTTCTGAATCGGGGCGCGTTTGCCGAAGAACTGACCCGAACTCCGACGGCGTCCGAGGGACCGTTCTTCCCCAACAAACTGCCATTGGATACCGATAATGATCTGCTGATTATCAATGATGGCATCACGCCCGCTGTCGGCACGATTACGCATTTGGGGGGCCGGATCCTGGACGGCAGCGGTAATCCTCTGCGCAATGCGATGATCGAAATCTGGCAGTGCGACAAAGACGGCACCTACCTGAAGCAGCACACGCAAAGCCAGGCCGCGTTCGACACGAATTTTCAGGGCTACGGTCGATTTCTGACAGGTTCGAACGGTGAATACTATTTCCGCACAATCAAGCCAGTCCCGTACAAGGGGCGTCCGGCAGCTCATATTCATGCGAGAATCTGGAAAGGGGATCGGAAGCTGTTGACGACGGAATGCTTTGTCAAAGGCTTTGAAGGAAATCAGCGGGATCGCCAATACAGTCAAATTCGCGACCGCGATCCCAAGGGTCATGAATCCCTTTGCCTCGACTTTGAACCGCTGCCAAATTCGAAAATCGGCGAAGTCACAGCGAAATGGGACATCGTGCTCGGTTTCACCCCCGAAGCATGAGAAAGACGAACTTCTGGAACAACTATTGCATTTTTGACGCTAAAGAATCGGGTGCTACTGGATGACGATTTTTGGTCATCCAGTGCGCTTCGATTGCCTCAAAAAAAGGCAAGACACTGCGTCTCCGAAGACTCCGATGCAGTGGCACGCCACCTGAACTTTAAGTCTTAACAACGCCCCAGATCGATATGATCCCGGCCGACAGCGGCCATGCCTGGAATGTCTTTCCCGGGAAAGAATTCTAAACTGACCCGATTCGTGAATCCGTCAACTTGTCTTAGAAAAAGGGCGACCGCGGAATGAATGACATGAAACTTGCGGTGTTGCTTTTCGTGACGTGGTGTCTGGTCTCGCCGGTACACGGAGGCGAACCGCATGTGATGAACCACGAAAATGTTCTTGGAACGTCGCTCGAAATCCGGGTCTGGTGTGAGTCCGCAAGTGTCGCCACCAGGGCGGAAGAGGCCGTACTGGCAGAGATCGACCGGATGGCACGAATTGTCAGTACTTACGATTCGACCAGTGAATTCAGTCGCTGGCAATCTGCTGGACGCTTCCAGGAATTGTCGCCAGAACTCACCCATCTCTTGCGATCATGCGATCAGTGGCGCGAGCGAACGGATGGCGCGTTCCATCCGGGTGTCGAGCGGGTTTCGAAGATCTGGCGCGCGGCGGAAATGGCGAAAAGTTTGCCCGACCAATCGGAATTGGAGACGGCCGTACGAAGGCTAAAAGAAGCTCCCTGGAGATGGAACGGGGCCAAAGTCGAACCGCAGCCTGATTATCCGGTGACATTCAACGCGATTGCCAAAGGGGCGATCGTTGATGCCGCCAGCCTGGTGGCCATGAAGGTCCCTGGTGTTGATGCCGTATCCGTGGCCGTCGGTGGTGACCTTCGATGCCTTGGTGACCGATCTCATAAGATATCGATTCCCTCCCCGCGTCCAGAGCTGACGAGAGGAGCCATCATTGAACAGTTCGAGATCAACAATCAGGGGGTTGCGACGAGCAGTGGAGCCTACCGGGGATTTACGATCGAAGGTAAGCGGTATTCTCATCTGATCGACCCACGAAACGGACAACCTGTCGATCATGTGCTGAGCGCCACGGTAGTTGCACCCACGACCGAACAGGCAGACGTCCTGGCGACCGCCTGTTCGGTGCTGACTGTCCAGCAAAGCCTGGATCTGGTGGCCTCGTTGGACCATGTCGAATGTCTCCTGGTCGATCGGGACGGAAAGCGTCATTTCAGCCCAGGCTGGAATGGTTTGTCGCGATCCGAGCCAACATCCCTGCTTTGCGGAGATGACGAAAAAGCCGAGCCCTGGAACGGCGGATTCGAGTTGAAGCTCGACCTCGAAATCAATCAGCCGGACGGAGGACGACGTTACAAACGACCTTATGTCGCGGTATGGGTTGAAGATCGTGAAGGATACCCTGTCAAAACACTGATTTTGTGGGTCCAGTCGACAGGTAAGGGTCCTCGCTGGATTCCCGATTTAAAACGCTGGTATCGCAGTGACCGTGTTCGCAAGGAGTCGGAAGAAACGGATCTGGTGGAACTGGTCTCAGAAGCAACCCGCAAACCCGGAAAATATTCGACGGTCTGGAAAGGGCAGGACAATAGGGGAAAACTTGTGGCCCCCGGCGAGTATACGGTGTACATCGAGTCGGCGAGAGAACACGGGACGTATCAATTGTCGCGGAAAAAGGTCACGATTGGCAAAGAGCCATTCACCGAAGAGTTTGAAAGCAACGTTGAAATAAAGGCGGCCAAGTTTGAATACCGTCTCTCCACTCCCGCCGCAAAAAACTGAGCGGGAGTTTCGTTCGAGCCCGGCACCCCGATCGACGCGCCGATTCTGGCAACAAGTGGCTGTCGTAAGCCGATGGTTACATATTTACCTGTCGATGCTGGGGTTCGGCACGATCGTATTCTTCAGTGTCACGGGAATCACGTTGAACCATCCTGACTGGTTCGGGTTGTCGACGGACCGACATCACGATTTCGAAGGAACCATTCAATCAAAATGGCTGGCCTTAGAATCGGCAGACCCGGACCGGGATGTCGATCGACTGGCGATTGCCGAATTTCTGCGTCATGAACATCACCTGAAAGGAACGGTGACGGATGTTCGTGTGGATCAGGATGAATGTTCTTTGACCTGGAAGGGACCGGGATACGCGGCCGACGCGATCATCGACCGTGAAACGGGCGAATACCGGTTGAGTGTGGTGGAACACGGGATCGTGCCACTGATCAACGACTTGCACAAAGGTCGCGATACCGGGCCGATCTGGTCGATTGTGATCGATGTGTCTGCCGCGCTGATGACGATTTCAGCCATTACCGGTTTTGTGCTGTTGCTCTATATCCGTCGGAAGTTGATTCCGGGCCTGATTTCAGCCATCGTCGGAATCGTCGTGCTCTTCGTGGTTTATCTCTACGGCATCCCCTGAATATTCGACCGACGCGGCTGGTGTGGCATTCCACTTCGCTCTTGGATGAAATGTTTGCCGGAAAACATTAGACTGACGAATCGGACGAGCAAGGATCATCGGCCTAAAGGCCGCTCGCAATGAATCACACACGGAAGCCCGGACACCGAACGAGTGCCGGGCTTCTTGCACGTTGACTTGGACGACAAGGTTCCTTTCTGCGTGAACCGCTTATTTGAAATTCGAAGATCATGACTGACACTGAATACGAACCCGAATCGCAAGAGCTTGAAAATACGGAAGATGTCGCGGCGGAAGTTCCCGGCGAGCCGATCAAGTTGATCATCGAGGCACGCGCTCATGGTTGGCGAGTTGACCATTACCTCGTTCGACTTTATCCCAACTTCAGCCGAGCAGCGTTTCAGCGAGTTCTGGAAGACGACGGCGTCCTGATCAATGGACTGCCGGTCAAAATGTCCCGACGCCTGCGCGTCAACGACTGTATCGAGTTTCGACTTCCAGAAACCCCCGATCGAACTCTTCCCGCTGAAGATATTCCGCTCAATATTCTGTACGACGACGATTCGTTAATCGTGATCAACAAAGCGGCCAACATGATCGTCCACCCGGGACGAGGAAACTATCTCGGCACACTCGCCGGCGCCTTGCAGTTTCACTTCGACAAACTGAGCGATGTCGCCGGAAAGCTTCGAGCGGGGATCGTCCACCGACTGGACCGTGATACCAGCGGAGTGCTGGTTGTCGCCAAGGATAATCAGGTTCACCACCATCTCAGTCGTCAATTCGAAGAACGGACCGTCGAGAAAGAATACCGCGCCATCACCTGGGGCGAAATTTCGTTCGACCGAGACTACATCGAGACGCACGTTCGGGTCAGCAACCGCAACCGCGAACGGATGATGGTCTGCCCCGAAGGTGGTAACTCGCGGCACGCAGCAACTTTCTACGAAGTCCTCGAACGATTCCGGGGCTTTTCGTTTGTGCGTCTCTGTCCGCAAACAGGAAGAACCCATCAGTTGCGAGTCCACATGCATCATCTGGGCCACCCGATCGTGGCTGACCGGCTGTATGAAGGCCACGCGACGCTGAAACGATCGGATCTGCTGGACGACGTCCCCGAAGACCAGGACGAAGTCCTGATCAGCCGTCAGGCGCTGCACGCCTTGAAACTCGGCTTCGACCATCCCGTCACAGGCAAGCGATTAGAATTCGAAGCCCCATTGCCTGAGGATTTCACAACGGCACTGAACGCTATTCGCGAGCACCGCTCAAAGCCCGTTAGAAAAGAACCGGTTCGTCGGTAAGCCAAGCTGGTCCGACGCTGGCAGCGTCGCCCACGTGGCTAGCGTCGGAACCGAATTGCAAAACGGTCTGAGTTTCTGAAGCAGGATGCGGGTCTGGACCCGCATCCGTTCGCGCAGTCCCTGCTAAACTCGGCCGCGCCGT
>CAIULL010000127.1 GCA_903899985.1 uncultured Schlesneria sp.
CGCAAAATTCGCCAACATGATCCAGCCTCCTTGCAAGGAATCACGAGATTGTTTGTTACCCCGTTTTTCCCCAAGGAGGCATTTTCCTACCAGCCCAATTTCACCAATGTGATCGGGGGATGCCGGTTACACCCATTTCAATATTGGCCGATCTTTCGGCTGGCCTCAACGAATTAATCACGTTGGTCAATTTTGAAATTTTGAAATTTGAACGCCCGACCCCGAAATTCACACCCGTTGCTGCTGGTTAAACTCAGAAAGGCTCATTCGCCTTTTTTGGGACGCTGATTTTTTGCCGCGTGCGGGTGCGCCTGTTCGTAGGTTTCTTTCAGGCGTTTGGTACTGACGTGAGTATAAATCTGGGTGGTCGTCAGACTTTTATGTCCCAGAAGTTCTTGAACGGCGCGGAGATCGGCACCGCCATCGAGCATGTGCGTGGCGAAGGAATGTCTGAGTGTGTGCGGCGTCGTCAGTTTATCGAGTCCGGTCAGCATCAGATATTTCTCCAGCATCCGTCCGATGCTTCGAGTCGTGAGTCGGGTTCCAAACCGATTGAGAAACATTGCGTCCTGATCTTCGGGACCAGCATCTGGCTGTTCATTACGGACTTCGAGCCAGCGATAAAGGGCCTTGGCGGCGTGTCGACCGATCGGGGCGATCCGTTCCTTTTTCCCTTTTCCGAAGACTCGAATGATGTTGGCGTCCCGATCCCAGTTGGCGATATTCAAACCAACCAGTTCTGCGACTCGGAGCCCGGCGGAGTACAAGGTCTCGAGAATCGCTCGATCTCGTAAGCCCTCTGGTTCGTTGGCGGGAGGGGATTCGAGCAGCTTGACGACCTGATCAGCAGTCAGGAAATGGGGTAATTTCCGGCCGACACGAGGGGTGCGCAAAACCTTGGCGGGATTCGAAGTGACGAGTCCCTCACGTTGGCAGTATCGGAAGAAGCTTCTAAGGCTTGCCAGCCGTCGGGCAATCGTGGTTTTGGCGTAATCACATTCGTGGAGGTAAGCGACATATCCACGAAGCTGGGCAATATGCACCTGGCCTGGCTCAACGATTTCGCCAACGCGGTCTCGAAAGTAGTCAAGCAGGCTGCCGAAGTCTTCGCTGTAAGATTTCAGGGTCAACTCAGAAGCATTTCGCTCGATCTTCAGATACCGCAAAAATCCATCAATGGCACCATACATATTCTTCACAGCGCCCACAAAAGGGATCCGTATCAGGCACCTCAATTGATTCAATTATTGGATTGAATTTGAGGAATTGCTCGCTGCTTGCCACCTTATTGTCGGGGCGAAATTATTCAGGCAGCGGAACGACGAATGCGGTTTTTGGGTTCAACAGCCCCTGTCACTTCGGCTTCACGCAATTTGCGAACACGCTGGCTGAGGGTTGCAGCATCATACCACGAAAAATTGAGTTCCGGATCAGCGGCATACTTACCAAGAGTTTGCAGCAATTGATCGGCGCTTTCGTCGTCGTAGAGAAACACGAAGCGTTCTTGTCCCTTGATCAACGCGAGCACACTGACGCCTTGCTGTGGCATGACAGCCCCTTCCGTGGGTCCGATCTCGAAATGTTTTATCAATAAAAACGTCAGTCCAACTGGCGTCACGAATGGGATATCGACCGATCTGCTGCGGTATTACAAGTTTCTGGAACAACACCGTCTCGGGTTGATGACTCATCAGGTCCGAGTCGCGTGAATCGTCAGAAAAGGCAGGTCGGTCAAGTTCGCTACTGTCGTTTTTATCGGCAAAGTCGACGTAGAAGTTTAATTCTGCCCAGTCGTCGCAATTGCATGTGATTCCGAAAAAATGGGGGCAACTCGCTGATTCTGATTAATCTGGCAAAATTTTCCGTTTCTGAGGGGTGACGACTCACAATTGCGTGCCATAATTCGTTATAGATTGGGAAGATTGCGTTAAGATTGCGGCGCATACCACGACCGAAGTTATTACCAGCTGGAGCATCAGTCATGTTTGGACCCGTTCGCCTGTTTGCCATTTTGGCAATTGGAGCGTCTATTTTTTCAACGCCGGCGTTCGCTCAACAGGCGCAAACGCCAGCGGCGACACCGTCGAAATTTGAAACTCTGACGACAGGTATGAAAAAGTATGACGGCGGTTTCTGGACAATCTACACCAAGGACCAGCAAATCCTGGTTGAGATCAAGCAATCTCAATTGGGCCAAGACTTTTTGATGCTCAGTTCAGTGGCTCGTGGAGTGAGCCAAGGATTGGTTCTCGGGGGGATGACCTGGGGTGACGATGTCCTATGGTCGTTTCGCAAAGTAGGCGAAAAGATTCAAGTGCTTCGTCGTCAAGTCAAATTCAAGGCTAAACCAGGAAGTCCGGAAGCAACGGCAGTCAGATTGGCTTACAGTGACGCAGTCCTGTATGCACTTCCGGTTTTAACGGACACAAGTAACGGTCACCTGGTCGACATGACTCGTATTTTCATGAGTGATGACGAGATGATCGGCCGGATGCTGAGTGCCTCGTTTGTCTTTGATCGAAGTACAATTGCCAACGTCAAAACATTTCCCAAGAACGTCGAAATCGATATCGCCTGTGTCTATTCTCGCGACCCTTCGAACGAATCAGATTCTGTCCCCGATCCACGGGGGATGCAGGTCATGATGCATTACAGCATCAGCCAATTGCCTCAATCCGGTTACAAACCCCGCAGAGCGGATGACCGAGTTGGTTATTTTCTGACGGTGACAAAAGATTTCAGTGATAACAGCGACGACCAGCACTTTGTTCGGTACATCAACCGGTGGGATCTGCAGAAGCTTGATCCATCGGCCAAGGTTTCTCCCCCTCGCGATCCAATTGTTTTTTATCTGGAAAAGACGGTACCGGTGAACCTGCGACCGATCGTCCGGGCTGGCATCGAAGACTGGAACAAAGCCTATGAAAAACTGGGCTTTGACAATGCGATTGAAGTGCGTCAGCAACGCGATGATGACACGTGGGATCCGGAAGACGTACAGCACAATACGTTCCGCTGGATCACGGCCGAAGCAGGTTTCGCCATGGGACCTTCTCGAACGAATCCTCAGACAGGGCAGATTCTGGATGCTGATATCATTTTCGACGCGAGTTTTCTTCGATCATGGAAGTCGACATACGAAAACTTTACGCCTTCCAGTATCGGTGCGTTGCTTGGAGAGGACGCTCCGATGACTCGCTCACGAATGTTGAATATTCCCGCCAGCCGTCGCAATCACGAATGTCGATTGACAGAAGGAATGCAACAGCAATCCGGATTCGCTGCAGCCATTTTTGCCGCTCAGGGATTGACTGAAAAGCGAGGCGAACTGCCGGAAGATTATCTGCAACAGGCATTGAAAGAAGTCGTGATGCACGAAGTCGGACATACGCTGGGTCTTCGCCATAACTTCAAAGCGAGTGCATGGAAGACTTTGGCAGAAATGGAAGATGCCGCGAAAGCAAACGAGCCAACTGTCGCCAGTGTGATGGATTATTCGCCTGTGAATATCGTTCCTGCGGGAGTGAAACAGCCCGCCTACTATACAACGACTCTTGGCCCCTACGATTACTGGGCGATTGAATATGGCTATAAGCCGATCAGCGGCGACGAAAATGCGGAGCTGGCCAAAATTGCCGCTCGAAGTGGCGAATCGGGCCTGGATTATGGGACCGACGAAGATACTGAAGCCAACGATCCTGATCCGTTATCATTTCGATTTGATCTCGGAAAAGATCCTGTCGCTTACGCTCAGCGTCAGATTGCGACTGTGAATGCGATTCTTCCCAAGCTACTCGAACGAACTGTTGAGAACGGAGAAGGATTCCAGCGGGCGCGCCAGGCGTTTGGAGTCCTGATCGGCGAACACTATCGAACTGTTCGTTTTGCCGCCAAGTTGATCGGTGGAGTTCATGTCCATCGGGATCATAAAGGAGATAACCAGGCTCACGCTCCATTTAAAAACGTGGATGCGGCACAGCAGCGTCTGGCGACAAAACTGATTCTTGAGCAGGGACTTGTGTCACACAAATTTGAGCCGAGTCTGCTGAATTCCCTTGCGGCGACACGCTGGTCGCACTGGGGTTCGCCAGAAACAAAACGAGTCGACTACCCTATCCACGATCTGGTTTCAGGTCTGCAAACAGGGATGTTAGGGGGATTATTTAGTGCTCAGGTCTTAGCACGTCTTCAAGATGGAGAATTGAAGACACCGGCCGGTGAAGATGCCTATACCCTGGCGGAACATCTGAAAACCGCAATTGAAGGGGTGTTTTCGGAACTGAATGCACCTCCCGCAGGTGAATTCAACAATCGGAATCAGTACATCTCGAGCTTCCGACGCAACACCCAGCGAGCAGCGTTGAGACGACTGAGCGATATCGTTCGGAAAACACCTACGGAAACTTCAAGCCAGCTGAAACTGCCGGAAGACGCTCGCATGCTGGTTCGTGTTCATCTCTCAGAATTAGCGACACGAGCCGAAGCGGTCCTGAATAAAGCGGATTTGAAACTTGACGATTACACTCGAGCTCATTTGGTTGATGCCAAGATTCGGATCAAGCAGATTCTGGAAGCTGAGTCTGAAGATTTCGGCAAGCCACAGGGATCGGGTGGTGGTGGTTCCTTCCTGCTGCTCGGTGAACCCGCGTCAAAGGACCGTCTGGAGCGAATCGAAATCGTTCCTGAGATCGAACCATGATTTGTGAGTGAGGGCCGTCTCAACGACTTTCAATTCGGGTGACTTCAGTGGCGACGTTTGATCTTGTACTGTTTACACAGTTCAACAATGTCATCCGTGTTTTTCTGAAAAAACCGAAAACTGAAAACTGAAACATTTGCAGCAATCGTCGTTGGATCGGGCCTGTCGCTTGCCGTGCTTTGGCTCACAGCACTCCCGCTTGGGATTCCAGGTGAATGGACGTGGGACCGTGTTCCCACGGAACCAGACCTGATTTGGAATCTCGCGGGAGCCGCGGTGGCGGCTGCATTGTTTATCGCTTATGTCCGGCAGGGAAGTCTTCGCCTGACTGGATCTGTCAATCGCTCATGGTATCGAATCGAAGTCGTTGCATGGCTTTTCGGGTTAGTGATAATCAGTTTTGCATGGCTTTGGATCATTCAAGAGTGCAGTCCGGTAAAAAACAGGTTGGGGAAGGCCGCGTTCGTCTTGTACTACGCGAACTCATCGGGATATTTCACTCGCGCACGTTACGACCAGCCCGATTCAATGGAATTATTGGCTGGGTATGAAGATCTGATGCAACAGGGGGATGTCCTTCATACGGGGACACATCCGCCAGGACTATTCCTCGCTTTTCATGGATTAATTGAGGCTTGCAACAGTTCACCTGTCTTATGTGCGGTGCTTGACGCAACTCAACCTGCTTCATTTCGTGAAGCGACGGATGTCATTGCCGCGACGAATCTGAGGCGAGCCATCCCGCGACGATTTCTGTCGGCTGACCGTCAGGTGTTGTGGCTGGCAACGTTGGTGGTGATGCTTCTAGCATCATTAACTGTGCTTCCGCTGTACGGATTACTTCGCCGTACGTGCTCAACTGAGGCCGCGTGGATCGGGGCATCGTTATGGCCGGGGTTGCCGGCATTGGCAATCTTTATCCCCAAGTCGGATACGATGTTTCCGCTGCTGGGTCTGACAATTTTGTGGTTGTGGCTGACGGCTTGGGATAAACGTTCTCTTGTTTTGGCATTTTTTGCCGGATTTGTAACATGGGTCGGTTTACTTTGCAGTCTGGCGTTTCTGCCGGTGTTGCTTGTAGCAGCCCTGATGACATTGGGAAAAGCGTGGCTCATTCCGCTGATGACTGGTCGCTTGATCGGGACCGATCCGCCTGAATCATCCCGACTCGTGACGATCACATTTCGAAATTGGCTTAGTGTCGCGGCAGCAGGAATTGGATTCATCGTTCCATCGATTTGTCTGTGGTACTGGGCCAAGATCAACATGTTCAACGTATGGCTGCAGAATTACCGAAATCACGCAGGATTTTACCTGCAGTATTCGCGTACATACTGGAAATGGTTGCTGTTCAATCCTGTCGAACTCTCTTTCGCGGCGGGCGGGCCTGTTGCCATTCTTGCTCTGGCAGCCTGCTGGAGCTTACTTTGCCGAGCTTGTCAACGGGGCGATCTGACAAAGACAGAGCGTCGTCTCACGTCCGACGGCATCATTGTCATCACTTCGGTTGTATTCGTTTGGGGACTCCTGTGGCTGACGGGTAAAAACTCTGGCGAAGCCGCTCGGTTATGGATCATGTTCTTGCCATGGCTAATCTGGCTGGCGATGATCCAGTTCGACGAATTCGTGTCCAGGAATGCGGACGTTAAGTCCAGGGATCTACCGACGATCGCGTTACTTTCAACGCAGTTTCTTGTCTGTTTATTGACCGTAATTCGGGTCAGCGGCTTTCATTCGGAATCGGGAAATGCCGGTTGAAGCGAGTGAAAGAAAATTTCTAAAGAAAAGCGCATTGAAGGTCGATGACATTCGATTTATTTGATGTCAGTGAAGTAGAAATACTTTTCCACAGCTCTTTCCCTTCTGGAGCGTGTCGATGCTGCTCGATCGATCTCTGTACCATCGCGTTTTGCAACACTGTTTTAACGTCATCGACGAGACACCTGCTGACGATCATCCGTTTCCGCATATTTTGCTGAAACGCATTTTTCCTGACGACGTTTACGAACGCTTGTTGGATGCTTTCCCACCGCAGGAATGCTTCGTTAAAGCAAATCAGAAGCATCACACAAACGAGTACGGTGGTAGCACGCGACAACGAATGACGCTCTGCGAAAGCTCACTCGAATCGTTGCCTGAGAACGATCACCGGCTTTGGGCGACGGTACGAGCCGTGATTGGCAGCATTGAGATCCGAGATGCCATTTTTTTTAAGCTTGCCAAAGGATTATGCCGCCGTTTTAAAGTCAACTGTGCTGATCTGGCAAAAATCCCCGCATTCCCACGCGGGCAGATCTACAGTGAGACTGAAGGCTACCGGATCGCACCCCATCCGGATACCCGCGAAAAAATCGTGACAATGCAGTTTGCGTTTCCCACCGATCATTTACTGGCAGGGGTCGGTACAGAATTTTACACACGTAGCGTGAATCCATTGCATCTGTTTCGTGAACCTCGCGGATTTAACATCACCAAGACGATGCCGTTTCTTCCAAACCATGCGTATGCGTTTTCAGTTCTCAACGACATTGGGGTCAAGAGCTGGCACGGTCGAAGCACGATTCCGCCGATGGACCGCGTCCGCAATACACTTCTGCATATCTGGTACTCCGAAGCCGATGAGACGGATCGTGAACTGGCCGCTTACCAGCAATATATTAAATCCCAGCCACCCGTGCGCCGGATTGCCTAATCGGTCACTTCGCCCCGAGCGCCTGAACTCGCAGTAACAGTCCGATATGGCAGGCTAGGCAGATACACAAAAGGGCTACCGAGACGCCTGCAAAAAGCAGGCTCGGGGTGCTTATTGGACGCATCCCACCCGTCACCAAGATGCAGATGTTGATCCCCATCATGAGCACAAAGTAAGTCCCGATCGTCATGCCGATTGCCAACGCCACTGCGCCCCAGCGTACATACAGGGCGAAGAACGCCGCAAAGTGGGGAATCAAGGCGAAGTAGAGGATCAACATTGCGAAAACAGCGATACTGTCAACACCGTTCTGCTCGTTAAACATCTGCTCAATTCCTTCTCGCATGGCGGGGCTGACGACCATGAAGATGAGCCCAATGACCGGGTCCGGAAGCCAGCCCAACATTGCCCCGGCAAATTTTGAGTAGACGATTCCATTTGCCGATCGAGGGAGCATCATCAGCGAGGCGAGAGTCTGGCCACGCACTTCGTCTTGCATTGAACGTGAGAGTACTCTGGCTGCGTCAATTGTCACCGAGACCCAGAAAAGCAAGAAGATTGATCCAAACCAAGACATGGCGTTGGGATCATTTTTGTTTTCAATGGCTAGTGCCAAAAGACTCAGCCCTCCGTAATAGGCGATTCGGATAAGCAACATCCCGGCTCCACCCGAAACGAAGTAAAAGTCTTTCCAGACAAATGGATTGATCCAGGTTCGTCCCGCAGAAAACAGCGGAATAAGACGACTTCGAGTCACGAGACCCCGCGAAACGATTTCCGTGGTTGGGCTGCGAGTCGCGACCCCGAAGAACAACCAGGATAAAACGACACAGAACACTCCAGTCAGGGCGTTAGTGATGACCTGAATACTGAAAGCGGTCTCATGAAATCCGGTCGAGAGAATCTTCCCCATTTGGTGGAAAACGCAGATGTCGCCAATCCCTTCGATCAGTCTCCACCAGAGCGTCGGCGGCGGAGTTATTCCTCGCTGATTGATGATCCAGGTAGCGTGACTCATTGCCCATGTCGCCGCGAAACTCGGTACGACGAAATAAATCAGCAGGCCAAGGACCATCCAGGCCGAAGCGGTCTGGCTTCGCGACGCCAACGTTGAACAAAGAAGCCCAAACCCCGCGAGAAACACCATATAGGCGAAGAGGGCAACGGTCACTGACCAGACTTGCGTGTGCATCACGCCCCCCATCGTCACGGCAAGTAGCACGAAAGGATATTGGACGGCGATCAGCAGGAGCGACTGCCACAATCGGCCACCTGATTTGCCGGCAATAATCCCGAGGGGGCTGATCCCCGCCATCAGCATCAAGCCGAGTGTGTCTTCTTCTTTTTCCTCAGTAATCGACGTTGAAAAAAAGCCGATTCCCAGCAAAGTCATGAATGTCATGTCGAGGTACGCGATTCCCTGAAAGAATCTGAGGCCGGGCGCACCAAACATGAACGAAGTCGTCAGGGAATAACAGAGCGAAAAATAGATCGCTCCCAACAGTCCCATTCGGGTCAGATGCGGCGACAAAGCTCGGGCGTCAACTCGTAATGACCGCTCCAGCAGTGCAAAGGCTCCGAACATCGGTGACTCTCTTGAAACGTGATCTCAGGGCAAGGAAGCGATGACCATACTGCTCATCCACAGGAAAGAGAAGACGGCTTGATCCGTGTGCGGGGTTGGTCGTGTCTATAAAACTGCAGTTAAACAGAATCCAGCCAATTTGAAATGAACATCAGCAGGACGAATAGTAACGTTGCAATTCGTGCGACTTGCCACCGGCCGTAGAACCATGCATAAGCCGCGACGCCTGCAGAAATGAATCCCCAGGACGCCGACTGCCACTTGAGAACGTGATCCGGAGTGATTGCTAATTGACTGAGAGCTGGATTATTCGGATCAACCTGAATCCATCCGTACGTCATGTTGTAATAGGCGACTATTGTCAGCTGAAGCAGCATTCCGACTGATCCAATGCTCGCCATGATTGCCAGAAATGTCCCAGGGATGATTCTCCACCGGACCACGTGACGTTGTGATTTCGAGGCAGGTGAATCTGAATCGGTTGCACGATTGATATCTGCCATGTCATCCTCACAAACCAGCGAGAAAACGATCATTGGTCATCAGGCACGATCTCGAATGCTTGCGAGACTTCAACCGGGATTCGCTTTGGAACGCTTGACGTGAAATCGACAAACGCCCAGTCGCTATAGGCTTTAGCAAGTGTCACCTGATCGGCCACTCGGATCATGTGGTAACGACGAAGTGATGTGACTTTCTTGAGGTTCGCCACCCAGGTTCTCACGATGATTTCATCGCCCAGTAATGCCGAGGTCAGGTATTCAATGTAATGAGATCTGACGACCCATCCCTGCCTAAGTGCGCGATAGGCTTCGATCGGCCATCCTTGCTCGGCCGAGTGTGCTAATGCCGCCGACTGCATCCATTTGAGATAAGAAATATTGTTAGCGTGCCCCAGGTCATCGAGATCTCGTTCGCTGACAATATGGTTCCAGTCGTAAATGGCAGGCATCGGTCCGATTCCTAAGATTGACGAAGTTCGCGGATCAGATGAGTCAACGCTAACTTCAGATTGGCCTGTGTCCAAAGTAACGGACAAATGTCGTTGGGAACGTAACGACCACTTTCGCAGAAGTACGATTCTGGACATCGATAGGCTTTGAATCGAGAACCTGGTTGAGTTAACTGGCTCAATGACCGGTTCAAATGCAGGACTTGATGATGCCGATCCCCTGGGTCACGGCTTTGCTCATACCTCAGTCCATAATGGATTGAGATAATCGGGTCGAAAAGACACCACTGGGCCTCCATGCCTGGTTGAAGCAACTTGTCTCGATCGGCAAGATTGTCGCTGAAATCAGATGTTCTTACGTCAGCCGCCAGCTTTTCCCTGTAATCGGCACACCAGTATGAGTCTCCAAGATACCGACGAATGCCGTGTTCTCCCATCAAATTGCCGGTCACATCGGCCACGATGCTGTCTGCCATTTCACCGGTGACGACGCGATAGGGATAGATGAGGAACAACAGTGCCGAGTCGTAACGGCGATTCTTTTGCGGATCTGATTGAATACATTCGGAAGGAAGGATTGACGCCAGCGCCGTTCGACCTTCGTTCGACGTCGAACGGTTAAATCTCACTTTCCAGGCTTCCAGCCCTGCGGTTGCGACTCCGATGCTGGAAGCAGCAATTTTGCGGACTTCTTCCCAATGACCGCTGTCCTCGTCTTCCCAATACTTGATGACAGTCAGGTAGCTTGCCACATCAGCAAGCAGTTCGAGTTCGGAAACGGTCCAGTGGCACTCGTCACTGAGCAGGGAAGCAATCCACAGAAAGGCTCCAATCGCATCATTCTGGGCGTGGGACCATTTCTCATTCAGTTCATTGAGATGGTCGCCATCAAATCGAATATGCGGACGATTCATTGGATCAGCGGGATCGACACGCCCTTCGATGATATCCTTAAAGCGACGTTGATGCTTTTTGAAGAAAGCCATCAGCGACTTTGTTGCTGCCACAGCTTTATCAGTTTCGCCCCACTGCCAGTGCGCGTGGGCGATGTGAACATTGTCGCGAACCCAGACATTTCGATAACCAGTTAATTCAAACTCGCCCCCTTCGCCGGCGGCAGCAGAGAAGAGTCCGTTCGCGATTGTCGGAAACTGAAACGTCCCCTGACTTTCAAGAAACTGAAGCAATTGCGTCACGTCCTGCAGTGAGCAATCATTTTTTAGCATGAGTGGAGCTGAAACATTGTCCATGACATCATCATCCTTGACAGATTATTGAACCAGCCCTTTCGTGAGCGACATGAACGCGGTTTCGAGATTGACCTCTTCTTCGCGGAACAGCGTCAATTGAAACCCCTCGCTGATCAGTAACGTGGGAATTGAGCTGTAGTCGAATGTATCGGCCTTCAGCGTCGCGTCGATCGTCCCTTTGACGATATCGACATTGGAGACCAGGTCATGTTTTTGCAGTAGCGCCGCAGCCTTTTCCATGTTTTCTTTGACACGAATCTGCAACATGATCTGTTGCCTCGCCTTCCGCATGACTTCGTCAACATAGCCGTCAACGATCAAATTTCCTTTTTCGATCATCCCGACGCGGGTACAGACATCGGCCAGTTCAGGCAGAATATGGCTGGAGACGATGACGGTTTTTTTTAATTCGCCAAGTTTTTTCAGCAGATTTCGAATTTCAATCCGGGCACGAGGATCAAGTCCACTGGCGGGTTCATCTAAAAGCAAGACCTGAGGTTCGTGCAGCAAGGTCCTCGCCAGTCCAATTCGTTGGGTTTGACCACGGGACAACTGATTGACCATGGCGTCTCGTTTAAAGGCCATATCCACCAGTTCGAGTTTCTCTTCGCAGACCTTTCGACGCCCCGGACCATTGATGCGGTAAGCGGACGCAAAGAACTCGAGGTATTCAATGACGGTCATATCATCGTACACGCCGAAAAAATCGGGCATGTAACCGACAAGTCGGCGTATCTCGCGTGGATCGTTATAGATTGATTTCCCGCAGACGTAGGCCTCGCCGTAATCGGGAGCCAGCAGCGTCGCGATCATTCGCATCGTCGTGGTCTTACCAGATCCATTCGGGCCGATGAAGCCAAAAACATCTCCTTCTTTTAAAGAAAGATTGATCTCATTGACCGCGATGAGATGGCCGTAGCGTTTCGTGAGTTGGCGAGTTTCAATCATGAGCGTCAGTCAAATCAAAATTAAAATTAAAATTACGTTGGATCGAAGTCAAAGTCTCAGCATTTCCACATACTTAATCAGGAAGTACTCTTTTCAATTCTTTCAACACTTCACCGGATCTCGTAACGGGAAGTATCAGTCGTACAAACGATGTTTGACGGTCTGGCTCCAACGGCTGGTGATCGCGTTCGATCGACGCAAGCGATTGACTTAACCTTCCAAACAAGATTGCCCGACCAAGTTTGAGCAGATGTGAACAATCTTCATCGTTCAAGAGTTGATTTGTCAGCCCGGTGTATTGCTCGCCACCTAATTCAGAATGAAACGTCAAAATCCGAATGAGTTCCAGCGGATCTCGTGATAAGGGGTCGTAATTCGACTTTTGGCGAATCACGTCTGAGGAACGTGACCCGAACCGGTCCGTCGCCATGGTCAGAATCCCCGTCAAAAACGGACGTAGTTCTCGCTGAAACACCCCTGGCTGTTCAACCCGCCAAACCTGCTTTGGTGGGAGCGGTAACGGCTTAGAGTCGTCGCGAGTCTTCAAGTGGCGATAGACGCGGTTCTGATAGACGATCATCCAGTCTTCAATCGGAGACGAAAATCGATGCAACAGAGTGCCTGACAAACTTCCTGTTGCCGAGGCTTTCAGACTACAGTCTATCAACCCTTCAACGGACTGCACGCTTTCACCAATCAGTTCCTTTGAACTCCACTGCAAGAGTGGAATCTGCGTCAGTTCGCCATCGGGCTGCTGTTGATAGTGGGCACCATTTTCAATCCCAGTCTTCCGAAGCATTCCGCCAAATGTTGATTCGGGAACACCCTGCCAGATCACACGAGCCTTTGACTTCGTGGTCGAACCGGGAGCCAACGACTCGGGTTGAATATTAATCGATGATTGCGACGTTGTTGGGCTGTAAAGATTCACAAAATGCCGCTCACGGGCCGAAGCCAGTGCGACATCAACATTGACGATATTCAGTTGGTTCGCACGGTATGACGTTTGATTCGATGCGGTGGCGAATGAGGAGGCAAGCACCGTACCGACCGCAGCAAACAGTGGAAATGTCACCCACGTTAAATGAGGCTTTTTAAGAATTCGATGAACGATCAAATAATCGATAGGGCCTATCACAACCAGCAAGGACAAAAGGCAACCCATTGCGAACCACGGCGAGGCTCGATGAATTTGCTCGAAATTCTCCTGGACCGCATGTAATTGAGTTGCCAGATCAGTGATGCCAGTTGAACTGAGTTGTGTCCCTTTGTTGACCCCTTTTTCAGAAACATCCGGCCTACCGTCGGAAATCGACAGTCGGGAACAAAACGTCGAGAGGCCCTTCCATTCGCTCAGTGGATTCGTGGTCAGGTCGAGTGCCAATACGGTGATCGACCCCATTCCAAATGGGGCGCGCACCATGAACGGAACCGAGCGGCTGGCTGCTAGAACTTCGCCGACCTCGAATTGCAGGCTTGGAATCGAAAGCGCGGAGTTCTGGGGGATTCGAATATTCTTCCCGGCAAACGCCTCAAGGCTACCGAATTCGCGAACAGTGACAGGTTTTTCGGAGACCTTAATCGGCGACCATTGCATCAAACTTCGACGAGCGACGGCAGAATCGTTTGGCAATGAAATTACGAGTCGACCGCCTGAGGTGACCCATTCACGAATCGCATTTGACTGCGACTCAGAAACCTCGGTCTCGCCTGCCAAAACTAACGACGTCAGTCCGTCATAGGCCAGGGCATTTGTGGGAAGTTCCGCAGCTTTCATTGTGGCGATTCTAATTCGAGGGCCCGAATTTATCGCATTCGACTCAAAGTCAAAACCACCAGGATCGCCCACGGTGACAATCAGCCGAGTCGACGGCTCCAATGGTGGCTTCAACCAGTCAACTCGATCTGGGAAACCGCGAATGGTTTCCGTGCCAACTCCAACGACAACTTCTCCATCCAATCGGCCAACCTTGAACAACCCCTCAAGAAGTTGAGTCCCCTCTTCGAGCTCAACAGGTGCAGACAGGAAGCTGACGCGATTCCCGTCCGGGTCAACAGCCGTCAGTTCCATTGAAATGGATTCCGAATCTTGAACTGTTACAGGAACCCTGATTGGCGTCCAACGCCCTACAACGTAGTTTCCGTTTAAGCCGACGACAGGATTTCCAAGTATCGGCGGGGTCTTGTCGGTCGCAAACAGAAATGGTTGTGATCCGAGCGCTGCTACGCCAACAATGAAAGCAATCAGACCACATCGCACATCATGACGCAGCTGGATTGGGCGAAAACCGGTTGACTCCCTGAAAAGATTCATGGCAACAGCCCAGAATTGAAATTCCGTAACTGCAGGAATCGAAGGGTGCGACGGATCACAAAATTGATGAGACAATCGAAACACCGAAGTCAATAAAGTCCATGGGGCGTAATGTCACAATCGTTTTGCGACAGGTCACACATGATACGCTCCGGCACTGAGAAACGTGAGCGCACGGTCGAGATTCTCGAAAATGCGGCGAATCGTTCTTAGCGTGGTCTTGGAAATGACGCCAGAGGCTTTTCTGCGATTTCGAGATGAAAACTCCCATACATCCTCAGCATTTATCGGGATTTTGCGAGATCTGGCATCATCGTGCACGGGAATCGAAAAAAAAGTACTGAGTTTTATTCAGCAATCAAAGCACGCTAATTGAGACGCGATGTCGCGGCCTCGCGAAGCAGTCTGAGGGCCGTTTCGACTAGTATCTCGCCACCTCCGGGCTGCAAAGAGGAATTGGTTACTTCATAACTTCCACCGGCATACGCGGCTCGGTTCGGAACATAAATGGTTTCGACGCAGTTTGAGAGTTCGACCACCATTGTCGTCGTAAATGGAGACCCCTGTTTGATCGCCAACCCGAGCTCGACAAACACTTCTCCTGGCAAGCAGACGATCGCGACATCTTGTCCGATCGTAATGACATTCACTTCGACGGGGATCGTTGCGCCAACATTTGACAGCGATCGGCTCAATCCCCACGTAATATGTTCGATCGTGTTGGCATAAGGTTCACGATGTCGAAACTGGTCAAGCATCAGTTTTTTATGTGCGGTCACGTGATCAAGGAACTCGACTTTTTCTTTTTTTCGAGCCGATTGAAGTATCAGTACTGAAGATGCGACTTCTTCTTTCGATGCTTCCTGCAAGGGGAGAGAGACCACTTGGGATTTCACGACAAGCTTCGGGTTATTAACAGCTTTTAACGTCGGAAGCTGCTGCAATATCGACCCGCCAATCGAATTACCGATGATGTCGGCCTTATTCCGGTCTCGACTTTTCGGATCGACATGATTGATGTCACCGCAGGTACCAGTTGCGAAGACGGAGACCACATTTGAGCCAATCGAATTTTTGAGCGTCTGTTCGATAAAATAAGGGTAATCGGCACTCCATTTCATTCCACCAACAGTATCGAGGTGCAAAGCGAAATTGCTCAGGACGCAAGTCGCCAGTCCAGTGTCGTCACGAATCGTCAGCAGTTCGATATCCGGGTCGATTGGTCCTGCGGCACGAACGACATCGGGATTGTCGTGGCTTATCCAGGTACGAACACTTCCGTCGCGCATCACCGACCGGCGATTGAAGGATACTGGAGGCTTTTGTCTGGCTGATCCGAATTCCAGCATAGAACGCTTCGCCGAAGATTGAGCCTTGATGATTGCCTCGACCGGCCCTGCCACAAGTTTCTCAATATAAGTTGCCCTTAACGGATCGTTGTTCTCTTTTCCAAGGTGTAAATACAGTTCCTTCATGTAGTCAGGCGCGGTATGGGAATGCGTCGCCGTGATCACAATATTCGAAATCGGAATGCCCGTTTTCTCTGAGGCGCGCTTGCGTACGGCGAGAGACAGATCGAGCGCAATTCCAATCAAATCACAGACCACGAGAGCGGCCTCGACTTGACCGTCCTTGAACACAATCGCTTTCGCCTTCAGCGGATCGATGCTCCCTTCCGCCAGTCGTTCGTGGTAATAGCCGGCCATCGGAAATCCGACGGGAGGCGTGATGTCTTCCACCGCAACGCCGACTTGGAGCGAATCATTCGCGAACGAAACCTGAGAAAAACACAAAACGAAAGCAACTGCTGAAACGCCAGCAAAGCCGATGAACCTCGCGATTTTCATAGGAGCTTCCTTTGGCGACGCCCGGTTTCTTTCTCACCCAGAACGGTTTTTGTTACACGATTAAAGCACGATCACGTCCGTCAGCGTCGTCCATGCCGATCCAGAGAACGAGTATCGCGGGCCATACGAGAACGTGAAATCGGGTATCTCAAGGAAGCTGTTTCAACCGGATTCGGCGATATTCCATCTGACCGCTGTCTCCTTCGAGGCCAATCGGGCCGCTTGGTGGTAACGCGAGTGACGCTTCAAGGACTTCGCCGTTACAGGTGCAGTGTGCAACATTGTCTTTCACTGTCACGACCAATTCGTTCCAATCTTGAGGACGGTAGAGTTTGAGGTTCTTATAGGGACCCGCCAGCGGATAATCGCGACATTGTAATTGAGGTTTCCGAATGAAGACGCCACTGTCGGCGTTTGGCGTCGCGCGGAACTCAAGTTTCAGCACGAAATCTTTGGCGAATTCACGTGTGGTCCAAAGCTGCTGAACCCGCCGTCCTTCTGGAGGTGTTGAAACCACAAAGCGGCCATGCTTGGCAATATAACGGCCATCCGTGGTTGTTACTTTTCCGTCGAAATCTCCTTTTGATTCCATCGTTTTCTGATCACGAAACCCCCAACCCGTGAAGTCTTTGCCGTTGAACAGGCTTTCAAATTCAGGCTCTAAATTGAATTCATCATCGGCGGTTTCGAGGTAGTCGAGCGTCGCGAGGATCGGTCGCAGGGCTGCGCCCCACTTGGTGTATCCCGCCTTATTCGGATGTAACAAATCTGGAAATTCCGCTTCTTTTGCATCACCCTGTTCGTTGGCGAATAACGGCCATGTTTCAATCAAAGTGATTTGAGAGTCACCTTTCACCGCCGCCGCATACAATCGATTAATCTCTTTGATTTTATCCGCCGGTCGCGATTTCGTCGCGGAGCTTGGAAAGATCTGGCAGAGAATCACGGGCATCTTTGGGTCATGCTTTTTCAGTTCCGCCAGAATCAGTTTCACGTTTCCTGCAATTGTTTCGGGTGCGGCTTTCTCTTCAAGGTCGTTCGTCCCCATCAACATGACGACTGCAGTCGGATTTAATGCGAGCACATCGTCACGCAATCGAACCAGCATGCCGCGAGTCGTATCACCGCTGATTCCGCGATTCGCGACCTTGACGCCTGGGAAAGTGCCACCCACGTCGTCTCCCCAACCCTCGGTGATAGAATCTCCGAGGAATACAACCGATTTTTGATCGGCGGTGCCTCGTTTGGACCAGTCGCCCCGGCGCTTGGCCCAATGGCTACGGAACCAGTCGGCTCGTCGAATCGGGCCTGCTCCTGGAAGCCCTTCATCGGTCGCGGGAATCTCGATGTTGGTTTTGGAGACATCCTGGTTGGCCGATACCGGTGGTGCAAAAACACCGAAACGGCTGTCGGCAAGCACCAACAAAAACATGACAAAAAGCAAGGCAAATGGGAGGTGGGTATGTGGTTTCATTCACGCATCTTGATCGATCAAGTTGAGACTTTCAACCACAACAGACTTGAACATCTCGGTTTTCTGGTGATCATTGGGCTTAAAAACTTGCATTGATGTTCTGGAGTCAAAAATTGCATGATCGGAAACTTCTAATGTTCTCTGAGAGACTCGGCGATCGTAACGAGAGGACCATGTTCTGATGCGTCTCAATCAACTCATGGCGGAATTGGATGAATTGGAGCCTGATGAAAAGCTGCAATGGCTCGTTGAGTTCGCAAATGAACTTCCGCCGATCTCCGCCGACAAACTCGCGGAGCCGTTTCCGGAAGATTGTCGAATTCAAGAATGTCAAACGCCGGTGCATTTGTGGGTTGCTGTTAATGCCGGACAGGTCTCAATGCAAGCCAGCGTGCCCGCAAAGTCGCCGACTGTTCGCGGGCTAGTGGCACTCCTGGTTTGCGGTATGCAGGGCGCTTCGGTGGCGGAATGTCTTTGTCTTCCGGATGATTTGGTCGCTCATCTGGGCTTGGCATCGGTTTTGGGAATGACACGACAACAGGGCTTTCGTGGCGTCGTCTCGCGGATAAAAAGAGAGTTGCAGACCGCGCAAAATGACGTGAAACAGAAAGAATCTTGACAGTTTATGGCGATTATGCTGTAGCAATCGGCTACACAACTGAGTCTGCGGGCTTGATCTTAGGGATTTCTTCCTGTTCTCAAGAAATTCCTAAGATTCATCTCCACATTTGTAAATGAATGGTTATTCTGTTCATTGAAAAATGGAATATCCACTCGCGATCACAGACATCCGAGTTGGCATTGCCTGGGACTACGACTTCTGTGTCGAAGTCGTTCGTGGCAGGTCAGATAACAGTTCAATTGACTGGATTGTTTTCCGCGCCGCGCAATAATTGTTGGACACTTTGATGGGGGTATTTTGTTGATGGCCACAGTCACTAAACAAGCGCGTACCGGGCGAACGTCCGAACCTGCTGAGTCGAAAAGTCGAATGATGATAACACCCCCGACCGAGGCTGCACCACGCCTTTTGCCCTCAACCGAGCTTCCTGCTTACACTTACGTTCCGGGGACGGATACACCTCATCCGTATCGTGACGCGCGTGGTCACAGTTATCAGCGAAAACAACCGGCTCCTAAAATGTTGACTGCGGCAAACTGGGCTGAAAATCGGCACTATCTTCTGGCGCTCGATTACTTTAACCACGGCTACTACTGGGAATCTCACGAAGACTGGGAACGTTTGCTCAGAACAACCGGTAATGATTGCACCGTCGGTCGCTTCCTGAAAGGCTTGGTCAAACTTTCAGCAGCCGGAGTCAAGGTTCGTGAAAACAGCATCCACGGCGTCCGACGTCACGCCGCATCGGCTGGCGAGGTCTTTGCCGACGTTGCTGCAGAAGTCGGAACGGAATTTTATTGCGGACTTGAATTCACCACCCTTCAGTTCGCTGCTGACCGGGCTGCACAGATTTGCTACACCGATAAAATCGGTTCGCCACGTCAGCCAACGCGAGTCTTTCCGTTTGTCTTGAACACAGAAGTGTTTCAGCTTTCCTGATTGGATTTGATGATTGATTTTCAGCCCGGCTTGTGGCGACAAGCCGGGCTGAATTGTTTTCAGGGGTTTATTAACTCCCCCCTAACTTCATCCGACCGATCCGAGACAAACGAGCACTGTGGACCTGGTGTGGAGCCGTTCTCAAAGAGGAAGGGAGCCATACTGCACGCGGAACTTTTTCGTCAGTAGGCTCCTTGAGAATCGGCAGTCGAACACCCTTTTGAATTTCCTTATAGCGGTCGAGTTCTGTCGGGTGAACATAAATTCGCTTTGAAGAAACCAGTTCGCAGATCAGTTCGCACAAAGGCTGACTCATTCCCGCCCATAAGACCGTGTTCGGATTAGTCCGGACTGCAAGCCCCTGATCACCCGTTACTTCCATGTAAGGCTGCATCGCCTCCACGAGTTTTGGAAACAAGACGTCACCGTCTTTACGGATGAATTCGACGATTCCTGCCTTCAACTGGCCGGCAGCAGCCAATTGAGCCCAAGGGGGTAATGGAACGAACTCGTCGTCATCGGGAAGACGCGTCGTATCGATCCGTTGCTCAGCTTCCAGCATGGCGGTCACGCGACTATCTGAAGTCGCTCGGCGACATCGATCTTGTGCCCAGTTTCTCAAAGCGAAGATCTTGTCCTCCATCGTTACTGAAAGTGGGACTGTCGTCCTCCACGCACGTTCCAGTTCTTCTTGTGACAAAACTCGTCCATTTCCGAACGCGTCAATCAAAGCGGTCACGACGATCTGCTCGAGCTCGGCACCACTGAATCCATCAGCCCGGCGAGCCAGATCGTCGAGATTAAACTGGTCTGTCTTCCAGCCCCGTTTCTTGAGATGGATTCCCAGAATATGTTTACGCTCTTCAAAATTCGGAAGGTCAACGAAAAAGAGCTCGTCGAACCGACCGCGACGAAGCATTTCCGGAGGGAGGTTTTCAACCGAGTTTGCCGTCGCCACGACGAAAATCGGCTTCTGGATTTCTGCCATCCAGGTCAGAAAGGTACCGACCAGACGCAGCATCGTCGCATCCGCTGCACCGGCACCGTCCCCTTCAACACCAGCAAATCCCTTTTCAATTTCGTCAAGCCATAAAACAGCTGGCGCGATCGATTCCACCAAGCTTAATACGCTGCGCATATTCTTTTCGGATTCGCCCCGCTGCGCCCCCAGCAACGCTGCGATATCCAGTCGCATCAATGGAAAACTTAGTAGACGAGCAGTGGCCCTGGCGGTCAAACTTTTTCCGCAACCCTGAACCCCCAGCAGCAACATCCCTTTGGGAAGCGGGATTCCTTGCTCTCTTGCCCGAGGTGAATAGGCTTCGGCCCGTTTCGACATCCAATCCTTTAGCTGGTCCAGGCCACCAATATCGTTGACGTTTTCATCGAGATCATAAAATTCTAACAAATCAGAACCTGACGCAAGCGTTCGCTTTTCAGAAATCAGCGTGGTGAAGACGTCGTCGTTTAATTCGTTTCGACCACGCAATGCTCGCATCCATGCCTTGCGAGCCTCTTGAGCCGTCAGACCCATCACCGCTTTAATCAACCTGTCTTCATTATCTGCATTCAGCTCAAGTGCGTCGGCATCGCTTCCACGGATTTCCGAGATCGTTTGATCAAATTCCTCGCGCAAGTCTTCGTACGCGGGAAGCGGCAGCTCAATTCGAACGGAATCCTTTTCAAGTTCGAGCGGCACTTTCATGACCGGGCCGAACAGCAGCAGCGTCTTTCGCTGCGCGATCAAATCTGGCAGTAAATCACGTAGCTGCCGCAGCACCACCGGGTCAGTCAAATAGGGGTGGAAATCTTTGACCAGAAACAAATGTTCTTCGGGATATTCATTCAGTTGAACTAACAATCGCGTTGCAGAAGGTTCTTCATAAGTTTCACCGGATAATGGCGGTTGCAGCCCTCGAGTGATGGTCCAAGTCACCAGGCCACGTTCAATCTCGAGAGCGAGTTCCGCAAGTTCCCGTTCCCAGCGGTCTTCTTCGGCTGTCTTGAGAAACAAGAGTGGATAGCCTGCTTCGATTCGGGAGCGGATGTCATCGAGTACGGCTTCAGTTTTCATGGCCGATGACGACTCCCTTTTTCAAGATCAGGTTTGCGTAAACGGCAGTTTCACCCGTGGCAACGATTGCATACGCAGATTTGGCAAAGTCATAAAAACGAAAACGCTCAATCGGTCGCAATTCAACTTCTCGCCCTTCATGATGTGCGAGGACTCGACGGTATTCGGCCCAGATCGGAGGATCGATAGCATTGTCGTTCACTGGTTGCATCACGCTTGCAGGATGATCGACAAACCAATCCAGTGGAAAAAAACGCATGATCGCATCGAGGAGCTCCACGACTCCATGACCATCCGCGCGCACCAGACGTTGTGCACAACTTTCGGCAGGAAAGTTTCCGTCAGCGAGAACGATCTCGTCGCCGTGTCCCATTCGCATGAGGGTTGACATCAACTCTGGGGAAATAACCGAAGGAATATTCTTTAGCATGGTCGATCATTGTTAGGGAAAGCTAGAATGAACGAAGGATAACGACATTACGAGACCGGAGTTTATTTCATCAGGGTATCGAAGTCGTTCTCCCCGCGCCTAGTTCAACGAGTCGGGAAACAGGCAACGCCGTTAAGGTTGGACACTGTCAATATGACGAACGTGTGTAACGCCGTTGAGAAATCAACAAGAACATCCTTGAGCCTTTTCCATCCTGTCATTCAGGAATGGTTTCGAAACCGTTTTGCCGGGCCAACGGAACCGCAAGAGCAAGGCTGGCCGCAGATTGTCGCAGGTCGAGATATCCTCATCGCGGCCCCCACGGGAAGCGGTAAGACGCTGACCGCATTTCTCGCAGCGATCAACCGACTGTTTCACGAATCTGAACAGGGAAATCTGACAAACCAGATTCGTGTTATCTACATTTCGCCCCTTCGCGCCTTGTCGAATGACATGCACCGGAACCTCGAGCAACCCCTTGCTGAGATTCTGGCCCTGGCCGAAGAAATGGGGCTAAACGTTCCACTCATTCGGGTCGGGCTGCGTACTGGAGATACTTCTGCTTCTCAGCGAGCGACGATGCTGAGACGTCCGCCGCATATTCTCGTAACGACGCCAGAATCGCTTTATTTGATGCTGACGAGTCCTAAAAGCCGAGAAACCCTGCGTCATGTGGAAACGGTCATTGTCGATGAAATCCACGCACTCGTTCGAGATAAGCGAGGCTCTCATCTGGCAATTACCCTGGAGCGTCTGGCGGAATTGTGCCCTCGAAAATTGCAACGGATCGGGTTGTCGGCCACCCAACGGCCAATGGATCAGATTGCCCGTTTTTTAGTCGGCTTCGGGCGTGATCGTATCGGGGACAATCACGGGTCCATCGCAGAAGTTCCGAAACCACGGCGAAAGAATGGATTGCTCCCATTCGACGATGATTTCACCGTTTTTCAATCCCCTGTCCCATTCCTCGGTCCTGCGCCTGACCCGGAACTCCCAGTCATTCTCGATATCGGTCACCAGCGAAAATTGGATCTTGCGATCGAAGTGCCAAATAGCGATCTTGGTGCTGTCTGCATGCACGAACAGTGGGCTGAGGTTAACGAGCGAATCGTCAATCTGGTGAATTCGCACCGTGCGACTCTTATCTTCGTTAACACTCGGCGACTCGCCGAACGCCTGACTCATCAATTGAGTGAACTGCTTGGTGAGGATGCGATCAGCAGCCACCATGGTTCGCTCGCATACAAACATCGGCACGACACTGAGCAGCGGCTTAAGTCAGGCCAGTTAAAAGCAGTCGTCGCCACAGCGTCTCTCGAAATGGGGATTGATGTCGGATATGTCGACCTGGTCATCCAGATCGGCTCCCCCAGAAACATTGCGACCTTTCTTCAGCGGATCGGCCGTTCGGGGCATGCTCTGGGATTAATTCCAAAAGGACGACTCTTCGCTCTGACTAGAGACGAACTTTTCGAGTGTATGGCCATCATGCGGGCCATTCGCACAGGTCGGCTCGATATCGTTCCGATTCCAGTCGCACCTCTGGACGTGCTTGCCCAACAGATCGTCGCTGAAGTCGCATGCGAGGAATGGAACACCGACGAATTGTTTGCGATGGTTCGTCGTGCCGCTCCCTATCACGACCTGTCACGTTATGAATTTGATCGAATCGTGCGGGTACTTAGCGAAGGAATGACACCCGGGGGTGAACGAAGTCGTGTGTTCCTGCATCACGACCAGGTCGGTCGGCGCGTTCGAGCGCGCCCCGGTGCAAGAATGGCCGCCATCGCAAACGCCGGCGCCATCCCTGAAGTCTTTGCCATTCGAGTTGTCACCGAAGAAGATCACACTGTGGTTGGTTCGGTCGATGAGGATTTCGGTACGGAAAGCCAGTCGGGCGATATCTTCTTACTCGGGAACACGTCGTGGCGGATTCGTTATCTGCGAGGTGGCGATTTATTCGTCACGGATGCCGGAGGTGCTCCACCGACGATCCCGTTCTGGCGCGGTGAAGCTCCC
>CAIULL010000128.1 GCA_903899985.1 uncultured Schlesneria sp.
AAATGCTTCGGGCGACAACGTTACTTGGTGCCAACTGATCATCGAAGACCTGAATGCTGACCGTGCGAGGTGTCGTCGTCGGCGTCTGGGCATGGTTCAGATAGGTGACCCCATCCAGTGCTTTCAGGAACGTGCTCTGTGAGGCAAGTCCCGACAACGCCAATTCACCAGTCGATGCGGTCCAGGTCGCGTAAAGCGAACCGGCTGAGGCACCGTCGATGACCAACTGATCTTCACCAGGAACATAATTTCCTGTGATCTTGATCGACGCATATCTCAAATTCGGGCTGTCGTAATCCGTAATTACGGTTGTGGCCGTAATCGGTCGGGCGTTGGAAGCATTCGGATCGCTGGTCTTGTAAATCACCGGAGTCGTTTCAATTCCTGAAAGAATCGGTGGTTGATTGACCGTCGCAATGTTGATGTTGCGAGTCACCGTATTGCTGTTCAGAGGATTATCGTCAGTCACCGTAAAGCTGACCGTTCGCTGCGGAGCCGTCACCCCGTCCTGGCTGTTCGCAAATGTGACCGACCGCAAGGCCGACCGGTAATTGCTGACCGTATCCGTCCCTGTCAGCGTCAATGTTCCGGTCGCGGGATTCCAGCTACCTGTGATCTTGGACGTGTTTGTGAACGCCAGGACATCGAGGCTCTGACCGGCGTTGTAGTTGCCGGTAATCTGAACCGTGGCACTGGTGATGAAATTGCTGTTCGGATCTGTCACGAGAATGTTCGGAGCGATCACCACCGGTGCCGCAGTTTCGGTGTAATTCAATGGCGTCGTATCAACAGCCGTCAACACCGGCGGTTTGTTGATATGAATGACATTGATGTTTCGCGAGACCGAGTTACTGACCAGGCTGACATCATTGGTCACCGTGTACGTCACGGTGCGTGGCAACACAACAGGGTTGTCATGCGTGTTGCAGTAAGCGACCGACTGCAGGGCTGCGGTGTAGTTGGCCAGTGTATCCAGTCCCGTCAGGGTCAACGTACCAGTATTTCCATCAAACGAGCCGGTGATGTTGGCCGTGTTACTGAATTTGAGGAAATCCTGGTATTGCGTGTAGTTCCCCGTGATTTGAACCGTCGCACCCGTCAGATATTGACGGTCAACGTCGGACACCTGAACCGATTGGGAAATCGGGGTGGTCGCATTGACGTAGTTTGGTGCCGCGTCCTGGATGTACTGCAGAGGCGTCGATTCGATGCCTGAAAGCACAGGAAGGGCGTAAACTGGTGTGACGTTAATGTTGCGACTGAGCGAATTGCTGCTCAGTCCCCCATCGTCGATCACCGTGAAGGTGACCGTACGAGCCAGGGTTCCAGGGTTATTACCGGTCGTATACGTAATCGATCGCAATGCGGTCTGGTAATTCGCCACGGTATCGGAACCAGACAAGGTCAGCGTACCAGTCACTGCATTAAAGATTCCCTTGATATTCGACGTATTGACGAATTGCAGCAGATCCTGACCCGCCTTGTAATTTCCGGTGATCTGAACGATCGCTGACGTCAGATTGAGACTGTCGACATCGGATGTCCTGATCGTCGAAGTCACATGAACCGTCGTGTTCTGGACGAATCCGATGGGGTTCGCTTCGATATTGGACAGAACTGGTGCGTCATTCACCGTGGTAATGTTGATCGTGCTCTGGACCACATTGCTGGTTGGATTGATGCTCGCACCGTCATTCACCTGGTACGACACGGTTCGGGTGAGAGGCGTGTTCAGCGTCCAGTTCGAATTGGAGTAGGTCACCGCTTGCAGAGCCGCTTGCCACTGAGCCACCGTCGCCGTCGCCCCGGCCGAGGTGAGGGTCAGCACACCACCGTTGTTGGACTGAACAGCGATGTTGCCCATGGTGGCCGAGTTATTGACGAAGCCAAGCACATCCTGATTGGCGTAGTACGTCGTCAGCGTGATTGTCGCCGAAGCGAGTGTCGCGGTGCTTGTCGAAGCCACCGTGATCGATGGGTTAATCGCAGCGGCAGGATCTTCTTCGGTGTAAGCCAGCGTGCTTCCGCCAGACAGGACTGGTGGGAAGACCGCTCCGGTGATGACCGTTGTCGTCAGCGTATTGCTGATATTATTGACCGATTGACCATCATCGACGGTGAACGTGATCGTCGGGTTAATCGGATTGAGATCACCGCTGATGTTGGTGTAGGTCACCGCTTCGAGTGCAGCCTGCCATTGTGCCAGCGTTGCAGTATCACCAGGCGATGTCAGGCTGAGCGTTCCGTTAGCGTTGCTGACAGCAACGATGTTGCCCATCGTCGCATTGTCGTTGACGAACCCAAGTACGTCTTCTGTCGGGACGTAATTGGTGATTGTCACCGTTGCATTCAACAACGTTGCGCTATCCGGGTCGTTGACGGTGATTGCCGGGTTAATCGCAACGGCACCCTGACCTTCGGTGTAAGGGGTCGTTGAAATCACCGATGCCAGCACCGGTGGATTATTCACCGGGATCACATCAATCTGCCGAGTAACGACAGCACTGGAAAGATTTCCTGAAGCACTCAGATTATTGAAATCGTTGATCTGGAACGAGACCGTTCGCACTGCAGGGTTCGGATTATGCGACAGATCCTGGTATTGGATCGACTGCAACGCGTAACGGTAATTCGTAAACGTGTCGTTACCGGACAGCGTCAATGTTCCAGAACTTGCATCCCACGAACCGCTGATGTTACCGATGTTTGCCGGGTAGATCAGTTGATCTTCACCAAACTGGTAGTTGCCCGTAATCTGAACTGTTGCCGATGAGGCCTGATTCAACTCGGGCGAGATGGCAATGACAGACGAAGTCACTGGGACAGTCACGAAGGTGTTAACGTCTTCGACGTAAGTGACTGGTGTCGTCTCAAGATTAATCAGCGCCGGAGGTGCATCGACAAAGCTCAGCTTGATCGTCACGGTCGCGGTATCACCGAGCGAAGGTGTTTCGGCGTCAGTGGCCAGCACGCGGAGACCAAACACAGGGTTCTTCAGGAAGCCAAGCGCGGCACTGTTATTGACCGTGATGGCACCCGTATTCGGATCGATCGCAAAGGCATTGCCGGGGTTACCACCAATGATGGAATACGAGTACGGTCCTGTTCCATTCGATGCGGTAATCTGGATTACCGACGTAGTGTTCGGGGAGTGTTCAGGGATTGTTATGGACAGGTTTTGAGGCAACGTGGGAGCCTGGCCCTGTAGCAAATAGACGGTGTCCGAAACTGTGGTGAAGTAACCGGGATTACCCGCATCCGTTACCGTCACCAGCAGATTGAACTGCGGATTGGTGTTGTAGTCGACCAGATGCGGGTCGGTCACGGTAATGATGCCCGTGACGGGATCGATCGCGAACGCGCCCGTGGAATTACCGCCAGTGATGGCGTATGACAGCGGCACCGAGTAGTTGTCACGGTCACTGGCATTAATTGTTCCCACAACGGCACCCGCAAGACTGTGCTGAGCAACATTGAAGACTTGCGTTGCGACAATCGGAGCTTCTCGCTGCTGATTGACCGTAATCGTCATGTTCGCGGTGGTCGCATAGGCGGGAACACCCGCTTCTGTCACGGTGACGGACAGCGTAAAGACAGAATTGACGTCCCACACGACTGCGGCTGCGTTTGCGACGAAGATCTGGCCCTGGAGGTTGACGCCAAACGCACCGCCTGTGTTACCTCCCGAAATGATAATCGAGGAAATATTGGGAATCTGGCTGGGTGTATCTGGGTCGGTAATCACGATCGTACCAACGAGCGTCCCATTGATGGTGCCAGGTGCAGCACCGAGGAACGTACCTGTTGGCGTCGACTCGTTGACGCTGAAGCTCTGGTCTGCCATCTTCAGCGGCAAGTTTACCTGGGTGAGGTTTACAGTGAACATCCCTGTCGAGAACAAGGCGTTTGGCGTCCCGTTATCCGTTACCTTAATCGTCAAGTTAAATTGGTGATTAGGAACAAAGTAGTACATCAAGGCCGCAGAATTATTGACGGTCAACTGCCCCGTCACCGGATTAATCGCGAATGCATTGTTCGTATTGCCACCGACAATAGCGTAACTGGCGATCGAGAAATCGGTCTGACCTGGCTGGGCCTGAACTTGTCCGACGACAGTTCCGTTCCCGAGGTGTTCGGGAATCGTCGCGCTTCCCGGTTGGACAATCGGCGGGGTCGAATCAACGCTGATCAGATTGATCACGACGGGAGTGTCCGCGTACGTCGTCTGACCATTCATGGTATTTAAGACATGCACGGTGATCGTAAACGAGTTCTGCTGCAAGTAACTGAGAACCGCGACGTTGGACAAACCGGTCACGTTCTTGACCGTGATATTACCATTGGCATCGATCGCAAAAATCCCATTGTAAACCGTGCCGTTGATGTTGATGAAGTTTCCGCTGGTGATGCTGTACGAGAGTTTGCCCAGCCCATTCGGAGCGAGCGTATCCGGGTCGGTGGCGACAACCTGTCCCACGTACGTGCCATTCGGCGAAGCTTCATTAATCGAGAATGGGCCGTTTTTCACGATGGTGACGGGCAGAGCCACGGGCGTCACAGTGATATGCAGCGTCGCAATTTCTGAGAGGGGAGCGACGTTCTGAGTGTAACCGAGGGCGTCGGCATCAGGATTGTCAGTGGTAATCTTGATCTGGAGATTATAGTTGTTGACGAGTGCATAACTGAGTGCGTTCGTCGTATTGATTGTAACTTCACCAGTATCGGGATTGATCGCGAAGGGACCGTTGACATTGCCGCTTCCTGGGACCGGATTATTCCCTCCAACGATTGAGTAACTCATCCGTTGTTGTGGCTCAAGTGGATTGAATCCGGCGCTGGCGACACGAACTGACCCCCCTGCTGGGACGAAGTAGTCGGGGGTCCCATTGACCATATCAAAGAAACCGACGCTTTGTGTGATCGGCGCGTTTTCAGCAACCGTCATATTTGTTGTGGCTTTGGCGATGCTCGGGAGATTCTCACCGACATCGAGCAATCGGATAAACAGAAAGGTATCCGTGGTCGTGGTGCCTAAGGTACTTGCGGCACCATCAATGGGAAGGCCGGTTGTGGTGCTGACCAGGCTGTTAGGGACGGCGGTCTTCGAGTAGTTACCGACCGCATCCTGGGCTCGAACCTGAACGTCGAAAATCACGTCCTGATAAGGAGCACTGGCATTAATTGTCAAACCGCCAAGACCCAAATTGCCGACACCCGACCCGTTCGCTCGTGCTTCAAAGTCCAGGAACGAAGGATCGATCACTCGCACGACCCCAGTGTAGGGATCGATGGACAACGCAGGATGACTGGCGTCAAACCCCGGAACGGTTCCGACGAAACTGTAGGTCAGCCGGCTGGTGAACAAGTTACTATCGGGACTTACGGCGTTGACTGTGCCAACAATCGTGCCTGCGGGGCTGTTTTCTGCGACATGAAGGACGTTCACACCATCATGATGAATCGCCAACGGTCCGCCAGGGTAATTGGCTGGTGAAGTGGTGTTATCATCACCCCCTTGAGTAATTTGGTTCGAGGCCGTTGAGTATGGCGTAATGGCCCCATATTGCGGGTAACTCGACCCTGATCCGTCAGGGTATAGGTTTTGACCGTACGGATACTGAGGTACAACGGGCAACCTTTCGGACACGGTCTGATTTAGATATTGGACGGTATGCGGAATCAAATTAATCGTTATGTTAATTGTTCCGGTATTTCCCAAATTGTCTGTCGCTGTCAGCGTCAGGTTAAACACAGGATTGACGGCGGCATCGAGGGCATAAGGATTCCAGACCTCAACGACATCCTTGCCACCGACAACAGCCATCTGAAATGCGTTATTGGTATTCCCCGACGATATGACGGTATTGCCGGGAGTGTAAACGGGGAACGGAGCAGACGAAGCGGTATTCGGATCGGAAACAAAAATTGTCGCGACCTGCGATCCGACCGGCGTACTGTTACTGGGGTACGGGTAGATCTGATATTCTTCATTAATGTTAAACGTATTATTCCCGGAGTTCGACGTCACAATCAGGTTGGTCAACATCTGTCGCCGTTCGAGCATTTCGATCATGCTTGGTGCTGGCGAATGGACCGTTCGGCGTTTGCGACTACGGACACGAGTCGTCGAATACTTCAAACGCCCAAAAACCGATGACAACCAAGAACGTAGAACCATGGGAGCTGCCTTTTTTTCGCCAAGCTTTGCGGAAGGTTTACAAAACAATTGACCGCGACTGCGAGCCTGATTCTCGAATAGTGCGGCGACCGATCCTCTGGTCAAAAACTGTATTCTGCTGGGTCGATTGACCCGAATTTCACTGAAGACATTACGGCGGTGAACCAGTTTCGCCGCCATATAACAGGTCTATTTCTCAACGTCCAAAAAGATTACGCAGCTAGACCAAGCGCTTGCAAGCGCTGATTTTGCCAAAAGTTTTCAACTGTACATTTTTTTGAAATCGGTGGCTGAGTTTTCTGAAAGTGATTGCTGAGTATAGCATGGACCAAGAGTCGAACAGCTCGATTCTGCCGATTCTTCCCAAAAAAACAGCTTACGATCCTGCCTAGACTGGACTGACGATGCTTCCCGATTTTTCACTCGACCTCGCCGTGCTGACTGTGTACCTGATCAGTGTGGTCGGCTTCGGTTGCTGGTTCGCCTGGCGGGCCAGTTCCTCTGAACAGTTCATGTCGGCGGGTCGATCGATCCCTGGCTGGGCTGTCGGGATGTCGATCGTCGGCTCGTACATCAGCAGTATCAGTTTCATCGCCAATCCCGGAAAAGCCTATCAGCACAACTGGAACGCGTTTGTCCTGGCCCTTTCCATGCCGCTGGCCGCCTGGATTTCGGTCAAATACTTCGTCCCGTTTTACCGCCGCTCAGGGCAAGTCTCCGCATACGAACACTTTGAGGCTCGATTCGGCCCCTGGGCCAGAACGTATGGGGTCGTCTGTTTCCTGCTGACTCAACTCGCAAGGCTCGGAACAATCCTGTATTTGCTGGCTCTCGCACTGGCACCACTTGTCGGCCTGGACGTCAGCACGATTATCGTCATCAGCGGCATCGCGATCACGATCTATCCCCTGCTTGGCGGAACGGAAGGGGTCATCTGGACTGGTGTTGTGCAATCGGCAGTGCTTGTCGCCGGGGTGGTGATCTGCCTGATCGCGGTCGTGCTGGAAATCGACGGCGGTGCGCCAGAATTATTCCGAGTCGCCGCCGAGAACCATAAATTCAGCCTGGGGGATTTTGGAACCAGCCTCTCGGAATCGACATTCTGGGTCGTACTGATGTACGGCATGGTGACGCACCTGCAGAACTTCGGCATCGATCAAGGGTACATCCAGCGATACGCGACCGCGAAATCTGATAGTGACGCGGGCCGCAGTGTCTGGATGGGTGGACTTTGCTTCATCCCAGTGAGTGCCGCGTTCTTTTTTATCGGAACGGCTTTATTCGTGTTGTACGGACAACGTCCCGGCGCATTACCCGAGGGGATCAAGCCGGATGCCGTCTTTCCTCACTTCATCGGCACTGAATTACCACCGGGCCTGATGGGGCTTGTCCTGGCAGCAATTTTTTCCGCTGCCATGGATTCCAATCTGAACTGCTGTGCAACGCTTTATCTTTGCGATATCCATCGCCGTTATTTTCGGCCCAGCGCCAGCGAGCGGGAATCGATGCTGGTTCTCCATGCTTCGACGTTCGTCATGGGGGCCCTCAGCATTCTCGCGGCCCTGGCCATGATCCAGGTCAAGACCGCCCTTGATGTCTGGTGGAAGCTCGCGGGAATCTTCAGCGGAGGGATGCTGGGGTTGTTTCTACTGGGGTTGCTCTCGCGGCGAGCCACCTCGAAACATGCCGCGCTGGGGGTTTCAGCCGGTGTTGCGGTGATTGCCTGGATGACGTTTTCGCCAATTTTCAAGGATTTTCTGGGCGCACATCATGCCGCGTGGCTGGTCAGTCCGTTTCACGACAACATGATCATCGTGGTGGGAACGTTGACGATTTTGCTGGTTGGTCTTGCTGTCAGCCGCTTTGCAAAACGGCAAAATCGCGAAGATCCGCAGCGACCGGCGGAAGAAATCACAGGAATCCAGGAATTGGCGACGTGAATTTGAGCGACAGTCGATAAACTTGATTCCGATCCCCACGTTTGAAACAGGTCCCTTGGAGTTTTCATCTGTGTCGCCAACACAATCTGCACCGACAACTCTGCCGCGAATTCGAGGAATCGTCCCGCCGATGGTCACGCCGTTAAACGGACGGGACGGGCTGGACCACCCGGGATTGGAACGGCTGATCGCTCATCAAATTGAAGCGGGGGTGGCGGGTTTGTTTGTCCTGGGGACAACCGGCGAAGGCCCCAGTCTTTCCTATCGACTGCGGTATGAACTTGTCGAACGGACGTGCGAGCTGGTTGCCGGCCGGATTCCTGTGCTGGTCGGTGTCACCGACACCTCGATGGAAGAAGCATTGGAATTATCGCGATTCGCCCAGGGAGTCGGCGCCAGTGCCATTGTCGCCGCGCCCCCCTACTACTTCTCGGTGGGACAGATCGAAGTTGGCAACTTCCTGTTAGAACTTGCGGAACAGTCGCCGTTGCCGATGTTCGTCTATAACATGCCTTCGTGCGTGAAACTCTCGCTGTCGTTTGAGACCGTCGAACGTCTCACAAGACACAAAAACATTTGTGGCTTGAAAGACAGTGCCGGTGACATCAACGCCTATCGAAAGCTGCTGGAACTGCGACACGTTCGGCCTGACTGGACATTCCTGATCGGTCCCGAACACCTGACGGCAGAATCTGTGCTGTTGGGGGGCGACGGGGGTGTCAACGGCGGCGCCAATCTCTGTCCGCAGCTGTTCGTGAACCTCTTTCACGCAGCAGAACGTCGTGATCAGGCCGCGATCGACCGATTGCAGGCCGACGTGATCCGTCTTGGTGGGCTGTACAATACCCTGGGAGACGGACCATCAGGTTATCTCAGAGGGCTGAAGTCGGCGCTCGCGATTGCGGGGATTTGTTCCGATCACCTGGCACCTCCGTTTGGTGCGATCACAGAAGTTGATCGGTCGAAAGTCACAGACTTCCTTTCATCAATTGCGCTCGCTTCAGTACCTGCGACGACCGTCCCTATCAACTGAAACGTTGCCAAATGGATCGGGAGGGCGAAGCTCCTGCTGAGCCGCGAAGCAGGTACACGCATCGACTTAGCGGCTCGTCAGGAGCCTCGCCCTCCCGGTGATTGGACACGCATCGACTTAGCGGCTCGGCGGGAGCCTCGCCCTCCCGTGGTTGGGTTGCGGGCAAAGTCATTGACGGGCTGGCGCGACGAACGATCGAAGCTTCCCACCGTTTTGTCTTATCCCTACACTTTGCCCGGCGTGTTATCACGCCGTCAAACGATAGCCCGACGTGCAGCGAGGGAACACAAAACAAGCCTTTCGCTGCATGTCAGGCTGATAAATCATCCGGCTCTGGCGAATTATTCAAGGTTGTTGTCCATGACCGAGCAAAAGGCCACCAACGTCACCTGGCACGCACACGCGGTGTCGACACAAGACCGTTGGAAATTAAATGGTCATAAAGGGGCTGTCGTGTGGTTTACCGGCCTTTCGGGCTGCGGAAAGAGCACAATTGCCAACGCCGTCGACTACAAGCTTCATCAACGGGGCAAGCATACGTTCGTCCTTGACGGCGACAACATTCGTCTGGGTTTGAATAAGAACCTGACTTTCTCGGCAGAGGATCGAACCGAAAACATCCGCCGAATTGGTGAGGTTGGCAAGCTGTTTGCCTCCTCCGGCTGCATCACCTTAACCGCGTTCGTCTCGCCGTATCGCCGCGACCGCGACAGTGTGCGGGAAATCATTCCAGCGGGTGAATTCGTGGAAGTCTTTGTGAATGCCTCGCTGGAAACCTGCGAAGCGCGAGATCCGAAAGGTCTCTACAAGAAGGCGCGTGCTGGCGAAATCAAGAACTTCACCGGGATCTCTGATCCTTACGAAGCTCCCGTCAATCCGGAACTGATTCTTGACTCGGACAACAAGAATATCGATCAACTGGCGGACGAAGTGATTGCGTATCTGGAAAAACAGGGCATCATGACAGCCTGATCGCCCGCGCCACAAATGACCGGATCGAAGCCTCGGCTGCAAATTGTGGTCGAGTTGATATGAACATCTCGTTGAACTCCTCAGTCTCTCAAGAAACAACCGTATGAATGTGATCGATTTATCAGGCAAAGTGGCGGTCGTCACGGGTGCCGGACGAGGGCTGGGTCTGGCTACAGCGACTGCGTTACATGCCGCAGGCGCAGCGGTTGTCCTGAACTATTTCGAGGACCGGGAGGGCATCAATCAAAACCTGGCGAAGTCTGCCGCGACCGCGCTGGGGGACCGGGCGATTGCCCTGCCGGCGGATGTTCGAGATCGAGCGGCTTTCGAAGTCATGCTGGATGACGTCGTTCATCGCTTCGGGCGGCTCGACATCGTCATCAACAATGCGGCCATCCTTCGCGATAAATCGGTCAAGAAAATGACGGACGACGAATGGTCAGATGTGATCGAAACCAATTTGACCGGCGTCTACAACGTTTGTAAGGGGGCTCAATCACGGTTGGCAACTGGGGGTCGGATTGTCAGCATGGCCTCGATTTCAGGCGTGCTGGGATTTTTCGGACAGGCCAATTACTCGGCGGCGAAAGCAGGTGTCATCGCACTCACCAAGGTTTTGAGCAAGGAACTGGCACCGCGAAATATCACGGTCAACGCTGTTGCACCGGGGGTCGTGTTGACGGAAATGGGTCAATCGATTCCTGAAAACGTGCGCGAGCAGATGCTGACGAATATCCCCTTGCGGCGGTTCGGAGAACCTCAGGAAATCGCCAATGTCATTCTGTTTTTGTGTAGCGACCTGGCAAGCTACGTGACAGGCCAGACCATCCACGTGAATGGGGGCTGGTGGGGTTAATGAGTCGGATCGACAGCCTGCTGTGTTCTGCAAACGAAGCGGTTTCCCGGATTCCTGAGGGAGCCACGATGGCCTGTGGAGGCTTTGTTGGTGCGGCACACCCCGAAGCGCTGACGGCCGCTCTGGAACGTCGATTTTTAGCAAGCGGAAGCCCGACCGGATTGACACTGGTTTATGGCGCCGGTCAGGGGGATGGTCACTCTCGCGGATTAAACCACCTTGGCCACGCGGGCCTGGTGCGGCGAGTCATTGGTGGTCATTGGGGATTGGTTCCCCGCATCGGGCAGCTTGCACTTTCCAACCAGATCGAAGCTTATAATTTTCCACAAGGTGTCATCTGCCAGCTTTACCGGGACATCGCGGCAGGACGCCCCGGCTGCATTACTCACATCGGATTAGGAACCTTCGTTGACCCTGTGTTCGGCGGCGGACGTTTGAACGCGAAGACGACCGAACCGCTTGTTGAACGAATCGTGCTTTCGGGTCGCGACTGGCTGTTTTACAAGTCATTTCCCATTCACGTCGGATTGATTCGTGCGACATCGGTGGACCCGTATGGCAATCTGTCGATGGAAGAAGAAGCGGTCATCGGTGATGTGCTGCAGATTGCCCAAGCGGTGCGAAATTCTGGTGGGATCGTCCTGGCCCAGGTCAAGCAGGTCCTCGAAACGCCGCTGCCGCCGGTTCAGGTGTGTGTCCCCGGAATTCTGGTCGATCGTGTGGTCGTTTCGGAATTGAGCGAACACCCACAGACTTTCGCAGAACCGTTAAACGAAACGTATTTTCAACCCGCCTCGCCAATGGCTGCAGCGAAATATTTCGCATCACTCTCGAAGTTGCCACCTGATGAGCGTCGAATCATTGCCGCCAGAGCGTGCGATGAACTACATCCTGGAGCGATTGCGAATCTGGGAATCGGGATGCCCGAGGGGATCGCTCGAATTGCGGCAGAACGAGGGATTCTCGATCGGATCACGCTCACGGTTGAAAGCGGCCCGATCGGTGGAATGCCGGCGGGAGGGCTTAGTTTCGGTGCCGCAGTTCATCCGCAAGCGATCGTCGACCAGCCGTCTCAATTCGATTTTTATGACGGCGGAGGATTGGACTTCGCGGCACTCGGGGCGGCTCAAATTGACCGCCACGGCAACGTGAATGTCTCTCGCTTCGGTTCGCGCCTGGCAGGTGTCGGGGGCTTCATCAACATTTCTCAAAGCGCAAAACGACTGGTCTTCTGCGGCACACTCACGACAGGAGGTCTGGAGGTTACGATCGAAAACGGCGGCCTGAGAATTGTACGTGAAGGGACGAATCGGAAATTTGTGAATGACGTGGAACAAGTTTCATTCAGCGGCAAGACGGCTCGTGATCGGCGTCATGACGTCCTGTTCGTGACAGAACGCGCGGTCTTTCGCCTGGTGGACGAAGGGATCGAATTGATCGAGGTTGCCCCGGGAATCGATGTCGAAACTCAAATCCTGGCTCAGCTTGATTTCCGACCCGTCATTCGAGATATCAAGCCAATGTCAGGTCATCTTTTTCACTGAACCGGTAAGAACTTAGAATGATCCGGGTACTTTCATCGCGGTTTTTTTGACAATTATCTGAATACTGTGCCACTGCTTGACCGTCTTCGGTCAAGCAGTGCTCTTTAGCCGACGGAAGAAGAAGAAGAAGAAGACACTGCTTCTCCGAAGACTCCGAAGCAGTGGCACGGGAACCTTAATATGGGATTTGAAATGGGGTTGAAGGAAGAATTCCGTTCCGCGTGGCTGGCCGGTAATTCGTTTGATGAACTGCTCGAGCGACTGGTGATTGAAACTGCGTCGCGAGCCTCCGGCCTGTGGAAGTTGGAAGAAAACCATCTGGTTCTGATCGGCTTTGGCTGGACAAGCGATATGCCGCGTGATGTCAGCTCGGGATTTCAGGCGGCGACTCGCCGTGTCCCGCTTGATCAGATCGGCCTGGGAATTGTGAAAGCCGCAGTGACGGTCAAGCCGGCGATTGGCCGACGCGATCCGAAAGAATCGGGGCTTGATGGATCTGCCACATGGATCGCGCGGTTCGGGGCAAACAGCTCATTGGCAGTCCCGATTCGCCAAAAGGAAACGCATCATGTCATTGGCGTGCTGGCAGTTTCAACCTCTGCGTTTGTTGAAGAAGATGATTCGCTCTGGCAAACGCTGATCGCCCTGGCCGATGAACTTGGTTCGGCTGCGTCGTAGCAACGCGACCCCACCCCCTCCACGGGGGTGGTTAAAGGGCTTTTGCACCAGGATCATCGGCAGTGAATTTGTCCGAATTCAAACTCTAGGGCAAAGGCCCCTTGACCACCCCCGTGGAGGGGGTGGGGTCTGGCTTACTTACGGTCCCTTACTCGTCGTGTGAGGTCACCGCTCCTCAACGCTAGCCTCAAGCCGCTTTGTTTGCTTTGTCTGCCGCCGCAGCCGCTGCTGCGGCATCGATCTGACTTTGAAACGCCCCTTTACTTTCGATGATCGAGCTGGCATCGAAGCGTTTACCAAAGTAGTACTTCTGCGCGTTTTCATCGCCAAGGACCGTCGCCGCGTCTCCACTCACCAGGATTTTTCCCGAGAACACAATGTAGCTGCGATCAGTAATTGTCAGCGTTTCACGCTCGCGATGGTCCGTTAACAGGATTGAAATCCCGCTTTGCCGTAAATCTGCGATGATATCCTGAATACTGTGAATGGTGACCGGATCGATCCCCGTGAAAGGTTCGTCCAGCAGAATCAGTTTGGGTCGACTGGCCAGACAGCGAGCGATTTCCAGTCGTCGCCTTTCTCCCCCCGAAAGTGTTCCGGCCAGTTGTTTCCGCTTTTGGGAGAGGCCGAACATATCCAGTAATTCATCAGCGCGAGCCATTCTGTCGCGGTAAGACAGGGGTTGAAATTCCAGGACTGCGTAGAGATTCTGTTCGCCCGACAGTTTACCGAAGACACTATCATTCTGTGGCAGATATCCCATTCCATGTTGAGCCCGTTTGTACAGGGGCCAACGAGTGACATCCGTTCCATTGAAGATGACCCGCCCCTCGGTGGGAGTCACGAGACCGACAGCCATACTGAAGCTGGTTGATTTGCCCGCGCCGTTGGGGCCGAGCAAGCCGACCACCTCACCCGGATCAACGTGAAACGAAACTCCGTCGACGGCACGCTTGCCAGGAAACTGTTTGACGAGCTTAACGCACTGTAACAATGACATGATTCGTCCTCCATGACGTCTTTGTCTTAGATGCCTCTGGCATCAACTGTCTGTCTACGTTCAATCTGGTTTTGTATTGTCACTGGCAACCGGGCACTTTGTCAAACTTTTCCAGAGGATTCTGTGCCACTGCATCGGAGTCTTCTGAGGAGCAGTTTCTTCTCGTTCTGCGAATCGAAGAGCACTGCTTGACCGAAGACGGTCATGCAGTGGCACCCAGATTTCGATGATTCCTGTCAGCGAATCCGCTTCCATCGCCACCACTGCGGATAGAACGGTGCCGCGTAATCAGGGTAGGTATCGACAACAGCCTCTCCACGTTGATTTCGATAGGGGGAATGATTGATGACTGGATATCCTTTTCCACCATTAAGGAAGGGAACTCCATGCGGCCAATAAATGAAGAACGCTTTTCCCAACAGTGCCTGACGCGGAACCGCGTGGCGATTGGCGGCATGACGTCTGGCGTTCGGCCAAAGTCGGCTATCCTGGCTGCGCGGACTGTTATCTCCCATCACAAAAAATTCATCGGGCCCGAGCGTTCCAAACAGCGCGTCATTGTGTTTGCCCGTGTAAAGCCTGCCGTATTCGTCCGGTTCAGTCAGATATTCACGTATCCGAATCGACTCGGAAAGCTCCGGTTCGTGCGAGGTAAAGTCGCCAGCATCGTTCGGGACACGTTCGGAACGGTAGTAAATGTCTCGTTGCAGGACAAGATTTGATACGCGAGCACTGATTCCATGAGCGGCGACGCCGGCGGGAATCAGGTCGGATTCCTGAGGGTTGCGGTTGTCAGGTGCATTAAATTCAGCCTTAGAACCAAAGGGAATCAATCCACTATTGGTCCAATTGCTGTTGACCCACAGGCAGAGACGGTCATCCACATTGGCGAAAGCGAACGTGTAGGTACCTGGTCCACGGACGGGGGTCGGCGCTTTTGCCATCTCGACACTGGTCGAGTCGGAATTCACTGACATATCGTCATTCTGAAACAGCGTTGCCTCGCCCGATGTGACATTAATATGACAACGATAGCGACGGACCCCTTCGGTTAACTCGAAAATCAGCTCCGATTGAGCATCGGTCACCGAGGTGATCTCGACGGTGCAGTTCAGCGTCAGGTCACCAACCCAGAAGCGATCATCGTCGATGTTGAAACTGCGACCGCCTGTATAAGTATTGTATCCGCAGAAGTCCGTAATGAGCTGGGGCCGTGGCTTTTTCAAAGGTTCGTTCTGGTCTGCGACCTCGCTCCATTCCACAGTGGACGGGATAAGATGCTGATAACGAATCCATTTCGTTTCGGCAGTCGCATCGAGCGAAAAGCTTCTGGCTTTCGCATCATGTCGCCAGCTCTTTTCGTCGTAACTCCATCCGTCAACCGCATCGGCAGAATTTGTTCGAGAGACTGGCGTCCACCGTTCAGGCCACCCTTTCGCGAGTAAGTCAACTGGCGGATGTCGATCGTCATAGACCAGTAATTGCAGCACCTTCTGCTTGTTGGGATTCTGCTTTCGCAAGATTTCGAAGGGACCCTGATCCCCTTGACGAGCATAAACATCCCCTTGCGAGACCAGAATTGTCTCACCGGGAAGACCCACCAGACGTTTGATGTAATTCTTTTGCATGTCTTCCGGATAGCGGAAGACAATCACATCCCAACGCTCGGGATTGCCGATCTGATAGGGGAACTTGTTGACGAGAATTCGGTCTCCCTTGAAAACCGGCAAGTCACGAATGTTGTTGGGGTGTCGGCAATTAGGGCAAATTGATTCTTCGATTCTTCGGACAAGATAACCGTCGTCGTCCAGTTCGTCACTGGCGCCCACCTCATAGTGCTGGTGACACTCGTCGCAGACAATATCCTTATTTCGGCCGAATAATGTCGGCGCCATGGAACCGGTTGGAATGACAAACGCTTCCGCCACGAACGTCCGAAACAGAAGTGCGAGAACGAAAGCAAAAGCAATCGATTCCAGTGTTTCCCGGCTGGCATCCTGATTTGGCTTGCCACGTGTCGGCTCAGTGGTCTTGGAACCGGCAACATCGGTCGAATTGGATCTGCTCATACGGTCTTCTAGAAATCGGCTGGAAAGCAAGAACGTGGAACGGAAGTCTCCAGTTTCAAAGACACTTCCGCTATGGCGCTGATGCACTCGGTCGTGGAAAATCTTCTTGACGGGGCCTCAGCTTCTGTCCTTCGAAACCGGCAAACCAAAAAACGTCGCTTGGGCATCAACCCATGCGGCTCAAAAGTTTTGAGGTCTGGATCCCGAAACGACAAAGACTGACGGCCTCGACATGCAGGGGATCATAACGAAATCAACAAAACTCGAAAATGCAGACTCGTCGACCAGAGACAGCGAGTTTGATTGTCCGATTCTTATTGCTTTAACCCCAAGGTCGTTAAAGCGGCGGCGTCGACTTCTTCCAGATAGGCCAACAGGCGGTCACGTTGACTGGTCAGGTGCCGAACACGCAGCAACGATTTGACTCGCGTTGTCAGTTCCAGTCGATTAACCGGCTTCGTCAGGAAATCGTCGGCCCCCGCCTGAACCGCGCGTTCAATATCCCCCATTTCGGCGAGGGCTGTCACCATGAGAACGGGGATGTCACGAGTCGTTTTATCGGCTCGCAACTGTTTACAAACTTCGTAACCGCTCAGCTTGGGCATCATGATGTCGAGCAAGATCAGGTCCGGATGGAATTCCAGGACCTTTTTCAAAGTCTCTCGTCCATCATGTGCCATCGCGATCTCGTAGTCTTCATCTGCGAGGTACGCATCAAGCAATTCGCAGTTCTGAAGATTATCGTCGGCAATCAGAATTCTTGACGTCGCCGTCATTTCGCACACCACCGGTCAAAAGTTCTATTTGTCACTCAGTCGAGGTTTCTCAACCGCAAAACATCTGTCCATTGCGTCTACCATCGGCCATGCGGAGTATAGCTTGTCCGTCGCGGTAGCGGAATCTATGCGACGAATCCGCAGCCAAACTGTCGATTTGGCTCGGCAGGAACTCGATTCCCTGCTAGATTGAAGCGAGTCATCGTTTCGTACAAGTTCAATCTCCGTCACATCGAGAAGGATTTTCGCACTCAAAGAAACCAATTGACCCACAACAAACTTGAAGCGGATCTTTATGTCACTTTTTCAGATTCGATTGATCTTCGTCGTTGCGGCAGTGGCTGAGATTCTTTTCGGCCTTGGTATTCTTGTGGCGGGCCCCGCGATTTTTCAATGGGCCGGAATTTCCGCTCCGAATCATTGGGGACCAATCCAGTTTGCCTCTCTGTTGCTGGTCATCTTCGGTCTGATGTTTGCAGCGGTTGCTTTCGATCCGGTCAGTCAGCGGAACTTGATTCGGTATGGATTGCTTTTAAAACTGAGTTTTTGTGGATTGATCGCGTATTATTGGATGAGATCTGAAGTGCCGATGGTGCTCAGGATTTGTGCCATTGGCGATGCGATCCTGTATTTGTTGTTTCTGGTTTCTTATCTCAAACTTGGAAAACGGAATTCCGCCTGAGAATGTGTCCACGTTCCATTTGACGAACAGTTGTCATTGTTGCAGGGAAGCCCATGGCCATTTCAACCGCTCGAACGCTGCCTCCACAACTTCGCGATATTCAGCTTCAGATGGAGGCACTCGCAAAAAGTTACGGACTGGATTTCTTCGAAACGATTTTCGAAGTGCTGGATCTGGAAGAGTTGTGCATGTTCGCCGCGTACGGCGGGTTTCCGGTTCGGTATCCGCACTGGCGCTTTGGGGCCGAATACGACCAACTGCTCAAGACCCATATGTACGGGCTGCAGCGCATCTACGAAATGGTCATCAATAACGACCCCTGTTATGCGTACCTGTTAAACACCAACGAGATGGTCGATCAGAAACTGGTCATCGCTCACGTGTACGGGCACTGTGATTTTTTCAAAAACAATGCCTGGTTCGGCCAGACAAATCGCAAGATGCTGGATCAGATGGCCAACCACGCCACTCGTGTCAGCCAGTACGTCGACCGCTATGGTTTTGAGAAAGTCGAAGAATTCATCGACGCCTGCCTGTCACTGGAAGACCTGATCGATATGCACTCGATGCACATCAAGCGGGCACCCGACGTGATGCCACTCCCGCACGCGGCGTTACTGCGCGAAGATGATTTTGAATATATGCAGTCGGGAAGATTGCCATCGAAGGGGTATATGGATTCATTCATCAACCCCCCTGAAGTCCTGGAAAAGGCGGCTCGGGAAAAGCATCAGCAGGAAGAAGACCGGGAGAAAAAGAGGTCGTTCCCCGACGAGCCGCAGCGTGATGTTCTATTGTTTCTGCTGGAGCACGCTCCGTTAAGGGACTGGCAGCACGATATTCTTGCCATTATCCGTGACGAGGCCTATTACTTCGCGCCCCAGGGGCAGACGAAAATCATGAATGAGGGCTGGGCGAGCTACTGGCACACCACCCTGATGACGAAACACGGCCTGACGGATGCCGAAGTGATCGACTATGCCGACCACCACAGCGGTACGGTGGCAATGAGTCCTCAACGAATCAATCCTTACAAGATCGGGATTGAGCTTTATCGCGACATTGAAGAACGCTGGAATCGAGGCCAGTTTGGCGCGGAATATGAAGATTGCGACAACTGGGAAGCAAAGCAGAAGTGGGACAAGCAACTGGGCCTGGGCCGCAAAAAGATTTTCGAAGTCCGGCGGATTCACAATGATATTACGTTCATCGACACGTTCCTGACTCCGGAATTCTGCAAGAAGCACAAGATGTTCTCATTCGCGTTCAACGACAGCAGTGAGAATTACGAAATCGCGTCCCGGCAATTTCAGGAAGTCAAAGCACAGCTGTTGAACAGCCTGACGAATCACAGCCGACCGTTTATCTATGTCGTCGATGCGAATCATCGCAATCGGGGCGAACTTTACCTGCAGCATCGATTCCAGGGGGTAGAACTCAAGCAGGACTACGCACAGGATACGCTAAGAAATCTGCATAAGCTGTGGGCCAGACCAGTCCACCTCGAATCGGTGATCGACGATAAGCCCGCCGTGATTTCGTTTGACGGCACGAATCATCTTGTCAAAAACAAATGAGATCGCCTGTACGAGTTTGTAGGTACCTGCCCGATTCGACAATCAGAACAATTTTTTCCCGACAACAAAAAACTTTTTGTTTGAGTTGATCGAGCGGGTCATTAGTCTCTTCGAATTTGGGCGATATTGATCCGTTTAGACGTGTGTTGGGCGTTTTAATATTCCAACTCGCAACATGTTTTGGCAGAACGTTTTTTGAGTTTCAGCGGTTCGCTAAATGCTCTGTTATGAAAGGACTCCTATTCTTGACGACGACTTTTATGCTGGTGGTATCAGTTAAGTGGCAGAATGCGCTACTCGTGTTTTTCTTACCGTGGGCAACGTCGATCCCTTTGACCGGCTCGTCCAGGCATTTGATGAGTGGATACTGACGCGCCCCGCAGATTGCACGAAAGAGATTGTTGCGCAAATTGGTTACGGACGTTATCTTCCGAAAAACTGTCCGTACGTCAGATTTCTCCCACCGTTGGATTATCAAAAAACTTTCGAGCGAGCCCAATTCGTGGTGGCTCACGCTGGCATGGGGACGATCATTACTGCGGTTGAGTTAAGAAAACCGCTTATCGTCATGCCGAAACTTGCCTCACTGGGTGAGCAGCGGAATGATCACCAGCTGGCGACAGTTCGCGAGTTCCGAAAGCTCCCCTTTTTGCAGGTCGCTGAATCCGAAATCGAACTCCCTCAAATATTGAACATCGCCATCGAAGAGACTGCGATAAGCAATCGATTTCGATCCCCTGAATCACTTGGCGTGGAATTTCAACCGAGCCCCACTTTGATCAATTTCGTCAGTGACTTCGTAAATCAATGTTAGGCTCGGGGAGATCGGTTTGTAAGAAAAATCTCCGTGTCCCCGCAGTCCGACGCGATTGTCGTCTCGGCTTATTCCAACGGCATTACATGTCGAAGCCCAGGCTGGATCGGCTTGCGGTCTAACCTGGGTAGTGACAAATGAAGTCGGCTTTTCCCAAACCGGGTGACCGATCACCAATAGTCCGGGGGGCGGAACGAGTAATTTACAACTTTTGTGTCGTTATCGTCATCAACGCCGATGCCAGCGGCGTCGGCCACGTGGCCATCAAATAAACGGTGTGACACCGGGTCGAGCGAGTGGTGGAACGTCGACTTTCGTTTCCCAACTGGTGATTTCGGGGATCAGCACCTGCTTTGAATTGAGAGCCATGTCCCAGGTGACCTGCTTGCCCGTGTAACCCGCCATGCGGCCCATGATTCCGGCCAGCGTGCTGGTAACCATGCGATCGCCGTTGTTGATGTGCTTGCCGGTGCGGATCGAGTCGAAGAACTCGTCGTGTTCGACCTGGTACATGTTGGGATTGGGGCCTTCGTATTTCCATGCGTTGGGTCCGGTAATTCCGACTCCCCCCTTGATGTAGGCAGTCCCTTTTGTCCCCATTACCAGCAGGTTGTTCTCGTTATGACAACCGACGATTTGACGCTGCGCGAGGAACCCTCGTGCTCCGTTTTCCCACTCGTAATTCACTTCGATGTGATCGAAGATATTGCCGCCATGAGCAGGGACCTGACGACCACCGATCGCTGTACAGCTGACAGGCGGGGCATCTTTCATGACCCACTGCAACCAGTCGACGGTGTGAATGGCCTGCTCGACAAGGCCGTCCCCAGAGAGGAAGGTAAAGTTGTACCAGTTACGAACCATCCACTCGAGATCGGTGATCCCGGCGGGGCGAGTGCTTTCCGGCGGCATGGGTTTGACTGGGCTTGTCAGATAGGTTCCGTAGACCGCGACGACATCACCGATTTGGCCTTCGTGAATTCGCTTGAAAAGCTCTCGGCGAGCCAGGTCGTATCGCCAGCAAAATCCCGCCACAACGGCAAGATTCTTTTCTTTGGCGAGTTTGATAGACTCGATCACGGAACGGACGCCAGGTGCGTCGGTCGCCATCGGCTTTTCGGTAAAGATATGTTTTCCGGCTTCGACCGCAGCCCGCAGATGATAGGGGCGGAAACCCGGCGGCGACGCCAGCAACACGACGTCAGATTGATCGATGACCTTTTTGAACGCGTCGAGTCCGACAAACTTGTTGGCATCGGTGACCGCGACCTGTTGTTCGATTCGCCTGTTCGCCTTGAGATTGTTCAGGCTGGATTCGATCGCATTGAAACTGAGATCAGCGACTGCGACCAGTTTGGATTGCGAGTCAGCCTGCAGCGCTTCACCTGCCGCCCCGGTTCCGCGTCCACCACAACCGACGAGACCAACTTTCAACTGGTCACTACCTGCCGCGAACAGGCTGGAATTCAGACTGAAATTCAAACCTGCAGCACTGGCAATCGCCGAGCTTGTTTTCAGAAAACCCCGTCGCGAGGTTGCGTCAGTCGAAGTCTGATCTTTCATCGAATGAACTTTCCAACGATTTCGAAAAAGTAATGCTGATCGGGGCCGGTTGAGAATTCTGTTCCTTCCGTTGAACGATATCTGCGCTCAGCGAGACATCGTTTCTCACTCTAGAAATGCTACAAATCGGAGGCGCTGGATGCGAGCAATCAAGACCTGTTTTTTCGGTAATCACCATGTATTTGGGGTTCGATACCATCAGGCACTGGCAACCGCTACACTTCATGCATCATTTCGAGGAGTTTACAGAGGAATAGACATGGCGAAAGCGAAAGTTCGTCGTTCGGATCTCAAACCGGGAGAAGTCCTGTGCACTTATTGCACCGGGCGGTGTTGCCGATATTTTGCGTTGCCAATTGAAACCCCCACCACCTGGGGCGACTTCGATCACATGCGATGGTACGTCATGCACGGCAGAACTGCGATTTTTGTCGACGGCGGAACGTGGTATCTGCTCGTATTCGGGGATTGTCAAAATCTCATGGAAGACAACCGTTGCGGCATCTACAACACGCGACCGCAGATCTGTCGAACGTACACGACAGACAATTGCGAGTACGACAACGACGCCTGTTACGACAAGTATTTCGAGTCGCCTGATCAACTGTGGGAGTATGCTGAAGCCGTTTTACCGCCGAAGCCGCAACCCCGGAAAAAAGCGGGCGAACCGAACCTTCCGACCCTACCAATGCTCAGTAGTTAAGTCGTTCTCACCTCCTCACACTTTAATCATTCGCCAGAAAAGTCAACCTCAACGGTTGAATGGAATCCGCTGTGTCTCACTTAATTGAACCTCGCACCCTCAAGGGTTTTCGCGACTTCCTTCCCGAAGTCATGCTCGTTCGCGAACGTCTGATGGAGACAGCCCGTCGCGTTTTTCGCAGTTATGGTTTCAGCCCGATCGATACTCCTGCTTTGGAATACGCTGAGATTCTGACGGGAAAAGGTGGCGAAGAATCCGATAAACAACTTTTTCGCTTTAAAGACGGCGGCGAACGGGATATCGCTTTGCGATTCGATCTGACGGTTCCTCTCGCTCGATTTGCCGCTCAACATTCATCGGCGTTGGGGATGCCCTTCAAACGTTATCATATTGCACCTGTCTGGCGCGGCGAGAACACTCAACGCGGGCGATACCGGGAATTCATTCAATGTGATTTTGACACGATCGGCACCGAGTCGAACTCGGCCGACATCGAAACATTGCTCGTGATTCATGATCTTTTGATTGGACTGGGATTCGAACGGTTTACGATTCGAGTCAACAATCGATTAATCCTGAACGGCGTACTCAGTTTTCTCGGACTGACCGACAAGACAGTCGGCGTGCTTCGAGCGATCGATAAATTGCCAAAGATCGGCGAAGACGGTGTCCTTGCCGAGATGGTTGATAAGGTGGGGACAACGATCGATCAGGCCAAGCAAGTCTTGCTGACGGTCGGTCCCCAGACGGACCTTGATTCTCTTGAGTCCAGGTTTGCCGGAAACGAATCGGTTTTAATGGGAGTCAGCCGACTGCGGCAACTGTTTTCCGCCGCCGCAACTGCGGGAATACCCTCAGATCGAATCGAACTGGATGTTTCGATCGCACGGGGTCTCGACTATTACACCGGAACGATTTACGAGACATTTCTCACGGATCTTCCCGGGATCGGCAGTATCTGTTCAGGCGGCAGGTACGACAATCTCGCGGGGCTTTTTACGAAAGAACGGCTACCGGGAGTCGGCGCCAGCCTGGGTCTCGATCGCCTGCTGGCGGCCATGGAAGAATTGAAACTGCTCGGAACGGAAGCCACCCCTGCCCCGGTCCTGATGACTCAGTTTGATGAGTCCCGGCTTGGCGACTATTTGCGAGTGGCTCGAGCGTTACGAGCTGCCGGGATTGGAACTGAAGTTTTTCCTGACGCGAAGAAACTGGGAAAGCAGTTGCAATATGCTGACCGCAAAGGTTTCCGAATTGCATTGATCGCTGGTTCCGACGAATTTGCCAAAGGGGTCTGGCAAATTAAATCACTTGCGAAGGGAACCACGGTCACCGTATCTGAAGGTGAGCTCGTGAATTCGATTACGGAAATCTTGTCAGCAAGCTGACCAAACCCGTTCGAACGGTGATCGATAAATCAATGATGGTCTGGAGGTAATTTGACTTCCGAGGCAGACTTGGATTTTGAACCATTCGAATCGGGTTCTTTCACCGTGTTGACCGATGGCGCGCTCCCCTTTTTGGGAGGTTGCTGCTCCTTTTGCTGTGTCTTTCGTTGCTGGTGAATCGCATCCATCAACAAATCAAACAGCTTTCCGTAATCAACAAGTGCCCGGCCAAAAAGTCGTTTTTCCACGGCGTTACGTGCTTTACGAAAGACCTCTTCGTATTCAGTCCAGTTGACCGGCCAGTGATCTTCAATCGCTGCTCGTTGCAGGTCGGCCTCCATTCGAGTCAACTGGTCAACGAATTCGTCGGTGATTCGTGCCGGTGCAACGCGATAGGGACGCCAGGCAACAGTCGAACGAGGATCATATTCAACCGGCTTGGGCTGATTGTGACTTCGGTGCCAGATCCAATACCCGATTCCAGCCAACGTAGCGACGGCAAGAATTGCCCCCCCTTGCAGACGTCGTTCTTTATCCAGTTCGAAAAAATAGAGACCGACGAGAAAGAGAGCCGCGAAGAGACACATCAAACCGAATCCTCCCCAACTCAATCCCTCAAATCGAGACGGTTGTGGCGGCAGTTCGTAGACGACATCAGCCCCTTCCGGAACGTCACCCGTCTGAACGATGATCACCGTAATATTATCAGGGCCGCCTCGTAAGTTTGCCAGATTGACAAGTAAACGGCACGCTTCTGTGGGGGGAACCGTTCCGGCGATCATACCGATCTCGGCGTCGCTGAGCAGGCCACAAAGTCCATCCGAGCAGAGGAGGAAAATATCCCCTGGCAGGACAGGAAGTGGACCTTCGATATCCACGTTAACAACGGGTTCGGGCCCCAGCGATCGAGTAATGACGTTACGCGGACAAAGACGTTCGGCATCACGCGGATTCACTCTGCGGGATTGAATCATTTCCCAGACAAGACTGTGGTCGCGAGTCAGTTGATCGATCTGCGATTTGCGAATTCGATAAACCCGGCTGTCTCCGACATGTCCAATCACTGCTCCTCTCGAACAAAGAACCAGCGTCGAACAGGTCGTTCCCATTCGTTGAAAGTCGCGGTTCTGAGTCCCTCGTTCGTTGATCGCATCATTCGCTTCTTCGATGGCCGTTTTTAATGCTTCTGAGGGTGTCTTTCCGTGAAGCTTGGCGAACATGTGCGGAATGGTATCGGTTGCAATCTTGCTCGCCAGTTCGCCAACCGCGTGGCCTCCCATTCCATCGGCCACGACAAACAGATGCCCTCCTTCGTCCCATTCCTCTTTTGTCTGACAAAGAGCAACGGCGCAGGAATCCTGGTTATTCTTTCGACGAAAGCCGATATCGGTTAAAGCCGCATATCGGACTCGTTGCTCCCAGAGCATCTTGAACCCTAACCGTTAACGATCAGCGACGGGTCGTCCATGCTGATTCCAAAAATGGAAAAGCAAGACTTCGTCAGCAACGCTGATATCGTTCCAATATTCAGTGGATGGTAACGCCTGAATCGTAACACGGCTTTGAAGACAAGAAAACTGGATCGTGACTCGATTCGGGCTGAAAACGCGAGAGACTTTCCGAAAGCATAATATGTTCTTCAGCTTGCTTTAAGGTTGAGAGATGTTTCGAATCTGTACAGTCGCGTCGCCATGATTGTCGTGAAGAGAATTCCAGGCGTCGTTGAGTCTCAGGTAAAGCGTTCCTGTTAAGGGAGCTTTAAACTTGCGTTCGCTTCCGAGCGCGATCACGCTGAGCATCGAATCGTCGGGGCCTCCAGCAGGACCAGATTCCGTCCGCAAGCAACCTAAAAGTGTGCCGATTGGATACCCGTCGAAATAACGAAAAGAAATCCCGCGTGGTTCACTGATCAACGGTTTCGATCGGGGACTCGTTTCAGCCAGCGTAAAACGTCCGGTGGCAGTGACCTCGTACGTTCGTCCTTGCTCAAGCAGCACGCGACTGGACTGCCAGCCTCGATTGGCTTCAATTGTAACGGTCTGGCTGGCCCGATCATCCTTCAGAGTTTCGCCGGGCTTGAAGTCGATCGCTGCGCGCTGGACATCGTAACCATACTGCAGATTGCAGAGGAATAAACGCCATTCTGTCGCCAATTCTCGTTGGTCCGCAGCGAATGCTTCCGAGAAAATTCGGACAAACTGAGTTCCTTGAGTAAAGCCGCCAAGCTTCTGAAACCGCTCGTGATAGTGAGGGTTTCCATCGAGAAATGCGCAAAGAGCCCACGACCAACCGTATGGATCCGGAGCGACGAAATCGGAAGCGGCCAAAGCCATGATCGCGGGGATCGTTAACGGCTTGTTTGCCAGAACATCTTTTCGAACAATCGTGATCCGGCCAAAGCCAGCGAAATCATGAGGTGAGGTTGGCATCTCTCGAAACGTGGCTGGCTTTTCTCTGTGAAGTTGATGTGTTCCAAAGTATTCAGCCATTCCTTCCAGATACCACAGCGGAGCATCAACGCCCGGCATGAAATTCATGAAACAGTGCGTGGCTTCGTGGAGCAGAAGATGTCGGCGATAGTAATCAAATTCCTGTTCGCGCATCCAGAATTCGTTTCGTCGTTGAGCACCATGCTCAATCGTGAAATCCTCAGGTAATAGACCAAGCTCCTGGAATAATGCCATGTCCTGAATCAGATAACCAGAAATCTGAAAATCGGTTCCCGCAATGTCCGGGGGAAGAGGCCCAAAATAGTCCTCGAGCGCGACGTACAGTTGATCGATCAACGCTGGAAGGGGGCGAGCGACTTCTAGGTTAATGTCCGTGTAAAGCTTAAGTCGCTTCGATTCGAAAATGTGAACACCGGCACTGGCAAGACGATCTTCATCGTGACGAGGACGTCGATCGGCAGGTCGAACAATTCGTTCAGGACGGTTAACCGGCGTGATTGAAGCCGCTTCGTCAGTGTCCGTAATGGTTGTCGTCTGCTGCGTTTGAGCCGAAGGTCGATCATTCGAGCGTTGTGGCGGTGGTTCGACGCTTGTCGATTCAGGTCGTTTTGCCTGGTCACAGCCCGTCAGCCACACCAGGAACCACAGTCCGACGACAACCCGTGACTTCAAAATTGATGGACGCGAAACCGACGGCTCTCGCGCGGTGGCAAACAAAGAAAATTGAATCTTTCTTCCCTTAAACGTTGATACGCCCTTATCACACCGTCACAGTTGGTCGACTTTGCAGTCAGCATATGAGTATCGTAAAAGTAATGGAATGATCTGCGAAACGAAAATTCCGTTTATGAATTCCGTCAACTGGGGGCCACAGTGGTTCTGTCGAGCTCGCAATTCGTGACCGCTGGTGAGAAGAATGAAGTTCTGGGTGAGACTCTCATTCAGGACGCAGACGCGGTTCAAAAGTCGCTCGAATTGAGCGAGTTAGTCGGCGAGGCGCCGTCGGTCGTACCAGGTTATCGCATCCTGAAACCGATCGGTGAAGGGAAATACGGTTCGGTCTGGCTGGCCCGCGAGCAGAATACGGGAAAGCATGTGGCCATTAAGTTCTATACCCATCGTCGTGGAGTCGATTGGTCACTGCTGGGACGTGAAGTCGAAAAGCTGGCTGTGTTATACACGTCCCGAAACATTGTCGGTTTGCTTGCCGTTGGCTGGGACCATGATCCACCCTATTACGTGATGGAATACCTGGAAAACGGATCGTTGGCCGCCAGATTAGCCGCTGGACCGCTGACGACAACGGATGCGGTCCGAATTGCGACGCGTGTCTGTCAGGCGCTGGTCCACGCACATGGCAGCGGGATTCTGCACTGTGATCTGAAGCCAGCGAATATCCTGCTCGATCAGGATTTTGAGCCTCGGCTCTGCGATTTTGGACAATCTCGCCTTGCGGATGAGCATAGTCATTCGCTGGGAACATTATTTTACATGGCACCTGAGCAGGCCGACTTAAAGGCCGTACCGGATGCTCGCTGGGACGTGTACGCCCTGGGAGCGTTGATTTACAACATGCTCACAGGCAGCCCTCCCTTCCGAACAGAAGAAAACGAGCGAAAGCTGAGTGCCGCCAGTTCGCTCGAAGATCGACTGGCGATTTATCGTCATCTTGTTCGCGCGAGTTCAAAGCCATCGACACACCGTCATATTTCAGGCGTCGATCAGCAACTTGTCGAAATCGTCGATCGCTGTCTGGCGGCTGATCCGGCCAAACGATTTCCCAATGCTCAAGCGGTTCTCGACAAATTAACAGGTCGAGAACGATTTCGAGCACGTAGACCTTTGATTTTATTGGGACTGATTCTGCCTTTGTTGTTATTGACATGCATTGTCCCGCTCGCCATGAAAACCATGAATGATGCGGTTCAGATTACACTCGAGAATCTGACGCGACGTGCGCTTGAAAGTGACGTCCTTTCAGCAAATCTGCTGGCTGACAGTATCAATCGCGAACTCGAAGATCGTCGTCATGAACTAGAAACCCTGGCAAAAGATATCCGACTTCGTGAGGAAGTTGCCGTGTTGGCAACATTGCCAAAGGAAAAGCGATTTCCGCTTGAACAGCGCCTTGATCGGCTCAAACGTGAAAATGATGAGCGTCTGAGAGAATTAAGCAGGGTTCTGGACGCCAGCTGGTTTCTACTGGACTCTTCGGGAATCCAGCGTTGGAGAAATCCCCCCAATTCCAGGCCCGATGAAAACCTTGCGAGGCGAGATTTTTTCAACGGGAGTGGAATTGACTGGCCTGAAAATGAAGAAGTTCCGGTCGACATTCACGCGATCACCAGTTGCCATATTTCAATTCCGTTTAAGTCGACGATGAGTGAGCTTTACGTCGTGGCGATGTCTGTTCCGATCTTCGATCCCAAAGAAGGCGAAGTCGTGATTGGTGTCTTGTGCAGGACACTGACCCTGGGAAGTTTAATCAAAGATTACCAGCGAAACTGGCAAAGCAAGGAAGCCGACGGTGTGAACAGAAAGCTGGCGATTGTCGATGGCGGAGATCTGGACGGCGAACATCACTGGCAACTGTTGGCGCATAGCTGGATGGACGATTCAAAACTCGGGCAAATCACCGAAGCTGACTTCAGGAAGTTGAGGCTGGAAGGAAATGTGGACAAGGACGTCATCCAGGACCTTGAACAATTAATGCGTCAAAGCCGAAAAGGGGAACAGGCCGCGATATCAGATGCCGAGATTGACCGGACCACGCGCTATATCGACCCTGTTAATCAGTTTGATCCTGTCATTTACGGAGGTGAATGGCTGGCCGCTTTCAGCCCCGTTGGAAACACCAAATGGGTGGCTGTTGTTCAGGAACGGAAAGATGCTGCGCTTTTGCCCGTCCAGAATCTTCAGACCAGAATGCTGAATTCGGCGATTGTGGCGGTGCTTGTCGTTTTCGCGCTAGTCGCAGGATCTTGGTGGTTGATTATCGCCTTACTTAACGAGCGAGCTCCACGCTGGCTGAAGTTCTGGAACAAGAGTTCTGCGTCTTCTGCTTCTCCAAATATGTCATTAACAGGCAAAAGCGCCGACAGTGCTTGACTGTCACATTCTACCCAAACCCCGTAATCCTTTTCGTCCAACGATGTGACGATGGAATCGTCAAACTCAAGTCAGGCCGCCGAACCGACGATCAAAGTGTATGACACCAGGGAGTTTTCTGTTTGCCCCCGATTCACATTGCGCGGCAATCCACTTCGAAAAATCGTAAAGGAATAATGAATGTCGCATGGGAATCACGACCAGTTTCGGTTGGGCTTCCTGACGGCGGTTGAGGACGCAGAACGGGGATACGTTGGCGGCCTGCTGATTACCAACCGATTCGGACGACCACTTGAATTCCAATGTACTGCGCCTGTCAAACCCAACAGGACGCAGCAAATCCTGTATGGCCCGACGTTAAGACCTTACGTTTTAGGGGAACTAATCGGACGAACACTTCTCGAAAAGGTTGGCGTCAAACCACATCTGGTTCTCGTCGAATCCTTAGATCTGCTTGATCTTCGTGCCGCAACGTCAACTCCCGTTGTCAGCCTCGTTTCTTCGGTTAAGACATCGAAAACAAAAAAAGCCGAAGAAACAGAGGACGGGGAAAATGGGCAACCTGAAAAGAATCTGCCGAATTCCATGAGATTAGGGAATGAAGCGGTTGTATTTCACTCATCGCACGACGAAGACCGAACTGAAATTGAGAAGTTTGCAAAACTTGTCCCTTCCGATGCCGATCTTCGCGAGCCGTTTGAACGGGTTCGTGAGGCGTTGGAGGAAACAATCCGACTGAGCATGGCCCGGCCGGCATAGCACAATTCATTTCACGTTTGCTTTTTTGAAATGTTGACATCGGGCGTGGCCGGTTCGATTCATTTCCTTATTGTCAACGTGGGTCGGTGTTCGGCGCAACATTTCAGTCTTAGCTCGATCCGTCGTTCGAGCACGGGTCGATCGAGGTGGTTACATGGCCGAGGCGAATACTTCTAAAGCCCGTTTGCGTTCCGCCGGGTCACCGCTTCAAGGCCCCCATTGGACGCCCCTGCAAGAGATTGACGCTCGAGAACTGGTTAGTAATACGCAAGATTCTCTTGACGAACTGATCAGCGATGTCGAAGTGACCGTCGTTCCAATAAAGATGCGCGTCGACATTCACTCCTCAGGCCAGAACGTCGCGCTCAAACGCTGGCCCGCAGTTGAAATCGAACCGCAAAGTCTGCCAAAAAGTCCAGGCTTGATGCCGTCGTGGAAGCCGACGAGGCCAAAGGTTTCGACTTATGGGATTCAGTTTCCCGAAGGAATGGCATTAATCGCCAAAAAAGATGGCGACAAACCTGCGGGGAAGCAGGCGCCGGGCGAGATCATCCAATCCGCAGCTCCTCCGATTGAAATTTTGCCGGATTACGAGCCTCCGACTGTCGCTTCATTGATTGACGGACTTGACGAAGTTCCTCTTAAAAAGCCTGTGACTCGGATCAAGCCGCCCGAAGACGCGTTGTCGATCGAAGATCGACTCTTTTACCTGCTTCAGCCACCATTGCAATCGTGGCTTGCCGGCCAGGAACTGATCATGCCCTTCGAGCCGTTCCCGTATCAGTACGAAGGAATCGGCTGGCTGTTTTCCAAATCATCGGCGTTGCTTGCTGATGAAATGGGTCTCGGTAAAACGATGCAGACGATTACAGCCATTCGCCTTCTGGTCCGCAGCGGACAGGCTCGTCGAGTGTTGCTTGTCTGCCCGAAGCCGTTACTCCCGAACTGGCAAAGAGAATTTCGAACCTGGGCCGAAGAACTGCCGTTTGTCGTCGTTGAGGGGGACGGTGAGCGACGCAAGTTGACCTGGACAATGCCTGGCGTTCCTGTACTGATTGCCAATTACGAATCGCTGGTCCGTGACTTTGCCGCATTCGGGGAAGGAGAATTTCCCAAGTTTGATTTGATCGTGCTGGACGAAGCACAACGAATCAAAAACCGAACGTCGCGCACGGCAGTCACTGCACGTGCACTGCCTCGTCGCCGCAGTTGGGCGCTGACCGGGACGCCGATCGAAAATCGTCCGGAAGAACTGGGTGCACTTTACGAATTTCTCGAAGTCGTTCCCCCCAACGCCACTCCTGATTTGCGACAGTTACAGTCGCTGGCCAAGCAATTCATCCTTCGAAGAACAAAAAACCTCGTGATGAAGGATATGCCGCCACGTCTTGATCGCGATGCGTATCTTGAATTGCTTCCTGCTCAAAAGTCAGCCTATGAAATGGCGGAAAAAGAAGGTGTGATTCAACTGAATGAACTTGGAGATTCCATCTCCGTTCAGCACGTTTTTGAACTCGTTCTGCGATTAAAACAGATTACTAATTTCGACCCGTTGACGGGCGAAAGCGCGAAGCTGGAACGGCTCGAAGCGGATATGGAGGAAATTGCCGCCAGTGGAGGCAAAGCCATTCTTTTCAGTCAATGGACCAAAGTCATCGACTGGCTGGCGAAACCCATGGAAAAATATGGCGCGCTGATTTATCACGGTGGCATTCCCAACAAGCAGCGTGAACCAATCCTCGCCAAGTTCAAGGAAGATCCGAATGCCCACATCCTGATGATGAGCTACGGCACCGGGGCTGTCGGATTGAACCTGCAATTTGCAGGATATGTGTTTCTTTTTGATCGGTGGTGGAATCCGGCAATTGAAGACCAGGCGATTAATCGTGCCCACCGAATCGGTTGCAAAAGCCAGGTCATCGTGACCCGATTTATTTCGAAAGACACGATTGAAGAACGAATTGACAAAGTTCTGACGGAAAAGCGAGAACTGTTTGCCGCCATTCTGGGAGACGGTGACGATACAAATGTCTCGCTGAGTATGAATGCTGCAGAGATCTTCGGACTTTTCGACCTGAAAGCTCGACATGGCAAAGGAACTCGCGCCATCGGCCCCAAAGCGGCCCCCCCAACGACGTGACCTTCGAAGTTTGGATTGGGTTTGATCGTTTCCTTCTGTTCGGATAATGTCTGGAGCAGGAATGATTGGCTTTCCTGACCGCACTGATGTGCGAAACAGGCATGCCAGGATGATTGAGAAGGATCGTTCGAATGCCAAGGAATGTCGCCCGACGTGTCCGTTGTTTTATTCTATTGAAACAATTCGTGGCAGGTGTCTTGTCCCTGACGCTTGGCGCGTCCGTGTCTCTGGCACAAACGCGTGCTGAGCCGGTGAAGACAACTGCTCCCAAGGTCGTTCCGGAAATTCAACCGGCAGCTGACGAAGCCCATCCGCTCTACGTTCCACTGCAGATGGCTTATCAGGCCATGGAGCCTTTGTCAGAAGTTCGTGATTACGAATGTGTGTTCACCAAGCGTGAACTGATCGGTAAGAAGCTGGTCAAGACATCGATGAAAATGAAGTTCCGCGACGAACCGTTCAGTGTCTATCTGAAATTCCTCGACACGAATGCAGGTCGAGAGGTTCTGTACGTCAAAGGACAAAACAACAATAACCTGCTGGTTCGAGAAGCGGGTATTAAAGCTCTCGTGGGTGTCGTAACACTTTCACCCACCGGACCTGATGCGATGGCCGAAAACCGACATCCGGTCTCCTCAATCGGCATGAAAGAAATGCTCAATATGGTCATTAAACAGTGGGAGGCTGAGGCTAAATTCGGGGGAACGACAACCCAGAAAAGACCCGACTCGAAACTCCCAACGGGTGAAACGTGCACCGTCTACGAATCAGTTCACGAAAAGCCTTATAAAGATTTCAAATTTCACACGACTCGTTTGTGGATCGATGATAAGTCAGGTCTGGCTATCGGCGTTCAACAACTCGGCTTTCCTGGCAAGAACGACAAAGAGCCACCGACCGTCGAAGAATATTTTTACACCGATCTCAAGCTGAATCGAAAACTGACTGACGCTGACTTCGACAAGTCGAACAAGAGCTATTCCTTCCGATGACACAACGAATTCTGCCATCGCCGACCCCAGTTGTGGCCGAGACTTTGGCCGAAATTCGAGCATCGATTGCTGATTCTCGGAAAACCGGTCGATCGATCGGATTTGTTCCGACGATGGGAGCCCTTCACGCAGGACATGTCAGCCTGATCGAGCGAGCCAGATCAGAATGCGATACGGTCGTCGTCAGTATCTTCGTCAATCCAACTCAATTTGGTCCGAATGAAGATTTTCAACGTTACCCACGACCCCGTGAACTTGATTTGAAAATCTGCGGCGATGCCGGTGCGGACATCGTTTTTTACCCAAGTGTCGACGTGATGTATCCCGTCGGCTATCGCACTTTCGTTGAAGTACAGGGATTATCTGACATCCTGGAAGGGGCAATCAGGCCCGGTCATTTTCGCGGCGTCGCGACAGTGGTGACCAAGTTATTCATGATTGTTCTGGCTGATCGAGCCTTTTTCGGCCAAAAGGATTATCAGCAGCAGTTGCTGATTCGAACAATGACGAACGAGCTGAATATTCCAACAGAGATCGTAACGTGTCCCACATTGCGCGACCCCGACGGAATGGCGATGAGCAGCCGCAATGCCTACCTCTCGGCAGACGAACGGCAACGTGGGCTGTGCTTGTCACAAGCCCTGAATCACGTCGCAAATCTGGTCGAAGCTGGGGAACGAGACGTTCAGAAGCTTGAGCGACAACTTTGTGAGCGAATGGCTGCGACGACGGGAGTGATTGTCGACTACGGAGTGATCGTTGATGCCGGAACGTTATCCGGATTAACCGATGCGGTCCCCGAAATGGTTGCATTGGTCGCGGCTCGCGTCGGAACGACTCGATTGATCGATAACCGTGTCTTAAGACTGGCTTAACGAATTACGAATGAGGAATTCGACAAATGCGCCAAGTTCTTTTTCAAATCCCCTTGGATCGCCCGTGGAACCTGGGACCGTTCGGCGAAGTCCCCGGTTTTGGCTTCGGTCTTGTGCTGGTTCTCTGGGTGTTGATTGGCATCATGATTTTCATTTCACATGGTCGCGACACCGACTGGAAATTAGACCTTTCCCATGAATTGTCATCATTTGCGTACTGGCTGGTCGTCGCGGGAATGATTGTGTTCGGTGCTCCGTACATCGGAGGATATCTCCGTGAGAACGGTTCACCGAACTTCCGTGATGGATTGCCGGTTTTTGGTTACGGGCTGATGCTCTTTATCGGTTTTAGCTCCGCAGTTTCACTCGCGACCTTTCGCGCCGAACGTGAAGGACTTTCCAGTGATTTGATCTGGGATCTGTCAATCTGGCTGTTTATTCCAGGCATTGTTGGAGCTCGTTTATATTATCTTTGCCAATACTATGACCGAGTCTTCACCGGTGTGCCCAGCTCGGAATGGTTGATGGCCGCATTCAATCTCTCGCAAGGTGGGATCGTCTTATATGGCGGCCTGATCGGCGGAGCGCTGGGTTATTTTGCCTTCTGTTTTGTACGTCACATCAGGCCACTCGCTCTGGCTGATATTATTGTCCCCTCCGTATTCGTCGGCATCGGATTTGGCCGGATCGGCTGCTTCTTGAACGGTTGCTGCTACGGTGCCGCCAGTTCGCTGCCGTGGGCGGTTCAATTTCCACGCGACAGCGCCACATTTGCGTCCATGGTGGAAAAGGGACTGGTTGACATCAATGCAGCCTGCACACCTCCACTGCATCCGACACAAATCTACAGTTCGATCGACGGCTTCATCATCGCGGGAATCACTGCGTGGTATTTCGGACACCGGCGGCGAAACGGTGAAGTCCTGGCCGTCGCACTTTTGATTTACCCGGTCACACGCTTTTGCATGGAACTATTGCGCGCCGATGAAGTGGGGCAATTGAAGACCAATTTGACGACAGCACAACTCGTCAGTATTGGACTTTTCGTCGTTAATCTCATTTTTATGGCTTACCTCTCGCGACGCCCTGCAGTTCGCGAACCAATCGTTTTGCCGCCGCAAAACACCAAACCTTTAGCCACATCAGCCTCGCGTATCGTCAACATTTGAAGTGCGGGATATGTGCGACTGCGCCAGACAAGATCCTGAAACAGGTTTGCGCAAAATCCAAAAGCTCATGTTTGCCGACGATCATCAATCGGTTTGACGCGATCTCATTGCTTTGACAAAACGCTTGTTTGATGCGTAGTCGGTACGCACCGTTCCGATTTTACTCTAAAATCGTCTTATGACCGATTTGCCCCCCGAACCACAGCCAACCGTTGACCCGAAAGAAAAGGTGAAGTCGTTCCCCTCGTCGCCCGGCGTCTATCTGATGAAAGACGACAAAGGCCGCGTGATCTACATCGGCAAAGCTGTCAACCTGAGGAATCGAGCGGGAAGTTATTTCACAAAACAAGCCGCCGAGGACATCCGTACGGCGAATCTGGTTCCGGAGATCAAAGACCTCGATTTCATCGTGACCGATAGTGAAGTCGACGCATTGTTGCTCGAAGCGAGGCTCGTGAAAGATGTTCAGCCTCGCTTCAACCAAGAGCTCAAAGACGACAAGACGTTTCCGTACCTCGAAATCTTTATTCGCGAGGAATTCCCGCGAGTCGAGTTCACTCGCAAACCACGACCGCGTGGCACCAAGCTTTACGGCCCTTTCACCAACGCCAAGCGATTGCGTGGTGCCATCGTTGTCCTGCAACAGATCTTCCAGTTCCGCAACTGCACATTGGATATCAAAGAGGCGGACGACCGCTGGCGCTGGTTCCGTCCCTGTCTGCTGGCAAGCATCAATCAATGTTCCGCTCCCTGTAACCAGCGAATCAGCCGAGAAGCTTACCGGCGGGATATCCGTCGACTTCGATTATTCCTGGACGGCAAGAAAGAAAGTCTGTTCAAAGAACTTCGACGCGAAATGCAGTTGGCATCCAAAGAACTGAAGTTCGAAAAAGCAGCGCGTCTTCGTGATCAGATTAAATCTCTTGAAAACCTCAATCTTTGTGGCGACCTGCGGGAACACGCTCAGCCCGAAGTCTTTCAAGTCGACCCGAAGCGAGGATTGCTCGGGCTGAAAAAAGTGTTTGACCTTCCAGCAATTCCGCGAAGGATTGAGGGGATGGATATTGCTCACCTGCAAGGAGGCGAAACCGTTGCCAGTTGCGTCCAGTTCATTGATGGTCTTCCCTTCAAGCAGGGCTACAAGCGATTCAAAATTCGCACAGTCGATGGGGTCGACGACTTTGCTTCCATGCGAGAAGTCGTCAGCCGCCACTTTCGACGCCTACAACAGGAGAGCGAGCCGTTTCCGGACTTGCTGCTGATTGATGGAGGCAAAGGTCAACTTGGTGCCGCAATGGCCGCACTTGAAAGTATCGACGTAAAAGCTCCCTTTGTCTGTTCACTTGCCAAGAAAGAAGAAGAGTTATTCTTGCCCGGTCAGTCTGAACCGAAAGTCCTGAGCAAGCACTCGTTCGCGCTGAGGCTGCTGCAGTATGTACGCGACGAATCTCACCGTTTCGCTCAGCAGTATCATCATCTTCTTCGAAAGAAATCGACGTTTGGGGACGATGCAAAGTGAGATTTATCGTTACAATATTGAGGCTCGCCCACGCCTGACTTCGACCGCAACAGTCGATGTTCGCCACTTACGGGGCCAAAGATGTCGCTGCGATTCGTTTCCGACCAATCCTTCAATAGCGTTCGTGTCAGTCGACGTGAGTGGCTCAGGATTGGCACGCTGGCGGGTTTAGGTTTCGGAGCGGCTGCAGCAAACATAGTCTCACATGCGGTCGGTAAAGAGACCGTCGCCGGTGCCGAGACTCCCATCGGGTTTGGTCGTGCGAAATCGGTCATCGTTTTGCTGGCGAGTGGTGGCCAAAGCCAACTGGAAACATGGGACCCGAAGCCAAACGCGCCCGACGGAATCCGAGGCGAGTTTTCATCAATTGCGACTTCCATACCGGGTGTCAGATTTTGCGAACACATGCCTCGGATCGCGCAAGCTGCAAATTTGATGACGATCGTCCGCAGTATGTCTCACGACGATCTGGACCATGGATCAGCCATTTACCTGTCACTGACCGGGCAATTTCATCCACGGAAATCATCGAACTTTCCACCCCGCCCTGAAGATGCACCCGCCTTGGGTGCCATCCTGCAACGAATCCGTTCACCCGGGCAGTTTCCTTATTCCGCAATTCAACTTAACGGCCCGGTTCTGATCCCCGATGCCCCCTCACCTGGGCAGTACGGCGGATTCCTAGGCCGAAAGTATGATCCGCTGACAATTGGTGATGTCACACAACCATCAATTATTCTCGATGGACTTGAACCACTGCCAGAATTGCCAACCATGCGTCAATCGGCTCGTACGTCGCTTTTGGAAGCGTTTGATCGTATGCGGAAACAGGCCGACTCCGATCGATCGATGCGTGTGATGAACGATCTCTACAAGCAGGCTCATTCCTTGCTGGAATCGCCACGATGCCGTCAGGCGTTTGATCTCTCAAAAGAATCCAACGCCGTTCGCGATCGATACGGACGATTTCGTTCAGGTCAGGCGTGCCTCTTAGCCAGAAGGCTCGTTGAGGCCAGTGTTCCCCTCGTGACCGTATTCCTGAATGAAAGTATTCGGGGCCAGGATACGGCATTCGGACAGACAGATGCTTATGGCTGGGATACCCACAACGACATTTTCGATTCCATGAAGAATCACTTGTTGCCCAGGTTCGATATTTCAGTGTCGGCGCTACTGGAAGATCTTAACCAACGTGGGTTGCTCGATTCGACGCTAGTGATCTGCATGGGAGAATTCGGCAGAGCTCCGCGTGTTGCCCCTGAACCGAATTTCGCAGGTTTCTCACCTGGTCGCAAACATTGGGCGGCCGTTTATTCAATCGCAATGGCTGGCGCAGGAGTCGCACGCGGGCATGTCGTTGGTTCGTCAGACCGGATCGGAGGTTACCCCGAAACAACACCGATCTCACCAGGTGACGTCGCCGCAACGATCTTCTCGTCGCTGGGGATCGACCACTCCAAACATTTTACGGATGCCACAGGTCGCCCGATTCCGATCGCCACCGGTAAGCCGATCGGCGAACTGTATAGCGCAACGTAGCGGCGGCTTCGTCCGCCAGAAAAAAGCGCAGCTGTTTTCGGGCAGTCACCAACCGCCTCGCCCCAAAACCAACGCGCAAACGATCACGCTATTCTAAACCCATCTCCCGACGCGCACTAAAAGACTAGGAAAGGACTTCTTCCATCGGACGTCCGTGATCGAGAACCGGCGACGGACGGTTTTGCCTGTCGGGAACTCGCATCTCGGTTTCGATCCCCAGGCAGTGATACATTGTCGCGGCAATGTCGGCTGGACCATATGGTCGTGTCAGTGGATATGCAGCCTGTTTGTCAGTCGTCCCGACGACCTGCCCCGCTCGAATTCCTGCGCCGGCAAAGAACATCGACCCACAAGCACCCCAGTGATCGCGACCACCGAGTGAATTGATCTTCGGTGTCCGACCGAATTCAGTCAGGTAAACGATCAATGTTGAATCGAGTAACCCGCGCTGTTTCAAATCGGTGATCAGGGCAGCAAACGCCTTGTCGATGCCCGCGACGCTGTAACCTCGTTTGCACATCTCGGAAACGTGAGGGAACTTCTGTTCGGGAACATTATGAATATCCCACAGGTTGCCGTAATCAGGGTCATACCCATAGTCGACCAGCACGAATCGGGCACCCGCTTCGACAAGTCGCAGAGCCAGCAAGCACCGCCCGCCGATCTTCGTGCGGCCATATTCATCACGGGTCGGATCGGATTCTTTCGTAATATCGAACGCATCGCGAACTTGCGGAGACGTCAAAAGATTGAGTGCCCCGTTGAAATGTCCTTCCATCGCGGGAAGGGCGCCTGACCGTTCGATACCATGCAAAGATTCTTCCAGGCTCGAGCGAAGATCACTACGACGTTTCAAGCGTCCGATCGTTACTTCGTTTGGGAAACGCAATTCGGGTGGATTCAGATCTTCATGGGACAATGGCGACGGAACCAAGGCTTTTTCGCCCACGGTGAAGTCCGGTTGGTCAGGCTGCCCACCAACACAGAAAGGAGCGTACTGGTTTCCAAGCCACCCTCCCACAAATAAGTTATGTGGCGGAGGCCCCGGTCGAGTAATCCCCGGAACAGCGATGTACCCTGGCAATCCATTTCGCGGTCCGAGCAGGTATTGAACAATGGAACCGATATTCGGTTCGGTAAAGAGTTGAGCCTGCGTCACCTTACGACCCGAAAGGGTATAGACCTGACTCAGCAGATGATCGTCGCTGTCATGAGAGAACGATCGAACCGTACACAGATCATTCGCAATTCGCGCCAGGTTCGGACAGACCTCAGAAAATTGAACGCCAGGAATCGCCGTCGGGATTGCAGACAACGTTCCTCGAATCTGTTCAGGTGCATCCGGCTTGGGGTCGAGCGAATCAATGTGAGTGACGCCTCCGCCCATCCAGAGGAAGATCACCGATTTTGCTTTCGCATTGGGCGAAGGAGCAAAAGCGGCATTCGCAGTTCCCGTCAAGAGCCCAGGCAGCACAGAAGCAGACAGCGCCAATGGCCCGACCTTCAACAGGTCTCGTCGACAAACGAGCGACTGAAGGTTTTCTAACTGAGAGTTACGGTGAAGCGACATCCAGAGAAATCTCCGACCGGGAATTCAAACGATTCCGTAAATCTTTTCAAATTGAAGACTGAAGTCTTTCGACGCTGGCGGCTCTCCTTCAAAGCGAACCACAAGCATTGTCGCCTTCATTCTCGCCATTATGCCTCGCCAGCCCGAACCGAGACAAGACATCAATCGAATTTGATGGTTGAATCGCGTCGAACCCCGCAGAATTTGCTACGGGTCACCGAAGTGATCCCATCGTCGCAGGCTCAATTCAGCGCCCAGTTTTTAAAGTCAACCGAAGAAAGCCTTCGTTCGTAACCGATTTCCGAATCACACTTCAGACGTTGTTCGTGCGGAAAAGAGATTCGGCTTTGATAAGATGTTCATTTCCATCGAATCCATCAGGTGTTCACCAGGAAATCCCGTTGTGTCCGTAATTGGAATCAACCCAACCGTTGATTTTGCCTTCAAGCTGATGTTGGGAAGTCCCGACCACGCTCGAGTGACCGTCCACTTTCTAAACGCGATTCTTGGAAACCAGACTCGAATTACTTCGGTCGAGTTTTTGAATCCCTTTCTGGGCAAAGATCGTGGCGACGACAAATTGTCGATCCTCGACATCCTCGCCACGGACAATCATGGACGTCAATTGAACATTGAAATTCAGACGACAATACCATTGGGAATTCTTCAGCGCCTGGCTTACTACGACGCCCGCCTTTTCGTCGATCAGATCAAAGATGGAGAAAAATACCACCAGTTGCGCCCGGCAATTGTGATTTGTGTTTTGACCAAGCCTCTTTTTTCACAACGGACAGAATTGCATTCTGATTTCCGTTTGCGGGATGCTGCGGGGAACATCTTTAGTGACGACTTGCAGATTCACACATTAGAATTGACGAAGCTGAACGTGACTCGCGAGAATCTAACGAATGCGACCTCCGCAGAACGCTGGGCCTACTTTTTGTCGAACGCTGAAATAATGACCGAAACGGAAATTCGCGAGCTTTTTGCGGAGCCGGAGTTTGAAGAAGCTGCAGGAGTGCTGGAAATGATCAACCAATCCCCCGAGCAACTCCAAGAGTATCGAGCCAGGAAAAAATTTCAGATGGACGAAATAGCCCGTCTGGATTACGCGAGAGAGGAAGGTCTCCAAAAAGGGGAACTTCTTGGACAGATAGGAATCCTACAATCAATCCTCGGGATTTCTGAGCCGATCCGCGAACATCTTCTGAGTTACGATCTCTCGCAACTCAAGGATTTGTCGCAGAAACTTCAGCAACTTTTAAATCAGCGCGGCAACTGATTGAGGGATGGACTCGCGGTCAAACTCAAATTCACAGGTGTTGAACTTGCTCCCTTGGCCGCTGTTTTCTCTGACGAAGCAATCGGAGCGAATTCTCTCATTTCCAATCAGATCAGTCCGACGAAAATTGAAACATCATGCACATTCCCTTCTCGCGACGTTTGTTGTTGAAGTCGATGGCCGCTGCTGCCGCTTCCACGACATTGCCTGGTTGGTTTATTGAAGAGTCATTGGCCGCAGACCCGACGGCTCCGTCAACCAAAGACAAGCCACGAGTTGCCCTGATTGGTTGCGGTGGAATGGGAAGTGGCGATGCGAATTCAGCCAGCCGCTTCGGTACGATCATCGCCGTCTGTGACGTTGATGAACAACGAGTCTCGGCCGCACAAAAGAAATGGCCAGACGCCGCCCCGTTCAAAGACTTCCGAAAATTGCTGGAACGCAAGGATATCGACGTTGTTATCTGTGGAACGGTCGACCACTGGCACACGCTGATCTCGATTGCATCCATGAGAGCCGGAAAAGACGTCTACTGCGAAAAACCATTGACGCTGACGGTGGATGAGGGAAAGCAGATTGTCAAAGTGGCCAAAGCGACTGGCCGCATCCTGCAAACTGGCAGCCAACAGCGAAGCAATGCCCAATTTCGACTGGCGTGTGAACTGGTACGCAATGGTCGAATTGGTACGTTGAAACACGTCGATGTCTTTCTTCCTTCCGGCCAGCGCGGCGGCCCATTCGCGAAAGCCCCCATACCGGCATCACTCGACTGGGACATGTGGCAGGGGCAGACACCCAACGTCGATTATGTTCCGGAACGGACTCACACAACGTTTCGTTACTGGTGGGATTACTCGGGTGGAACAATGACCGACTGGGGCGCCCATCACAATGACATCGCTCTTTGGGGGATGGGACTCGAACGAAGCGGTCCGGTTTCGGTTTCAGGCAAGCCATCGGTTGAAATGATCCCGGGTGGCTACTCCGCGGCAAGCGAATATCGTGTCGAATACAAATACGCTAACGGCATCACGCACAATTGCCATAGCACGTCAGCCAACGCATGGAACGGCGCAGTCGTCGATCCCAAGGGGCAACAGCACGGAGTGAAATTCATCGGCACGGACGGTTGGATCTGGGTTTCGCGAGGCGTGCTCGAAGCGAGTAATCCTGAGCTTCTGGTCGCACCACTTCCATCAAACGCCGAGCGACTCTACGTCAGCGACGACCATATGGGCAATTTCTTCAGTTGCGTACAATCGCGTAAACCAGCGATCTGCGAACCCGAGATCGGTCACCGGTCAGCCTCAATCTGTCATCTCGGAACGATTGCCATTCGAACCGGCCGAGACCTGAAATGGGACCCCGTCAAAGAAGAGTTCATTGGTGACACTGAGGCGAACTCATTCCTTTCGCGAGAAATGCGCAAGCCATGGACCCTGGAAAGCGTTTGATTCCATAAAGATGCGACAAACGTCAGTAATTCCCTCTGATTTGGATCACGTCATTGAATCATTGTGTTGACGAGATTTTAACTCGGTGATTCGTCTTTGCGCAATTGCCTGGTTCGCCTATTCTCAATCGGCAATTGATGCCGATTCTCGTTGGTTTCCGGCGAGTACTTCGGGTACTGGAAGACTTGTTGAAACGATGCTCAGGGCGAATCATGCCAAGGATGGCGGTTTCGATGGGATGGATCTGCATGGCGATCGCCGTGACGGCGAGCCTGTGTGGCTGTCTATCCCGATCTCCCTACCAATCGATGACCAGCAGCAGTGTCTTGCCTGCTGACCGTTCGGCCTATTACAAGCCACTTCCCCATGAAGCACCAGGTCTGACTGCGGTACCGTCTCAGCAACCTGCGGTTGCGAATGCAGGTCCTGCAATCGCATCGGGAAACACTTCGGGATTGACTCTTGTCAGCACAAGCCCTTCGCCAGACGCGAGCAATTTTCCCGCCGTACCACGCAGCACCGTAGCGACACCTGATTTGGGCCACATCTATGGGCGAACGGTTCAGTCCGATGATCGGGATCGCAATCCGATTATTGTGATACCTGGTGTTCTTGGATCGCGGCTGGTTGACAGTCAGACCGGGCAAATCGTGTGGGGTGAATTTGGTGGCGACAGCATCAATCCCGCGTCGTCCGGAGGTGCTCGGCTGATCGCCTTGCCAATGAGCGAAGCCAAGCCGCTGGTCTCCCTCACCGATTATGTAAGACCAGCCGGAACCTTGGACGCGCTCGAGATTCGCGTATTGGGAATTCCGTTTCAGATCAATGCCTATCGAGATTTGCTGACGACACTCGGCGTCGGTGGTTATCGTGACGAAAAGTCGAATCTGGCAAATATCAACTACGGCGATCAAAGTTACAGCTCATTCCAGTTTGACTATGACTGGCGGCGAGACAATGTCGAAAACGCTCGACGTTTGCACGCCTTTATTCTGGAAAAGAAGAAATATGTCGAAGCCGAGCGGCGCGAACGACATGGCAAGGATTTTGAGCCTGTTCGTTTTGATATCGTCGCTCATTCGATGGGTGGGCTTGTCGCTCGATATTACCTCGAGTACGGCGCAGCCGATTTACCAGCCGACGGTTCAACCCCGTCGGTGACGTGGGCCGGTGCCGAAAATGTCGCTCGACTCGTCGTAATCGCCACTCCGAATGCCGGATCGCTTGATGCCGTGACGAATCTCGTTCAGGGTGAAACGTTGTCTCGTTTCCTTCCCAAGTACGAAGCGGCGATCCTGGGCACGATGCCCTCGCTTTATCAATTGTTACCACGATCTCGTCACAGGCCTGTGATCACCGATGGGGACCATCGGGCTGTGGACATCATGGATCCCAAGGTCTGGCTGCGATTCCGCTGGGGACTGATGGATCCTCGTCAACAGGTTGTTCTAAGAGACCTGTTGCCAAATGTAGGCGACCCTAATGTGCGGCAGAGAATCGCATTCGACCATCTGACCAAGTGCCTGAACCGGGCAAGATCATTCCACGCGGCACTCGACGTTCCGGCGAAACCCCCTGCGGGGACGACGATCCACCTGATCGCCGGGGACGCTCATCCAACGACGACCCAGCTTCGCGTGGATAATCGGGGTGGCCTGACCGTCGCAGCCTGGCAGCCGGGTGATGGCAAGGTGAGCCGCCCGAGTGCTTTAATGGACGAACGGTATTCCGACGGAGTCAAATGGACTCCCCGACTCGTGACACCGATCGCCTGGTCGAACGTGAATTTTCTCTTTGCAGATCATCTGGGTCTTACCAGCGATCCAGGCTTCGCAGATAACATCCTGTTTCTGCTGCTGGAATCACCGCATTAGCGGATTACCAAACGCCGCAAACGTGTTTGCGTAACGGCCGACCTGCGACACAACCCCACCTCCCCTGCAGGGGTGGAAACGGGCCTTTGCACGAGAGTCATCAGTGAATAACGGCAGGTTGTTGCCAGGATCAATGAAACCTTTTTACGCAAGTAACCGCAGCGACTTCGGACTTCTTCCAGCTCGGTACTTGACATGTGGCGTCAAGTTTCGGACTTTCTTCCAAAGTAGCCATCATCGCTCCGCGTAACGAGCCTTATACGGTTGACGATCAATCAACACTGAGCTGTGACTCAGCTTGGTTTGATCATAAGCCTCAACAATATGATCTCTCGGCAATGATTGGCAGGTTTTCGAGACAGGCTCATCACGCGGAGCGATGATGGCGGCTTTGGCCTGACGCGAATCCTTGATTGATTCGTCGGGAGTGTGTTGTTACCGGCATTTTTCGTCGGGGCAAGTCGTCTTCATGAAGGGAACTGTCGGATGATGATCTTGATGTCGGTTCGAAAGATGGTTCACAAACCGAAGGCTGCTGCATTGAATCGCTTGAACGACGTTCCTGGTTTGTCTGGCCGATTCAGTCTCCATCGGCTGATCCCCGTCGCTTTGTTGGCATTGACAATGTCAACACAATTGGCCAGTGCCGTTGAAATCAACCTCAATGGTCACACCTTCACTTTGCCAGACGGATTTGAGATCGAACTTATCGGACGTTCACCATTGGTCGATCGTCCGATCACGGCTGACTTTGACGAACAGGGTCGCCTTTACGTTGCCGATTCTTCGGGGTCAAATGACAAACCGAACCAACAGCTCATCGACCGAACCCATCGCATTGTTCGGCTGGAAGATACCGATGGAGACGGGCAGTTCGACAAGAGCGTTGTCTTCGCTGACAAAATGATGTTCCCTGAGGGAACGCTCTGGTATGACGGTTCGCTTTATGTGTCTGCTCCACCCAGCATCTGGAAATTGACCGATACCGATGGCGATGGCGTCGCCGATCAACGGTCAGAATGGTTTGAAGGTAAAACTCTCACCGGGTGTGCAAATGACCTGCATGGCCCGTATCTGGGCTTGGACGGCTGGATCTACTGGTGCAAAGGGGCCTTCGCCGAACAGACTTACGAACAAGCACCCACAGTCGTTCGCACAAACGGGAAAACGAGGTCACACGAGCCCAGTCAACTAGTGACCAAAGCGTCCCATATTTTCCGTCGCCGGGCAGACGGAACGGGACTGATCGAAAACGTCATGACCGGCGGGATGGATAACCCGGTGGATGTTGTCTTTATGCCAGGCGGCGAGAGGATCTTTACGACAACGTTTTTGCAGAACCCTGGCGGCGGTCTGCGGGATGGTTTGATCCATGCCGTTTACGGAGGGGTCTACGGAAAAGTTCACAACGTCACCAACTTTTATCCTCGTACGGGTGACTTAATGCCGCCTCTGGCCCACATGGGACCTGCCGCGCCCTGCGGGCTGACTCGCTACGAGTCCAACATCTTCGGCGATGACTATCGCGACAATCTGTTTGCCTGCCAATTCAATATGTACAAGGTGTCCCGACATTCGCTTGAACGTGACGGCGCCACATTCAAATCAACAGACTCAGACTTCGTGGTTTCGAGCAACATCGATTTCCATCCAACAGACCTGATGGAAGATGCCGATGGCAGCCTGATTATTTGTGATACCGGCGGTTGGTACACATTGTGTTGTCCAACGTCTCAGCTTACCAAGCCCGATATTCTGGGTGGAATTTATCGCGTCCGACGAACTGGAACGTCAAAGGTAAACGACCCGCGTGGACTGAAGTTAGACTGGTCCAAACCGATCAACAGCAGTCTCGTGGCGAGACTTGGTGATGCACGTCCCGCGGTTTGTTCAAGGGCCATGCAGGCCCTGGCAAAGGGGGGTGAAGCGGCGGTTCGAGAATTGACCGCAGCCGTTGATTCGTCGCCGAAAGAACAAATACGTCGCAATGGCATCTGGACGTTGACCAGAATTGACCATCCGAAGGCAAGATTGGCGGTCCGCAAAGCGATTGCCGACCATGACCAATCGGTTCGACTGGCCGCGCTCAGCTCTGTAAGTCTCTGGAAAGATAAAGAGGCCATCTCCGCTTTGTACAAATGCCTGGAAGACCCGTCCCTGGCAATCCGAAGAGCCGCAGTCGAAGCGTTGGGAAGAATCGACGTCGATTTAGACATCGCTCGCCTGCTTCGATCAGTCGCAATTCCGTCGACCGATCGGGTGTTGCAACATTCAGTGACATTCGCATTGATTGAAAATGCGATGCCAGTTGATTTGAGCATCATTCCCAAAGCCTCATTGACGCCGATGATCGAACGAGTGGCGATGATCGCAAACGAACAGATGAAGGGTGGCCATGTCGATCCTCAACAGGTCGTCCCGTGGCTCACATCGAAAGAACCATTGCTGCGTGAGACCGCTCAGTGGCTGGTAGGGCGGCACGCTGAATGGGGTGATGCATTGGCAGGATACCTGCGCGAACGTCTGGCCGTCAGCAATCTGAACGAGCAGGATCGACAGGAACTCGTACAGCAATTGGCTCAATTTGCGGGAAATCCTTCAATTCAAACATTGCTGGCGACCGTCGCCGGTCCAGCAGCCAAAGCCACATCAAGAGTCAGACAAATCGCCCTTGACTCCATGCGAGCATCGGGCCTGAAAGAGTTACCCCTTTCGTGGCTTGATTCGTTGAAGGGGACGATTGTCGAAAGGGATCCGACGTTGTCTCCGATTGCCATCAATACGCTCAGATCATTTGCCGTCAAAGGAGGTGACGTCGAACTGCAAGCGGCATTGCTGGAGATTGCCAGCAGTCCGACGTTCGCGGACGGAGTTCGTGTTGAAGCGCTTGCGGCAATCCCCGATGTCGGAGTGCAACCCGCGGCGGAGCATCTGCAGTTACTCGCCGGCAACCTGGGTGAAGTGTCCAGTGTCAGCACTCGATCCGCAGCAGTCGATGCTCTGGTAAAATCAAAGCTTGAACCGGTTTCATTGGCCATTCTTGTTGATTCGATTCCTCAAGTCGGACCTCTCGAGCTGAACCGGTTACTCGGCGCTTTCGAGCATTGTTCGGATGAAGCCGTGGGACTCAAACTGGTCGCCGCACTCAAGCAGTCTCCGGTTTTGACCAGTCTTCGAGTCGATGCCGTAAAAAGCCGACTGGCAAAATTTCCAGCCAGCGTGCAGACCGAAGCGGAAGCGCTTTATGCGGCAATCAATGTTGAAGCGGGCAGACAACAGGAAAAGTTGAATGACCTGGTCGGCAGTTTGACAGGCGGTGACATTCGCCGTGGACAGGTTGTCTTCAACAGCCAGAAGGCGGCATGTTCAGCCTGCCACAACGCGGGGGGATACAAGGGAGGCAACATCGGTCCGGATCTTTCCCGGATTGGAAAAATCCGGACCGAACGAGACCTCTTGGAATCGCTGGTTTTCCCGAGTGTTAGTTTTGTTCGCAGCTATGAACCGGTTCTGGTCGTCACCAAGTCAGGCAAACAGTTTAACGGCCTGATTCGCAAAGAAACGCCAGATGAGATCACGCTGGCCACGGGAGCCAAGGAAGAGGCCCGCGTCCTGCGATCAGAGATCGAAGAAATCCGCCCCAGCACCGTCTCGATCATGCCCGCCGGTCTCGATACGCAACTGACAAAACAGCAATTGGCCGATCTGATCGCCTTTTTGAAGTCAAAACAGTAAGAAAATGGAAACACGGAGCAGCCCGAGTGATGGGCTGTTCCGTGTTTTGTTTTCCAAACACCTTGTCAGTTGGCGTCGACACGTTTCGGTATCACAACTTTACGCCGACGGATTGGCTTCACGTGCCCAGTCCTGGATCGCTTTGACTTCGGGAGCCGGATGTTCTCGAAGTGCTTCCAGGGCGGAAACGACGGCAATACAGCCAGGCAACGTTGTGACGCACGGTATGCGATTGACCACAGAAGCCGATCGAATGCGTCCTTCGTCAGTCCTCGCACCCTTACCACTTGGTGTATTGAAGATCAAGGAAATTTGCTTGTTGGCCATGTGATCCAGCAGGTTGGGGCGACCTTCCTGCAACTTCTTGACGGTTTCCACTTCCAGGCCATACTCGCGGAAGATTCGGGCAGTGCCACTCGTACACATGATCTTGAAGCCGAGTTCCTGCAGCCGGCGAACTTGCGGAATGATGGCGTGCTTATGACGACCAGCCAGACTGATGAAGACCGTTCCTGACTGAGGCAACTTGTTGCCCGCCGCAATCTGGCTTTTCGCAAACGCGATAGGGAACGTATCCGAAATCCCCATCACTTCGCCGGTCGATTTCATTTCGGGGCCGAGGATAATGTCGACACCCAGGAATCGATTGAACGGGAAGACGCTCTCTTTCACCGATGTATACGCGGGGACAACTTCCTTTGTGACGCCTTGTTCCGCTAACGAGACACCGGCCATGATCTTTGCCGCGATTTTTGCCAGCGATACATTCGTTGCCTTGGAGACGAATGGCGATGTCCGGCTGGCACGTGGATTCACTTCCAGGATATAGACCAGGTATTCAGCGGCACTAGACGAAGTGCCTGGCGTCCCCTTCTCGTCTCCAGATCGTTTCACCGCGAACTGGATATTCATCAATCCGCGAACCTGAAGCTCTTTGGCAAGGGCATAGGTCGCCTGCTTGATCTCTTCAATAATCGAAGCGGGCAACGAATAGGGTGGCAGAACACTGGCGGAGTCACCCGAGTGAACCCCGGCTTCTTCGATATGCTCCATCACGCCGCCGACCAGTGTCAGCGTTCCATCAGAAATCGCGTCGACATCGACTTCGACCGCGTCTTCCAGGAATTTATCCACGAGGACCGGGCGATCGGGCGAAACATTGACCGCCTCGTTCATGTATTTGGTGACGGAGTCTTCGTCGTAACAGATTTCCATGGCTCGTCCCCCCAGCACGAAGCTGGGGCGAATCAAAACCGGATAACCGATTTCGTTGGCGATGGCTCTCGCTCCCTGGGAATCAAAGGCCGTTCCGTTCGGAGGTTGTCGCAAGCCGATCTTTTCGAGGATTCCCTGAAATCGTTTACGATCTTCGGCCGCGTCGATCATGTCAGGACTGGTGCCGATGATATTGATCCCGGCTGCTTCCAACCCGCGAGCAAGATTCAGTGGCGTTTGACCACCGAACTGCACGATGACGCCATCCGGCTGCATCCGGTCGCAAATGTTAAGTACGTCTTCTGTCGTCAGTGGCTCGAAGAACAGCAGATCGGATGTGTCATAGTCCGTCGAAACGGTTTCCGGGTTCGAATTGACCATGATGCTTTCAATCCCCAGTTCGCGCAACGCAAACGAGGCCTGGCAACAACAATAATCAAATTCAATCCCTTGTCCGATCCGGTTTGGGCCACCCCCAAGAATGATAATTCGTTTTTTGGCACCTTTCGGTGGAGTTTCGTCTTCTGATTCGTAGCTCGAATAGTAATAAGGGGTATAGGCCTCGAATTCCGCCGCACAGGTATCGACTTGTTTGAACGTTGCGACAATTCCCATCTGTTTGCGGGTCGCACGAACTTCGGTTTCGGTCGAATCCCACCAGAAGGCAAGCTGCTGATCCGAGTAGCCGTGTCGTTTAGCCTTGCGAACGAGATCGGGCGTCGCCTGTTTGAGCGAATTCACTTTGCGAATTTCGTCTTCGACAAAGATCAAATTCTGGATCTGGTTGAGAAACCACGGGTCGATGTTCGTCAGTTCAAACACCTGCTCAACCGTCATGCCCGCTTTGAATGCGTAACGGATATAGAACATCCGGTTTTCATTCGGTTTCGAAAGCATACTTTCGATGAGCTCGGTTGTCGGTTGCTTCGACGTCCCCCAAAGATCCTTTTTGCCTCCACCCAGTCCGAAATGACCAATTTCAAGCCCGCGAAGCGCTTTTTGAAGCGACTCTTGAAACGTGCGGCCGATCGCCATGGTTTCGCCGACGGATTTCATCTGTACTGTCAGCTCAGGGTCGGCGTCAGGGAATTTCTCGAATGTCCAACGAGGAATCTTGGTGACGACATAGTCGATCGTCGGCTCGAAGCAGGCGAGTGTTTCTCGCGTAATATCGTTTTGAATTTCATCGAGCCGGTATCCAACAGCGAGCTTTGCTGCGATTTTCGCAATCGGGAAACCGGTCGCCTTCGACGCGAGTGCACTTGATCGGCTCACACGCGGATTCATTTCGATGACAACCATCCGACCGTTTCGCGGATTGATGGCGAACTGGACATTGGAACCACCTGTTTCGACGCCGATTTCTCGCATGACGGCGATCGTGGCGTCGCGCATCCGCTGATATTCTTTGTCGGTCAAGGTTTGAGCCGGAGCCACCGTAATCGAGTCGCCGGTGTGAACACCCATGGGATCAAAATTTTCGATCGCACAGATAATGACGACATTATCTGCGTTATCGCGCATGACCTCCATCTCGTACTCTTTCCAACCAATGATGCTCTCGTCGAGCAGCACTTCATTAATGGGAGAAAGTTCCAGACCCTTCCGTACTTTTTCCTCGAATTCGTCCCGATTGTAAGCGATACCACCGCCTACCCCACCGAGCGTGAAGCTGGCTCGGATAATCATCGGCAACCCGATTTCTTCGAGAGCCAGTCGAGCTTCGTCCATGTTGTGAACGATGCGGCTGTTGCAGACATCCAGCCCGATTTTAAGCATTGCCTGCTTAAAGGTGTCGCGTTCCTCGGCCTTCTTGATCACGTCAACTTTGGCGCCCAGCATCTCGACGCCAAACTTTTCGAGCACGCCGTGTTTCACGAGGTCCATCGCCGTGTTCAGCCCCGTCTGTCCGCCGAGTGTCGGCAACAACGCATCAGGCCGTTCAACTTCGATGATTTTCGCGACGTACTCCCAGGTAATCGGCTCGATATACGTGCGATCAGCCATTTCGGGGTCGGTCATGATCGTAGCTGGGTTTGAATTGACCAGCACGACTTCGTACCCCTCTTCGCGAAGGGCTTTGCAAGCTTGGGTTCCGGAATAGTCAAACTCGCAAGCTTGGCCAATCACAATAGGGCCAGAACCGATAATCAGAATCTTATGAATGTCGTCGCGACGGGGCACGGCGGCGGACCTTGATAGGAGCGTGAGGCGGGCGGAGCGAGCCAAGGCGATTCAGTCCCTGGCCACTCCACTCCAGGGCCGAATCGCGCAAAACCACCCGAGACTAACAAACGTTTCCAGAGTTTCAAGGAACGAGGGAAGAGTTACTTGGAGAAATCCCGATTTCTTCTCCATTGTCCCGTGCGATCTCGCTAAAACCAGCTTAAAATACAAGATGTTCCGGTTTATTCCTCAAATTCCAGGTTCCTCATGATTGTCGAAGGAATTGTGACGACGCTCAATCGTGGCGACCAGCTGAATATTGCTCCGATGGGTCCGATTGTCGACGAAACGATGACGTCATTCGTATTTCGTCCGTTTCGGTCCTCAACAACGTACCGGAATCTTAAAGAGCGTCCCTATGGTGTTTTTCATATCGTGGACGATGTACTGTTGATCGCTCAGGCCGCCTTGGACCGCCTGGAAAAGGCTCCTGCCACGCGCAATGCCGAACGAATCGCCGGACGAGTCCTGACCGACTGCTGTCGGTGGTATGAATTCGAAGTGGCCAGCTTTGACGATTCGTCGGAGCGGACAACTTGCAACACGACCGTCGTACATACCGGACGGCTTCGAGACATGTTTGGCTTTAATCGAGCCAAACATGCCGTGCTCGAAGCAACAATCCTGGCGACCCGGCTGCATCTCGTACCGGAAGCCGACGTTCGAAAGCAGCTTGAAGCCTTAGTCAGCCCGGTCGAAAAGACCGCTGGCCCCCAGGAACAGGCCGCTTTCCTGCTGGTAACGAACTTTGTCGAAGACTGGTATCGAAGTTCGGCATCGCGTTAAGCCGCTAGAAGCAGTTCGCCTGAAGCTTCCGCTCCATGAACCCGTGGCCTTTTTCGATACCGACAACGTCAAGTTCCTCAAGTGATTAAAACATTGGTGCACGGCCGCACTGACGGCGGACAACCGCCCATTGTCCAGCGTGCATCAGCCAATGGCATCCCTGCATCGCGAACATTGACGCACCGGTTGGAGCATACTCAACGCCAGTCGGCTTATCGAAGTCAGCGTCACTCATTTTTTCCAATGCGGAAAGCGTTCCTGCATTCGTCACTTCGAACGCGGCCATCAACTCGGCCTTCGTATGAAAATCGGCGGGATTATCGCTATGAGCGGTTTCCTTCGTGTACTTTTCAGCGAACCCTGCTGGAAGTTCTGGCATCGAGCCAGGGGCGACTTTTTCGATCATGCTGTGCTCGGATGCAATCAGGTGTCCGACCTGCCAGGTAATGTGATTACAACCAGGACAGGGCCGCTTCATCATCTCGGCATCGGTCAGGTCGCTGAGGTATCCTGCGGAAATCATTTTTCCGGTATCAATCGAAATCTTGAGTGCTTCGCGAACGTTCATGGTTTTTCCTTAATGAAAAATTGATCGCATCTGGATCAGACCCGCAAACCAGTCGGATTGCATCGTCTCCTCGTCAGACCTTGAAGAACTTGGATCGTGTCGCGCCGTTGTTCAACTGTCAATCAACCAACTCATCTGGCAATCTCGGTCAGGCATGCGCAAGCTAAGGTGTTATGGTTTTGAACCTATTTTTCCTCGGGAGAATCTCCAAAACACCGTGCTGGCAATCGGATCAGAACACAATTCAAAAATCCGAGCGAAAAAATCCAGGCAACCGCACTGTTGGCTGGAAACAAGGCGACCGCGATGATGCTGCCAATGATCACTAACAGATGAATCGAGTGGTACAAAATCAACTGTCGCCGTGATTTTTGAGTTACTGGCGGAATCTGACCCGACGGCATATTTGGCATGTTGAAACAATGTTGACCGTTGCATTAGTCAAGTATCGATGAAAGTATTATCGCGACTGTGACCGCGCAGCCACCAATAAAACCCGCAAAAGTATAAAAAAACACGGTCTCGGTTCGATCAATGGGATGGACGTTGCCCCAGTATACAATTGCCAGCCCAATCGCTGTTGATGCGATCGGTCCAAGAACAATTGATGCGCATCCTAGTGAAAATCGTCGTTTGAGCCGTTTTGCTTTGAATTGCTCTTCAGATTCGCCTGTGATGCCTGTCCAACGGCCCCCAGTCGCGATACCCCATACCGCAACAAAAAGCAGTGCAAGCACAAGGACGACGATCATTTGTCCGCCGCGCCGCCCGTGAATCAGAAGCGAAGGCTTTGCACTGAATACGAAAAACGTCGCAATACCTAATGCGATCGTTCCGATCTGTAAGCGTCGATCAGGCGGTTTTTCAGCTGGGGTGGTCATGAGCATAGCTCAAATGGAATGACGGGATCCCTCTTTAGATTCGCACCAGACCCAGCCACTCATCAAACAGGAATTGCAGACGCATGGTCAACAGCGTGATGCGTCCCATGACGGTGAGGGCAAACGAAGCTCCGAAGCTGATCATCAGCACCCAGATCCCGACGCGTGAGATCCGTCCGACCAGACCTTTATGTTCGACGGAAAAGTAGAAATATGTGACACACGACAAGACGCTGATCACGATCACAATATTTTGAATCGACTGCTTCCAATCCAAGGCACTGCCACCAGATGCGTCAGCTGAGAATACGACGAGAGGCAGAACCGTGCTGCGGATTTGACGCACAAAATCTGCGTCCAGGAAACTGGTTAATTTCAAACCGGCTGTTGTGCCAACCACGAAGGCCAATGGCCAGCGACCCATCCAGGCGATCTTGGGAATTAAACGACAAAAGACCATGCAGCCGAGTACGACCGGAACGAGGTAAAGATAGTCCGCTTTTACATTCGTCGGAGTATCCGGCAAGAACGCATAACGTGCCACATCCGGTGCCAGCTTGACGAGCACCTTGGCGACAAGAACTTCCCAAAAGTTGGTGACGATCCAGTAACCTGCGGAAACGCCGACGATAATTGACTCAGCCAACTTGTAAAAGACGTTATCACGATAGAGATACGAGAAAATGCATAACGTGAGCAGTGCCGCGATCCAGATTCCTGCCGTACGAGAAAAACTCCAGATGGCTTCGGGATCGCCTTTCGCCGCGGGTTCATAGATCACCGTTTTCACGGCCGCAGAGACGTCGGACGCTTCTTTGGCTGCAGGAATAATCTTACCGGTTGTGGCATCGACGCGCACGACAAATTGCTGGCCGACGCCTCGTTCTGTTCCAAGACTTTGGAATGCCAGTAGCAAGCAGCCGCCGAGGAACATGGCGGTCCAAAACCGTGTTTCGCGATTCATCGACGTGGTGTCCTTCGATAACGATTCGCCAGGTGGATTCCGTTTCCGAGTACGATCAGCCCAATCATCAGCCGATGTGCCCAGCGCTGTGCGCCCCCTCGCAAAAAGGCTGGCCGCTTATTTCGGTTGGCGTACGGATTCGGATATTTCGCCGCCAGCATTGTTTCGTACTCGATCGCACCGCGGATTCCAGTGACGAGTCCCAGAAGTTGATCGGGGTAATACGGGAACAGTTGCGTTGACTGAACCCCGGTGCAGCCGATGGCAATCGGGATCTTCTGCGGCGTCGCCGCGTATTGCACCCACTCCTTGCCGCCAGGAAACCCTGCCGAGACATTCACGATCAGGTCCATTTCCTTGACGCTCGGGACACCGGACATGATCGAAAGCTCGTCTAAACTGGTTCCCCTGGCGTCCTGCGGTCTCGCTTTGCGAATATCCGACGACATCTGGCTGATCGCAACAGCGTCACCGGCCAGATAGCCCAGGTTCATGTAGTCGACACCATAGACATATTGCCGATCGCCCGAACCAAAGTCCGCCTGAACAACCGCCTTGATCGTCGATTCGATCATCGGTTTTCCCGTTGGCCAGATTGTGACGAAATACAGTTTATGATGCCGCAGACAGCAGTGCCTGGTAAACCCGAGTGCCATCGGATAAAGCTCGGCGGCCGATGTCGGGTCAAAGTCCATCGCCATCAAGATCCGTGACCCTTCCGGCAACCGCTCGATCTGATCAAACAGTTTGATCGTGGGTGGCGAAGGAGTCTCATCAGAACCGATCTGTAACAGAATTGGGGACAGAACGGCGAGTGCCATTCCCAGGAAAATCCAGCGGCGATCGAGTCCGTTCAGTTTGTTGAGCAATGGGGAAGTCACTCGTCACCTCCCAGGTACGATCGATCGAGCCCCAGCAGAATTCGCAACGAAGTGGCAACGACCCCAAGTGCGATCCCGATCATAATGGCACGCTGACCGGCGGTGACAAACGTTTTGCGGATAAACTCTGTCAGGTCAGCAATCGGAAAATACGGCAGAGCTCCCTCGACGGGTGGCGGCAGAAACAACGATGTGATCTCACGGTCTCGTGTCTGACCAACCAGCACGATTAACGCCGTCAGCAGCAAGAGAATGGCTTCGACGTTTTTCGCGCGAAAGGCTCGAAAAGCCGCTGAGGCAACGTAAAAGGCGAGTAGCGCGAACATGGTCGAAACAATCGGACTGAACAGGTACTGGTAAATCCACCAGAATCCGCTCCCTTCCTGCTGAAATGGCCCGGACCAGGCAAATTTCAACTGCTGTTCGGACTCGGGAACGGCGCCAACCTTAAGTAATCCCACAGCGATCGTGATGAAAAACGAAAGTAAAGTCACCGTCGAAAAGCCCCATCCGGCTTCTCGATCAGAAATCTTTTTCAAATGGTGCAGGCAGAGGTTCGCACCGCCAAGCATCATGGCAATCGTTGCCACAATCGTGAACCAGTCTTCGGCGATTTGTCGCACAGGCAACAAAGGGGGCGAGAAGTTGGCGACGATCATGATGAAGCCAACGATGCTGGCAATCAGTATCGGAACGGTCTTTGACATCAACCACCCTTCAAGACGGTGTCGGTGATCCACTGCGAGCGTCGCGGCAAATTCTGACCTTCTTCGCTTTTCCCGCGAGGCGATATCGAATCCCATGTCGCCAGCGAACAACCGAAAAGCAAAAGAACGATCGCGGCCAGTTTGCCAAAGTCCTGCCCTTTCAGCATCCCCATCTGTGCCGGTTCACCAGACAGATACGCTGACGCGGCAAAAAGCTCTTCGCCGAGAAGCGTATAGTCACAGGCAGCCACAAAGAACGGAAGTTGCGTTGTTTCAGCCGTTCCTGCAATCTGGATTGCACCCACAGCATTCCCCGCTTCAGCAAGGAACAGAGACTCGGCGAAAAATTTTCCAAGAAAAAAGCAGGCCGCCGGTTTTTCGCGGTACATCCATCCGCAGACTGATGCGACGTAACCAAACTGTTCGTCGGTAATGTAATGAATGCGATCTTCGTTGTAATAGTCGGGGCGACCCGCCGCGAGAGCCGCTGCCTGGACCGCTTCCCGTGCCGCCGTCATCACCAGCGCCCTCGACGTCGGGACTTCGAGCGGCGTGTCGTATTCCGCCGCCATTTTTGCCACGCTCGATAGAACCATCAGTCCCGCGACGGTATCAATCTCTTTTATGTCTTCGATGCCGGGGACAAACAGAATGGGTTTCCCCATTTCGGTCGCCCGCCCCACTGCTTCTTCCATCGCCAGCAAACCCGCGATCGGGCGTACGTAAAACGGTTTTCCCCGTCGTGCCAATTCCGTGCAGATGATCACGGTCGCACAAATGGCAATCGTCAGCAGAGCAAATGACGTTTTTCCGGTATCAAACCAGACCCTTTGCTTGGTCGATCCGGCGCTCTCGTCTGCCAATGACAAGGCGGGAAAGACCACCAAAAACAACAGCATTGCCAATGTTTTTTTTGTGAAGCGCACGCGTTCACGGCAATCCCATGGACGTTTACCGACAAAAACAAGTGATTCAAATGCTGATTGGCCGCCCGATTTGACTCGCGTCGTAATGATTTCCTTTTTGGCATTCGTGTCAGAATGAAAATCCATTTGTCACCCCTCAATCAATTCTACGTTGGCGCGAGGAACTGTCACCTCGGAACAATTGGCCAGAGTGACATTGACGACACGCGCCAGCGATTCGGATTCCAGGACAACCTGTTCGTGAGGCAGACCGGTCACCTGTCCCAGTACGCCGAAATAAGGTTCACGGATCACTCGAACGGAAGAGCCGACATTAAGCGCACCCGCAACCCGGCCGGCATCGCGGCTTTCGTCAGGCAGGGGCGCAACCAAAGGAATCACAATCTCAGGCCGCATGACGCCGGCGCGAATCTGAGTCGTACCATTCACACTGGCGTCGCGACCGGAATGCGAAGCCAGAAGATCGAATGTTCGACGAGCCATCGCAATGTCACCGAACCCTTCCGTGACGATAATTGTCGTTCCCAGCTTCTCAGTTCCCGTCACGGCAACTCCCAGGTCATAGCCCAGGATTTCTCGCAGATCGTGATCATCGATCCCCCCCGCGACAATTGCCGAGGCGCCAACTTGAATTGCTTTTCGGACGGCATTTCCAGTAATTCTCCGTCCGCCGATGACGATACAGCCCCGGTGTTCGGATGTAATCACGCTTTCGGTCACGTCATCGTCAGGAGAATTTGCGACGAGGCAAATCTTGCCAAATGCTTCGCCACCAATTCCAAAAATTCCCTGGATCAAGGCCACATCGGCTTCGACGACGACCCCTTCATTCGGAATCACTTCGACAATCATCCCGGAAAGATAGGCCAGGACCTGCACGGCATTTTGGGGGCCCCGTAAAATCACCTGCCCCGTGATTTTGGATATCGCTTCAATTGTTCCGTCTGACGGCGAAGGAAACTCCGACTGAAAGTAACCGAAGAATCCCTTCGTCCGTGCGAGCGAATCACCGGCACGAACTGCCTCGCCAATTTTCCGTAACATGCTGCGAGACAGGTCTGACGGAGAAATCCCCAAGCGCTTAGCAAGATTGATCGGAACGGCGTCACCCGGAAGAAATGTTCGAGCCACGACATCCTGTGCACTGACTTGATCACCGACCCGGACCACGACGTCGCCCGCAAGCGGCAGAAGCCTACGGCACCGCCAGCGGCAACCGCGTGAGACCATCAAACCTGGAGTATAAGCCTGTGCCATGCGTTCCAATCCAATCACCACAACTCACCCGAGGGGATCGTCGCAAAGATTTCGAAAGACATCAATCGACAAACGGAAACTTGCGGGAAGTTCGTATTTATCTTTCCACCGCTCGGGCGGAAATCGGCGTCCATTAATCTCGTAATCTCGAAAAAAGACGACCGCCAACACTGAACGATGAAATCGATACCCCCAAAAGATCCTGAATTCTCAGAAGTCCGAGAATGAAGTCGGCCGCCAGAAAATTATCCGCTGTGTCAGCCCCCTTTTTTTAAATTCTGGCTGGATTTATCTGGATGACGCGAATAATGAATTGAGAATGATCGTTGAATGGCTCGGTAGAGACCAATACAGATCCTGACTGGTCCGTGTTAAGGTGATTATTTAATCTAGGCCAAGCCAACCATGGATTGTCATGTGCGGCGATTTGTCGCAACGACACGAAATCCAGATAATTCAATCCAGATAATTCAACAATTCATTCGTACAGAGAACGACGAAATCGGCTGTGATTTCCTCAAAGCCGTGAAGTCTTTTTATGACCAACAAAAAAGGGAGTTCTCAGGCCTCTCCCAAACCCTTGGAGAGCGTCGTGACAACCTCCTTAAAGGCCACAAAGTTTGAGATCCCTGCCGAGACGATTGTCGTAAGCAACACTCCTCGGAAAGTATTTCTGGCAAGGGAACTCAAGCCACAATCAGGAACAAAAATTCCCGAAGCAACAATCGTCAGTAGTGGCAACATGTGAGCCGTGTAAAGAAAGGGCATTTGTCCATAAAACAGATGCATCACAAAGAACAATACGAGCGTGATGAACGACGCTTTTCGAGTCCGGAAACCATTCATTAGGCTCGAATCTAATGGCTCAATTCGAGTGGGCTCAAAAACTGCCTGAGACCGGAACACAGATAAAACACCCGACAACAAGAGGATACTCCAGGCAAGACTGGCGACAATGCTCGATATCGTATCGAACTGAATCCCCTTGAGCCTTGCCGATAATACGAGTGTGTCCTCGAAAGTCAGACCCGCTTTCGTTCTGAAAATACTCGGTATCGTGATAAATTCCACTTTTGGAACCACGATCGGGCTCACGAGAAGGTGAACGGGTCTCGCCCAAAGCGTCACTGCGTTACTCGCACCGACGTGAACGGTTTCTTTGAGAAAAAGACGAACGTTAAAAAAGAGCGTCGCGTCTCCAAAAAATCGATCTTGTACAACGGATAAACATGCCGCCAGGAACAGTACTGTTGCGAAGTAGGCCAACAGTGGGCGAATCTGTTTCTTAAAGGTTTCAGTGATAGAACGAAGGGAAACGTTGTCGAATACGCCGTGAGCGGTCAGAGCGGCAAACACGGTCGCTGCAAAATTTGTGATGGTCACAGACATTGATGCAACACCCGAGAAGATCGTCAGTGCGATTCTCGCGCTGGGCGAAGTACATTTGAACCAATAGACCGCATGTAATGCGATTAAAAGAGTCGTCGCTCCGAATGGAAACGTTTCGATTACCGAATACCAGAAGATAAATCCGCCAGAAGCCAGGTAAAGTAACGTCAATAGTACGCGGTCGATTGCTGGAAGACGGAATTTTCTCAAAAGAGACCAGAGTGCCGCTATCGACACGGAAGAATTAACCGCCAGCATAAGTCGAATTGAAAAATATTCATTATGCACAAAGGTGTTGATTGACTGAGTAATGGGCCAAAACACAATCGAAAAGAGTGGATGTTTAAATGTATCATGATGACCGCTTGCACGAATCGTCAGGTTTTCGAACACCCTGGGAATGTCTGCGTCAAAATAGGCATTCAGATAGATCCAACCGATAAGCCCCTTGGGAGGGGACTCGGATAAAAACCACGAAAACGAAAATGCAACGATCAGGAGCAGAAGGAGTTCAATGAGACTCGGTTTGACAAATTTCCCAAGCGTCGAAACTGTCGTTTGCGATTCGATCTTTGTCATGGTTTACCTGCTAAGCATGTTCGCATTGACAGTGATTCTTGAGAATTTGTGCCGGGCAATGAGCAGATCATTTCCACAAGTGACTTCATTTCTCAACAAAGAACGTTTCTCCTTGTAATCATCCAGACGTATCAGCATACGCCAAGCTTGCAATCCAATCGACACAATTCGTTAATGCACATCATCGCAAACAAGTGCGAGTTCATTTCGTCGACAATGCAAGGAGGAGGGCCTCATTCTCAGGGTTAAACGATGACTTCGAAACGATTTGCTCATCGACGATCACCGTTTTCCGCCAACAAATTGTGTCAGTCCCCGGCCGGTGATCGGTTACGATTTGGAGCAACACCATCGACGGTCTGAATCCTGCTGGAAGTTCGCGTTCATGACACGAATGTCACGGGAAGTCGGCGAACATTAATTCCGATCAGGAAATAGAGCCAGCCATTAAAAATCAGGTCGATACCCAAAAAAGTACCGATGACCCACAGCCCCGAAAACGGTGTCTGCTGCCAGATCATCACACCCAGTGACAGCGTGATGATTCCGTTAACAAGAACCCAACCTCGCCCTCGGAACGACCCTGACAACGCCGCGATAATTCGGAACAACCCACCCACCATGAAAAATGACGCCATCAACAGGGTGTAAACGATCGCGGCTTCTTGCGGATGCCGGACACAAATCGCGCCCATCACCAGTTGAAGCACTCCGGTCAACAGCGTGAGGAAAAATCCGCCCCAACTTCCTGTAAAGAACGAACCCGCAATGTAGGTAGCTCCTCCCAGGATCAGAAAGAATCCAATCACTTCAACGGTGGCGATCGTATAAAGTGATGAATAAGTCAGAGCTGACACCCCCAGCGCAATAAGTGCCACGCCGAGCAACACAAACCAGATCCACGCCCCTTGCAGCTTCTTCAGATCTTCTTGAATGATGGGTGACAATCTGGAAAAGGGACTGGTCGAAGGGGTGTCAGTCGACATGAGCGAGTTCCAGATGAGTTAGTTTGTTCAGAACGGTCACGGATTCGAACTGGATTGATGCTCATTGATCGCAAAAACCAAGTAAATTCCGCAGGGCGAAATCAGTCAAAAATTGCGCTATCGTCGGCGTCGCACGGGAGCTTCTGCCTCTTTATCCCATTCGATGTTATGTCGTTTCTCCAAATTCTTTTGCCATCCAATAAAGACGGTCCGTAGCGGCAATTGAGCCAGCGACTCGTAAGGAGATTTGATAATCGGATAGAGACCCGTGAATCGCTCGCCCAGAAAGCGTTTTCGTTGCGCCTCTTGTTCCACACCACCATCGTTCCTTGCGGAGTCACGATCGCGAACCTTGACCACATAGTACGTGGATTTACTGGCGTTGCTGGCAACACCAATTTCGCCTTGTTTCAGATCTTCGAACACCACTTTCATAAATTCATTGTCCACATTCGGGATCAATGGAATATCAGTCGTCAATGGATCGCCTTGAGCTGAAGGAACGCTTTGAGGGGACGAAAGCCAGGTGAACTCGGGAGTTTCGATCACGGTCAATGCAGGATCATTGCTCTGGCCGGTCGATGATTCACCTGAAACGGCTGCAACAAGGTTATTACCGTTGAGTTTGGCTTGTTCAGCCAGGGCTTTGGCCCGTTTTTCGGCGAGCAGTCGGGCCTGATCGAACTTCCATGCGCGAATGGCTTTCTCGCGCACGACTTCCTCTTTCAATGAGGTGACGCGGGCGGGCGTATCATTAATCTTCCAGTAGGCAAACGATCCTCGTCGTGTCCTCAGATCCGCCCGTCGCGGCGAATAAAGCGGCATTCGCGATTCACCTTTTTCGTCTCGATACAAGATCACATCGGCAGCAACCTGCGACCGTTTCTGAGTGTCGAATGCCATGCCAATCGGCTGAGCCAACAGATCCTCATATTCCCATTCCGGTGTCTCTTTGTATTCCAGATCGTTTTCGGCAGCATACTTTTTCAATTTATCTGCGATGATCTTCACCTTTTCGATCTTCTCATTGGGCTCGATGGTCGTGTCATAATCCAACCCCAGAGGGATCATGAACTCGCTGGCCTGATCGAGCGCCGCAGCGATAATCCCAAATGCTTTCTCTCGCGCAATCGTTTCCCGAATTTCCAGCTTGAGATCGTCATTCAGCTCTCTCAATTTTGGTTGCGGCAACGATTCTGGAGAATTACTCAGTTTCGGGAGTGAAATTTCGGACGCATCTGGTTTGGAAATTGTCTTCTTGCCCTCATCGTCATCCGAAACCGGAGTCGCCGGGGGTTCTGGGATCGATTTTGTGGAATTTGCTTCGTCTGATTTCTCGGCGTCAGGTTCCTTTTCAACTTTCTTCTCCGCAGCGTCGTCGTCGACTCCACATTTGGATTCGGATTTCGATTCTTCGGAATTCTTGTTATCGCCTCCTTCTTGGCCCTTTTTCTGATCAGCGTCCTCAAGCTTTTTTTCTTCGGCCGCAGGTTCGGGCTTCTTTTCTTCCGTTTGCAAGCTCTTTCGATCTTCTGCTTTTAATGCATCTGCCGCATCGGACGGGGCTTTCTCGTCGGGCAGCTTTGGGGCTGTTGACTCCTTCATTTCCGGGGCACGGTATCGGTCCTTGTTCTTTTCGTAGTATTCGCGAACTTCCTCATCGCTCGAATTAATTTTCTTCTCGAATTTTTCAAAGTCCGCCGTCAAGTACGCCAATTGGACCCGGGGCATTGCCGTGAAACCAGGTCGAGATTCATCCTTCCACGCGTAGTTTTTGAATTTCTCGAAGAACAGAGTCAGTTCTGCATCGGACGGCTGACCAATCTCGCTGACAAAGTCATTCACGGGAATGGCGACGGCCTGCAAGGACTCCTTAAGATTCATCATCCGATATGAATCCCACAGCTGGTGAGGTGTCTGCTGCATGTATCGCAGTGGCTCGCGCGTCTGTGTGTACTGAGCAAATTGGGGCGGGACTTGAACCTCGACATTGGGCGGCACCATCAAACGCATGGCAAGTTGTGCGGCCAGTTCCTCTTTCAGGCTATCGACAAGTTCGCGTTCGCCAAGCTTTGCTTCGCTCAGACTTGCTCGATTATCCTGCCGGGTCAGATTGCCATTAAACGCTTTCTTCAGAAATTCATTGGCCCCTTCGTCTGAGACTTGGATTCCCATTCGTTTTGCATCGGATAACCATCTGCGATGATCCACGAGTGACTCGTCGTCAATCGGGCCGAAACCGCCGAAACCAGCCTGTTGTCGGTCGCTGAGCCGGCGAGAGGCTGACGAAAAATACATATTCGTCCGTTGCCGTTTCTGGGCCATTCGGTCGAGATCCTGTCGTGTGAAATTGCCGAAAGCGGTTTTCACAACTGGCTTTGCCTGATTCATGGCGCTAAATCCGATGAATCCGGCAATGAACCCGGCCAGCAATCCGCCGACGCCATACTCAGTCGTTTTCTGACGAGGGTAGCCGATGATGCACATGGCCGCCCCGACCAGGCAGCCGATCATCAAGGCACCACCCAACGGGGACATCGGACCTTTGCCTTTGCCAAAATCGTCGAGAAAAAGAAACGAAACCATCGAAAGAACGGTTACGACAACCATCCACTGACGCTGATTTCGACGAATTGACTGGAAGAACTTGGTGCTCATCAACGGAATCCTTTTCCTGATTACGGCCTTACCAGCTCGAATCGACCACCTTATTGGGGCAAAAGACTTTAAACAACCAGCAATCGGCTTCGAAAACGAAGAAAACTGAGGTCCACTTTTATCCCGTTTGGCAGAGCGTTTCGCAGACTGCGGCAAAGCGACTGACAAGCCCGAGGCTTGACAGACCCTGTCACGATTCCTTATTGGAATTCCCCGTGCAGTCGTCGGCATTGTAGCTAGACAAGCTCGGCACACAAGGGATTTACCGATCTCGCTCGATCACCCAGTGCATTCTGCTGTCGGCAGTTGCGCCGCCCAAGTCGTCGTCGTCATGATGGACGAGACTGATCGGATTCGGGAGATTGGGTCAGTTCCTTTGTCAATTTAGTGAATGCAAACGGAAAGTTTTCCGGTGACAGAAAAGTCAATGAAACGCCTTGTTATTGTCGAATCTCCTGCCAAAGCCAAGAAAATTGGCGGGTATCTCGGCAGCAATTACACGGTCATGGCCAGTATGGGTCACGTTCGTGATTTGCCCGAGAGCGCCAAGGATGTTCCCGAGGAAATCAAGAAGACAAAATCGAATCTCGCAAAGTATGGGGTCGATGTTGATAACAGCTTCGAACCGCTTTACATCGTCAGTGATCGCCGAAAAAAACTGGTGAAAGAATTAAAGGACGCCCTGAAAGGGGCTGGTGAACTGCTACTCGCAACCGACGAAGACCGCGAAGGAGAAAGCATCGGCTGGCATCTGGCCGAAGTCCTTGCCCCCAAAGTTCCCGTCAAACGAATGGTCTTTTCCGAAATCACGAAAGAGGCGATTCTCGAGGCGGTGACTCATACGCGAGATCTCGACATGAATCTTGTCGCTGCCCAGGAGGCACGACGGATCATTGATCGCCTGTACGGATATCGACTTAGCCCACTGCTCTGGAAAAAGGTCAAGCCAAAACTTTCAGCAGGTCGCGTTCAATCGGTCGCCGTTCGGGTTCTTGTCCGACGCGAACTGGAACGGCTCGCTTTTAAATCGGGTAGCTATTGGGACTTGAAATCGACGTTGGCAACTCAAGACGGTTCCGTGTTTGACGCAACTCTTTCGACAGTCGGTGGCGAGCGGGTGGCAACCGGGAAAGACTTTGACGAAAGCACAGGAAAACTCAAAGCCGATACCAAGGTCCTGCTGCTCGACGAGGCGACCGCTCGGCAATTGCAGGCACGTCTTCAGAACCAACCTTGGGATGTCACATCTGTTGAAACGCGCATGCAGACGCGAAAGCCCTACGCGCCGTTTACGACCAGTACGTTACAGCAGGAGTCCAATCGCAAGCTCGGCCTGACCGCTCGCGACACGATGCGGATCGCTCAAAGTCTGTATGAAGACGGTTATATTACTTACATGCGAACCGATAGCGTTAATCTTTCCCAGGAAGCGCTGAATGCCGCGCGAAAGTCGGTTCTTGATCGGTATGGGAAAGAATATCTCAGCCCCGAACCTCGGCAATACGCGACCAAAACCAAGAACGCCCAGGAGGCTCACGAAGCAATCCGTCCTGCTGGTACGGAGATGAAGACGGCGGAGGAACAGGGATTATCCGGACGTGAAGCGGCCCTTTACGCATTAATCTGGAAGCGAACGGTCGCGACGCAGATGGCCGAAGCACAATTGCGGTTTCAGACCGTAACCGTCACGGTGCAGGACGCTGAATTCAAAGCGACCGGACGTCACGTCGAATTCCCTGGCTTTTTCCGTGCCTATGTCGAAGGGGTCGACGATCCTGAAGCCGCTCTCGACGATCAGGAAGCCTCATTGCCGCCGCTGGCTGAACACGACCGACTGAAATGTCAGGTGTTAGACCCCGTCGGCCACGAAACGAAGCCCCCCGCACGATACACCGAAGCAACACTGGTTAAGGCACTCGAAGCAGATGGGATCGGCCGCCCGAGTACCTATGCGACGATTATCGACACGATTATCAATCGCGACTATGTGGTCAAGAACGGGTCTCAGCTGGTCCCCACCTTTACCGCGTTCGCCGTCAATCAGCTACTGGAAACGTATTTCCCCAAACTGGTCGACTATGGTTTCACGGCCAAGATGGAGCAGGATCTGGACGATATTGCCAGCGGCCAGGGAGATCGGCTTCCTTATCTTCAACAATTTTATAATGGCTCTGAGGGGTTAGACGCACAGGTCAAAGCGAACGAAGAGACAATCGATCCTCGATCAGCATGCACGTTAAACTTTGATGGTTTGACGTCGCGAATTCGCGTCGGAAAATTTGGTCCCTACATCGAAACCGAACGTGGTGGCGAGACCGTGACCGCGTCAATTCCCGAGAGCCTGGCACCGGCCGACATCACGAACGCAATCGCGGACAATCTGATTGACCTCAAGCAAAAAGGACCGCAATCCCTGGGAAATCACCCGGAAACGGGCCTGCCGATGTTTCTGATGGTCGGCCCGTTTGGCCCGTATATCCAACTCGGTGAAATGGGTGAAGATGGAACGAAACCAAAACGAGTCTCGCTGCCGAAAACGCGAGATCCGAGTACGATCACATTCGATGATGCAATGAAGTACCTCGCCCTCCCGCGCCAGCTGGGTAAGCACCCGGTCACAGGACATGTGGTCAATGCCGGTGTGGGTATGTATGGACCGTATGTTAAGCATGAAAAGACGTTTAAATCGCTGGAAAAGACCGATGACGTTTTGACAGTGACGATGGAGCGCGCCATCGAATTGCTGGCTCAAGCCAAGACGAAAGCTGTGCTGATTCCACTGAAGGAACTCGGACCACATCCCAAGGACAACGAACCGGTACAGATCTTCGATGGCCGTTATGGTGCATACGTGAAACACGGCAAGGTCAATGCGACACTGCCAAAAGGGACTGATCCGCAGGCATTTACTCTGGAAGAAGCGATACCGATCCTTGAGGAGCGTGAGGCACGCGGACCGGCTCCGAAGAAGTCACGAGGTCGAACAGCTTCCGCCACACCGAAGGAGGCTGCTCCAAAAAAAGCGGCCAAGAAAGCCACAAAGAAAGCGACGAAGAAGGGAACAAAGAAGGCTGCCGAGTAAAGTCGTTCGACGGATTCGTCTTGTGCTTGTGAAGCAATGCGTTAGAGTTTTCGATGAGTTCACGAATGGTTCGTACTTTGTTGACGCTTGAAACGTCGGCAGATCGGATGAACGCCTTCGTGGTTTGCATGCGTCAGCTGTTTTGCACATAGATTTCCTGATCGAGACGATTCATGAATTGGTCCGGTTGGTCGGTACTTTATGCGTTTTTTTTGTCCGGTTTCGCGGTTGATGGATTTGCTGACGAACCGCATCGCAGCCCACTTGCGGTCGCGCTCTCACCTTTACAGACGGTCTGCCTGACCACAAATCACACTGCAGATACTGTCACTCTTGTGGATCTGAAACAAAGGCGAATCCTAACGGAATTTGCCGTCGGTTCTGGTCCTACCGATGTGGTCTGGCTGGATGAAGCCACGGCTTTGGTCAGTCTTCAGAATGATGATTCGGTTGCCGTCGTGAAGCGAGAGGGCACCACACTCACACTGCTTAAAACGATCGTGGTGGGAGACGAACCAGGTGGTTTGGTTGTTTCCGCCAAACGACGCCGTGCCTTTGTCGCATTGGGGGGTGAGGACCGCGTTGCCGTGCTGGATCTTGATCAGATCCTTTCGACAGATGGCCCCCAGGACAAACTCGTTGTTGACCGGATTCCCGTCGGAGGAATTCCTCGAACTTTGGCAATTTCCCCAGATGACCAGTGGCTTGTTACCTGTTGTGCGGTACCCTGCGAAGTTTTTGTGCATGATCTTTCATCGATGAAAGAGATCAGTGCTCGAAAAGTTTTCGATGGCGGCTTCAATCCGGGCGTTCCTGCGGTAACGAGCGACTCGCAACTTGTCATCCTGCCGAGTGCCGTCAATCGCGCGTTTTCCGTGACGGCCGGGATGATTGATATTGGCTGGGTAATCGATAACAGGCTCACGAAGCTTCCATTGCCGGACGGTGACCCCTCTGATCAGAAACAACTTGGACTGGATATTCGCGGCAAAGCGGTTGGCGATGCGAACTCGGTCGCCTTCAGTCCCGACGGAAAATTGATCGTTGTCACCTGCGGCGGGACTCATGAATTGCTCGTGCTCGACTTCCCTTCCATCCCCTGGCCGTCCGGTGACCCTGGTGATTTTCTTCCGCAGGCCCTGAGAAATGACGCAACAAGATTCCGGCGAATTAAACTTGGCGGCCGACCCGTCGACGTTCAGTTCGTGGGTGAGCGTCAAGTCGTCGTGGCCAACTATCTGGCCGATTCGCTGCAGTTCATTGACCTCGAAACCGATCAGGTGACACAGACAGTAAGATTGGGTGGGCCGGACGAACCAGACATGATTCGCCGGGGTGAAATCGTCTTTTACGATGCGGACCGTTCGCTGCATTCCTGGTTCAGTTGTCACACGTGTCATACCGACGGACACACGTCTGGACAGGTCTTTGATACACGGAATGATCGAACCTATGGGACACCCAAATTGATCCCATCGCTCCGTGGTGTCGCCCAGACCGGCCCATGGACCTGGCATGGTTGGCAAACCGATTTAAAAGACGCCATGAAGACATCGTTGACCGAAAGCATGAACACAGAAAAGCCGATTTCCGATGACGACGTGGAATCGCTTGCGGCCTACATGGAAACAATCAGACATCCGCAGAATCCCCGATCGAATTCGGTCTCGCCAAACGTGGTTCATGGGCGGCAATTGTTTGAAGGCAAGGCCGGCTGTTTCAAATGCCATTCCGGTACCACATTCACGACGGCCGAGACGTTCGACGGAGCGGTCGAAGATCCAAAAGACAAAAACAAACTCTATAACCCACCATCACTGACAGGAGTTTCCACGAGAAGACGTTTTCTTCATACCGGAAAGGCGAAAAGCCTGGAACAGGTTCTGACCCGATTCCATCGCCCCGAAGACCTGGTTGGCGAAGCACTCAGCGACGCTGAAACGGCCGCATTGATCGAGTATTTGAAATCTCTCTAGTTGCGACATGATGGGACAACCGAGCTGATCGAACAGACGAAACTTTAGCGATGTTGAAGAATTCAAGTGCCAATAAAATTGCTCTCGTGATTTTGACTGGCAATTTGCACTGCGCAGCTCAATTGGTTTCCTTCGGTTCGACAGCCTGCTACGATCCGTGCGATCATTCGCCCGCGACGGACTGCGAGGCCTGTCGCCGCGTTTGCGACATCGCTCTCACGTTCATGGCGGAAGGGGGCTCGGAAGCCCGAAGCAGAGTTCAGAGAAGTCGAGTTCAACATACGGAACGTCACTTCAAAAGCTTTGTCAGATCGAAAAACAGTTAAAAAGCGACTTGTGAAACGGTATCAGGGAGGAATCGTCTTGATGTTTAAACGTCTTGTCACAGGAATTTTGGCCTTCTTGCCAACACTTCTTTGTTTCACACTTCACGCAGCGGAAACGCCTAAAGTTATGAAAATTACCACAATTGAAGGGATCACTGAGTATCGTCTTGAAAACGGCATGAAGGTGTTGCTCTTCCCAGATCCCTCAAAACCAACGGTGACGGTCAACCTCACCGTTTTCGTCGGTTCACGACACGAAGGGTACGGCGAAGCGGGAATGGCACACCTGCTGGAGCACATGCTGTTTAAAGGGACCCCCGATCATCCTTCGGTTCCGAAAGCGTTGCAGGCTCGAGGGGCTCAATTCAACGGCACGACCTGGCTCGATCGAACGAATTATTACGAGACCCTTCCGGCCAACGATGATAATCTGGAATTCGCAATCCAACTTGAAGCGGATCGGATGCTGAACAGCTATGTGAAGGGTGAAGATCTGGCTTCGGAAATGACCGTTGTTCGCAACGAATTCGAGCGGGGCGAAAACAATCCGCATCAGATACTTGGCCAGCGGATCATGAGCGCGGCCTTCAACTGGCACAACTATGGCCAATCGACGATCGGCAACCGGGCGGACATCGAACGAGTCCCCGTCGAAAATCTTCGTCAGTTCTACAAGAAATATTATCAGCCCGATAACGCAATGGTTGTCATTGCCGGTCGGTTCGAAGAGAAGAAGGCATTGGAGTTTGTTGGAAAGTATTTCGGATCCATTCCGAAGCCCGAACGAAAACTGGACCTGACATACACCGAAGAACCTGCTCAGGACGGCGAGCGTACGGTGACGTTGCGCCGGGTCGGCGAGGTCAGCGTAGTCGGTGCGGTCTATCATATTCCTTCGGGAGGCCATCCCGATTTTGCTCCGATTGATGTCCTCGAGTCAGTCTTGACGATGACACCATCGGGCCGTTTGTATAAAGCTTTGGTCGAACAGAAAAAGGCAGCGAGTGTATCCGGTGCTGCTTACGCCCTGCACGATCCCGGCGTCTTGCGGCTGATGGCCGAGGTCGCCACCGGCAATACACCCGAAGCGGTGCTGGATGGCCTGCTCGATACACTGCAATCGGTGATTGACCAGGGGGTTAAAGATGAAGAAGTCGAACGCGCAAAACAGCGTCTTCTGAAGCAACGTGAGCAGGAAGCATCTGATTCACAGCAATTGGCGATCCATCTGAGCGAGTGGGCTGCTCAAGGAGACTGGCGGCTTTACTTCCTGTATCGAGATCGGCTCGAACAAGTCACCGCCAAAGATGTCAATCGAGTCGCTCGGGCATACCTGCAACCAAGCAATCGCACGGTTGGCGTCTACTATCCGACTAAAGAAGCCCAGCGAACAGTGATTCCCGCTTCACCAAATCTTTCGGAAATGATCGGTGAATATAAAGGTCGCAGTGACACGTCAGTGGGTGAGGCTTTTGACGTTAATCCATCCAAAATCGAAGCTCGGACAAAGCGGACTTCGATTGAAGGGATTAAGGTTGCCCTGCTACCGAAAAAGACCCGCGGAAACACAGTCGTTCTGAAGCTGAATCTGCGTTACGGTGACGAGAAATCACTGTTCGGAATGAGCAAGATCGCCGAGTTTATGCCTTCCATGATGACGAAGGGGACAAAACTTCTCACTCGTCAGCAGCTTCAGGATCAACTCGATAAGAATCTGGCGTCACTCGGAGCATCGGGATCGGCAGGAGAAGCCTCGTTTGTGATTCAGACCAAACGAGACAAGTTAACCGCAGTGATTGATTTGTTACGACAGGTGATCCGGGAACCAGCCTTTCCTTCGGCCGAACTCGATATTCTCAAGCAGGGGCATCGTGCAGATCTCGAGCAAGGTTTGACAGATCCACAGCAATTGGCGCTGAAAGCGGTCCGGCGAGTCCTGAATCCGTACCCTGCTGGCGATGTCCGCTACTACCCTACAGGTGAAGAAGAAATTCGCTCGACCGACGAAGTCGACGTGAATGCAATTAAGAAATTGTATTCAGACTTCCTGGGAGCGCAGGCAGGTCAACTGGTGGTGGTTGGCGACTTCGATGAGGAGGCCACGATGATGGCTCTTTCCGGGTTTCTGAAGGGCTGGAAATCGAAACTGCCTTACGAGCGAATTCCCCGAAGTGGCGACGTCAGCGTGAAAGCCGACCTCGTCAAGATCCCGACACCAGACAAAGCGAATGCGTTCTACTTCGCGGGCGGAGTCATCCCGATCCGTGACGATCACCCGGATTATCCAGCTTTAGTCATCGGCAACTACATTTTTGGTGCCGGCGCGCTTTCGTCTCGTCTGGGAGATCGAATCCGACAACGGGAAGGATTGTCATATGGTGTTGGATCATCGTTGGCGGCCAGTTCGCTCGATACGCGGGCAACGATGACAATGTATGCAATTTACAATCCTTCGAATCTCGACAAGATTGTGACTGGCATCAAAGAAGAACTGGAAAAATTCCTGGAATCAGGGGTCACGCAAAAAGAACTCGACGATGCACGTAAAGGCTTCCTGCAAGGGCAGGAAGTCATGAGAACAGAAGATTCAAGACTTGCCAGCGTTCTGTAATCGACTCTGCTGGCAGAACGCACGATGGAATATTATTCCACAATGGAACAGCGGATCGTCGATCTGACGCCTGAAAAGGTGTTGGAAGCGTTCCGGAAGCATGTCGACCCTAAACGCATCCTCACCGCCGTCGCCGGCGACTGGGATGCGGCGGCGAAGGCTAAATAGTTTTCATTTGAAGCGTAGCGGCGGCCTTCAGTCGTCGCTACGCTTACGGCAGCGGGCTGCCTTATCATTCAACGATTGGCACATCTTTCATGGCTGATTTGAGGAAAAACCTGAAATCAACCTGAACGATCAAAACTTCGCGTTGCAGGTTACAAACGCAAAGAGCAAACTCTTTCCTGTATCAGTTGGTTTCGGAATACCTTGATTTTCGGAAATGATCATGAAACGCTACACATCAATCACTCGTTCAAATCGCCGTCACGGTTTTACACTGACGGAAGTTTTGCTGGTTTTGGCAATTCTTGGCGTTATCGCGGCAATGGTGATTCCAAACTTGATTGGTCAGCAGAAAGTCGCACTGGTCCGCCAGACGAAAGTGAACATTTCGGGTTTTGAGCAGATCGCCAAACAATACGCGGTGGCTCACGATGGAGACTTTCCAACCGACGTCAACCAGATGCTGAATCCGGGCCAAGGAGCTGACGGCAAGCCGATGGCGGCATTCGCCGAAAAACTTCCAAAGGATGCCTGGAATCAACCGTTGAACTATCAGTACCCCAACAGCAAGTCGAACGTTGACAAGCCGGCGATCTGGTCGTCGGGTCCGAACAAGCAAAACGAAGATGGCGGCGGTGATGACATCAATAACTGGTCTGAGTGATCCTCAAGGCCGGTAATTGATCTCGTTCAAACCAGGATCGGTAGCAGCGGCGCAGAACCATGCTGAATTTCCTGAGTGACGATGCTTCCGATCAGCGTCGTTGGGGTGCAGTCTTCGACCGTGATCGACGTCAACGATCCTGCCAGTCGCGGGTTCCCATTAAAGACCACAATTCGGTCGCATGTCGTTCGTCCGGTCAACTGAACGGGACCTGTCAACGACGCTGAATCTCCTCGTTTGACTTCAGATTTACTGGGGCCTTCGACCAGCACTTCAACTTCGCGGCCGATAAACGCCGCGTTGTCTTCAGCGCTGATCTGATTTTGCAGAGCGAGCATTTCCTGGTTTCGGTGCCGCTTGACCTCCTCGGGAATATCATCGACCAGTAAGTCGTGAGCCTTGGTACCTGGCCGAGGCGAGTACTTGAAAATGAAGCTGTTTTTGAATCGGCATTCTCGGATGACATCCATGCTCTTCTGATGAGCCTCTTCGGTTTCACCACAAAAGCCGACGATAAAGTCGCTTGAAACCGAGGCCTTCGGTAATGTTGATCTGATCCGGCCGAACATTTCGCGATAGTCTTCGATCGTGTAACCCCGCTTCATCCGCTTCAGCATCTCATTACAACCTGACTGGGCTGGAACGTGCAGATAATGCGCACACTTTGGCAAGTCTCGAACCGCTTGCAACAGGTCATCGGTCATATCCTTGGGGAAGTTCGTCACAAACTTCAGCCTCAGAATTCCATCGACGTCGTGAATCGTTTCCAGCAGATCTGACAGGCGGTACTGTTTTCCGTCCTGAGTCACCTTATAGCTGTTGACAGTCTGGCCCAGCAGGGTAACTTCCTTGACCCCCTGGTCGGCGAGAACTTTTACTTCATGAAGAATATCTCGTGGCGGACGGCTTTGTTCGGGACCGCGTGTCATCGGAACAACGCAGTATGTGCAGAATTTGTCACATCCAATCATGATCCGGACAAATGCCTGATAGGGTGACGGCCGCATTTCAGGTTCGCGAAGCGGGTCATAACTCTGGAAGCTGTCACTCACTTCCGCCCGCGAACCTTCTTTGCGGTCCAGGCTGACCGCCAGTGAACGTTCCCGATGTTGTCGAGCCGCATCGATCAGTTTGGGAACTTCGGCAAGCTGGCCCGTACCGACCACCATGTCAACATGGGGAGCTTTTTGAAAGACCAGTTCCTGATCTTTTTGTGCCATACAACCCAATACGCCGATCACCTGATTCGGTCGCGAAAGTTTACTGTATTTCAACCGACCGAGGGCCGAGTAAATCTTGTGCTCGGCGTGTTCGCGAACGCTACAGGTATTAAACAAAATGGTATCCGCTTCCCGGATATCATCTGTCAAACTGTAGCCCTCTTTACGCAGCGCCCCGACAACCAGCTCGCTGTCGAGCATATTCATCTGACAGCCGACCGTCTCGATAAAGAGTTTTCCGTTGTGGTCTGTCATTTCAGCCTTTCACTCGTTCTACGTATTCATCCGTTTGAAACGTTCAAGGATAACATAAGCAGATGACTCATGGAATCGTCAGTTTTCAGGCGAGATGACTTGACAGTTCACTGATTTCATTTAACTTGGCATTACAAAGCGATTTGATTGATTGGCAACAAATCGTCAGAAGCTTAACACCTTCCAGGATCTTGTCATGCAAAGTCCGCTTGAACTGGCTGACGCCATGTCACAGATTGCTGATATTCGGCGAACACTGGCACGGACGGAAACATTTCGTGGGTATCGGTCGCTGACGGTCGCCTGGACAAGCCTTTTTGCGTTGCTCGGGGCCGCCATTCAGGTCGTTTGGGTTCCGGCCCCGCTGGAAACGCCAGCAAGGTATTTAACGGTCTGGATCGGACTGGCAGCGATCGGCCAGATTTTCAGTGGTCTGGAAATTCTGGTCCGCGCCCGCCGCAGCCCTTCGGCGTTGACCCGACAACTTTCCTGGCTGGCTGTGGAACAATTCCTTCCCTGTCTTTTAGTCGGCGCGGCCGTAACATGGGGAATCGCGTCGTTTGCGGTGGAACAACTCTGGCTGCTTCCGGGATTGTGGAGTCTGATTTTCGGGCTCGGGGTGTCGGCATCCGCTCGATTACTACCGCGCGAAGTGATGTGGGTCGCTGTCTGGTATTTGATCACTGGTTGCATTGTCCTCTCGGTCGCCAGAGGACCTTATGCATGTTCACCCTGGGCCATGGTTTTGACGTTTGGGATCGGGCAAGCCGCGATCTCGTGTATTTTGTACTGTCGACTTGAGAAAAGTTATGACGCGCAAACGGAATGATGAAGTTCAGCCTCACTCCAATGACGAATCGGTTCCGACAACGTCGACTGGGGGTCGGTTTGCCTACGAAGGTCTGGAACGAGCCATTCATGAGAAAGCCCGACTTGGGATCATGGCGTCACTCGTCACGCATCCCGACGGACTGCTGTTCGGTGACCTCAAAGAACTTTGTTCGTTAACGGACGGTAACCTGAATCGTCATCTGAAGGTATTAACGGAAGCGGGCCTGATCGAAATCTGGAAAGGATCAAAAGCCAATCGGCCGCAAACCCTGTGTCGGATGACGCCGCTCGGGAAAACGAAATTCATCGAATACGTGACCGAACTGGAACGAGTGATCGCCGACGCCGCCAAGCTACGGGCCGGCGAAATCATCGAGTCGCCCTCACCGAGAATCGCAACGGCTTAACCGAGTTTTTGAAATGTCGTTTCCACGTTGAATAATTTAATTGCCATCCACAAAACGCTGCAGCCATAGCTCGAATACCAGCAACAGCCATAGCCTGGCACTGTGATCCCATTGCGACGAGTTGTGTTCGTCGACCAGTCGTCGGATCGCTATGGGATCAAAGTATCCGCGATCCAGACAGCGGCGGTCGAGCAGCGTATCGGCGATCAGACTGCGTAGCGAATTGCGGAACCAATGGTCCAATGGCACTCCGAAACCCATCTTTCGGCGAGTCTGTATCGACGCTGGCAGCAGGTCGGCAAACGTTTCGATCAGAATTCGTTTGCCCCGTCGGCCCTGTAACTTCAGTTCGCGCGGAATTTTTGCGGCCAGCTCAACGACGTGGTGGTCCATAAACGGACTACGGCATTCGAGACTGAATGCCATACTTGCAATATCGACCTTCGTCAGGATGTCGCAGGGAAGATAGGTTTCGAGATCGACGCTCGTCGTTCGCTGGACGATGTCAGCTTCTGCACATCGTTCATAAGCCTGCATCAGGAACGATGCGGAATCGTAACCGTTCAGTCTCTGGAGAAAATCCCGAGAAAATAGCCCCGGTCGACGAGCATCGTCAAAAATGCTGACCCAGTTTGCATACCGCCGCTCGGGTGATTGACCAAGCGCTGCCAGAAACCGCTTGACTTGTCTGATCCGAGATTTCTGCTGTACCGAAGCGGGTAGCTTCTGCCACACCGAACTTGTCATTGCTGCACGCAAAAACTTCGGCAGCCGATCGATCTTTGAAGCCAGTTCGACCGCCAGATATCGATCGTAACCTGCAAACAATTCGTCACCGCCGTCACCTGTGAGTGCGACCGTCACATGCTGACGAGTCAGTTGCGACAGGTACATCGTGGGAATCGCCGAACTGTCCGCGAAAGGCTCGTCATAATGCCAGACCAGCTTCGGCAGCATCTCGACCGCCGATGGATCAACCACAAATTCGTGGTGATCTGTCCCCAGTTTCATTGCCGCTTCCCGAGCGTAACTCCGTTCATCAAATTGCTTTTCTGAGAATCCGATTGAAAACGTCTGAACCGGTCGCTCGGACTGCTGCTGCATCAGACCGGTAATGATCGTTGAATCGACTCCGCCGGAAAGAAATGCTCCAAACGGCACGTCACAACGCATTCGGATTTGGACCGCCTCACTGAGGGTTTTGCGGAGTTGTGATTTCCAATCGGTTGAGTCACCTCGATCCGTTCCGTTTTGATCAGCCGCTTGAACCACAGACTGAGGGACAACAGTTGAGTCAGGTCGACGATAAGGAGCTTCCCAATACCTCTGAACAATAAAATCACCCGTTGCGGCCTGAAACTCGGCCCAATGGGCGGGTGGAAGTTTCGAGTATCCTCGCAATATTGTTTTAGGGTGCGGCACATATTGCAGAGTGACAAAGTCGGCCAACGGTTGCGGCTCGATCTCTCGTGGCATCCCCGGGATTTGCAGTATCGCCTTAAGTTCACTCGCAAAAGTCAATCGGTTTTGAGCGAGACGATAAACCAGCGGCTTCTGCCCCATCCGATCGCGCGCAAGAAACAGAGTACGACGGCGGTCGTCCCAGATTGCGAAGGCAAACATCCCTCTCAGGTGCGTTACACAATTGCGGCCCCATTGCTCATATGCGTGAACGATACATTCGGTATCTGACGCCGTGCGAAACTGATGACCCAGCCGTTCGAGTTCTGGTTTCAGTTCGCGATAGTTGTAGACCTCACCATTGAACGCAATCCAAACCGATGCGTCTTCGTTGGACATTGGCTGATGCCCACCCGACAGATCGATAATCGAAAGCCGCCGAAATCCGAGTGCAGCCCCACCCGCAAGTTGCCCATTGTGCGATGAAAAATAGTTCCCGAAATCATCGGGGCCACGATGAATCAAAGCGTCGGTCATACGACGCAAAGTCGATTCGTCGAGCGGTTCCCCCTGCCCCGTCCAACTCCCTCCCGCAATCCCGCACATGGTGATGATCTCGTTTCGATTGGGATTTCTGAAGGGATTGAGTGTTTTCAGTGGCAAAAAACGCCCCCCCCCCTGCGGGGGTGGAATCGGGACTTTGCACCAGAATATTTGGCGGTTTACGACGCGATTTTAAATGCGCCAGGGCAAAAGGCCATTAACCACCCCCGCAGGGGGGGTGGGGTTTCGTATTCAATGAATTATGCATTTGAAAGGCTTTCGCTCAACACGTTTCGGTAGACCTCGATGTAGGCATCTACCATACGCGAAATGCTGAAAGACTGTTGAATCCGTTCGCGACCAGCTCGTCCAAGCTCTTCTGTCAGACCTTTTTCATCGATCAGTTGCCTCAGGAACTGCATGAATCCGACGGTATCCGCTAACTTTGGCAAAAAACCTGTCTGACATTGAACGACGAGCTCTCGGTTAGCGGGAATATCGCTGGCGATGACCGGCTTACCAATCGACATGGCTTCCATCAAACTATTGGACATCCCCTCAAAGCTGCTCGCCAGGCAAAAAACGTCAAACAACTTGAGCCAGCGCGAACCGTCCTCGCGATGACCCAGGAAGCGGACGTGATCCAGGCATCCCACGTCACGGGCAAAGTTTTCCAACCGTTGACGCTCGGGCCCGTCACCCACGATCACCAGGAACAGTTTCGGGCGGATTTGCCGCAATGTTTCCACCGCCCAGATCAGGTCTTCGACACGCTTCTGTTTTGCCAGCCGTCCAAGATAACCGGCAATAAAAGCGTCAGGTGGTAAATTGAGTTCGTCTAAGAGTGCATCACGAATTGAACGGTCGGCGACCGCGTCCAGACTCGGAAGCTCGATCCCGTTACGGATGCAGGCCAGTTTTTCCGCGGGAACTCCCAGCTCGCGATAGAATTCAACAACACTCGGCGAATTCCCGACAAGTCGATCCGTCCTGCTGATTAATCGCCGATCAAGCCAAAGTTGCCAACCCATTTTCCAACTGTCGACACATCGTTCGGAGACAACAATTTTTGTTTGAGGTAAGCTTCCCGAACACAAGCGTCCATAACTGTTGGCCGCAAACAGCCAAGTATGGAGGATGTGCGGTTGCAATCGCTGAAGCTCGGCTCGTAGCTTCCAGAACGAAAATGGATCGAATTTCGATCGCTTGCCGATCACGGTCAGCGGTATTCCAGAAGACGCCAGTTCATCGGCATACGGACCACCTCGAGTCAATGCCACCGCTTTGACATCGAATTCGGTTTTGGGAAGCCCCTTGGCCAGTAACGTAAATTGCTTCTCGGCACCGGAACGGTCGAGTGTCGGTATCAGCAGCACCACACGAGTCTTGGCCACAGTCGTTTTGAACCAGAATAGTAACTTAAATCCGATGTGCGAGACCTCAGACTCCGCACCTGCCACAGATCTCCTGATCTGTGGCGATCATGTCCCGACAACTCGTACAGAGTCTAATAGGGAGCGATTCGAACTGCCAATCCCACACACGGTGGGGATTGCACAATGACTGAAATCAACAGGTTTGAGAATCACAACAGGGTCGGTTTTCGTCACAATCCTAAAACGCGTTGCTCACCACTTTTCCCGCGGGTGTGAACAGCGTGTGAAACCTGCATTTGGCACTCGGGATGACTTGGGCTTCGGTAGTTGTTACGTTTCTCATGAACTAGATTCTCAAAAAATGTTGAAACGAAGCTTGGAATCCGCGCTGATGGTCAGGGATCGAGACAACGACGAATGGATCAAATCGCTGGAAGCGAAAGGACCGATTCGCGAATCGGCACTTGCGGACTTGCGTGAAATACTGAGCGCCAGTCTGAAATCCTCGTTGAAATCTCGATCAGATTACGTCGACAACATGTTAGATGATTTCCTGCAAGATTCACTCATTCGAATCCTGAAGGCGTTGGATCAATTTCAGAATCGCAGCCGATTTGTCACATGGGCAACATCGATCGCGATTCGAGTCGCAATGACGGAATTGCGGAAACGACGCTGGCGCGACGTCTCACTGGAAAAGCTGGTCGCGGATACAAATTTCGATCCGGTCGCAGAAGCTGATGACAACATGGTTCCTGAGCGGCGACAATTGATTGAAGCCATGTACCGTGTGATTAACACTCAACTGACAGATAAACAGAGGACGGTCCTGTTGGCTGAGATCAAAGGGATGGCCCAGGAAGAAATCGCGGGGCAATTGGGATGCAGTCGAAATGCTCTTTACAAATTAAGTCATGATGCCCGGTTCCGTCTCAAGCAAGAACTTGTGAAGATTGGGTTTGATTCTCAGTCTTTTGCCGTGGCGTTTAACGGATAAAAGGGTCACGACCATGTCAATGACAGGCGAAGAAATCCAACGGTTGCTCGACGTTGTTCGCGATACTCAAGCGGTCGAAATCGACTGCGATGTCTGTTTAATGCAGGTGGGTGAGTTCGCCGAAGTTCGTCTCGCCGGGAAACCAATCGCCGAAGGGCTGAAGGCGATTGAACAACACCTGCTGATTTGCCCCGAGTGCCGTGAAGAATTCGAAGCACTTTGTCAGGCAATGAATTCAATCGAAAAAACCGAGTCGTGATGGGAAATGCGCACGAAACGAAGACGAAAATACAAATGATTTTCAACCACGAATCTGACAATTCACACGAAGTAATAATCAAAAGTAATTAAGAGATTTTGGAATCGTCTGATTAGTGAAGATTAGAGCTGACTGGTGTTCCAATTTTTCTTTTCTTCGTTTTCCACTCTCTGAAAGCCTGTTGATTAATGCGTGAGTGCCCCTGCAAGTTCTTCTGTTTGGTTGCAAACGATGCCCGTGCCAAGAGATTCTCGGAGAATTTCTTGCCGTTTTCGTTTTCGCTGCCGAGGTCCTGGTTTAAGAGCCCGCGTTCCATTCACGGATAGGCGCAAAAACAGGGTTGAATTAACCTTTGCGTGGTTATTGGGATGACCATGGATGGGTCAAACTTGTTCGAACTCAGGGAAGAGTGCCATGCGCGATTTTTTCAACGGCTGGCGAGGTACGATTGGTATCGGGGCCTTTTTTGTCTTGCTCGTTTTTACCGGCGCGTGGATCAAGAGTTATGTCGATCACGGCATGATCTTTGGTTCGAAGATGAATCGAACGAGTGCACTGTCCGTTCCTGGAACAATCAGCATTTCGGGCTACCGCCTTTCGGTCGAATGGCCCGGACATTTGCCGCAGATCGATTGGCACCTCAGTGGATTCTACGCAGATCTTAAGCTCGTGCTTGCGCCGGCACAAAAAGTTGATCCAACGCCGTCGTCAGTTTCACACACTGGCAGGATGATCGCGAATTTCGCCACCAATCGTCTGCCTCAGGCGAGTTTAGACGTCGACATGACGAACAACCTTTCCGTCATGTCAGCGGTGTATACGGAAGAAGCGGATTCCGGCGAAAAGGAGTTGATCCAAGCCTCGGCGGGCGAATCAAGTTTCGTACCGAATTCGGTACAACATCCTCGAGTGGGAGTCTCGTTTGATTTCGATATTTCTGATTGCAATCCGGATTGTTGCCCCAGCCTGAACTCAGACGACGAACATGACGACATGGTCGAATCGAAGTTTCAGTTTTTTGGGTTCCGCTATCTCCGTGGATTGGGGGAAGACGGCAGTTGCGAATTTGCGATTCAAATTCCTCACTGTTCCGTCGTTCTTCCCCTCGGTTTGTTAGCAATGGTCATGCTGGTGGGACCACGTCGAAAGAATACCACCGTCGTAACGGGAACTCTTCCATCGTTTGCGACGGTGCGGTCGCAGGGTGTCGAAGAAAATCATGGTTTGGCTGGATTCTTCCGCGGTTGGCGAAGGAAACTGGGGGTTCTGACGCTGTTCACATCGCTCGCAGTGGCAGGTGTCTGGGTGAGAAGTGTCGTCGTGTCAGATGTCGTGAATTTCGAATTGGAATTTGGAAAACAACTGCTTCTCGCCTCGGGAAAGCAAGGATTGGCTTGTCTACACAATCGTACCTCGAGCGATGATGGCTCGGGGACTCACTACCGGATGGTCACGGGGTCCCGTCACGAGACGATGACATTTCTTCCGCAGGAACCTGATTTCGATGATGTTGTTATGAATATTCTCCCTACGGGGGCAGTCGTCAATCTTCTGAACCGAGTCGCAACGGAAAGAGACGAAGTTTTTTCGTTAGGCGGTGTTCCCGAAATGTTTGGAGCATCAGTTCAACCGATAGCGTCACAAGAACCTCAAATGCAGGTGCCGATGACAATCGTTGGCCTGTCCTCGCCACAGCCAACCGATGGAACTGTGCAGAGAATCGGCCTGGAGTTCAACATCGATCTATCGGACGGGTCAGAGGCGAGAGTAATCGACTGGGTCGGCACATCGATACAATGGGGCGGTTTTTACTTTGCTCACGGCCCCATGGAGACTCATTTTGTTATACCGTACGGATTTGTCGTCATCCCACTGATTTTAGTATCAGCCCTGTTGCTATTCAGTCGGCGGAAACTAGATGAAAAGCAAAATGTTGTTTCGGCAGTATAAAGCCGCCACGACGACTCGCCACAACTCAAAATCGCCGTTCTGTGGTTTTAGTGGCGAAGGCGACTAAGAACCGTGAGCCAACAGTCCGTTGCAAGAGGGGTGGGGCCTGCAGCCGAACATTGCGTGGTCGCGATGCCCATTCAATAACAAATTCTCTGGGTGCTTCCGTTCCATGTTTTGGCATTTGGAAATCTGCAATTTGCCGTTAGTTGAAATCACTGCTCGACTCGAACGGTGATTCGTGATGGCATGTTGGTGGTGCGAAAGACTCGCTGGGTTGCCTTCTGGAAATCGGAGGGCTTGGCGGTATAAATATCGACGAATGTCTGTGGATTGCGGTCGATCAACGGAAACCATGTGCTCTGGATCTGAACCATCATTCGATGGCCGGGTCGGAAGACATGACAGATATCCGGAATCGTGAATTTCACTTTCTCGGGCTGATTCGGGACAAACGGTTCTGGTTTCTCGAAACTCTTTCGGAATTTTCCTCGGAAGACGTCGCCGCGAATCAGTTGCTGATAGCCACCCATTTTGACTCCCGTCGGATTCTCTTTTGGATCGGGAAAATCGTTGGGATAGACATCGATCAACTTTACGATCCAATCTGAGTCTGTTCCCGAAGTGGAAACATGCAATTCGACTTCGATCGGACCTGACAGAGCGGTATCAGTTTCGAGGATATCGGTTTGATAGACCAGAACGTCAGGCCGACGTGAGGCATGACGCTGATCGGCGGTCATGTACTCGGGCGCCATGTTAATCGAGACCTTGTCCAGATAGGGGACTGGTTTCGCTGGATCGCTAGGGTACTCATCATAATTGGATTCCGCATCGGTTTGTTTTGGAGGTTCTGACGATAGGCGGCCTCCTGACGTGAGATAAAACGAGCGCGTGGCAAAATTCTTCGGTGGCCAGGAATCGTATTGACGCCAGACATTGGTCCCCGTTTCGAAGACCCAGGCTTCAGGGTGAACCGCCTTCCCTTCTCCCTTCAGATGAAATTCGAAGAAGGGGAATTCGATCTGTTCGCGATAATAGACTGCTGTCTTGGCATTGAATGAAACATTGCCGAGCACTTCGCCATCGCCGCCGGACCAGCCACCGTGGACCCAAGGGCCCATGACGAGAACATTGGTCGTATTCGGGCTGCTGGATTCAATTTGTTTATAAGTTTCTAACGCTCCGAACAAGTTTTCGGCATCGAACCAGCCGCCAACCGTCATCACGGCAGGGCGAATTTGTTTCAGGTGTGGCCTGAGATTACGAGCCTTCCAGAAATCGTCATAGTTTCCATGTTTCATAACTTCGTTCCAGAAGGGAACGTCACCCTTATAGTACTGAGCATCGGCGTTCGGCAGTGGACCCAGACGCAGAAAAAAGTCGTATGCGTCGGGAGTTTCGTGATCAAATTTATGTTCGATCTTTTTTGAGGGTTCCGGGCGTTTATGACCATTTTTGGCCATGAAATTGAAGACATGAGGAAGCTGCAACGCTCCGTTATGGTGCCAGTCGTCGCCGATAAACCAGTCGACAATTGGTGCCTGCGGCGAACAGGCGACAAGAGCCGGATGAGCGTCGATCATCCCGGCACTGGTATAAAAGCCTGGATAGGAAATTCCGGCCATGCCGACCTTACCGTTATGGTTTCGGACATTTTTGACCAGCCAGTCGATGGTATCCCAGGTGTCGGTACTTTCGTCGATTTCCTGGGGGCCGCGATTGGCGGACAGCTGCGGCCTCATATCAACGAATTCCCCTTCGGACGCCCAACGACCTCGCACGTCCTGATACACGAAGATATATCCCGCTTTGCTGAAGAGAGCCGATGGTCCCAGATTCTCGCGATACTGGTCGACTCCGTACGGCTTACAGCTGTACGGGGTGCGGTTCAGCAGTATGGGATAGGTCTTGGACTGGTCCTTAGGAACGTAGACCGCTGTAAAAAGGCGTTTGCCGTCACGCATCGGGATCCGGTATTCGTACTTCGTATACGAGGCTTTCACGACATCCAGGCCCTGTGCCGTCGCTGTCGACGCGGGCACGATCAACGTGCAAACCAATACGAACCAGGAAATAGTTTTCTCGCAAGACTGAAAACGGGAGGCAAATTGCATGTTTGGCACTCTGGGTTTCGTGAAGAGACGAGTTCGTTATTTGAATAACGTGACAGATTAGCGGGTAACGGGCAAGTTACGTGTTTCCGCAGAAGTGCCCCAAGGCCGTTCATTTTCCTGTTTTCTTTGAAGGGGGCTTTGATTTTGAAGACTCATTGAGCCACTCGTCGAGCTCAGCCGGGTTTTTCAGTTGCTGTTGTAACTTTTCAATCTGGTCATCCCAATCGCTTTTTGGGTCGTTTGAAAGAGCGAGAAGTTCTTGCTGAATCGTTTCAGAACTGACTCCACCAAATTCCTCCATCCAGAATTTCAGATCGCGATTGGGATCGGCGGCAGGTGATGCCGAATTCCGGGAAGGACCGATTTGGCGATTAGGTGATTCAAGCTGTTTCAGGAATACATCGCTGTCGATTCCGATTCCTCGGCGCTTTCGAATCGCATTTTGAATCCGGTGGTCACTTGAAACGACGGTTAATCGACGTGGTGCAGAATTCTGACAGATCAGCTTTTCGATCAGTTCGTCCGCTTCATGCCCCGGTTCAGCGAAAAGGACATGGATCCCTTCATGGATGAAACGGCCTGGTAAGTTGGCAGGAGCGTCAATCGCATCGAAAACGACGGTACACCGCTTCCGTTCTTCAATCGTCAATCTTCGCACGAGCTTGACCAGTAATTCATGACGCAATCTTGCAAGATCACCGGGTCCGTATGTTGCTCGAGCCAATCCCGCTTCATGCATCAGGTTGTAACCGTCAATGATCAGGAACGGCGAGGACATGAGTGGCACTTTACGTTTGTTTATCATTGAATATTGGTAACAGGATTTGCCACCCTCGCGTCCACGATGGCAAGAAATGTCCGTGACTCGATACACTATACGGAAAGACGGTGCGTCTGTCTCGATCCGGCCGTGCCATGATCGAATCCTCGTCGTATTTGATAGCCTCAATTAACTCTCTGCAGTGAACATCGGAAATTCTCGTATGTCGCGTCAGAATGTCGCCATCATCGCCGTAATTGCGCTGATTGCCGCGACATCGTCGGCGCGCGGTGACGTCAAACTGCCATCACTGATCGACGACCACATGGTCTTGCAAATGGGACGAGAGATCCCCTTTTGGGGTTGGGCTGAACCGAGTGAAGAAATCTCGGTAACAATTACCTCAAAAGAAAAGGACGCCGCAGAGAATCAAAAACCAGAGACCGCTTCGACCGTAACTGCCGCTGATGGACGATGGCTTGTAAAGCTACCCGCTCGAAACAAGCCTGGGTCGGTCGACGTCACAATTACTGGCAAGAATACATTGATATTGACGGATGTTCTCGTGGGAGATGTCTGGCTTTGTTCAGGTCAGTCGAACATGGAATGGCCGGTCAGTGCCTCGCTCAATCACCAGGAAGAAGTCGCTGCGGCAAAGTTCCCTTCAATCCGTTTTTTTAAGGTCGAACGAAGTACAGCGAGGACGCCACAAGATGATAACGACGGACAATGGGTCGAATGTTCTCCGGAAACGATCGGAGGGATGAGTGCCGTCGCCTATTTTTTTGGTCGAGAATTGCATCAACGACTGAAACGCCCAATCGGACTCGTGCAGGCCGCACATGGCGGTGCAATCTGCGAAGCCTGGACGAGCCAATCAGCACTGAAGCAGGACGAGGATTTTGCGAAGATTCTTGAACGAGCCGAGCGAGCGAGTAGCGACCCTAATCAGGCCAACAACCCGAACCGAGCTTCGGTCCTGTTCAATGGAATGATTTCGCCAATTCAAATGTTTTCGATCAAAGGAGCAATCTGGTACCAGGGGGAATCAAACGTCATGCGGGCTTACCAGTATCGCAAGCTGTTTCCTCTGCTGATCACAGATTGGCGGCGAGGCTGGGGCCAAGGGGATTTTCCATTCCTATTTGTCCAGTTAGCCAATTATGTTTCCGACAAATCTAAGCCAGACCATCCTAAGGAACCCGAGGAGAGTGCCTGGGCTGAATTGCGGGAAGCACAATCAAAAGCGCTTTCATTACCGCGGACCGGTATGGTTGTCACGATTGATCTAGGAGAAGCGCGCGACATTCACCCCAAGAACAAGCAAGACGTCGGTCATCGTCTGGCACTGTCAGCCCTTAAAGTTGCTTATGGGCAAAATGTTGTCGCCAGCGGGCCTGAATTCAAATCGATGAAAGTTACTGGATCTCAGGTCGAAATCGAATTTCAGAATGCGAGCGAAGGTCTCGTGTCACACGGCGAAGAGCTTAGAGGATTTGCCGTGGCTGGCAACGATAAAAAATTTGTGTGGGCCCAGGCACGGATTGACGGAAATAGAATTGTCGTTTCGTCAGCGGAAGTGACTTTACCCGTGGCCATTCGCTATTCCTGGGGTGATAACCCCGAAGGGAATCTCTTCAATCGGGCGGGATTGCCGGCGTCACCGTTCCGAACGGACAATTGGACCGGTATTACCACCGAGAATCGATAGAAACGGATTGCGAATGATTCCTGATGAATTTCCGAGACATCTCACGGAAAAGCTTGTAGATGGTGTGTCTGCGATCTCATCGCTTGATGACGGACTCTTCTATCGGGGTTATCCGATCTTAGAGTTAGTTGAACAATCCAGCTTTCTTGAAACAGCTTTTCTTGTCGTCAAGGGAGAACTTCCTTCCCAGGAGCAACTTGCAGATATGCAAGCGATGCTGAGCGAGTCGGCAGTTGTTGAAAGTGACATCGAAGCTTGGATTGAGCGACTTCCACTGAATGTTCCGGCGATTGACGTGTTGCGCACTGGAATCAGTTTACTCGGTCTATCCGACGCCTACGAAGAGGAACTTTCCGCAAACGACGTTTGGGAAACGCTACAGCATCTGCTGGCACAATTACCACTTTTGCTCGCAACTCGACACCGTATTGCACATGGTATGGAACCGGTCGTGCACCGCGAGGACTTGAGTTATGCTGGGAACCTGCTTTGGGGCCTTACAAACATTGAACCCACGCCGTTGGCGGAACAGGCATTGGATACGTTTCTGATGCTCAGTTCTGAACATGAATTAACGCCGTCGACGTACGTGGCTCGCGTGGTGGCATCAACGCGTTCCGACTTTCTTTCCGCCGTCATTGCGGGAATTTGCGCTGTCAAAGGTGTCTGGCATGGTGGACCTGGTAGACAGGCAATTGATATTTTAGACGCGGTGGAATCACCTGAGGCCGCTCCTTCAATCGTTCGTGCCGTTTTGAAGCAGTACGAAAGAATGCCAGGTTTTTGGCATCGAGTTTATCAAACCAGCGATCCCAGGTCAGAAATATTGAGACCCCTTTGCCGAAAAGTTGCCGCCGAGGTTGGGAAATTGTCGATGGAAGAGGTTGCATCGGCAATCGAATCGGCGGTCTGGGATGAACAACAGATCTTGCCAAGTTTTGACTGGCCTGCCGCTCGAATGCTGCATTATCTTGGAATGGATGCGGATCTGTTTGTTCCGTTATTTGTTGTAGGTCGCACCGTCGGATGGGCTGCTCACTTTATCGAACAGCAGCAAACTCCTCAGCCGATCCGTCCTCGAGCCAGTTATGTCGGTCATGCCGAACGGGCTTTTGTACCGCTTTCAGAACGAGGCTGATCGAACGAAAATCGTTTAAAGATTCAGAAAGAAATTTGTCGTGAATAGTCCTGAACCGCATGCGTTCCAGCGCTGTATTGCCCCCCTTTGTCGCTCGACTTTCGACGTGATGGATATTCTCACGTCATGCCCTGACTGCGGTAGCCTGCTTGATATCGAGTATGAGTGGGATAAGCTGCCGGTTCCCAGTTCCATGCGCGAGTTCGAATCACGATGGTCCAATCGACGTGATCCGCTGGACTTCAGTGGCGTCTGGCGGTTTCGCAATCTGCTCCCATTTGCTGCAGACAAGGACATTGTCACTATCGGTGAAGGACAAACGATCCTGCAGCAAAGCCCGGTGGTTGGAAAATACGTGGGAATGAACGCCGGGGGACTGTTTCTACAATATGAGGGCCTGAATCCTTCAGGCAGTTTCAAAGATAATGGAATGACAGCCGCGTCGACTCATGCCCGTATGGTCGGTGCAAAGGTGGCCGCGTGCGCTTCGACTGGTAACACCAGTGCCTCGCTGGCGATCTATGCCAGCACAGCACAACTATTTCGCGTCGTTGTCTTTGTCGGAAGCGGCAAGATTGCTTACGGCAAGTTATCACAAGCTCTCGACTATCATGCAAAAACACTGCAGGTATTGGGTGATTTCGATGATGCTCTCGAACGAGTTCGCGAAGTCGCAGGTGAGCGAGGTATCTACCTTTGTAACAGCGTGAATCCATTTCGGCTTGAAGGTCAAAAGACCATCATGTACAGGGTTCTCGAAAGCCTGAACTGGCAAGTCCCGGACTGGATCGTTGTTCCCGGTGGTAACCTCGGCAATTCATCGGCTTTTGGGAAAGCATTTACGGAACTCAAAGCACTGGGGTTAATTGATCGCATTCCTCGCCTGGCCGTCATTAATGCCGCAGGAGCGAATACGCTCTATCAGCTTTACGAGCAGCAGGGCGTCCGCTGGGATGGTGGAATGTCAGGCGATTCAGTCGTGGAAACATTCTTTTCAGAAATGGATAGTGAAAATCGAAAGGCCTCAACCCTGGCGAGTGCTATTGAGATCAATCGCCCGGTGAATCTGAAGAAGTGCTTGCGCGCACTGGATGCCTGCGATGGGGTTGTGAGGCAAGTGACCGATCAGGAAATTCTCGATGCAAAAGCCCAAGTCGGAGCAGGAGGTTTCGGCTGCGAACCCGCCAGTGCGGCGAGCGTTGCTGGTGCAAAGCGACTGCGGGCTGAAGGAGTGATTGCTCCAAGTGACAGGGTCGTTTGCATTTTAACTGGACATCAGCTGAAAGACCCCGATGCGACTGTCGCTTATCATTCGGGTAACACAGCATTGTTTGAAGAAAAGCTGGGCATGCGAGGGGTCAAAACGGCCGAATTTGCCAACAGTCCAGTTGTTGTTGAGAACAACCTTCAAAAGATCATCGAGGTACTCGAACGATAGACCGACTGAAGTCAATCCTCGGTCACGGCTCCGACGAAGATGTTTTTAGTGATTGCGCGTTGTCGCTCCACAAGAGACCAAGTGTGCCGAGAGCATAGAACGTGTATTCAACATCCGTAGACTGGTCCCAGGCCGCTGCCCGAAAGCCTCCTTCGGGATGCTCAAGTGCTAGGATAAATCGTTCCACGCGACGAGGATCGATTACGTCTCTAGCTTCGAGATCAAGGCATGTCAGATATCCGGTGAACGTTGAAAGAGAATCAGCAAAAGGAATTCGAGAGTTGGCCTGAAAACCACCCTCGTCACTCATGACATCAGTGAGGTACTCAAGAACGTCGTCCCTCAGATTCTGGCCAACCGAAGAATGCAGCATCAAGACTCCAACCGCAGCGGCAGTTGGATTTGTGCCGCTTCGTTTCATCGGGGCGATTTCGACAAAACCGCCGTCGTCGCGTTGTCGGGCTTTGATAAAGCTGACTAAATCCTCTTTTGCAGGCAAATTCTGGCCAATGAGTTCGTAGCATAGTGCGACCAGGAATGAGTGATAAGTACTACCTAGGGCCCCTTCATGTGTCTTGGCATATCCGCCATCGGCAGAACGGAAGCCCTCAAGTCGCGTTGCCAGCTGCTCGGGCCAATTCAAGTCAGCTTGAGCCAGGAGATTGATCCCCGAAACCCCTTGGACCATGAGTGCCGAATAAAGCCAACTGACGACGTCGATCACGGTTGCCTGATGTTGTCGTGCCGTATCAAGAAACTGGGAAACTCGTCGTGCGTCGTCGGCGGTAAACGATTTCAGAGCGGACAATGCACGTATGGCGAACGCCGTGTAATAAAGATCAGACTCACGTCCCTCAGGTTCCTCATTCGCATATTCAACGGGAAGTCCCCGTCCGCCAAATCCACCGTCGTAATTCTGTTGTGTAAGAATAAACTGACGGTGACGCTCGCGTCGGACACTGTCCCAACGCGACAGCCCTCGTGAGACACGATCATCCAGGCGAAATAAGTACGGATGGGCCATGCGTCGCTCACGTCGCACCGACGGTTTTGCCGACGATAGGGAGCAAACCCGTCAGAGGAACAAGTTTGACTTGTGGAACGGGCACAGCGGAATCCGACAGAACCGTGTCGATCAGGAAGTAGAGCAACTGACGCAATGGGTCTGGCTGAACCTCGTCTGCCAGTGCCTCTGCCCGGCTGCGACATTTTTCGACGAGCGCCTGTGCTCGTTCAAATATGCCAAGTTTCTGATAGAAGAATTTCATTCGTTCTGAACGCACGATGGCGGATGACGGCTCGAGAATCGCCTTCTCAAGTTCTTCTCGCACAGTCCCCTGAGCGGCTTCGAGGGCGAGTGCCAGCAACAAGGTTGGCTTTGCGAGTTCAGCATCTCGTCCCGCGACGATCTTGTTTGGTGCCTGCTCTTCCCAGTCTTGAAGATCGTTAAGAATCTGAAAGCCAACCCCGATATGTCGGCAAAATGCCTGAACCATCGCGTCGTACGATTCCATGGGACCCGCCAGTCGAAGACCTGCATAGAGTGCCGCATCAAACGCAGGCGATGTCTTTAAGGCGTAAAGCTTCATGGCATCGAGTGCGGTCAGCTTCAGGATATCCTTGCCGGTCCAACGCAATTCGGCACCTTGACCTTCGCAAAGTTTGAGATGTGCATTGGCCAAACGGTCAAGAATGTCGCTTGCAACCTCGGCTCCAATCTGACGTCGGCTTTGACTGACTAAGCGATAACCTAAACCAATCAGATAGTCACCGACATTGATCGCGGTTCCAACGCCGTATTGACGATGAAGAGTTTCTTGACCATAGCGGTACGGGTCGTTGTCCTGGATGTCATCATGAACCAGGGATGCTTTGTGAAAAGCTTCAATCGCCAGTGCGGTGCGTCTGACCTCAACCGAAAACTTTGGCAAATCATCTCCTGGTGACGCCTGAAGTCCCCCGGCTCCGGTCAGGGCGTCGTAGGCGGCCAGCGTAATGAATGGCCTGAGGCGTTTGCCTCCTTGCACGAGCCATCGCCGAGCAATGGATTCAGTTTCGCCAAGTAACGCATCTCCCGTACTGGTCCCTTGCCGAACCTGTGGCAAGACCTCGTCGAACTGCTCCTCGAACATCTGGTTCGATGCTCGCATCATCGGGACGTAACCGGATGTTCGCGATTCTTCTAAAGGTTCGTATTTATCGAGGCAATGCCAAACCCATGATTCGTCAAGTTTCGTGTTCTTGCAGTCACCCGAATGGAGCGGCACTGCGTATGACGGAACACCGGCAAGCAGGACTTTGTCGATCGCCTTTTCAAGTACGTTCAGACAGGCAACACCAAGGATTCCGTCCACGTGTCCTGAAACGATGATCTTGAGGACAATTGGGGACCCCTCAGCGACGAGCACTTTGTACCCAAGTTGCTCGGCGCGGACTTTATAGTCTGCAATCGAACAGGCACCACATTTTTCGCAATCAAGGCCGAACTCGTCGTAATCTGCAGGACAACCTTCAGCATGTTTCAGGCAGTGTGGCAGCAGCAACAGTCGTCGTTCAAATGGAATCGCCAGAAATTGCTGTTTCCAGAATGCGTTGCCAATCAAGACCATCGTAAACCCAAGGAATCCTTCGGGTTGACCAATCTGTTCGAGCAATTTTCGAGAATGTGCTTCCAGGGCAGATTTATTGAACGGACGACTTTTATCGAGTTGTTTGGTGTAACTCTCGGCCGCCAATCGAATGTGCTCTCTTAATTCGAGCGTCTCGGGTACGAGTTTCAAGTGTGACGTACTGCGATTGCGCCGAGGTTTATCCTCAACA
>CAIULL010000129.1 GCA_903899985.1 uncultured Schlesneria sp.
GGCATACCGCCTCAACATCCATTTTGTGATGTACCACAGCGATTTTGATCTTTGACATCTTGGAATGAATTTCATACGGCTCACCCCGTCGTCCGGTTTGAGGCGACGGGCGAGCCGTGGCGGGTTCGTTGTTTGGTATTTCAGGATGCGTAAAGTCGTGGGGAGGGATGGCGAGGTTTGAACCTGATCGAACTGCGACAAACTGTGACAAACTCGATCAAACTCGGGCGCGACGAAAAAATGACAAAAAACCCTATGAATTACGAGGAATGGTCGAAGTCGATCGAACTTGAACAAACTTTGACACCAAATTTCTCGGTGGCAGGGTGAAAGCAGAACGAAAGAGAAGATTTTTGAACAGAAGGGCGCGAAGGTTACGAAGGGAAGAGGAGGACATATGATACGGCTCGGAATGGAACTTCGTCCGCGCGAAGATCAGGCTTGAACGGGTGAAGTTGGCCAACTTGGCCAACTTTTTCGAGGTTTGCGAGAATGGCTTTGTTTGATGTTTTCGAAGTCGGGCGAAGTCGCGCGAAGTCTGGTGAACTCGCGCGAACTTTTTAGTGACGACAAAACGAAGGATGATCGCCAAAAGCCCATGAATTATAGGGTATGGTCGAAGTCGCGCGAACTCGTGCGAACTTTTCGAACAAATGTTGTGGCAACTTGATCTCAATGAGATTTGGAAGATGTTTGAACAGAAGGCCACGAAGTTAACGAAGGGAAGAAAATCAGAAGAGACCTTCGGTCGCTCGTTTGTCTGGGGTCGGGTGACCACTCGCGCAACAGCCGCGATGGGGTTCGAAGTCGGTCGAACTCAGGTGAAGTCGTTCGAAGTCGCGCGAACTCAGGTGAACTCGCGCGAACTTTTTAGTGACGACAAAACGAAGGATGATCGCCAAAAGCCCATGATTTATAGGGTATCGTCGAAGTCGCGCGAACTCGTGCGAACTTTTTGATCAAATCCTTTCCACTTTCTACGGATCAACTTTCTAGCCGCTTAGGCTGGGGCCTTGAAGACTCTTCGCCAACGTGCGAAGAGAAGGCGGCTCGGCGGGAGCCTCGCCCACCCGAAGAGGAAGCGAGAACGGAAGAAGGATGAAAATACAGTTGGCCAACGCATTTTCTGATTAGCGAAGATCAGTGCAGATGAGTGTTCTAATCTCTTGTTTCTTCACTTTAATGGCTTGTTTCTTCTGGGCCAACTGGCTGGACCGAGTCTGCTGCTGGCGTTGTGCTAATTGTCGGTTCAGGATGTTTTTGCCCGCCCAGTTGTTCGATCACGCTGTAAAACACCGGTGTCAGGAAAATCCCGAACAGGGTGACTCCCAGCATCCCGGAAAAGACCGCAATGCCGAGTGTCTGTCGCATTTCTGCTCCGGCACCGTGTGAGACGACCAGCGGGGCGACACCCAGAATGAAGGCGAGCGAGGTCATGACGATTGGTCGCAATCGTTCCTTCGCGGCTTCCACCGCTGCCTCGCGGATCGATGCCCCGGCATGATGCCGTTCACGTGCCGTTTCCACGATCAGGATGGCATTCTTCGCGGCCAGTCCAACCAGTACGATGAAACCGACTTGCACGAAGATGTTGATATCCAGATGAGTCATCCACAGTCCGATCACGGCACTCAGCAGACACATCGGGACCACCAGCAGCACGGCCATCGGCATCGACCAGCTTTCGTACTGAGCGGCCAGGACCAGGAAGACGAGAATGATCGCGCCGATGAAGGCATATAATGCCGCATGACCTTCCTGCAATTGCAGGAAGGTCAATTCGGTCCATTCGTGTTGCATTGTTCCGCTCAGTTCGGAACTCGTGGCCCGCTCAACGGCGGCGATCATCTCCCCGGAACTGACCCCAGGGAGCGAACCTCCGTTGATGGGCGCGGCGGGATACATGTTGTAACGAGTGATCATGATCGGGCCGCCGATGTCTTCCACGGTGGCCAATGTTCCCAAGGGAACCATTTTCCCTTCGTTGTTCCGGACCTTCAGTGCCCGAATATCGTCAGCATGCATCCGGAACTGTGCGTCTGCCTGAAGGTTAACCTGCCATGTCCGGCCGAACTGATTAAAGTCGTTGACGTAGTAACCCCCCAAATACGTCTGCAACGTTTGAAAGGCGTCATTCAGCGGAACACCCAATGACTTACATTTGGTTCGATCGATGTCGATATAAAGCTGAGGAGTATCCGACCGGAAACTGTTAAACATCCCGACAATGCCCGGCTGACGATTTCCCTGAAAGGCCACCTGATCGGCTCGGTCCTGCAGTTCGAACAGACCCTGGTCCCCTCGATCCTGGATCATCAGTTTGAAGCCCCCGGCAGAGCCGAGTCCATCAACGGGAGGGGCACCAAATACCGCGACCTGAGCGTCGAGGATTTCATTAAACATTCGTTTTCTCAATTGAGCGGCAATCGCATTGGCACTCAACGTCGGACTGCGTCGGTGATGGAATTCATCGAGAATGACGAACATCGAACCGAAGCTCGAACCGACGGCATTGAGGACAATCGATTGCCCCGCGATCCCGGTGGTGTGTTTGACACCGTCCGTTTCCTGAGCGATTTTTTCGACTCGTTTCAGGACGTCAATCGAACGTTCGAGCGATGCGGAGTCGGGCAATTGCATGTTGACGAGCAGATAACCCTTATCCTGCGACGGGATAAACCCGATGGGGGTTCGAGTCAGTCCCATGTAAGTCAGTGCCAGCAATCCGCCATAAACCAGCATCACCAATGTGCTGACGCGAAGCATGCTGGTGACAAGATGACCGTAAACTCGCGTGACCCAATCGAAGCCGCGATTGAAAAGCTTGAAACAACCCGACAGGAAACGGTTTGACCATTTTGCAATAAGCCAACCGACGATGGCACCCGGGAGGAAAAGTAATAACCAGACTCCCCAGCTCAGAAATTCTTCGTCAGGAAGATGCAACATCGGCTCGACGATCGGCTTCAGCCATGATGCGCTCGCCCAGCCCAGCAACCCCACGTAACCCCACCACGGCAGCGCTTCTCGGTCGTCGTGGCCGTGGTGCCGGTTCTTGAAGATTTGCACCGCACGCGACGGTGTCATCGTCAAAGCGTTGATGGCCGAAATGATCATCGACACCGAAATCGTCAATGCGAACTGGCGGTAGAACTGTCCGCTGATCCCGGGCAGCAAAGCACTGGGAAGAAATACAGAGCTGAGCACGAGCGTGATGGCAATAATTGGCCCGGTCAGTTCATTCATCGCGTTGATGGTCGCGGTTTTTGCGTCATATCCTTTTTCGAGCCAGCGTTCAATTCCTTCCAGCACAACGATCGCGTCATCGACAACGATACCGATGGCCAGCACCAGGCC
>CAIULL010000130.1 GCA_903899985.1 uncultured Schlesneria sp.
CGACGATTCGAAGCCAATGTCTCCACCTTCCAAGGCATCGTTCGCACCCTCATAAAAGAAAGCCAAACAATAACCACTTGGTGTTACCCATGTCCCCGAACAACTGTTACCTTTGTCTCCAGTCTATACAGTCTTCGGAGAAGCAGTGTCTTGCTTGGTCCGATTTCTGAAGCCGGAAGAGCACTGCTTGGCCGAGGACGGTCAAGCAGTGGCACGTTAATTCATGCGATCGATGAACCAGGTACTGCGGCGGATAGTTGCCATGCCGTCGCGCATCCGGCATGCTGTCACAGCGGCTGCGATTGGCCTCGACGACAGCCCCGCTGGTTCCGGGTTTGAAAGGAATGAAATGGAACTTCGGTTTGTGAGGACCGTGATCTGGTCCTGCGTCAGTCTGTGCGTCGCGACTTCATCTCCGCAGGGATTCAGTGCCGAGGATTCTCAGTCATGGCTTTTGGCCGGTGCGCATGCCCAGGAGATTACTCCACCGAAATTTCCAATCTCGGTCAATGGAAACATGGCAGATCAGCTGGCGACGGGGGCTCATGACCCGCTGCACGCTCGCTGCATCGTGGTGAAAGAAAAGAAATCAGCGACCCAGCCCGACACCGCGATCGCCATCGTTGTCTGTGACAGTTGCATGATCCCTCGACACTTGCTGGACCGAGCCAAAGAACTGGCATCCAAAAAAACAGGAATCCCGGGCTCAAATATTCTCATTTCAGCAACTCACGCGCATTCGTGTCCGACTTTGACAGGTGTCTTTCAAAGCGATCCCGATGCAGACTATGTCGAGTTTCTGATCGAACAGATTGCGAAAGGAATTGAACGCGCAAATTCTCAGCTGGAGCCTGCTCGAGTTGGCTGGGGATCAATCGACCAACCGAACCTGGTCTTTAATCGCCGCTGGTTGCTGAAAGAAGGTGAGACCACGGAAGATCCATTTGGAGGTAAGTCCGACCGCGTCCAGACGAATCCCGGTTTCGGCAATTTGAAGGTGACTCAGTCTCAAAATGTCATCGACCCGGAACTAAGCGTCTTATCAATTCAGTCGAAGGATGGACGTCCGATCGCTCTGCTGGCTAATTATTCATTGCATTACGTTGGCGGGGTCGCAGGCAATGTCGTCTCCTCCGACTATTTCGGAGAGTTTTCACAACGGGTTGCACGGCAATTGAAGGCGACTGATGTTCAACCACCGTTTGTGGGAATCATGTCGAACGGGACGAGTGGCGATATCAACAATGTCGACTTTCGTCAGAAGTCTGTTCCTGCGCGAGAGCCATTCGAACAGATCCAGTTTGTCGCCGAAACATTGGCAGCGGACGCGGCATTGGTTTACAAAAAAATTGAATATCAAAGTGCCCTGCCGGTGAAAGCTCTTGAGACCGAAATTGTCCTCAACGCCCGTCAGCCGACTGCTGATGAACTGAACGCAGCTGAGGCGAAAATTGCTGCGATTCCTGATCGTCCGTTGAAAGGTCTACCTGCGATTTATGCTCGAGAGACCACCTTGCTTGCGGAATACCCAGCCTCTGTGAAAGCCAGGATTCAGGTCATGCGCATTGGTTCGCTGGCGATCGTCAGCTCACCTTGTGAGACGTTTGCCGAAACGGGTCTGGCCATTAAAAAAGGAAGCCCCTTCAAACAGACATTTACGATTGAGCTGGCGAATGGCTACAACGGATACCTGCCACCTCCCGAACAACTTCGGCTTGGCGGCTATGAAACGTGGCGGGCGAGATCGAGCTATCTTTCTTCCGACGCCGAACCGAAAGTGCGGGCGACGATGCTACAACTTCTTTCGGAACTCAACAAATAATCGGGTGACCTAATGATGCAACGAGTATTGGCTTTGATCCTGGCAGGAGGCAAGGGAACACGGCTCGAACCGTTGACACGAGACCGTGCTAAACCAGCGGTCCCGTTTGGCGGTGCTTATCGGATTATCGACTTTACTCTTTCCAATTGCATCAATAGTGGATTGCGTAAAATCCTGGTTCTGACACAGTTCAAATCCGCCAGTCTTGACCGGCACATGAATCTTGGCTGGCGATTTCTCTGCCGCGAACTACACGAATACATCGACGTTTTGCCCCCTCAGCAGAGGATCGACGAAAACTGGTATCAGGGGACTGCCGATGCCGTCTATCAGAACATCTATTCGATCGAAAAAGCGGAATCAGACTATGTTTTGATCTTGTCAGGTGATCACATTTATAAAATGGATTACGCCGATCTGATCAAGGACCATATCGAATCGAAGGCGGTGCTGACGATTGGTTGCATTCCATGCTCAATAAAAGAAGGGCGTGAATTTGGCGTGATGGAAATCGATCCAACTCGCCGGATCGTCGCGTTTGAAGAGAAGCCGCAGAATCCAAAGCCGATTCCCGGTGACCCCGCACATTGCCTGGCCTCCATGGGGATCTACGTTTTTAATACGAACTTTCTGTTCGAGCAGTTATGTCAGGACGCTACGAATGGGAAAAGTTCGCATGATTTTGGCAAGAACATTATTCCTTCGCTGATCCAGTCGAAGCTGGTCCGTGCCTTTCCCTTTCAGGACAAGAACACGGGGCGAAGCCTGTACTGGCGGGATGTTGGTACGCTCGATTCTTACTATGAAGCGAATATGGACCTCGTCGCTGTTGAGCCGGAATTGAACCTTTACGATCGGTCCTGGCCCCTCAGGACGTACACGCCCCAGGAACCGCCGCCAAAGTTCGTGTTCGCGCAAACGGCGGGAAGTAACCCTCGCTTAGGTCACGCACTCGACAGCCTCGTCTGTTCGGGGTCAATCGTTTCCGGGGGTGAAGTCCGAAGATCCGTTCTTGGCTATAATGTTCGAGTGAATAGCTGGTCAACGGTTGAAGAATCAATCCTGTTTGACGGTGTGGAAATCGGTCGCAATTGCAAGATTCGGCGAGCGATCATCGACAAGCGAGTTCGTCTGCCCGAAGGAACTTCGGTGGGTTATGACCTCGATCAAGACCGTGCGGCAGGTTATACCGTTACCGATTCCGGGATCGTCGTGATCGGTAAAGCGGGCTGAGATCGATCAAAGGAAAAGTCCATCTGCCACAAATCGAGGGTAACGATCTTTGATTGCAAATTGGTCTGGTATTCGTCGTTGTCCCAAACAAAGGCCATGTTAAACGATGAATCCGTCGCCATCGTTTAACCGCGCCTCGCAGAGAAGCGGGAACTAAGCGGCGTGATTGCCGTCAACCGAGGCGTCAATTCTCGTTGGAGCGATGCGAAATGGTCGGCTCGGTAACGTTCGAAGAGATCGGCTGAACGCCGATCTGCCTGCGCCGCTGGCTTCGGGTTAAACGAATAATCCCTCCATTTCAACTTCCTAACCCGCCTAGTTCCTGCACGAGCACTCGCAGAAACGGCTCGACGTCAGTGACCAGTCCGATTGTTTGAAACGTCCCTCGGTCGGCGAGTTTCGTGACGGTCGCAGGGTTGATGTCGACGCAGACGGTCTTTACTCCAGCGGGCAACATGTTTCCGACGGCAATACTGTGCAAGGTGGTGGCAATCATCAGACAGAACGTCACCCCCTGGACCAATTCGCGCATCCTGGTCTGGGCCACCAGCGAATCCGTAATGACATCTGGCAGCGGCCCGTCGTCGCGGATACTTCCGGCCAGCACGTACGGAATGTTGTGCTGAATGCATTCGAACATGATTCCGCTGGTCAGAAGTTTCTGGTCGACGGCCTGACGAATTCCCCCCAATCGCCGAATCCGGTTAATCGAACGTAGATGGTGTTCGTGTCCTTCTTCGGTGCTTCCTCCACTTTGCATCGAGATGCCCAGGCTGGTTCCGTAGAACGATTGTTCGATGTCGTGCGTCGCCAGCGCGTTTCCGGCGAACAGCACGTGAACGTAACCTTTACGAATCAGCCAACTGAGCAGTTCACGGCTTCCCGTATGAACAACGGCAGGTCCCGCCACGACGAGGATTCGGCCGTTTCCTTCGGCCGCTCGGCGCATGCTTTCGGCAATCTCTCGAACCGTCAGGTTTTTCGGCTTTTCGCTGGAAACGGTGCTGTTCATGAATCCAAATGAATGGCCATGAGCACGATCGCGACCGACGGGAAAGACACGAGTTCCCAGTCGACCGACAACGATCTGATCACCCAGCTTGACGTCCGCCATGGCGACGCACCAGGCCCGACCTGCCACTCGATCAACCGCGATGCCACAGTCCATCTCCTGCCGTTCAACAGGAATCCAGCGGCCACCCCATCGAACTTCGGTCGGCTCGTTTGTTGTTGCGTAGAACCCTTCGGGGAAAGCTCCGGCGATGTCCGCAGACTCGACACGAATGTCATGGTGCTGAACCGGGACGGCGCCGTGCTGCCCGATCGTCGTGAGAATCTGTTCGAGGCAATCTTTCGTCGGAGCCGAAACGGTTAATCGAACGTAACTGGGGTCCCGACGATTATGGCCAATCCGAATCTCGTGACTGAGGTAGTCTCCACCGAGACCGGTGATTTCATCCAGTACTTTTGGCAGTAACAGACTGTCAATAATGTGCCCAGCCAGTTCGACATCTTCGGAAAAACCTTGAGAGTGCGACGCGGCCATCATCAGTCCTTTGAATCGGGGGGATGAAAAAACTGTCGTTCATCAATTGATGAAATCATATCCGAGAGCTGTCTGAAGGATAGGTACGGTTTGTCATTCGATTCGAAAGTGAAACGAAACCCACCCCCGCTGGGGTGGTTAACGGGCCTTTGTCCTGGCCTTTTCTTACGCCGATTTGACACAATGGCGCGATCACTCTTCGGCCCCCTGGTGCAAAGGCCCGCTAACCACCTCCGCAGGGGAGGTGGGGTTTCGGTAAGTTCTAATAAACGTCCAGGATCTGAAACGACAGCGAAGACGACATTCTGTCTTTATTTTGCTGTTCGCTGATTGTATGATGGAACTGGCTTGCGACATTCAGCACAATTCGCCGACATCTCTGATTTTTACAGCCTTTTGAAGATAACTATTATGAGCGAATCTTCAGCCTCACTTGATGATTTGATTCTGTTGAATCGCGAGATTGCCGCGCTGGTGAAAGCGGGGATTCCGCTGGAACTGGGTTTGCGAGGCCTTTCTGGCAGCGTGGGGACTCGCCTCGGGCGGTTATCCGAACGTTTGTCAAAACGCCTGGCAAGTGGACGATCATTATCCGACGCCCTCGCGGAAGAAGGCCCGGCGGTTTCTCCCGTCTACACGGCCGTGATGGAAGCTGGATTGGCCTCCGGTCGCCTTCCCGAAGCACTTGAAGCGATGGCGGCATCGGGTCAACTGATCCAGGAAACTCGGCGGCGGGTGTTTCTGGCCGTCCTGTATCCCGTGATTTGTGCCATTGTGGGCTACGTCATGTTTTGCGGCTTTCTGACGTTTATGGCACCGCAACTGGTGAAAGCTGCGGAAATGTTCCGTTTTCCGTCGAGCTGGCCAATTGAGTTGGCGAAAACGCTTCATCAACATCGCCGGTATGCGACGATGGTCATTCCGGCGATCGTCCTTTCCGTGACTGTTTTGACGGTCCTGTTTCGGAACAGCATCGCTCGCGCTCCGTGGCGTTTCTTAAGTTCATTTCGCTGGGTTCCCGGCGTGAGTTCCATTCGGCGCAGCCAGGATTGGTCTCAGTTTGCAGAACTTCTTGCCATGCAGCTTGAACATTCCACTCCATTACCACGCGCCTTCACCCTGGCAGCCGATTCAATCGATGATCCCCGATTTCATCGTGAAGCTCGCCAGATGAGTGATCAGCTGGCTCAAGGTCATACGCTGGCGCAATCGCTTGGTGCCATCAAGTCGATGCCGCCGCTGATACGCTGGATGCTTGTGACAGGTGAAAAACAAGGGACTTTGTCTCTGACGTTACGCCAATTGGCTGACACTTTTCGTCGTCAGGCGTTAAGGCGAGCCGCTGACCTGAAGACATGGCTTCCCGTTATGATTACAATCGCGGTGACAGGTACAATTGGTCTTGCGTATGGACTGGTCTTTTTTATTCCCATGCGGGCGCTTCTTTTCGGGTTGATGAACGAATGACGGTCGGCACAGAATCAGTCCCCCCGCAGAATGAACGACGACAAAATCCGAGTGATCCACTCTCGCCACAACGTTCGCGTGAAGTTCCTGGCCGCTATATTGTGCTTGGATTGCTCTGCCTGGGAATTGCGGCGACCGCTCTCTTGTTCGTCTATTGGGACCGGCAGACAAAACCCTTTCGCCCGCTTCGAGAAGCAATCGGTCGCGAATTTCGTCATTCTCGACCGAACGTCGAAGGGGGCCGTCCAAAAGGTCGCGGGCCATGGACGTTGCGAGTTTCGATGACCGTTGACTTCCCCCCTGCTGAAGATTCACCTCGGGCCAACCAGATTTTCAATCGCGTGATCGAAATTGCAGGCCAGTACCAGGATCTCAGCAAGATCGACAAGGTTGAAGTCAATCTGATCCAGTTCGTTCCCCAGGAATTAGCGAAAACGAGGAAGTTGATCTGGACTGCCAAGGAACCGGCCGGCCCCGGCGATCCGCAGTAGAATCAAAAACGGAATTCGATCGACACGAGAAGTCCATGGCTAACGAGCTGTTTCCTGATGACGAGGCTGATTCAGCCGATCCAGACCGTGACTTGATCGACGTCTTGCGGTTGAATCTGGTACCGGGTCTTGGCCCGCGAACTTATCAACTGTTACTCGAACGATTTGGTTCGCCAAGAGGGATCCTCAACGCATCCGTTTCCCGGTTGCAAGAGGTTCAGAACGTCGGTCCGAAATTGGCGATGTCCCTGATTACGCATGGGACCGAGGTGGCTGCGCGGGAGGAACTGGCAAAGGCTCGCGCTGCGGGAATTACTTTGTACATTCGGGACGCGGCAGGTTATCCAGCACCCCTGGGCCGAATCCCTGATCCACCGACGGTGATCTATTGCAAAGGAACGTTGGTCGAAGCGGACGGCCTGTCAATCGGCGTCGTCGGGTCCCGGCATTGTACGGCTTACGGGCGACAACAAACCAACCGACTCGCTCAGGCCTTAGCGAGGGTCGGCATTACCGTCGTGAGCGGATTAGCCCGAGGGATCGATGCCGAAGCTCATAAAGGAGCGTTAGAAGCAGGAGGCCGAACAATCGCGGTCTGTGCGACGGGAATGAACACGATTTACCCGCCCGAACACGTCGATCTGGCTGCGGCGGTCGTGAAGCAAGGCTGCCTGCTCACCGAATCGCCGATGGACCAGACCCCGAAGTCAGGCCTGTTCCCCCAGCGAAACCGTATCATCAGCGGTTTGTCACTCGGGGTCGTCCTGATCGAAGCAGGCCGCAGCAGCGGTGCCTTGCATACCGCTCGTCACGCGATGGAACAAAACCGCGAAGTCTTCGCGATGCCGGGCCGAGTCGATTCCGATGCGAGCCTCGGCTGCCTCGACCTGATCCGAGACGGAGCAACATTGATTCGCGACGTTGACGATGTGCTCAGCGCGTTGGGACCGCTCGTCAAACCGATTCAGCGAACTCCAACCGAAACAGTTCGAAAGCCGGCTGAACTAACCCTGTCAGATCAGGAACGAACAATTCTGAATCTGGTCACGGCCGAATCAACTGCGGTGGACGACGTGATTCGAACCGCCAACATCGAAGCGTCGCGAGTCCTCTCGACCCTGACCGTCCTGGAAATGAAACGCCTGGTGCGAAGGCTCCCTGGCGGGTTTGTTGTGCGGTATTAAACAAACACAAGGTCGACGACGAGCCACTGCCGTCTGCGACTCTTCGTTTTCCACGCTGGCTCGCTCACGTGGTCGCAAATTTGGAAGCCAGACAACGCGGCGCATCCCAACGCTCTTGCTTGCTTTCCGCTATCAGAGTATTTCAACGGAGATTTCGGAACACCGGGAAAGGTCTTTGTCCCCGGTTACGAATGAAGTTGCGCCGTAAATAATTGCGGTTGCCAAATGCATCGAATCCGGAGTCTTGAAATTAAGAGACGCACGAAGCTCGGTTGCCCTTTCGATAACTTCTGAAGTCAATTCAAAAAGTTCGATTTCTGAACTTGTAAAAAGCGCATCGTAAAGTGCGAGGAGGGGCGTGTTATTCTCTCGTAATGGTTTTACGCGGCACTCGAGGCGACGGAGTCTGGATGTCCCGATGAATCGACCTTTCCCACGAAACGGAAGAAATCTCGCTTCGAGAGGCGCACGGGTGGTTGCGTCAACTTCGAGAAGGCGGATCAATACGTTTGCGTCAACGTAGATCTCGACTTTTCCCAATCGTCGCGCTCGTCCTGAATTTGTTTCTGAATATCGGCCCCGCTTCTCAATTGATGAGCCTTTCCAAATAAGTCAAAGATTGAAGTTGCGGGGACAGGATTTCGCGTCGTGGTATTTCGGATGATATCAATCAGTGATTCGACAGCGTGTACCGCTTCGGCAGAAAGCCCAGTTACGTCAATAGTCTGTGTCACGATTTTAGCTCGAAAGGCCTACAAAACGAGAATTCTTGGCAACCAGCGCTGTCGGCAAACATGCCGAAGTCGATTCCGTTCGTAGTGAGGTTGATGCTACAAGGCAAGTCAACGAAGGCAACATCTCAAATTTCTTTTTCCCTGTGCCGCTGTCTTTCTGTTTTTCAATTCAAATTTGAATCCAATTGGAATTCCCAATTCCATCCGAAGTCCCAACGGGACGGCCCGAAAACGAACCACAAACCAAACAATTGACTTGGTGCGAGGTGTCGCCTCGTGAGGAGTTTCCTGCGAGGGAATTCGATCAGAAAACCAAAACGGTCTCACACGAAGCCACGAAGGGAAGAATTCCATTGTTTTTCCTTCTTCGCGATTCCGCGCCTTCGCGTGAAACATCTTTTCTTACGATCACAAATGCGTCTCATTTGCTGAAAGGCCATGTTGGAAGCTTCGAAACGGGGAATTTAGATTCTGAAATGGTAAAACTCACTGACGAACAAATCGCTGCCGTAAAGCAAAATCCCGAGGGCGTCGCGTGTGTAGATTCGACGACGCACCGACTCTACTTTATTGTGGATGAACATTTTCACCGTCGAGCCCTGCTGGCTCTAAGGCAGCAACACGATCTTTCGGCAATTCGACAAGCAGTCGGTCAGATGGAAGCAGGCACAAGAACGCCACTTTATGAGGATCGTCAGCAGCTAACCTTGGAGTTCTTAAGCCGCAGAGCGGCGACCGAGTAACGTACGGTTACGCATTTGTCATTTTCCCGGAGGGAATCCAGCGATTAGCCGGTTGATTGAGCGCCCAGCGACACCACCGGATCACGTTCGATGTTGGAAATATCATCCTGGAAGGATGACAGAAGCGCTTTTCAAACAGTGTTGAATTCTCTGAAATGACACCGACCAACCATCATTTTCCGTTGATCGACTGGATGCGTCGAGACTTTAGCCGATAGACTCGTGCGTGAAGGAGCCTGACATGTCCCTTGTCGAAACAGATTACCAACGGCTTGTCGCCGCGATGACGCCCGCTGAACGTATTGAACGGTCAGTCAATTTATTGGCTTGGGCGAGAGAAGTGACCGGACGAAGGATCATCGAAGAACTGGGTGAGATGTCCGACGAACGTTTAAAATGGGAAGTCGCGCTGCGTCACTACGGCCACGAACCAGTCATGCGAAAACTGATCGAGAGGGAACTGGCGCGTGTACCCCATTGACGAATTTCAGGATTCACTGCGACGAATCGTAGGAGTGCTTAACAGGCTTTCTGTGCGATATCATCTGACCGGCGGTGCAGCGACGATTGCGTACTCGGAACCTCGATTAACGCAGGACATCGATTTAGTGCTCGACCGGCAGCAGCTTGGCCAACGCGTCGAAGAATTCATCGCCGCCGTCGAGAGTGAAGGTTTCACGTTCGACAAATCGACGGTTCAGTTCGCAATCACCAATGGGAAAAGCTTTCAATTACTCGATGCAAAATGCATTCTGAAAATTGACCTCTATCCAAGGGAATTAATAGCCGGAGAACTTGATCGAAGCGTTCAACTGCAAATGTTTAAAGGGGTTTCTCTTCCCGTTGTGGCTCTGCAGGACCTGATTCTTTCAAAATTGATCTGGATTTCCCACGGCAGTGGCAAAAGTCGTGGCGATCTCCGTCGGCTATGGCAAACATCGTCACCCGAAGACCAGAACGCAATTCGAGCTTACGCAGGGAAACACCGCTTGACCGATTTGCTGAATGAAGTCCTGCAGGAATCCGACGAGATTGATGTTTGATTGAGAACGGCGAGCCAATAGCCGTAGCATGGGCTTCAGCCCGTGCGACAAACTAAACAGTAATGTGGGGAACTCGGAGTAGCGGCATAAAAATTCTGAAATGGTAAAACTCACTGACGAACAAATCGCCGCCGTAAAGCAAAATCCCGAGGGCGTCTCGTGTGAAGATTCGACGACGCACCGACTCTATTTTATTGTGGATGAACATTTTCACCGCCGAGTCCTGCTGGCTCTCAGGCAGCAACACGATCTTTCGGCAATTCGACAAGCGGTCGCTCAGATGGAAGCAGGCACCGGCATACCACTTCACGAGGCTCGTCAGTAACTGGCCTTGGAGTTCTTAAACCGCAGAGCGGTGACCGAGTAAAGCCTGGGGTGGCTTCCGCCCCAGGATGAAATGCAACAACATGTGATAAAAAGCCCCAGCGGGGCGACCGAGTCGAATCGGTCTCAGTTTCGCCGCGTCCTGATTGAGAATGGACTGGAATCCATGGCAACAATTGACATGAACGCGCAATCTCGGTCGCCCCGAGGGGGCTTTTTGCTGGTATTGATATGGGAGAACCTGGGGCCGAAGCTGCCCCAGGCTTTACTCGGTCACCGCGATGCGGATTAAAGACGATGACCGAGAACGATTTGACACCGGCGGTTTTCAATCGGTTTGTCACCGATAGATTCCCATTACCATTCGGTCCCGAACCTAGCAGCATCGGCCACGTGGGCGACGCTGCTAGCGTCGGAACGACAACGGTATCGGAACATGCCGTATCCGAATCGACTGGGAAGAAGTCGAAAACTCTTGACCACGAATCACCCATCGCGATCTTGGCCAGCTCTCACCCAATGCGCACGAAGAGGCTAAAACACAGAGGCGCGGAGACCACGGAGAAAGAAAAAGCCGAGTCGATCGTATTGCTTGATGAAAAACTCAAGATCTTCGGGACCGGCAACCTACCGATCAGGTTTCTTTTCTCTGAAATGACACCGACCAACCATCATTTTCTGGAATCCCGCCGGGATTCAAGACTTTGTCTGTCGCCCTATCCGGTGGTGTCGCTCCGCTCAACCACCGGCTAATTGCTGAAGTCCCGCCGGGACCAAAACAAATACCAGACCGAACTGACCTTCGACTCGCGCGAAAGCCCACTCCAGAAGAACTCAATGCCCCGTTGGGGTTCCTCGTTGTCGGATTGGCCGTTACCCACTCCGGATGGCCCGGGCTGATATCGGGCTGTCTCGTTGCGATGTCGAAGAAAAACGGGTGCCGTTGCCTTTGTTGAATGATATTTCCTGGTCTTATTCGCCAGATTCGTTCGATTCGTGGTCAAACCTCTTCGCTTTCAATCGCCGGTAGCTGTGGTTGATGCACGTTTCGCAATGCAATGATTTTCCCTTGCATTGCGATTTCTGTTTGAAATTTTTTCTTGGTGAGATGGTCTGGGGGCGTTTTGTCTGACGTTTACGAAGTCGGCTAATTAATCGAGTTCAGCGGGGCGACGAACGTGTTGTGTCCTCATGTATTGTTACTGGGCAGCAATGGCAGTTGGAAGCTGATAGACTGCAAGCCCCGGAATTTGACTGCGTCTCTCTTTCCAGGCGAAATTGAGAAACTTGAATATCATCGAATTGGAACGAAAATTTCTTCGGAGACTGTTGTGGGAAAGCCGTTTCGTTTGGAATTGGAAATGCTCCCGTCTACTTACGACTGGGCGCTACGATTCCCCATCGATCCCCTTGCCGAATCCATTCGGAGGTCTAGGCTACCGCAACTCGCAATTGGTTCGGGAGGATCGTTTACAACCGCGCACCTCGCGGCGGCGCTACACTGTCGTCAGTATGGCCTCCCCGCAGTTCCGTCGACACCTCTCGATTCCATTCGCAGTGACCTCGACTTGCGGGAAACTACAGTTTTTCTATTCACTGCGGGCGGAAAGAACGCGGACATTTTGGGTGCATTCGATCAAATCATCCGCGGGGAACCCCGCCGGATGACCGTCATGTGCGCGACAACGGAGTCGAAACTGGCCCGTAAAGTTCGACGATACGCCACGGTCGAATTATGTGAGTTTGACCCTCCGTCAGGGCGCGACGGTTTTCTTGCCACAAATTCTCTCTTCGCATCTGGTGTGCTACTCGCGCGCGCGTACGGGAAGGTGGGGCGGCAAGACCTCTCCCTTCCTAAGAAGTTCGAAGCCTTGTGCGGACCGGGTTTCGGAGAAATCGACTATTCGAAGTTATTGTCGCGACCGACGTTAGTAGTCGTTCACCCTCCGGCGCTCAAGACGGTGGCTGTCGAAATCGAATCAAAGTTCATCGAAGCCGCGCTCGGTAACGTCCAAATCTCTGACTTCCGCCAGTTCGCCCACGGTCGGCATCACTGGCTTGCCAAGCGCGGCGACGAGTCCGCAGTGCTTGCACTGAGCACAGACGCGGACTCGGCGGATGTCACCTTACGGCTGCTTCCTAAATCTATCCCGCGCGTCTTGATGCACCTCCCACACGATGGGCCAATTTCGTGCTTATCTGGTGTCATTCATTCGTTCGAGTTAGTACGTCAAGCGGGTTTGGCGCGTCATATAGACCCCGGCGACCCGGGCGTTCCGAGCTTCGGTCGTAAGCTTTACAACCTTAACGTTTTTCCGCCACCTAAACGACTGCAACAACGTAGCATTGCAGAACCTGAGGTCGCTATCTGTCGTAAGTCGGGGGCAACCGGATTGATTCAATGCAAGGAGTGGAATCGGGCGCTTGACAAATTCCTTCACCAACTCACGTCCGCGCGAATTGCAGCCATAGTAGCAGACTACGACGGGACCCTATGCGACGAGTCGAAAAGATTCGATCCGCTACCAAGCGTTATTGCAAAAGAACTTGAGCGGCTTCTCAGGCTGGGGATCCCGCTTGGTGTCGCAACCGGACGCGGACAATCCGTGCGGACCGAGCTTCGCAGAGCATTACCACCAGAACTTTGGGAACGAGTGATCGTAGGATATTACAATGGTAGCGATATCGCCCCATTGACCGACGACGGCCATCCTGATGGCGCTGAGACGGTGCTAGAACCACTGAAGGCAGCGGCGGAGCTTATCCTCCGGTTGCAGACGCTTCTTGGAATTGACACCATAGAACTCCGCCGCAAACAAATCACGTTGAAGTCTGTCGTAATGCCAATCGAACAGCTTTGGAAACAAGTGCAAGGGTTGCTCGCCCCGCAATTATTTCCGGGTGTAACTGTTCTGCGCTCCGGCCATTCGGTGGACGTCCTTGCGCCGCAGGTATCTAAGCTTGATGTATTGACGCGGATGATTCAGATAACGGGGTGCACAGAAATGGATGTACTTTGTATTGGAGACCAGGGGTGCTGGCCGGGGAATGACCACGCGCTACTCGGCTCGTCCCTCTCGCTCAGTTCAAATGCGGTTTCAGCTGACCCCGAGCGGTGCTGGAACATCGCCCCATCTGGTATCCGAGAATCACAGGCAACTGCTGGTTATCTGCAGATGCTGAAGCGGACCCGAGGGTCTATCCGGTTCACAATTCCCCGTCTCCATAGGAAACGAACGTGAACCAAGAATTCGTTCTCGGCAAACTAAGCGAACTTATGGCATGGGACGACGAGAAGTCACGCCGCGAGTTCGCATGGCTTCGCCTGATGTCGCGAATGAAATACGACGGCTACCAAGAATTCTTGGCAGGCATGCGTTTCATCGAAAGTTTGACGGATTGGCTCCAGCAATTCAAGCCGGAACATCGAGGGATTGCGTATGACTTCATCAAGGAGAATCTCGTCTTCATCAGCTTGGCGGAGATGCGGCATTTGGTCGAGCTTTTTTACCCTGAAACGGTCCAGCCAAGGCTGATTCGAGAGGTAGCTCAGCGGCGAAAGATTCCGCCGTACCGGGTTTGGGCGGACGCCGCCGCCGCCACTGAGTATACAAATCTATTGAGAAAGTCACTGTTCCTCGAATTGAGTGATGGTGGACGAATCGACATCTTTCGCAGGGCAAACGCGGGATTGATCGGAAACGAACAGATCGTTACGGCGCCGCGAATCAACGAGGAGAAATGGCGAGACCTCCTCAAAGATTTACGAAATGACACCAAAGATGGTACGTCTCGATTTGCCTTCGTCTACTTAGTGGACGACTTCACCGCGAGTGGTACCACGCTCCTCAGGAAGGAGGCGGATAAATGGAAGGGCAAATTGTGCCGATTTTGGGAAGACGTGAGCAAGGGCGACATTGCTAAGGAGATATTTGAAGACGACTGGAAGCTCTGCGTCCATCACTATATTTCCACGGTGCAATCCGAGACAACATTTAAGCAGCGCGATGCGGATTTGCGGAATGAATCAGGAAGTGACAATTGGTTTCGGACAATTGAGTTTAGCTACGGCATGCAACTGCCGTCTGAGTTCGCTGTGAGAGAGGAAACTCTTCATGCATTTCGGGCATTAATAGAGGGCTACTATGACGACGTGATTATTGGCAACAATGACCACATGAAGAAAGGTGGGGAAGATGCGAGGTACGGGTTCGGCAAATGCGGTCTTCCACTTGTCCTCGAGCACAATACGCCAAACAATTCGATCGCACTGCTCTGGTCGGAAACCTGCGGCGCCGACGGCAAGCATGCCATGCGACCACTTTTCCGGCGGCGACAGCGACACAGTTAACTTCGGGGGAAAGTAATGGAGAATCCGTTCCTGAGCCGCGCTGCAGAGTTATTGCGCGACGACGAAGCATTCCTCGCGGTAGTCAGTCCCGAGCCACTCACACACCATCTCAAAAAATCCGGCGAGGCCGGCATCCTCTACGACCGGTTGGTGCTTATCCGTGGAACACCGGGGAGCGGGAAGACAATGATGGCGCGCGTTTTCGAATACCCGGCACTTCACACATTGCTCCGGCATAAAAGCTCCGCCAGTTATAAAGAACTTCGCGCCGCGCTTTCAGAATGCCTTGCAATCAAAGATGAAGAGCCACTCGTCCTCGGTTGTCGCCTTCCAATGGAGAGCGACTATCGAGACTTTTGGGAATTCCCGTACGCGGAAGAAACCAAGACCAACTTGATGATGTCCCTTCTACAAGCGAGGACCGTTTTGGGATGGCTTCGCCATCTCCAGACCGCTGGCGTTGCCCCCTCCCAGGTCGAATTGGTCACCCGTCCCGAGTCGAAGGCATTGCTCGACACAATCGGGGGGGTCAAGGGCGAGTCGGTTGCTGCCCGCGCTGCCGATGTGGAAAATCGAATCTATAAAGTCATCACTGCACTCGTGCCGCCAGACTTAGCAACCCTGTCAAAGGAAATTGGAACGCCGTACCGCCCCTTTGACCACATCGAGAAAATCCGCGTTCCACCGGTTCAAGGATCGCGGGCGGGTTTAAGCGAATTGATTCCGCTCGCGATCTTTGACGACGCCCACGAACTTCATCCAGACCAGTTTCGGGCACTCGAACGAGTATTGGTTCGTCGCGAATTGAGGATTGCAAGATGGATAATTGCGAGGTTTGACGTGCTGTTGCCAGAGCAAGCGTTGGCCGAAGCAACAGAGGACCGGTCTGACACGGCGGAATACCCTGGAGTGACTGCTGGACGCGACACAGTCTTGATACTACTTCAGAGTTCCGGTCGAAGGCTGGAGCAGCGTAAACGATTCCGAGCTCTCGCGAAGGATATGGCATCTCGCTATCTAAGGCGGATGCCGATTCTCAATGACAAGGGGTTGACCGTGCTGGGAAACCTGCTCCCAGAAGCAGATGTGGGAATTACCCCGGGAAGGTTGAAAGACTTAAGCGCCAAAGTCGATTCCGTTCAATCACAGCTCCGAATCTCGTCGTCGTTGAGAGCGGCTTACGAGAAACAAATTCGGTCATATTGGGGAGACAAGACGCTGCTTCCTAGCGAGATTGAATTTGCGATGCTTTTAGTAATGATGCACAGGAGCGAAGTGCGCCGCCCTAAGGCGGAGCGAAGTTTGTTCGAAGACGAACACCCTTCCGAGCCGGAACCGAGCCGCCCGGTTGTTGCAAACGATGCGGTATACGAAGCCGCATTGTTTCAGCTTTTTCGGTTATACGAGCGTCCATACTATTTCGGAATCGATGCCGTTTGTGATGCAGGATCCGAAAACGCTGAACAATTTCTACGATTAGCAGCCGAACTAGTGGAAAATGTAGTAACACAATTAGCACGATCGAAGCCAGCCAGCTTAACGCCGATGAACCAACATAAGGTGTTGCGAGAAGAAGCCCATCGGATTATCGAGAAATGGAGCTTTCCCCAAGACTCGTCAGTCAAACGATTGGTTACACGGATCGCCGAAAAGTGTTTGACAAAATCGATGGAACCAAACGGCGCAGTGATCGCAAATGCGTTTGGCATACCCCAGTCGCAGTTTGATACACTTTCGAAGGGCGACCCATTTGTCGCGCGTATTCTCCAATTCGCTGTGGCATACAACGCGATTACGCTTGTACCTCACCATAATTGCCAGGACGAGGTCTGGTGCCTCATAGAATTGGGTGGAATCGCGTTACTCAAGCATGGGTTGACCCTAAAACGGGGTGGGTTCATAAAAGGCACCGCCGCCGAGTTGCGAGAATTCGTCGGGGAGGGCTCGGGATGAGTAGTCCACCACGATGGGAACGATGCATAAGTCATCGCGGAAGCCTTGCGGAAGATTTCGTTTGCGATTATTTCGGAGGGGCTGATCGTAAAGTAGGTCTGATTGCTGGTGCCGGTTTTGACCCGCGGACTGCGCGAATGGCAGAATTGCTTTCTGCCGTTGCGAGTGACCGAGTACGAGCTCTTTTCCTCCGAGAAGAACGCCCAATTCCGGACACAAACTTGGTCGATTCCGCCGAGGAAAATGTTCGCAGATTGATCGGACTTGTGCCGGACAATGTTGTCGAGTCGTTTGACGTATTTGACAAGATAGACGCGGCACCTGTGGGGGGCCGGCGGGTGATAAGTGCGCTTAGACAACGACTTAAACCAATTGGGCTTACTGACTTGGTGGTCGACTGCAGCGCGCTTTCGGTTGGCGTGTGCTTTTCAATTATCAAATACTGTCTGGAAATCGCAAAACGAGGGTGCCTGAACTTGCATCTAACCGTAGTCGATCATCCGGATACGGATAGCGCAATTGAGGCCACGCATTGCGGTCGCCCCAGTTCCCCTCATGGGTTCCAAGGCGAATGGCAGCTCGCGAAGTGCGCTAAGTCAGCTCGGCTATGGTTGCCGCAGCTCGGCCAAGGAAAACGCGCTGTTCTGGAAGAGGTCCATAAATTTGTCAACCCGCACGAGGTCTGTCCAATTCTTCCATTTCCGGCAACGTGGCCGCGCTCGCCTGATATTTTGATAGAAGAATATGGTGAGTTATTCGAAGGAATGTGGAAGGTCGATGCACGCGACTTGATTTATGCCCACGAAAAGAGCCCGCTCGATCTTTACAGAGCCATACTCCGAATCGACAATGCGCGGCAAAGGGTGTTTATGGAAACTGGCGGATCGCAGCTAATCCTATCACCAGCTGGCAGCAAGGCCGTTTCACTTGGGATGCTGATGGCATCGCTGGACAGGAATTTTGCGGTTGTGCTCGTCGAGTCCCTCGCGTACAAGGCCGCCCCCGCAGTTCTTGACGTAGGTGCACGCCCGGTTGGAGAGTTGGTTCACATTTGGTTGGATGGGGAAGCTTACGCATCCGAAATACATGGGGTCGATCGTGAAACTTAAGAAACGCATACCGCAAAACGCTCCGTTCGCGATGGGAACGGGCTTAATTGCCCTAGATGTTGTCGTCACGGCGGGCGCCAACTCTGCGCCGATTCATTCAACTGGCGGCACCTGTGGCAACGTGCTCCTTGCGTTAAGCTACCTCGGGTTCCGGGTCGCGCCCATCTGCCGCCTCCAGGACGACGACGCAGCGGAACTGATACGGGACGAGTTTCGGTTTTGGGAAGCGGACACGAACCACATTTCAGTCGGTAGCGACGGCAGTACCCCAGTTATCTACCAAACGATCCGACCGAATCCCGATGGCCGACCAACCCACACTTTTAGCTGGCGTTGCCCTTCATGCGGATCGAGGCTGCCCGGGTATAAACCTGCCTTAGCCTCGACTGCGGAGACAATCGCTGAGGCAATGGAGTCGCCCCAAGTGTTCTTTTTTGACCGCGTGAATCGCGGGTCGTTAATTTTGGCGGCGAAGGCATCGGAGCGCGGGGCATTGGTGGTGTTCGAACCATCGAGCGTCGGTGATCACGGTCTGTTTAAGGAAGCTTGGTCATTAGCTCATGTTGTGAAATATTCGCATGAACGCCTCGCCGACATACCTGATTCACTTGAGTTCGGCCACAATCAGCTCCTTCAAGTCGAAACGCTCGGGGCGGATGGACTTCGTTACCGAGCAAAATTTGGGAAGCGGGCTACATCTCCCTGGAAGACGCTCTCGGCCCTCAAGGCGCCAGTGTTAATCGATGCCGCAGGGGCAGGCGACTGGTGTACGGCCGGTTTGATACACCGGTTGGGTCGAGCAGGCGCCGAGGGCTTCCGGGCTGCCTCACCTGCTGGCGTTGAAGGTGGACTGCGGTTCGGCCAAGCACTCGCCGCATGGAATTGCGGTTATGCTGGCGCGCGCGGCGGAATGAATCAAATGCCGACCGAGAAATGCTTAGAACAAGCCGAACGAATCATTTCCGGTCGACTTACAGAAACTGAGTCAAATATCAAAGTCACCACCGCCGTGCCCAGCGGTTCTTGGTGCCGCGCTTGCGGTGAGCCAGAAGAAAATATCTCAAAACAGAAGCGACGTAACACTGCATGAAATTGAGCTAGAGCAGATTGGCGAATTGCGTTTGTCATTAATTTAGTCATCTTGCCATCAGCCCCATCGCGTGGACATGTTCGTCCCAATGTTGAGTGCGGGGATTGAATCGATCGGCATGTCATCAATTCGCCGCATCGGCCGTGATGATGGCGCGGGCCTTTGCCTGCAAGATGCCAGTCACGTTGATTGACCTGACGTAAGTCTCGTATTCCGTCCGTTCTTCGGGGGGCAGTGTTCCCTCAGTCGACTTTTCGGCGAATTCGTCCAACTTACGCTGCACCAATTCCGGTGCTCGCAATTGAGCGATACTCTTGGCAACATCCAGGGTCAAGCAACGGCCGACCGGGTCCCAAAGTTCGTCGAGAACAGCAGTTGTGGTTGATTTGCTCATGGTCAAGATTCTACCGAGACTTGGTGCACCTCCGAAAACTTTCAACCGCCTGCAGCATCGTACGACGAAAACAACGCGCGTTAACAATGAAGTACGTCAAAATAGACGTGTCGCGGGGACCAAATTCGCTCCCACTTGGGCAAGCCAATCTGGAAAGCTTAAGAAAGAGAGTGAATGAGGTGTTGCCCAATATCTGGTCACCAAATTTGCTCCCGCCCGGGCAAGCCGAGGCGGAAAGCGAAGAAATTCAAATTTACCTCGCTATCGAACGCCATTGTTGTGCGTAGGTCTCCCGACCTCGCACAGGGGGCCGACCGAAGGTCTCCTCTTAATTTCATTGCGTTTTCATTGGGTGGCTGCGATCAAAAGCAAGAAAGACGAAGAGGAGACCTTCGGTCGGTTGCTTGTGCGGGGTCGGGAGACCACTCGCACAACGAGTTCGTTAGACCGCTCACCTGGGCTCTTTCTCGTGAAAAGAAGATGACTCGCCTTCCCAGACTTGTTACGATTTTCGATCTGCGATTGAGCAAAAGGAGAGACTTCATCGTGAACATCAACATCATCATCCCGGATCAGGCCGAAGCCTTGCTCCGTCGTAAGGCGGCAGCGTATGGGCAGGATTTGAGTGAATATCTTCAGCACATGGCGGTCGAAGAGGCTGAAGAAGACTTTCCTGCGCCGCCGAGTGGCGAGAGCACCGAGGCATTTATGTTGCGGCTGCAAGCGATGGTAAAACGTCATGCGGTCCGGTGCGGCCACGTCGACGATAGTCGCGAATCGATTTATGCCGGATGCGGAGAATGATTTTTCTGATTGATACAAATGTGTTGGTGCGCCTCGAGGACTCGCTTGATCCACGGCACGTGGAAGCCTTGGGAGCGATCGAATGGCTCAAGCGAAACGGGCATGACTGTCAGATTGTGCCGCAAGTGCTCTATGAGTTCTGGGTGGTTGCGACCAGACCTTTGGAAGGGAACGGCCTCGGGCTCGATCCCGGCAAGGCAGAAGATGCGATTCAAGAATGGATGTCGTTTTTTCGCTTGCGGCTTGACGAGCGGGGCGTCTTTCGTCGGTGGATCGACCTGGTTTCCATGAATCAAGTGCGGGGCAAGACGGCACACGACGCCCGGCTCGTCGCAGCGATGGAGCGCCACGGGCTGACGAATCTGCTGACGTTCAATCCCGCCGACTTTGCCCGTTTTTCCTTGATCCATGTCTACACACCCTCCGACATTTTAGCCGGAAAACTTCCAAGTTGACCGGCGTTTCTGCTCGTACGTCAAAATTGACGTGCGTCGGACCTGACGTATGTCGTTTGCGATCTGTTACGTGAGGCGTATCCTCCAGTCCAGGTCAGCGAACGTTACTCGGTTCCGCAGGACGGTGTTGGTCGGCGACGGCCTTCGTTGGCGCGGCGCGCATCGGCAGCGAAACATAGTTACGACCGGAGGAACATGCCGTTTGCTGTAACTTTTCAAAAATGCGATCGATGTCGTTTTCGCATTGCTCAGCCAATGCATGCCGGATTTCTCGAATTTCTTCGGTGATATGATTATTCATCGAATCACGCGAGCAACAATACATCTGGGATTCCTATTTTTGGTGGTTGCCAACCAAAGTTACGGCAAACCTCTCCAATCGAATCTCGAGTCGCCGCGTTGGCAATGTGTTTGAAATTCCACGTTGCTGGATATTCTATCCGGTAAACGGCCGTGATGGCGACGTGAAAAGACGGAGCGAACTGGGGCGCTTCCGCTCCCTTTCAAGCATAGGAGGAATGTGTCACCCATGTCTCCGAACACCTTTCACCTTTGGCGCCGGTCCAAACATGTGACCTCCGATGCCGTAGCGCATGAAGAGGAACGCCTACGAAAAATCATTCTTGGCGTTTCCTGTCCGGGCTTTTTTCTTTCGTTTTTCGCAAGAGATTTCAGCATCCTATTCCCTCGCACTTGAAATGCCGAGTATACTTTTAAACAGTTTGCCGTTCGATGGTTTTGCTGCGTACGCGAGTTCCTCGCGGATGCGATTGAGGCTTTTATGAATAGACTTGCTTCGTGCCTGGTAGCGATGGCATGCGGATTCGGCTTGTTGGCGTTGAATATCAAACAGTCTCACGCAGCCGCGGAAATCTATGCTCCGCCAAAGTTTGACGAGGTTCGAGGTCGAGTTCTGGCCTGGTTGGGTGAGCAAACCGTCACTGAACCGCAACGAGAGCAAATCACGGCCGTCTGGATGGGGTTGGGTGAGTCTGTTGCACCAGATCGGCTGCTGGAACTTGTGGTCCAATCGTTTGCAATCGCTGATCCCGATGTCTTGAAGTTGCAGAATGAATGCAATTCGGTCTCTTCAGGCTCGGCCACGCCGACGGCCGACTTCCTGAAGCAACAAGCACGCAGCCCGTTTTTTCTGGCCAATGTCAGTCTGTTCTACGGCCGATACCTGGTCGAGCGACGGCTGTTCGATGAAGCCTGGGAAATTTTGAAAAGCATCGACGCTCATCAGGTTGTTGATCCTTCGTCGCTCTTCTTCTTTCAAGCCGTGGCTGCTCAAGGGATGCTGGAATTAAAGCCCGCCCTCGATGCCATTGATCAACTGCTGACGCATACCGAGAAGGTTCCGGTCAGGTATTCGGCGACAGCAACTTTGATGCAGGCTGACTTGAAGGGTCTGCAGGAAAAGTCCCTCGGTGAGCTTGCACGACTGATGGCCGATTCCGAGCGACGATTGGAACTTGGGCGAGCCGGTGAAAAAGTTCAGGGGGTGCAAGAACGGATCATTGCGAACCTGGATGAAATCATCAAAAAGATTGAGCAGCAACAGGGAGGCGGAGGTGGTGGTGGCGGAAGCGGCGGACCCGGTGGAAGCAATGAAAACTCTGGTGGCGCTGCAGACGACAGTCGGGTGAAGGGGGAAGAGGCACCCGGCGAGACTGATAAAAAACGTTTTGAAAATAAAGGGAGTTGGGGAAATCTGCCCGAAAAAGATCTCGCAAAAGCCAAGAACGATCTCAACAAAAATTTCCCCTCCCATTACGAGCAGGCCATTGAGAAGTATACGAAGAAGCTGGCTGGCCGGACCGCGAAGAAAAGCAAGTGAAACACAAGCCGAGCGAACAATGCGACTGTTTCGGAGCCTTCTCCGGTGAAATAAATTGGGATTGCGAGCTCGTGATCAAAGAGCACTGCTTGACCGGGGACGGTCAGGCAGTGGCACAAGAATAAGAGAATACAGCTAGGAATGATCCCGCGATGAATGGTCTTTCTTTGTTGGTTTGGTTGGCCGTTGCACAGGCTCCTTCGATCGAAGTTCAGACGTTGTCAGAGCGGCAGCTTCTGGGGACGCTGGAATCGCTGACGGCGAATTCTGTGATTCTCAAAACCGACTTGGGGCAGGAAACCGTTCCCACGACGGATATTCTGCAAATCCGATCGGCCTCCCCTGCTTCGACCCCTGTGGTTGAATCGATCGTGTTACGACTCGTTGATGATTCACAGTTGAAGGTTCAAACATTTCTTTCTTCAGGGACGATCTTGACGGTGACTCATCCGCAACTCGGGGAACTTCGAATTCCCGCGACGAGTGTTTCCAGCGTTCGGTTCGCCGCTGTGGATCCGAAGGTCGAAACCGAATGGAATCAACTGATTGAACGTGCTCCCAAGAAAGACATGATCGCGATTCGAAAAGGGGAAGTCCTGGATCATCTCGATGGCGTAGTTGGTTCGATGACCGACGCCACGCTTCAGTTTCAACTCGATGGTGATAACTTAGCGGTCAAGCGGGAAAAAATATTTGGCCTGATCTATTCCAAGCGAGAATCGACGGCGAGGAAAGCGGTCGCACAACTGGAATTGACCTCCGGTGATCGACTGTCTGCCAGGCAGGTCGAATGGAATGGAACGAAGTGGCAGGTAAGACTTGTCTCGGGATTGGAGCTGGGGGTCGCTCCTGAGTCGCTTAAAGTGATCGATTATAGTATCAGCAAATTTACTTATCTCTCGGATCTTGAACCGCGAGGAATGAAGCACACGCCCTATTTTGCAGAGTTTTCCGAATTCCCTGTTTTTGGGTATCGACGTGACAAAGACTTTGAAGGAAATCGGATCAGTCTGGGTCATAAGAGATATGCCAAAGGATTGGCAATTCATTCAAAAACAGCACTGAAATATCGTCTCGGCGGTGACTACCGACGATTTCAGGCGGTGATGGGGATTGGTGACGAGATCAATCGTGGGAATGTCGATGTGACGATTAAAGCCGACGAGACCGTTGTCTTTAATGGAACGGTCAAAGTCGGTGAAAACGGGCAACAGGGAGTTGGCCGCCCTGCACCTCAGCTTCTTGACATTGATGTGACCGGAGTGGTTGAACTGGAGATCGTCGTGGACTATGGAAATCCCATGATCGATATTGGTGATCGACTCTATCTGGCCAACGCTCGACTGGTCAGATAAATCATCAATCTGGCAACTCACCGAAAATGATTGAGCGAGCACTATGGTAATGACACAGGGCGACGGCGAACGCGTCGGCCACGTCATTGGGTTCAAGTACTTTATCCAGTCGCAATTCTTGTCGAATGGCATGCTGAATCTGTTCCTTTGAGGCCTTCCCACTGCCCGTCAGCAGTCGCTTGATTTGTGTCGGCGAATAATGGACGACGGGGACACCTGCGTCGGCGGCCGCGTATAAAAGTGCTCCGCGCGCGTGAGCCATCAGGATCGCCGTTTTGGGAAATTGTGATGTGGAAAAGACCTCTTCAATGGCCAGCACCTGCGGCTTGAATTCTTCGATGACTTCCCGTAATCCGCGGCCAAGTTCGAGGATTCGTTCAGAAAGAGAAAATGTCTTCGTGGATTGAATGACTCCACCTTCACGCAACACGGGCTTTTCGGCAGATCGTTCCAGAATGGCATAGCCGGTGCGGTTCAAGCCAGGATCAACGCCCAGCACGCAGTGTGGTCGGGCAGCGGCATCAAAATGGCGTGCCTTTTCATTTGCGCTGGTGTTTGATGCTGTCATGGAAATCCGTTTCCGATTCGCCTGACGAACTAAAATCGCGGAGGGTTGTCGGTTCTCGTCGCGGAGGCTCCAGCCTCCTCAAAAGGGAGTGTGTCATACGGCCGCAATAGCGGTTGTGGCGCACGGGCTGTAGCCCATGCTACGACTTGTGGCCTGGCGTTTTCAATATTCAAAATCGCGGGGCGAGTTTCTCGACGATCAGCTTTCCGATATTCAATGAGGCGGTGGCTGCTGGTGATGGAGCGTTACAGACGTTGACGACGAGGTCGTTCTCTTGAATCAGGAAATCGTCGACAAGGTTTCCGTCGCGCGTCAACGCCTGTGCTCGAACCCCTGCCGGGGCCGGGATCAGATGTTCGCTCTGAATCTCGGGGACAAGACGCTGCAGGGCCGCGACAAAGGCGGATTTGTTAAACGAGCGGTACATTTCGTTGAAGCCGGCTCGCCAGTTCTTCCAGGCCATTCGCAGGAATCCTGGGTAACTGAGTGATTCCAGCGTGTCGAACAGATTAAAGCTCGTTTTGTAATAACCTTCACGAGCGAATGAGAACACGGCATTCGGGCCGCATTCGACACCACCGTGGATCATCCGAGTGAAATGGACTCCGAGGAAGGGAAAGTTAGGATCAGGGACCGGGTAAATCAGGTTATGGCACAAGTGTTGTGCCGAAGGTTTTAATTCAAAGTATTCGCCGCGAAACGGAATAATTTGAGCATCAGGACGAACACCAGAAAGCCAGGCGACGCGGTCGCTTTGCAGGCCGGCGCAGTTCACGACCAGGCGGGCATCCAGTTCACCTGCGGTATTCTGAACGACCATGCGGTTATCATGACGGAACATCCCCGTGACTTTTGCCGCCATTTTCAGTTCGCCGCCAGCCTCTTTAATTCGTTCGGCCATTTTTTCAGCGACTTGACGATAATCAACAATTCCCGCCTCAGGGACGTGAATTGCTTGCACCCCTAACACGTGTGGTTCAATTTCCTTTAAACGTTCGGGTCCGATTCGCTCGCAACGGATGTCGTTGGCCAGGCCTCGTTCATGAATCTTTTCTAATTGTGGAATTTCGTTCGGAGTCACCGCGACGATGACCTTTCCACATCGATCGAAGGGGATGTTTTCCTTCTGGCAGAACGCTTCCATCGCCAGCTTTCCTTCGCGGCAGTTCGTGGCTCGCAACGATCCGGGTTTGTAATAGATTCCCGAGTGCAGCACGCCGGAATTATGACCGGTCTGATGCTGGGCGACTTCGCGTTCTTTTTCAAGAATTGTCACTTTGCGACCAGGAAACCGCTCGAGCAAGCGATAGGCGGTCGCCAGTCCTACGATTCCCCCACCAATTATGACGACGTCTGCGTGCTGCATGTGCGATCCTGATGTTCTGCGAACCGACTCCTTTGCGACAATCCGATCGCGAGGAATTCTTTCAGCAGTATAGTTCACCTGAATCCCCGAAAGTAACCATCCTGCCGCATTCAGCAATTTCGACTGGTATTTTAAAATGCGATGAAACAGGTTCGACGGCGGGGATCGAGATCCGAAAATTGCCTTTAATCGTCAAAAGTTACGGTCGCAGACGAATCGGAATAATCGTTAAAGCTTGCCACTCTTTTCCGCCGATGTCGGATGTAGCTTGGAACAGGGACGTTACCGTTGCGCGAGTTTCGGGAAATTCCCTTTCAAATCGATGGAACCAACCATCGATGACTGAGGTGGTTTTTGAAATTCAGTCACGTTTCACGGCCTGCAAACTTCACCCGAAGTAAAATTGGTATTTGCCCAGGGGGCAAGTATTGTCGGCTGCCAAGTCGATGCCGGAGCCTGAACGGATGACACTTTGGTCGCACCGCCGAGGGAGACCGATCGCTCAACAGTGCCTCACACTTTTCCTGTGGTTGCTGTCGGTCGAAATTCTGCGTGCGCAAGATCCGAGTGACGAAGCAGTCAGGCCGCTGCCCCCTTCCTCTGCGAGTATCGAACAGCGGATTTACGAACTGGAACAGCGTCAATCCGAACTTCTCGAGCAGAATCGCCAGTTATCACGTCAGTTACAGGACCTTTCGTCGAGTCCTCAGCAACGATCATCAAACGATTCTGATCCGAACGGTGCGTTTCTTCCGCCTGGTCTGCCAATGGATCGTCGGACGACTGGCGACAGCAATGGCACGACGTTTAATAACAGCGTTCGCAGTCCCACTGAGGTCTTTCCGTCGCCAGCCTTTGATACGGCTTTAGAATTTCCGTTGGAGCGTAAGTCGTCCACGTTGAATTCAGCGTCTGGGCCACCCAGATACTATGTCGGTTATGATCGGGGCTTTGTGTTCCGCCCGGTTGACCCTGAAGAATCGCCATTTGAGCTGAAAATCAACGGTCAGGACCAGATTCGTTACACGGGGTTTGAACGAGAGCATGCCATCTGGATCGACAACGCCGGAATACCGACAACGATCAGCAATCAGAGCAACTTCCAGATCCCTCGCGGTCGACTCATTTTTTCCGGTTTCACCTTTCGCAGAGAACTCAAATACAACCTGAATATCGATTACAACACAGTCGGCGCCACTCAAATCAATTTTCGTGCTTACTGGCTGGCTTGGCGGTTCAGTCGGGCCATGACGGTTTTTGCCGGACAGAGCAAAGTTCCGGGGAGTCGCGAATGGCTTGAATCGTTTGTCAACACGCTTGGTGCTGACCGTTCCATGGCGACGACGTTCTTTCGTCCCAGTCTTAGCCAGGGGATCTGGGCGACGGGCGAACCGGCTGACGGACTGTTTTACCACGTCATGATGTCCAACGGATTCAATACTGTGGGAGCAACTCCACAAACACTCAGTTCCGTCATGGCGTTTTCGGGTTCTGTCTGGTGGGAGCCATTTGGTGATTTTGGAAATGGTTATTCGGATTTTGAATGGCATTTAGAGCCGTCCATCCGCATTGGAACCAGTCTGACGTACTCACCCGAACAAGGTCCGCAAGGAAGTACCACGGCACCCGAGAATTCGTCGATTCGACTTTCGGATGGTACGCTGATTACGGAAACCGGTGCCCTCGCACCGGGTGTCACGTTGAATGCATTTAAAATCGGGCTCGGCACGTTCGATTTGTCATACAAACATCGCGGATTCAGCGCGAGTACCGAGTTGTTCTCGCAAGAATTATTCGGCTTAAAAGGGAGTGGCTCTCTTCCGATGTCATCGATATCCCAGTACGGTGGTTTCGTGCAGGGTGGGTACTTTGTTGTTCCCAAGAAAATAGAACCGTACGTCCGCCTGTCCTATGTCACTGGTCCTTACGGTTCCGGTTCTGAGTATGCCGGCGGTTTGAACTGGTTTCTTCTTCCTGGCAAACAGAACCTGCGTTTCACCTTCGACGCTGCCTGGTTGGATAATAATCCGGCCACACAGAACCGAACGAACCTTCAATCGGGCCAGACTGGTATCCTCGTACGATCCCAATTGCAGATCTTTTTCTAAGATCGGTTTTCGACGTTCATTTCACGCCCGATCATACCTGTGATTGCGGATCAGACATTCAATATCGGCCCGTTAAACTGGCGATGACGCAAACCAACGGTTCGGCAGCGATGTGGATCAAAGCTGGCTGAAGCTTTCGAAACGAATCAACGAGTCAACATTTGATAGACAGTAAGGTGGATGATGGACACTGCAGCGGAACGACTGATTGCCATCGGTGACGTGCACGGATGCGTGCATGCTCTGGACGCGTTGTTGAAAGAGATTGCGCCTCGTTCTTCGGATCGACTCGTGTTCCTCGGCGATCTGATTGATCAGGGGCGTGACAGTGCCGCCGTACTGGACCGGTTGATCGAATTACGACGACGCTGTCAGGTTGTGCTGATCCAGGGGAATCACGAGGAGATGCTTTATTCCGCGAGAGAAAGTGAAAAGGCCCTGAGATACTGGGAGGACTGCGGCGGTGTCTACACACTGAACTCCTACAAATTCGGCGCGGGTCTCGACGTGATTCCTCAGGAGCACTGGCGGTTACTTTCCTCAGGAATTCCTTACTATGAAACAGACTCGTTCATTCTGACGCACGCGAACTACGATCCCAATCTACCAATGAATCTGCAGGAATCGCATCACTTGCGGTGGGGGCTGTTTGAACCTGAGGAAATGCACCCCCACACCTCTGGCAAGACAGTCGTTGTCGGACATACCGAGCAGCGCGATTGCGAAATTCGCGACTTGGGATTCGCGATCTGTCTCGATACGGCTTGCTGGCGGCATGGCTGGTTGACGGCTTTGGAACTGAATTCGCGTACGCTCTGGCAGGCGAGTCGGTGGGGTGTTCTTCGTGAGGATGAAGAGCCAACGCATCGCGGCCTGCTGCCACAACTGGCCCGTTGACGGCGATTTGATCGCATTTCGTTTCAGAAAATCGTCAACGTCATTTCAAGAGTACATAATGAAGTTGATCGAGTTTACTGTTGGGTGGCCTGGATCGCGGTGAGTGCGATGGTGTAGACGATGTCTTCGATCAGGGCGCCTCGAGAAAGGTCGTTCACGGGCTTCTTCAGACCTTGCAGCATCGGGCCGATACTGATGACGTTTGCGCTGCGCTGTACTGCTTTGTAGGTTGTGTTTCCCGTGTTCAGGTCAGGGAAAACAAAGACGGTGGCCCTGCCGGCCACAGGGCTGTTCGGGGCCTTATTCAAGGCAACATCGAGCGTTGAGGCGGCATCATATTGTAGCGGACCGTCGATCAAGAGATCGGGTCTTAACTCTTTGGCAATGCGAGTTGCTTCGCGGACTTTGTCCACACCGACCCCGCTGCCGGACGTTCCCGTCGAGTAGCTGATCAAGGCCACTCGTGGAGTGATCCCGAACTGAGTTGCCGATTCGGCACTTTGAATCGCGATGTCGGCCAGGACGCGCGCGTCGGGGTCGGTCACGACGGCACAATCGCCATAGACCAGAACCTGTTCGGGCAGGCACATAAAGAAGACCGAAGAGACGACGCTGATGCCGGGCTTCGTCTTGATCAATTGCAGAGCCGGACGGACGGTATTGGCGGTCGAGTGGACAGCGCCTGAGACAAGGCCGTCAGCCTCGTCGAGTGCAAGCATCACTGTGCCGAGGACGACGTTGTCAGTCAGTTGATCCGCAGCGGCTTGAAGGGAAAGTCCCTTGTGCTTACGCATCTCGAAGAGAGGTTGCACGTATCGGTCGCGAATGGCCTGAACGTCAAGGATTTCGAGTCCCGAAGGGAGTTCCAGTCCCAGCCCGCTTGCGACGTGTCGGATTTCATCGGGATTTCCCATGAGTGCGCAGCGTGCGATGCCACGTTCCTGGCAGATTGCCGCCGCCTTGATTGTTCGCGGTTCGTCCCCTTCCGGAAGCAGGATTCGCCGGTTCGCGAGCCGCGCTCGCTCGGTGAGCTGGTAGCAGAAGGCGGCTGGCGACATTCGAGGCTCGGCGTCACTTGAGCGGTGTGCGATCAGCCATTGGTCGTCGAAGTGACGCGCCGTGAACTCCATGGCCGCACGAATCCGTGGCGTATCGTCGATGGGGATTTCCCGGCTCATCGCATTGAGAGCGGTCGCTGTTTCGTAGCTGTTTGTTGTGACTCGAAGCACCGGAAGTCCGGTCAGAAAAGCCGGTCTGCAGAACTCTTTGACATCTTCCTCGATCGGAGTTTCGCCGGTCAGCACGAGTCCGGCGATCGGAACCCCTTTGAGTGCCGCCATCGCGACCGCGACAATCACGTCGTCTCGATCGGTCGGTGTGACCAGGATTGCCCCCTTTCGAAACGTACTCAGCATGTGTGGTACCCGGCGGGCGAGCAGCGAAATGTGCTCAACCCTTCGGTTTTGCATTTCGCCGGGGAAAATGATCTCGGCTTTGAGGTGTGAGGCAATATCACTCGTTCGGCAGTGCGTCAGTTCCGGGTTCTCGGGCACCGATCCGATGATGGCAAAATTCGGAATTCGCTTAAGACCCAATTCGTGGGAAAAGCGAGTTCGAAACTGGGCTGGCGTTTCATCGCTCTTCATCGTCACGCGATTCAGGACACAGCCCATCACGCGCTGGCTATTCAGGCCGCCGTAGGGATTCGCGGCATTTTCAAGATCCTGCTTAAGCCGATCGGCGCTGACGTTGCCGCACGACGCGACCAGGACAACCTCAGCACTCAGGATCTTGACAAGTTCGATATTCCAGTTGGCAGCGAAAGATGATTCCGCGGTCGGGACGAGACCTTCGATGACAACAACCTCAGCATCGGCGGTTGTTTTTTGAAAGGCGGTCATCACGTCGCTCATCAGACGATCGGTCTGGTGCTCGTTGGCCAGACGCTCAGCCTGTTCGAGCGGAATCGGGGGCGAGGGATTCAAGTCCGTGGTTGTCCGGACAAAATGAGTCGATCGTTCCGGTCCGGGATCGTCAGTTTCGTGTTGACGTAGAGGTTTGAAAAATGCGACCCGCACACCGAGCTGATCAAACGCACGGATCATTCCCAATGCGATCGTGGTCAAACCACTTCTGGGATTTACGGGAACAAGATACAGGATCTTTTTCATGGTTATACGGATCCATTGCGACCGAGTTTTTGGCACAATTGTACGGCAAAGCGACCGATCATCCATTCTTCGTTGGTCGGAACGACAAGCGCGGTCAGTCCCGCAGTCTGGTCTTGCGTGATCCGCCCGTTTGAACCGCGACCATGAGCGGCGTTGCGAGCATGATCGATTTCCGGCCGTAGAAACGCCAGATGTTGCAGAGTCTTGGCACGGACTTCGACACAGTGCTCGCCGATACCACCGGTAAAGACCAGGGCGTCGATCCGGTCGAGCGAGGCACACATGGCGAGAACATATCGAGCAACCCGATAGCTGAAGACTTCGATCGCCAGCTCGGCATTCTCGTCGCCACCATGAGCAGCAGTGACGAGTGTCCGCATGTCATTACTGACTTGCGAAATTCCCATCAGCCCGCTTTTCCGGTTGATGATGTCATTAACCTGGTGACTGCCCAGTCCAGTTTTTTCAGAGATGAACTGCGTCAAGTTCGGATCGATATCGCCGCTGCGTGTTCCCATCACCAGACCTTCGGTCGGGGTGAGGCCCATGCTCGTTTCGACACTTTGTCCATTTCGAATCGCACAGACGCTGCACCCATTTCCCAGATGGGCAGTGACGAGTTGGCAGTCCTCGTTCGGCCGCCCAAGCAGGCGAGCAGCCTCGGTTGATACAAACTGGTGGCTGGTCCCGTGAAATCCATATCGCCTGACCTTGTGCTCGGTGTACCAACTGTAGGGGACCGCGTACATATAGGCATGTTTCGGCATGGTCTGATGGAATGCCGTGTCAAACACCGCAACTTGTGGCAGCGAAGGAAAATGTTCCATGGCAATTCGGATTCCGATGGAATTTGCCGGATTGTGCAGCGGTGCGAGTTCGGCGCACGCTTCGATCTTGGCGATCACGTCTGCATCAATAAGACACGGCTCACGAAAATATTCACCCCCGTGGACAACGCGATGTCCAACGGCGCAAAGGTTCGGCGGAAGTGCGTTACCGGGCCAGCAAAGTGTGACAAGCTCGCGAAGCGCCGCACCATGGTCGGCACCAGGGGTGGCTTTTTCGATGACATTGCCGTCTAACTCGAGTCGGATATTGGTTCCGGCTTCAGCGATCCGTTCGGCAATCCCTTTCGCCCTGGCGACGCCAGTACACGCATCAAGCCAGGCGAACTTCAATGAAGAACTACCACAATTGATGATGAGCACTTCGTGCTGCTGATCAGAATTCATATTTAAAAACGATCTTATCTTCTGAACGGCGTTGACACCTGACGTGCGAATGATTGGAAACGCGGCGCGACGACGATTCGGGTATCTGTCGCATCGATTTTAGCAGAAAACAGGTTTCCATGCGGCGAAGAATCAGAAAAACAGGCCGACAGGCAACGGGGGCAAGTCTGTTCTTAAAAAAGAAGATTGATTAATTGACTGGAATAAAATGTGAAAAAAGATGCGAGTATAATTTGTAGATCGACTTGGTCGGATGGCCCGATAAGGTGCTGCAATCGCGATTCATCAATGGAGATCGCAAGCGTCAAAAGCCATCGGGTGGGAAATGGAGCATCCGATCTGGAAAAGAAGAGTGACAACGGGCGAACGGCGACGCAAGTCTTTTAGACAGTTCGATGATGATCCCCTCAAAGCGGACATCGAAGTGCTGGTTATTTTGACGCGCCGTTGTCACGGTGAATTCCGACTGATGCCAGGGCCCTGTTAACGATCAGGTCATCCAATGGGAGGAATCCACTGCGAATCACATCGGATTGTCCTTGTTGACTGTACAAATAAAGAAGGAATTCCCGGCTAAGCGGACTGAGTTCTGATCCAGGCGCGTAATTTACGTATAGAAACAGAAATCTGGTCAACGGGTAATCGCCTGAATAGGCGTGAGCGGGAATCGGGGAGTAGTATTCCGACTTGATGTCCTGGGCGAGTGGCAGCGCCCGCACTCCGTCGGATTTTGAACCCATGCCGCTGTAGCCGATGGCGTATTTGTTGTTCGCAATTCCTTGCACGACAGATGCACTACCGGTTTGCTCTTGAACGTCTTCGCGAAACGCGCCGTTGAATAAGGCGTGCTCCCGGAAGAAACGATTCGTGCCTGAGGCGGCGTTTCGTCCCAAAAGCGTGATCGGCTTGTTGGACCATTCTCCGGTCAAACCCAGATCGCCCCACGTGGTGATCGGGCTCGGTGCGCCCCCCTTTCGGGTGCGGGAAAAGATGGCATCAACCTGCTGAAGCGTTAGTCCTCTGATCGGGTTATCCTGATGAACGTAGACGGTCAGCATGTCGATGCTGGTGGGGAGTGCAACTGGCGGATAGCCGAATTTCTTTTTAAAGTCATCGACTTCCTTCGCTTTCATGGCCCGGCTCATCGCAATGAATTGAGCCTTTCCTGAGATCAGTGCCGGGGGGCCAAACGACGAGCCCTCACCTTCAATTCCAATCGTGACGTTTCTGTGAAGTTTTTTGAAACTTTCGGCGAGAAGTGTGATTTCGCCAATCATCGTGTCAGAGCCATTAAACTGGATGTCGCCGGAGACACCCTTAACTATTGAGTACTCGGGAAGCTTTGCGTCCACTTTCGCCTGCGTGACGTCTCCCGTTGTCGGTGCTTGAATGGCCTTCTCTTGTGCGTGTAGTCCATGGAACATCGCGGGTAATGCGACAATCGCCAAACGAAGCATATGCAGTCGAACGTTCATAAAACCTCTTAGCGCTTCTACAACAGTCACGGGACGCAGTGAATTACTAAATAGCCAGCGAATTTCTCGTGAGCGATAGATATCATGTGACGAATAAAAGGGCTGACAAGAAGCTCATTGTTTCACTGGAAAGATTGTAGGATCACCGTCATCGGTCCTTTTCTGTCAGCTTCGAATCAGAGACGTCAACAGATCGGTCGCTGTTGATTGCTTCCTGCGCCGGAGATAGCATACCAAGTGCTCTTTTTCAGTTTCAGGTTGTGGCAAAGATTTTCGGGAAACACATGAAAACTCGAAACCGATTGTTATCGGCGTTCTTGGTCGGAGTGATCAGCACGTCTGCAATCTCTGCCCTCGATCAACCAGTCGTCGTTCCCTCGACGTCGGGGATTGTTCCAAAGAAGACTGACGGCGCTGCAGAGAAGTCGGTCACGAAACCAGCAAATTCTGGCTCGACGTCTGAAAAACCTGTCGTCGCGGCAGACCAACAAGGAAATTCGACGAAGCACGCGCAAGTTCAGCAGGTGATGACACCCGCAGAGGCGTTGCAGAGCCTGAAAGATGGCAATAAACGTTTCATTACCGACCATCTCGAAAAAGCAGCGGGAAAAGAACGGTTGATTGAATTGGCGAAAGGCCAGAAGCCGATTGCTGCCATCATTGCTTGTGCCGATTCGCGTGTCTCCCCGGAACTGATCTTTAATAAAGGCTTGGGAGAGTTATTCGTGCTTCGAGTGGCGGGTAACGTGTCTGTGGAAGCATATGCGCTGGCCGGCTCAGCAGAATACGCCGTGGCGCATCTCAACGTTCCGTTGATTGTCGTGATCGGTCACGAAACGTGCGGCGCCGTAAAAGCCTCATTAAAAGGAGATCCTGAAAAAGGGAACCTTGGGCGATTGCTCAAGGCAGTACAGGTTGGAAACCACCTGAATCTGGCCGCTGCGGTCCGTAATAATGTCATATTTCAAGCAGACCAATTGCTGTTAGAAAGTGAACTGATCCGGGACTTTGTCGTCAGCGAACGCATTATTGTTGTACCGGCAGTTTATTCATTGAACACGGGGGAGGTCACGTTTATGGATCCCGTTGTATGGGAGAAAGATTGAATAATCGGGGAACAAGCGGCGATTTTTTCCGATTTGAATCGCTTGATCGTCGACCATTAACGTCCCTTGAATCTCAACGTCGGGTTAGCTGCCCGGTAATTGAAGGGCTTCGGATTTCCGGCAGCAAACCAAGTCGATCAGCATCTCCGTCCGTGTTAAGCGACAGGTCGCTTTGTAGTGAATAATTGAGTTTGACGATTGTAGCGAACGGGTGTTTAAGGTTAGCTACTTGCTTACATCTGCGAGATCTTAGGCATACCAATTCTCACGCCCTCATTGCCGATCGTCCGAAGGTGTATTGAAGAACACGGGATGGATCCTGCTTGTGACGAGCGACGCGTCGATGAGTTGTCCGCCCGACAATTTACCCCAATCGGCAGTTGAAGCCGGTTTTGATTTCTCACGCGAATGGATGCGCAACTATGCCACCGCTGTTTTCGTCGGCGACGAAGGCGTGTTATCGAAGTTTGTCTTTGCCCCTTCGTCTTTCGTGTTTCGTCGCAGGGGTCATGTGCCTGACGCAAGGTTCGCCAGTGCTGGCTGACGACCCTTTCGAAGAACTTCAGACTCGAATTGCGCAACTGGAACAGGATAACCGTGAGTTACGTTCTGCCTTGTCAAAACGTCCCGATGACTCGTTGGTGCCGCTGATTTCTGAATTGCCTCCTGTACCAGAAGACTTCGAAGAAGGTGCGGACAAGTCACCTGAAGACCGCAAGATGGAAAGTCTGGTTGATGGCTTAATCCGTCGCATGAATAAGCAAACGAATGCGGCGTTTGACGCTCAGAATCAGAAGATCTCGGAGTTGGAAAAGAAGCTCAATGGTTTGAGCAAGCCACCCAAACCGACGGGTGGGACTGCAAACTTCGGAAACACCGGTCTGGTCTTCACGTCTAACGATGGAAACTTCAAGACACACCTGGGTGGCACGGCACAGCTGGACTTCATTGCGCCTCAGTCGGTCGCAACAAACATCATTACCCCAGGTGGAGCTTACGCATTCCAGGATTCAACAAACTTCAGACGTTTGCGTATGCGTGCTGATGGTACGATGTACGGGACCATCGACTGGGTGTCTGAATTCGACTTTGCAGGATTTATCCAGAACACCGCAAATCCGGCAGTTGGCCTGGCTGCAAACGGACTTCGCAGTATCGGTACTCTCACCAATGGCCAGCAGGGGGGTAACTCAATCAACGTCATTCAGCCGACGACGGTGTGGATGACATTTAAAGACATTCCCGTTATCGGAAACCTGCGAGTTGGTAACCAGCAAGACTGGTTCAGTATCGAGCATATTACCAGTGCCCGGTACCTCGACTTTATGGAACGAGCACCGATCATGGATACCTTCAGTGGTCCGAACAACAACGGTTACACACCTGGTGTATCGATTTTCAATAATACGCCCGACAAGAACGCTGGATTGCAGCTTGGTGTCTACAAAAATAACGCCTACGATTCAGGCTATACCTTCGATCTTGGGAATGCGTTTACCTACGGTGGCCGAGCAATCTGGACACCTTATTACGACGAAGCGTCAGAGGGCCGTTATCTCGTACATACGGCGTTCGGCGCTGAGTACCGGACATACAATACGGATCTGGGAGTTACGCAGAATGGTCAGAATATCCGACTACGTTCGCGTGGAGACCTCCGGATCGATTCGGCGACGCTGACTCCTAACTTTGCCGACACAGGCAACTTCTTCACCCAGGATCAGACGTTGATTGATCCTGAAATTGCTGTTGTCTGGGGACCTTGGACGTTGCAGGCCGAATACACCTCGTCCTGGTTCAATGGAGCCCGAACGACGCAGTTGCCGGGCGGCCTGATGCTTCATAACGTTCAAATGAGCGGCGGATATGCCGAGGCATTGTATTTCCTGACGGGTGAAAACAAGACTTACAATCGACAGACCGGATTGTTTGGGCAGGTCGTTCCGAAAAACAATGTCAACTTCAGCCAGGGGAAATACGGCGCGTGGCAAGTGGGTACGCGATACGACTGGATGGACTTGAATTCGGGTTTAATTACTGGTGGTCGTAACCAAAACGGAACAATCGGCTTGAACTGGTTCATCAACCCCAATATTCGATTCCAGTTCAATACTGTGTTCAGCTATATCAATAACGCTGTTGAACCGATTATCCCAGGCCCCGTCGGGTCAGTCGCATCGGGGACCTTGCGTGGTTCGAAGTTTGTCGGCGACGGACTGATCCTGACCGTAGGTACCCGCATGGATATCAGTTTCTGAGTGATTGCCAGACGCCAGCAGCATTTGCAAGACGCGCTCGGGTGAAACCCACTTGTTCGCGTCTTGCTCCTTTTTTTGGAGGAACGGGCTCGATATCTGGCAGAGTCCTTCTGCGATTGAGCGCACTTTGGTGTGTTCCGGACACCTGACGGGAATTCCATTTCAATCGAATCGTCTGGATGAATTGCCCGATTCTCCTTCGTAGTACTCACGTTTTGTTTCTTTGCGCGCCGCGAAGATTTTTCGCGGGAGGGCGAGGCTCCCGCCGAGCCG
>CAIULL010000131.1 GCA_903899985.1 uncultured Schlesneria sp.
ATGTACCGGGGTTGATCCCTCCGGATACCGAAGATGAAGAGCTCGAAACGGAAAACCCAGCGGAGGGGGAAGTCACAAGCGAAGAGAACGCATAGTTGCCCAAACCTGGCATTGTTGGCCAACGATTTCGAAGAGAATTGCAATAAGAATTAGGGTGCAGCAGGCGACCCAACGAAACCCCACCCCCCCTGCGGGGGTGGTCAGCGGGCCTTTGCCCTACCCCCAACGATTATGCGCTGACATGAAGGACGGGTCGCTTCGAAACCCCTTTTGGAAATAATTGATTCTTTGGTTTTGATGCGGGTTGTAGGGCAAAGGCCCGTTAACCACCCCCGCAGGGGGGGTGGGGTCGCGATGCGGGAGAACCCCTCTCATAGTTGGCCAAACTTGGTCATTGTTGACAAAAAATCCCATTGTTGCTCAACGTCAGTGAGATCAGCGGTTTGAAAAGCGGGTGTCGGTTTTAGCTTGTACTACAACGATTTTGATCTTTGACATTTCGGAATGAATTTTAAAACGGATCACCCCGCCGCCCAATAAAAGGCGGCGGGCGATCCGTGGTCGGTTCGTTGTCTGTCGTGCGCGGTTCAGTCTTCGAGGCCCATCAATCCGAACACGGTTTGGTGGGACTCGAAGACTTGTCCCACGCCGGCATGAACGATTTGCGATTCGTGGTGGATTACCGGACCTGAAGGACCGGTCAATCGATACCGAAAACCTGACTTTTACGAGTCAGTCTGGATCGGGGCGCGTATCGACCTGGCGGCTGCGCGGGAGTTTCGCTCTCCCGATGGGTTGAACACCTGGCAAATAAAAAAACCGGGGAATGTCTTCCCCGGTTTTTGTGATCCATCGTCAATCTCGGCCGGTTACTTACTGAACTCGTACACGTCCTTGATCCAGTCTTCGCTGACGGTTTTCATTTGTCCAACAGCATCGGCGATCGCGACGTCGATGATTTTCGTTCCAGCGAGTGCGACCATGCGGCCGAACTTCTTTTCCTGGACGAGTCGACCGGCGGCGAGACCGAGTCGAGTCCCGAGAATGCGGTCGAAAGCGGTTGGTGATCCACCTCGCTGGATGTGACCGAGTACCACTTCGCGTGTTTCGATACCGGTTTTTTCGGTAATCGCCTGTGCGACGAGTCGGCTGACCCCGCCGAGCATTTCATGACCGAAGGCATCGACGGTGGCGTCACGGGTGACCACATCGGTCCCTCCGATCAGCTTGGCTCCTTCACTGACGATGACCATGCCCCATTGTTTGCCCGCTTCGCGGCGTTTCTTGAGCATCGCACACATATCATCGAGGTTGACCGGGATTTCCGGCAGCAGCACGTAATCGGCACCGACAGCCATGGCGACTTCGCAGGCGATCCAGCCGGCATGTCGGCCCATTGTTTCGACCACGCCGATTCGTCGATGTGATTCGACCGTGGTGCGAACTCGTTCGACCGCTTCCATGGCGATGTTGATCGCGGTATCGAACCCGAACGTCACGTCGGTGCAGCTCAGGTCGTTATCGATCGTCTTGGGGCAGCCGATGGTGTTCAGCTTGTAGTCTGCATAAAGCTTGCTGGCGACACCAAGCGTGTCGTCTCCGCCGATGGCGACGAGTGCATCAAGACCGAGCTTTTTGAAGCTTTCCAGCAGCTTGGGGACATCACGATCTTTTTCCTTGTAGGGATTGGTTCGGGACGAACCGAGGATTGTGCCACCCTTCCAGATAATGTCGTCGGTGTTTTCGATCGTCAGCGGCATGGTGACGCCGTTGATGGCACCTTTCCAACCGTTGATGAAACCGAGGCATTCGCCCCCCGCGTTGTGAATGGAGCGAACGACACCCCGGATCACCGGATTTAAACCAGGACAATCGCCGCCACCAGTCAGCAGTCCAACCTTCATGATCATCGACCTTTCATCAGCTAATTTTCACGGAAGAGCGTCTCCGTGCAACAGGATCATACTCAGGGACGAGGCTGTCCGTGAGACAGAAAATATCACGTTGGCCGACTGCGCGCAGTCAGACCTTCATCACGACTTGACGAGCAACTGTTGCTCGATGAACGTAGTATACATTTTGCCTTCGACGAAGGCGGTATGATTCAAGATTCGCTTCAGCAGCGGAATCGTGGTTTTGATCCCGTCGACGACGAACTCGTCCAGGCATCGTTTCATGCAGGCGATGGCTTCGGCGCGAGTCGGTTTGTGGACAATCAATTTTCCAATCATCGAGTCATAGTAGGGACCGACGACATACCCTTCGTGGATGTGTGAGTCCCAGCGGACACCGTGACCACCCGGTACGCGAAGCCTGGTGATTTTTCCTGGCGAAGGTCGGAAGTCGTTATCAGGATCTTCGGCATTGATCCGAACTTCGATGGCGGCTCCGTTACAGGGAATGGCTCGTTGCTTCCAGGGCAGTGGCTGTCCCGAAGCGACCTTGATCTGCTGCTGAATCAAATCGACGCCGGTCACCATTTCGGTGACAGGGTGTTCGACCTGGATACGGGCGTTGACTTCGATGAAGTAGAACTGGTTGTTCTGGTCAACGATGAATTCGACGGTTCCCGCATTGGTGTAATTGGCGATCTGGATCAGCCGGACCGCCGCTTTACAGATATCTTCGCGGACAGACTGGGGCAGATTTGGCGCGGGTGATTCTTCGATCAGTTTCTGATGTCGGCGCTGGGACGAACAATCGCGTTCCCACAGGTGGACAACATCGCCATGCAGGTCAGCGATGATCTGCACTTCGACATGTCGCGGGTTCTCGATGTATTTTTCCAGATAGACACCCGCGTTATTGAAAGCCTTTTCGGCTTCCATGGCAGCGGCTTTCAAGCCCGCTTTCAGCGAAATGTCATTACGGGCGACCCGCATCCCTTTGCCACCACCGCCGGCCGTGGCTTTGATCAGGACCGGATAACCGATTTTTTCGGCGACCACCAGTGCTTCGGCTTCGCTGGTAATCAGGCCGTCGCTTCCTGGAACGAGATTCACCTGGGCCGCCTTGGCGATCTCTTTCGCGGTCACCTTATCGCCGAGTTTGGCCATTGCATCGGCCGATGGTCCGATGAATTCGATTTTGCATTCGCGGCAGACTTCCGCGAAATGTTCGTTTTCGGAAAGGAACCCATAGCCGGGGTGAATGGCCTGAACGTTGCCGATTTCGGCAGCGGCGATGATATTTTTAATCACGAGATAGCTCTGATTGGCGGCGGCAGGGCCAATACAGATGGACTCGTTAGCGGCTTTCAGGTAGTCGGCCCCTCGGTCTGCGGCACTACAGACAGCAACGGTTTCGATACCCATCTCACGACAGGCACGGAAGACCCGCAGGGCGATTTCACCACGATTCGCAACCAGGATACGCTGGAACATAGAGCAGAACGATTCTGTGTTCGAAGACCGGTCAAGACTTATAACGGAACAGCGGGGTATCGAACTCGACGGCATCGCCACTCTGGACGAGGACCGCCGTGATCGTTCCGCTGACTCCAGCCTGAATTTGATTGAAAACCTTCATTTGCTCGATGGTGCAGACAACGGTTTCCGGAGTGACGACCGAACCGACGGTGACAAACGGGGGATCCGTCGGAGCTGGAGCGGCGTAAAACGTGCCGATGGTCGGACTCTTGATCGATGGCCCGCCGGCATTCGGGTCGGCAGCGGGTGCTGCGGCCGCCTGAGCTGCGGCCGCAGGTGCAGCCGGAGCATGTGCGGGTGGCGGGGGTGGTGCAGGTGCATATTGAAACTGAGGTTGCGGGACGGCGTGCAGGACTTCTTTTGCCCCGCGGCGCAATCGCCACTGTTCATCGCCCCGTTTCAGGTGAACTTCGCTGAGACCGTGCTTTTCCATCATCTCCACAAGCTGTTTCAACTTGTCGAGATCAAAGGGTGCGTCTCCAGTGGAAGGTGGTTCTGCCATGCGTTTCCTTTTCGTCGGTTTCGGGGGAGTCCCCTGCGTCGCTCGTTTCACGAGATTACGCCTCCAACTCGTGTGGCACGGATGTCAGCACTTCGCAGCCATCTCGTGTCACCAGTACATCATCTTCAATTCGGACACCGCCAAGACCAGGAAGATATATTCCCGGCTCGACCGTGACTACCATACCGGGTTTCAGTTCATCCGTCGAAATTGGACTGAGGCGAGGTCCCTCGTGGATATCCAACCCGATTCCATGCCCCAGCCCATGTCCAAAATACTTTGAGTAACCAGCCTGTTCGATCACCTTGCGAGCCACCCCGTCGACTTCCTGGCATTTGACTCCAGGACGAATTGCCGCAATGGCCGCCTGTTGTGCATTCAACACAACTCCATATATTCTCAGGAGTTTGGGCGGGACTTTACCGGTGCCCCAAACTCGCGTCAAGTCACTGTGGTAGCCTCGGGGGCTGACGGCACCCCAATCGCAAAGCACGAAAGGAGATTCGTCAAATCGTCGCAAGCCTGCTCGATAGTGCGGCAGTGCGGCATGACTTCCGACGGCGATAATCGGTTCGAACGCCGCTTTCAGTGCTCCAAAACGCCGCATTCCGTGTTCCAGTTCATGCGCGGCCTGTCGTTCGGTCATGGAGGGAAGCAGCAGCGACTTCATCAAGGCATACCCGCGTTCCGCCTGATCCACGGCCAGCCGCAGTTCGTCGATTTCCTCGGGATCTTTGATCTGGCGAAGTTCTTCGACCAGTCCGGTCTGGGAGACAAGTTGCAGCGGGCTGAGTTTTTCGACGAGGGAATCCCGGACATCGACGGTCATTGATCGGGCTTCGATCCCGATCTGCGAGAGTTTGAACTTGGGGAGTTCTTTCGCGAGAAATTCGGGCATCGTTGTGCGAGCCGTCCGGACTTCTGCCTGAATCGTGGGGCATTCGTCGTGCAACTGGGTTTCGAATCGACTGTCACTGAAGATCTGGGTCGCATCGGGGCCGATCAGCAGGTACGAATCTTCACCCGTAAATCCCGTGAGATACGAGACATTTTTGGGATTCGTCACGAGCAGGGCTGACAACCCCGCTTTACGAATGGCTTGAATGAGTTTTTGGCGGCGGGAAATGTGCCGGTCAGTCGTCATACGGAAACGTTTCAAGTCAGAGTTTTAGGGTCCACGGGGAGTTCTGGTGCGCCGTCCGGGCCACCGAGCCACGTTCCAAATTTGCCGAAGCGACCACTGTGCAGTAACACGAGATACGCAGGGACAAGGATTGGTCGGACAACGAACGTGTCGAGCAGAACACCGAATGCGAGTGCGAAGCCGAGCTGGATCATTCCTTTCAGCGATCCGGCACAAAGCGAGGCGAAGGTTCCGGCCATGATAATGCCGCAACTGGAAATGATCCGCCCGGTTTTCGAAAGTGCCTCGATGACCCCTTTAACAGGACCATGTTTTTCCTGTTCTTCGTCGATTCGAGTCATCAGAAAAATGTTATAGTCTTCGCCGACGGCGATCAGGATGGTGAACAGGAACATCGGCACTTTCCAGTCGAGTCCTGCGAACTGGGGATCGGTCGCCCAGAAGAACGCGTACGTGGCGCCCAGGGCCACAAGATAGCTGAAGAGCACTGTCAGAATCAGATAAGTACAGAGGGCCACTCGCCGCAGCAGTACGACGAGGATCACAAAGACGGCGAAAACAACGAGCAGATCAATCCGAATCTGATCGCCATCGGTGACCGCTTTCAGGTCTCGAATACTGGCTGTGGAACCCGAGACAAGGATTTTTGTATTGGCCTTCAGTTCATCCGGCAGCAGCCGGCCGATTTCCTGTTCCAGTCGGGTGAGCTGAACGATGCTGTCGCGGGCAAACGGGTCGTTTTCCGCCGTCAGTTCGATTCGCGTAACATGCGTGGCCAGATTCTCTTCGTCTGAGACGTAATAGTCTTTAGACTTCTGCATGGCCACTTTACGTTTGCCGCCAGCGGGCAACTGGGTTACCGGTTCCTCCGAACCACCCAGCGGACGAGAAACACTACGTATGTCGGCCAGTTGAAGTTGCTTCTTTCGCTGGGGCTCGTTAAGGGATTCCGTCAGTTCATCGATCCAGGCGAGGCCCGTCGATTCATCAGAAAAGTCAACGTCGTCATTTCGCAGCAGTACAGTAATCGACCCTGTTGCACCGGCTGGAAAATTCTCTTGTAAGGCCCTGGTTCCTCGCACGCTGGGTGAATCGGTGCTGAGATCCGAGAGCAATCCATAGCTGAGGTGCGAGTAGAACAAGACACCGATGATGGCAAACGGGAGCATGAGCAGGATGCTCACCAGCCAGATCGTCATGGGGTTTTTGATCAGGGCTTGTCCGACAATTTCCCAGGTGTTCTGCAGCCAGTGAATCTCGCTTAGACGCGACCACAGGGAGGTTGACGAGATCCATCCGCCGCTGACACGTTCGGTGCGAAGTTGCGGCCAGAAAGCCCATTTCCCCGTCAAGCGCAAGAGGGCGGGGGTGAGAGTTAACGAAGCGATCAGTACGACGGTCAAACCAAACGAGATGGCGATTCCTGCATCTCGAAATTTTCCAAATTCAGCAAAGATCATCATGCCGATTCCGCAGATGACCGTCCCGGCACTGGCGGCAATGGCGGCACCGACTTTGGCGACACTGTTTGAGACCGCTTCGTCAAAGCTGACCCCCGCATCGATTTCTTCTTTGTATCGGGCGATCAGGAACAGGCAATAATCGACACCTGCGCCGTAAGTGAGGACCGCGACGTAGGACTCGATCCCCTGAAACAGTACCACCCATTTCTGTGTCGCCATCAGGATAAGGACGGACATCGACAGTTTGACCGCGATGACGACGGTGACCAACGGGATGAAAGCCAGTGCCGGTGCGCGATAGATTGCACCCAGCAGGCCAAGCACCAGCACGAAGGTGAGTAATTCGGTTGCTTTGGCGCTATTGCGAGCGGCAATAATCATGTCGCGGCCAACCGTCGCTTCGCCGCTGAGCGAGAGGGATAAGCCGGCGGGAATATGCTTCGAGAAATCCTCGTCTGTAAGCAGGGATTCGATTTTTCCCACAGGCCAGCGATTTCGGCCGTCCATGAATTCTGTGGTTAATTCGACAAGCATCAGGCGGGCATTGCTGGTATCACCTCGTTTGCTTTTGAGCAGGGCACCCGCATTGGGATCTCGGAACGATCGAATTCCAGAAATGACGGGGGAACCGACTTTTTCGTCGTTCGCTTCCTCGTACATGATTTTGAGCAATCGCTCGCGCAATTCAAATTTCCGTTCGGGGTCATTGAACGGAAACTTTTCGTCCTCGTCGTCGCCGTCATCGAGAAAATTTTCGTCTTCGGGAGTGATTCCCGTGTCCCGGGTGGCGATGATGACGATGCGACTGGGACAATAGCCATCAGGAAAGGCCTTGCGAAACAGGCTTTCCGCCAGATGGCTGGGGCTTTGGGTGGGGAGAAACGCAAACTCTTCCGTTTCAGCAACTCGATCCAGCCCAGGTGCGGCAATGGAGGCGCAGACGACCGCAATGACCCAGGCGATGAGGACCGCTGGCCAGGCACGGACGACGAACTCGCCGAGCTTCGCAAACATTTAAACTTCTCGTGACAATGAGTCAGGCATTTTTGCAGACCCCGCCGTCCGCAACGAATCCCGAAAAACCGACGGGGGCGATCGAACCGATGAGCGTGGCCGGGAAGAGAAGACAGGAGTTGTTTTCAGCGACGCGACGAGCCACATGTGCTCGAATGCCTTTTATTACCGAACAGGGAAAATTAACAATCGTTGAGTGACGCCGCTCATCGGCGTCAGGCAACGTCGAGCAGGTCAGTGTGCGTGAGCATGATCACCGTGCCCGTGATCCGCATGGGCATGATTCGCATGCCCATGAGCATGGTCGTCCCCATGATGATCATCCCCGTGATGTTCATCGGGGACATCTTCCGGAAAGAGCGAACCAAAGGCACCTGACAGTTGAACCGAGCCACACAAGGCCATAATCGTCATCAGCATGGTCACGTAAATTCCCTTGCCAACAAAGTTGGAGGGGCGCAACCCGAACAGATAGTGAACACCATCGGGGGGTGGAGCGATCAATCCCCAGACGAGCGCGGTCATCAGTCCGATCAAGACGACGCCGATGACAGCTCCTTTCGCCAGCACGGGATAGAGTTTTTCCCAGTTAACCGCCAGAAGCCAGAATGCCACCCAGGCGATGAGCGGAGTCCAGGGGATCAGTAAAGCGAATAAAGAAATACCGACTTCCCAACCGGCGGTGAGGAGTTTTTGCAAGCTGAAGAACAATTGTTCCATTCAAAGGATCTTTCGACAGAATGCGGACAACGAGAAGAGGCGGGTTGCCTCGAATACAATCCACAAGAAATAACACAACTTGGCAAGCTAAGCCAGCGTTCCGCCCATCTCGTGGTTCTGTCGGTTTCACCGAGTCGGCCGGTCTGGCGGTTTGTGTCCCATGGATGGAATCGATCAAACCCAGGCGGATCGGGGCTTCAAGTCACGGAGAATCCTTCGAATCCGAAGCGGCTTCGGCGTTGTCATCTTCTTGAGAAATGAGTAACCGATCGATTTTTGGACCGTCCATATCCACGATTTCCAGGCGAAGGTCATTCCAGTGAAGCACATCACCAATATGAGGCGGTCTTTTCAGCAAAGCCAGGACAAGACCTGATACCGTGCCGACTCCACGCGGAACAGGGTCGGTCCAGCGCGACACATCCAGGGCTGTTTCCAGTTCATGCAGGTTTGAGGAACCATCGACAGACAGGCTTCCGTCTTCTCGCCGGACGATGTCTGGTTCGTGGCTGTCCCCGTCACGGCCATGTCGATGTTCATCGTGAATATCTCCGACCAGCATTTCGAGCACATCTTCGAGGGTGACCATTCCCTGCGTGCCACCGTACTCGTCCAGCACAATGGCGAGTTGCGTTTTGTGTTCACGGAACAATTCGAGCAGCCGGGTAATGGTGATCGATTTGGGAATGAAGAGGGGAGCTCGAATCATTCGTCGCAGATCGATCGGCCGCCCCAGGTACTGTTGGAGAAAGACATCCTTCAGGTAGACGAAGCCAACAATATCGTCGATGGTTCCTTCGCAGACGGGAATTCGTGAAAATCCGGACATCGCCAGGGCACCGACGACTTCGTTAGAAGGGGTATCGATATCAAGCGCGTCGATATCGACTCGCGGCCGCAGGATTTCGGTCACGGTCCGGTCACCAAGCCGCAATGCCTCCATCGCGACTTTCTGTTCCGACTCTTCGAGCAGTCCGGCCTCGGTTCCGGCGTCGATCAGGTGTTGAATATCTTCGACCGAGACCGATTGCATCTGGTCGGTGCGCTGTCCAAGAACCTGTAAGACGAACTTGGTTGTTGCCTTTAAGAACCAGATGACGGGACGCGAAATCCGCTGCAAGATCAGCATCGGATAGGCGACAAAACGAGCCAGTGGCTCGGCATTCTGAAATGCAATTCGCTTGGGGACAAGTTCACCGAGAATCAGGATGAGAAACCCGACACCGCAAACAACAGCTGCGAAAGCGAGGCTGGATTTGTTTTCAGCAACCCAGGTGATGTTAACTTTTGAAAGGATTTCTTCCAGCGGCTCTTGTAAATGGGCACCGGCAAACGCGGATGCCATGACTCCGACAAGAGTCATTCCTACTTGGACCGTGGGGAGGAAGCGGTCTGCGTCTTTAGCCAGATTAAGAGCAACCTGCGAGGCGCCATCGCCTTCTTCGGCCCATTGTTCAAGGCGACCGCGTCGCGCTGTGAGAATAGCGATTTCGGCAGCTGCGAAAAAACCATTCAACAGCGCCAGCAGGACAATCATACTCAGCTCGACAGCCCACGACACAATAGTCTCCAAGGTCACGGACCTGTTCAATTGACATGAATCAAGATTATGAGCAAGACACCTCAGAACAACCAGCCAAAGGAGTTCAATCAAGATCGAAATTCGATTTTCGTCTGTACATCGCCTTGCTTTTCCAGAGAAAAATGTGGCGGCCTGGTGCGGCGAATTTGCGTGTTCAACAATTGACGAGCCCCACGTCATTGACCCGTTTTGACACGGCGTCGCGTCAGCGCAGTCAGCCTTCGCCGGTGATTTCACGAAATCTCAAGAAAACAATTTGACACGACGATAGTTCACATGTAAACTATCGTCCGACAGGAGGCAGCCGTCACGATGACACCGAACCAGCTACAGCACGAACTGAAAAAGAAGCACCCGTTTGAATCACTCGAACAGGAAGCGACTTTGAATATTGTTCGCACGAACGATCAATTCCAGAACCGGTTTGGGCGACTGTTTCGCGAACACGGGCTGACTTCGTCTCAGTACAACGTGTTGCGGATTTTGCGAGGGGAAGGGAGGCCAATGCCATGCCTGGATATCGCGGAAAGGATGGTTCAGGTCGTTCCCGCGATGACGGGGCTTGTTGACCGGCTGGAAAAACAGGGACTGGTTCGGCGGGACCGATGTACTGAAGACCGTCGAGTGATCTTTATTGAGTTGACGGAGAAAGGTGCGGAGTTGCTTCAGCGGCTGGACGAACCTGTCATGGAGCTGCATCGGACCCTGGTTGGACATCTGAGCCAGGCCGAACTGAAGGAGTTGAGCCGCCTGTTGGAAAAATGTCGTCAGAGCGTGAGATCTGCTGATTGCGTGAGATCTGCTGAGTGATAGACGTCGACCAATTTCCTTGCCAGTCAGATCACCTGCGAACCATCGTTTCACCACGAGATTCAGAGTGTCAATATGATCCAGATTCGTAAGTCGACAGACAGAGGCCACGCAGATCACGGCTGGCTGAATACCTATCACACATTTTCATTTGCCTCGTATCGGGACCCGAAGCAGATGGGGTTCCGATCGCTACGGGTGATGAATGAAGACTGGGTTACTCCGGGTCAAGGTTTCGGCGCTCATCCGCATCAAGACATGGAGATTGTGACATACGTCCTGGAAGGAGCCCTGGAGCATAAGGATTCGATGGGTAACGGTGAGGTTCTGCGGCCTGGCGAATTTCAACGGATGACAGCCGGAACCGGGATTACTCATAGTGAATTTAATCCATCCGCTACCGAGCCGGTCCACCTGTATCAGATCTGGCTTTATCCAAACCAGAAAGGTCTGGAGCCCAGTTACGAACAAAAGCGATTTCCTGAAGCGGAACGACAAAACCGTTTGCGGCTTGTCGCATCACAGGGATCTGACCAGGGTTCGTTGTTAATCCACCAGGACGCTCGGATTTTTCTGGCTCGTCTGGAGCGCGGTCATGAAGTTGTTCATGAGCTGGCCGTGGGTCGTCATGCGTGGCTGCAGGTCATGCGTGGTTCGGTCAAATTAAACGGGCAGGAATTACATACCAGCGATGGGGCTTCCGTCAGTGACGAGACGTCGCTGTCGATTCAATCGACAGATGACGCGGAAGTGATGTTGTTCGATCTGGCGTAAACGATCTTGATAATCCCTTTCATGAAAGAGATCTGTCGATGAAAACGGTCCTCCATGGTCTGTTGAATGTCTTAAGCAGAGTGATGATCGCGACAATTTTTCTATTGAGTGCCGTCGGAAACAAGATTCCGAAATTTGACGATGTCGCGGCCTTGATGAAGTCTCAGGGAATCCCACAGCCACAGGTCATGCTGGCGGGAGCGATTCTTTTCCTGATTGCCGGCAGCCTGTCAATTATTCTGGGCTACAAAGCCCGCATCGGAGCGGGCCTTTTATTTGTATTTCTCGTGTTGGCAACCTATTACTTTCACGACTTCTGGAACGTCATCAACCCGCTGAAACAGCAGTTGAAGCAAGAGCAAATGATCCAATTCATGAAGAATCTCTCGCTGATGGGAACCATGCTGTTCGTCATGGCCAATGGCTCAGGACCGATGAGCCTGGACCAGCGTCACTCGTCAAAATCCCGCAAGGGCTAATAAGTCCTGGCGAGGCGCTCTCGCCGTTTCCTAGTGTCCCCGCCCGTCGACCCGTTTAGAAACTCAAAGGAAATCTCATGTCTGACCAGGCTCTTTTTCAGTCGTTTGCTCTCGGTGATCTGACGCTTCGCAACCGGATTGTATTGGCTCCGATGACACGTGCCAGGTCAGGAGCCGACCGACTGGCGAATTCGATCAACGCGAAATATTACGCTCAACGAAGTTCTGCTGGCTTGATTGTGTCGGAAGGGACAACGATCTCTGAAGAGGCGAACGGGTGGGGTGAATCTCCCGGGATCTACACCGACAAGATGGCCGACGCCTGGAAACCGGTTGTTGACGCCGTTCATCAGAAGCAAGGGGTGATTTTCTTACAACTGTGGCATTGTGGCCGAGCTTCGCACAGTTCGTTTCAGAATGGAAAATTGCCCGTTGCACCTTCGGCAATAAAACTTAACGGAGACTACGTTCATACGCCGACGGGTAAGCAGCCTTACGAAGTTCCCAGAGCGTTGGAAACAGCGGAAATTTCCCGTGTTGTCGGTGACTACCGGCTGGCTGCCGAACGGGCGAAATCGGCGGGATTTGACGGCGTCGAGATTCACGGCGCGAACGGGTATCTGATCGACGAATTTCTCCAGTCGAAGACCAACCACAGAACCGATCAATATGGTGGCAGTATTGAGAATCGATTCCAATTCTTAAAGGAAGTTGTGGAAGCGGTCACATCGGTCTGGTCGGCACACAAAGTCGGCGTCAGGTTGTCTCCGAATGGCGTGTACAACGACATGGGATCACCGGATTACCGGGAACAATTTACCTACGTGGCAAAGCAACTCAATCAGTACAAACTGGCCTATCTTCACGTGATGGACGGATTGGGATTCGGCTTTCACAATCTTGGCGAGCCAATGACGTTATCCGAGATCCGTGCGGTGTTTCACGGTACGCTGATTGGAAATTGCGGGTACACGGAAGCGACTGCGACGCAGGCGGTTTCCGCGGGTTATGCGGACTTGATTGCTTTCGGGCGGCCCTTCATCAGCAACCCTGACCTGGTTGAGAGATTTCAGAAAGGGCTTCCGCTCGCCGAACCAGCCCCGATGTCGGACTGGTATTCTCCGACGGGTGAAAAAGGATATACCGATTACCCAAGTTACTCGGCGAATCACGCTTGAACGGCTTAAAGACTGAGGAACATTAACGACTGGGCCACCCTTTCTGCTTCTGCGTCATGCTGAAAGGGTGGTCTTTTTACGACGTCCGAATGAAAGGCCATAACTCGATTGAGCTTTTTGACGTAATTCCGAAAATTTCTCGGGTTTTTATGTGAAACCTCAGGTATGATTTCGTCTGTAAACCGAACCTTTGCGATTCTCGCGACCGACCCATGCATTTTGTACGGTTGTCACCCGTCACGGGCAGTTTTCCACTTGTTGGTAGTGCGGGGGTTTACCGAAGGTGAAACTCAGGTCAAGGACGTAGTTGTGCACGAAATCGATTCTACGCAACGTCGCCGTCGGTTGAGATTGATCAAAGCCGAAGACGAACAAACCGATGATCGTTTTCGTTCCGCCGCATCGATTCTTGCACCCGCTTCGACGACAGAAGCGGCTCGATTTGAAGTCGAACGGATTCATCGACGGATGATGATGGACTGCCGGGCGAAATCTGGAGCCAGGATTCGAATTGAATTTCCCGGTGAGGAAATTCAGTTTGTCACGATGAACCAACCCTACCTGTTAATTGGTCGTGATCCCCATTGTGACTTGAAGTTAGACCACGAAGCGGTCCATCCACGGCATATTTTTCTGCAATGGGTCAACGGGCAGATCTTCTGGTGCGATATTGCTCCACGTGAGAATGCCGATCAGCGTCAGCCATCAAATGGAAATTGGTTCGACGTCGAGCCGATCAGCATCGGACCCTACCGGCTGTCTCTCGACAAACCGGGTGTTTCTGCAAAACTCGACGACTCGCCGCTGGATCGCTCATCCCAGTTGGCCGACGAGTTTCCTCAGTTAGCGTTTCAATTTGTGGGTGTCGAACAAAGCGAAAACCTTTGGTCAGTGAATCGCATCCTGACAATGATCGGTCGGGGTTCGCAGTGTAAGCTTCGTTTAAATCATCCCTCGATGCCGTATGTGCAAGCCTGTCTGTTGCGGACAAGACACTGTTGTTGGCTTGTCGATATTGAGGGGACAGGGACAACCGGCGTCAACGGCAGGGCCATCACCGTCTCGCCGATTGATATTGGCGACATTTTGCAGCTCGGGCCGTTCCGAGTTGAAGTCGTGACAAAGTCGATTTCAAAACCAGATTCGTCTGCAACCAGTCGCTCGAAAACACCTCGCAACGTGCGACAAGCGAGCAGGACGGAAGCTCGGAATAATGACCTGATTGCGGACGTTACTTCGAAATCCTCAGCGACCCCAGTCAACAATCCAGTCGAACTGCAATCTGCGACAGGCAACGTGGTTTTCGCAAAAGACACTGGAGTGACTCAGCTTCAGAAGGAACCGACGATCAATGGTCATCTGGCTGACCCTGGTAAGACGCCTGACGATGATCCAAAAGTTAACTATCCTGTGGTTGCGGATTTGAATTTGATTCAGGCGACCGAGAAGAAAAGGAATGTCGCGGGTGCGGATCAGCCGAGTTCCCATCCAGAGGAATTGCCTGGTTTAACGATCACGCTTCCCGCAACAAAACTTCCCACAGCGGTGGCACTAGATCCGTCGATTGCGAGTTTTATTAAAGCGCATGAGCTTCAACTGTTAATTCTCAAGGCTCAACTGGAACGAATCAAAGCGGTTTATGAAAAGCCGAGAAGTCAATCGATTTCCAAACAGGCCCGGTCGATGCTGGACAAAGCGATGTGCGAAACAATGAAAACCCACGAATTGATGTATGAATCGATCAAGCAGTTAACTCAACAAATCAAGTAATGAACGATTCATGATCACAAGAATGTGACTGGTGCGGATTTCCACCTTTAGAAAACCTGGTCTTGGTCAAGCCCTTTGGAATGACGTCTGAGCAGATGTCAAAGCGTTGATTTTCGAGCAGCATCGCGAGGTCGATCTGTTCTCCGCGGGTGATTCTCTGTCGGAATTCAAGCACGTAGCGTGGCTGACAACTTTTCGAAACACGAGGCGATGACAGCCTTTTGAGCGGCTTCTATTTCCTCACTGGTCAACGTGCGGTCAGATCGATACGAGAGTGTCACGACGTACGACTTCTTTCCTTCAGGAATTTGTTTACCCCGATATTGACCACCGAAGGAAACGGTTTCCAGGAGCGGTCCTCCCGCCTGACGTACTGTCTGTTCGAGCGTTGACCAGGTGACGGATTCTTCCAACACAAAATTCAAATCACGGGAAGACGCTTGATGTGTCGGAAGCTCGCGGAATTTCGGGACGAGATCGGCGTGAGCTTCAAGGACGGCCAGATTCAGTTCGGCAACTGTGACGGCATCTCGCAAATCGAGTTGATCAGTGACGGAGCGATCCAATTCACCAATCAAACCCCACAATTGGCCATTGACGAGAACTTCGGCGCCTCGACCTGGCACAAATTGATCCAACGCGAATTCGCGGAATGTCAGTTCGGCAATCGGATTCACGCACATTGCGAGTTGCTCGACCACCCCCTTCAGTTCATGAAACGCGCGTCCGCTGACGAGACTCACCATTCTTGGTTCTGCGTCGTGTTCTGGTACAGCCTTATCGGCAGAAAGATAAACGCGGGCAATTTCGAAAAGCTGTGCGTGAAATTGTCCATGTCGCTCGTTCTCGCGTCGCGAGACGAGCAGACTTGGGATTAGGCTTTGACGAAGTCGGCTGAATTCCGGGAAATCGGAGTGTTCAATACACAGCGGAGCTCGTGCGTCACCGTGCGGAGTAAAAAGTTTTCTTTCCGTTTCACTCACCAGGGAGACCGTCATTGCTTCGTAGAAGCCCGCAGCGGTTAATGTCTCGCGCACACGATCACTGACGCGATCCTGAAATCGTTTTTTGCTGGCACATAAGGGGACTGGCGAGTCTTCGGGGATTTTGTCATACCCATAAATTCGAATGATCTCTTCGATCAGATCGATTTCGCGAGTCAAATCGCGGCGATTGGAAGGGATTGAGAACGTCGCCGAGGTATCGCCATCACGAGTTTGCACGTTCAAACCGAGTGCTTCGAGAATTCGGACGGTCTCTTTAACCGAGATATCGATTCCGAGTACCTGACGGATTCGTTGGAATCGCAATGTGACCAGCTCACGCTCAACAGGTGGTCGAACGCCCGCGAAGAGAGGCTCGTCGAGTAATTCACCTCCCGCGAGTTCAAGGATGAGTTCACAACAACGTCGGCTGGCCCAATCAGGCCCATGCGGGTCGAGTGATCGTTCGAACCGGTAGGACGAGTCACTTCGAAGTTTCAGCTTGCGAGAGGCGTTACGAATCGCCAGGGGCGAAAAGAGCGCTGACTCAATGAGAACGTCTTTCGTTGCAGATGTGATTTCGGTTTCGGCTCCGCCCATGATTCCGGCGATCGCGACCGGATGATCGGCGTCGGCGATGACACAAATCTCATCAGTCAACGAGTACTCTTTATGATCAATTGCCTGCAGTTTTTCGCCAGATTTTGCTCGGCGTACAATGATCCTTTTTCCGTGGAGCTTATTGAAATCGAATGCATGCAGGGGCTGACCGCATTCCATCAGCACATAGTTGGTGATATCGACAATGTTATTGATCGATGGAATGCCAACCGTCTTTAATCGCGCAACCATCCAAGCCGGGCTGGGCCCCACTTTGACGCCCCGAATGACGCGCGCATAGTACTGTGAACACAAATCAGGAGATTCGATCGAGACCGAAGTGATTGTTGTTGTTTTTGTTGAAACGGACCGAGGTGCCGCCGCTGGAATCTTGATCGGTTTTTCGTACAAGACGGCAGCTTCGCGGGCAACTCCCAGGTGTCCGAGACAATCAGGCCTGTTGCTGGTCACTTCAAGATCAATGCACGAATCGGCGTCGATGGCATGGAACTCTTCTAAATTAAGACCCGACATCGTCAATCGATCGGACAACTCAGCGACCGAGACATCGAGGGAAACATATTGATTAAGCCAGTTCCAGCTGACGAGCATTTCGATTCACCAATCTCATACAAAAGTCTACCGAGTTTGATTTCGGAGGTTTTCTTGACCCGTTTTGACCGCAGACCTGAACGTTAAGGTCAGAGCGTCAAATTACCCGATGTTGGTCGAAAAGTAACCTGTACGCCAAAATCGGGATCATGGCCCTTGTGCGGGCTTGGCTGCTTGCTCGACCGATCGTGTTTGGGTATGTTTAGGACCAATACTTATAGATCCCGCCATGATCTGCCCGCCCGATTTCGAGTCTGAAACACAGGATGTTCACCATGCCGATGCGACCTTGGTTTGCGTGTTTGTTTGGTTTGCTGATTGCGCTTCCCTCTGGTCTGCTCGCCGAAGACAAGAAGTCGGTTGATCCTCTCGACTGGCCTTATTGGCGTGGTCCCGAAATGAATGGGATTTCGCGAGAAAAGAATCTGCCTGATACGTGGTCACCGGATGGCGAGAACGTCATCTGGAGTAAAGCCGAACTGGGTACCCGGTCGACGCCGATCGTGATGAATGGAAAGCTTTATACGCTCGTTCGTCACAATCCAGGGACGACCAAGGAAGCCGAGAAGGTCGTCTGCGCCGACGCCGCAACGGGCGAAATTAAATGGGAAAATATTTTCAACGTCTTTCTGACAGACGTTCCGGATACACGTGTCGGGTGGTCAAGTGTCGTTGGCGATCCCGCAACAGGAAATGTCTTTGCGCTGGGTGTTTGCGGCTACTTCCAGTGCATTGATGGCGAAACGGGAAAGACCATCTGGTCACATTCGATGAGCGAAGAATATGGAATGCTCAGCACTTATGGTGGGCGAACAAATTTTCCAATCGTCTTCGAAAATCTGGTCATTGTGAGTGGGGTTGTCATCGGATGGGGTGAGATGGCGCGGCCTGCTCATCGCATCATTGCCTTCGACAAGCGAAACGGACAGTCGGTTTGGTTCCAGAGCACGAGGCCGCTACCAGAAGACACAACCTATAGCGCTCCGGCGATTTCGGTCATTAACGGACAGGCTCAATACGTCATCGGATGTGGTGACGGCAGCGTTTATGGTCTGCAGCCGCGCACGGGAAAAATTCTCTGGAACTACGATGTCTCGCTTCGTGGCATCAACACGGCACCAACCATCATTGGAAGTACGGTCCTTTGCGGGCACAGCGAAGAAAACCTGGATGACACCGCCATGGGTGCTCTCTTTGCTGTTGACGCATCCAAAGCGGGCAACATCACGAAATCGGGCGAGCTCTGGAGGACGAAGGAAGAATTTATCGGTAAGACGGCTCCTCTGGTGATCGACGATCGAGTCTATTCTGTTGACGATGGCGGCATCTTTTTTGTCAACGATTTAAAGACTGGAGCGCTCGTCGGGAAATCGAAAATCGGGACGATGGGTCGTGGTAGCCCGGTCTATGGCGATGGAAAAATTTATGTGGTCGACGGCAATGGCCGGTGGTTTATTTTCGCCCCCGATGCAGCCAAAGGACTCAAGAAAGTTCATAGTTTGCGACTGGAACAAGGCGACGTGAACGCGTCACCGATCATCTCGCATGGCAGAATCTATCTTGCGTGCGAAACCATGATGTATTGTATCGGCAAGGCCGACGCGAAGCCGACGGCCGATCCTATTCCAGTGGCGGCTGTTGAGACTCCTGTTGCCGAAGACCAGAAGCCAGCAACGGCACTCGTCGTCCCGGTGGAATCACTGCTAAAGCCTAAGAACAAGCAACAGTATTCTGTCTACGTCTATAATGCAGCCGGACAGTATTTGAAGACGGCCGATCCAAAGGACGTCAAATTTGCGATCCAAGGACCCGGTACGATCGATGCTTCGGGTGTTTACACGGGTCCTGGCGGTAGTGTGAACGCTCCAGTCATCGTCAACGCCGAGTTGGGTGAATTGAAGAGTCAGGCCCGCATTCGAGTGATTCCTGAGGTGACGACAGAGACACCGTGGTCTTTCACTTTTGATGACGGACTTGTCCCGGTAACCGGGGTTGGAATTCGCTATCGTCACATCGCGATCGATTACGATTTCTATCGAGAATTGAAAGCGAAGGATCCATTAGCGGCAAAGCTGTACATTGCCCTGACGACGCAATTTACTAACGTTCCTGCACCGAAAGCGACGTATGACGATTCGACACCGGCTCAGGCATTTACTGGCTTTAAGAGATATTTAGGTTTGCTGGAATCGATAACAAATCAGGATCAGGCAAAAGAGAAACTCGACCCATCGCTGAAGCTGTTGCAGGAGCAAGGGGTGATCGCCGGTTTTGAATGGACAGGAACCGATAAGATTCCCATTCAACTTGTTGTCACCAAAGGGTCTCGAAAGGTGACAGGCAATGGGGTGATGTGCAAGATTACCACGATTCCGAAGGGGACTCGCAGCCAAGGCTGGCTCGGTCATCCGGGCTCGAAAAGCTACAGCATTCAGGCGGATGTACTGGCGAATAAAGTCGATGCGGGAGCGGATGCTGACAAAAACGCTAAGGTACCGGATATCGGAGTGACCAATCAGCGTTATCGGTTTGAGATGATGGGTGCCGCTCAAAAACTCAAGGTCTACTCCTGGGTGCCACACGATCAGAAGGTCCATGAAGTGGATTTTGCGTGGGAACCAGAGGTCTGGTACACAATGAAGTTCATCGTGACCAATGAAGTGCAGAACGGGGAAAAAGTTTCGGTCTGCCGTGGTAAAGTTTGGAAACGTGACGATCCTGAACCATCGCCATGGTCGATCGAATGGGTCGACAGTCCCTCCAACGACAGTGGCAGCCCAGGTTTGGTTGGCAATGCAAAAGACGCCGAGATCTTCATCGATAACGTCAAAGTTGTGCCACAGTAATTCAACTTGCGATACGACCCCTAATTGCGCATTTCAATAACTGACGCCGGAAGACGATTTCACGATAAGGAATGACAATGGTTTCACTTTCAACAAAAATCGCCGTCGTGGCGCTCGGTTTTGCAATCGCTGGTTCGGTATCAGGTGCCGACAAATTTAATCCGACCGACGACGCAATGAATTTCATCAGCAAGATGAAGGTCAGCAAGTACGACTGGCCACAATGGGGCGGTTCCCCTCATCGCAATAACACACCTGCCGGTGAAAACATTCCATTCAAATGGAATCTCGAAACTGGTGAAAACGTCCTGTGGGCTTCACCACTTGGTTCACAGACCTACGGAAACCCTGTCATAGCGAATGGCAAGGTATTTGTCGGTACGAACAATACTCATGGGTACTTGAAACGATATCCATCGAAGATTGACCTCGGAGTTCTTCTCGCATTCGAGGAAAAAACGGGCAAGTTTTTGTGGCAGGCATCGTCACCAAAACTCCCGACCGGTCGTGTTCATGATTGGCCGCAACAAGGGGTCTGTTCTACCGTTTATTGCGATGACAAGCGTCTCTGGTACAACACCAGCCGAGGTGAAGTCGTTTGCCTGGATGTCGAGGGTTTCCACGATGGCGAGAACGATGGGCCGTTTAAAGCAGAAGCCAATGAAAACCTCGATGAAGCCGATATCATCTGGCGTTATGACATGATGGGTGATCTCGGCGTTTCACAGCACAACATGTGTTCGTGTTCAATCACCTGTGTTGGGGATCGCTGTTTTGTCATCACTGGAAACGGTGTGGACGAAGGTCACATCAACCTTCCAGCACCAAATGCACCTAGTTTCATTTGCCTCGACAAGAATACGGGGAAATTGCTTTGGACCGACAAATCGCCCGGATTGAACATCCTTCACGGACAATGGTCCAGCCCATGCGTGTTTGAGGCTGGCGGACGCGAACAGGTCGTGATGGGGGGCGGTGACGGGTGGCTTTACAGTTTCGACCCCGCTGGAGATGGCAAAGGGGGAGCCAAGCTGATCTGGAAATTTGACGGCAATCCGAAAGATTCTCTGTACGTACTTGGCGGTCGATCAACCCGAAATCACCTCATCAGTACGCCTGTCTTCTACGACGGCTATGTTTACGTAGGAATGGGAGAAGATCCTGAACATGGTGAGGGGAATGGCCATCTGTATTGCATCGATCCTACCAAACGGGGAGACGTGAGTCTCGAATTGGCCGTCGATGCTGAAGGGAAGGAGATTCCCCACAAACGGCTGAAAGCAGTCGACTCCAGTAAGGGTGAAAAAGCGATCCCCAATCCGAATACGGCCGCCATCTGGCATTACGATGTCGTCGATCGTAACAAAAACGGTAAGAAGGAATTTGAAGAAACAATGCATCGCACAATGGGAAGCGTTGCAATTAAAGATGACCTGCTTTTCGTGACGGACATCGGGGGGCTTGTCCATTGTGTTGATGCGAAGAAAGTTGTCGATGGAAAACCCGTCGTCTACTGGACTCACGACATGTTTTCGGCAGCTTGGGGTTCAGTATTAATCGTCGACGGTAAAGTCTACGTGGGCGATGAAGACGGAGACATCACCGTCTTCGAGCTTTCGAAAGATTTGAACGTTCTCGCCGAAAACAACATGATCAACTCACTCTATACGACGCCGGTTGTCGCAAGCGACACACTTTTCATTGCCAATAAAAGCACTCTGATCGCCCTGAAAGCGGGAGCTAAGCTTAAAGGGGGCGTCAAACAGGGCTCAACCGAAGATGCTGGCGGCAATGAATGATGCATCTCTTGGGTCTGAATTGCAGGATATGACATCCAAACACATTCCGGTCATTGGTATTGTGGGTGGGATCGGGTCGGGAAAAAGTGCCGTTGCCAACTGGGTCGCGGCACAGTCCGACGTAGCGGTGATTGATGCAGACAAACTGGGACACGATGCCCTGAAGTCGGATAACGTTAAAGACGCACTTCTTCGACGGTTTAGCATCGATATTCTTGGAGCTGACGGGTCCATCAATCGGTCAGCTTTGGCCAGGAAAGTTTTTGGAGATCATCCAGAGCAGCTGGCGGCGAGGCATGATCTCGAGCAAATTGTTCATCCTGAGATTGGTCGAAGGATTTCAGAAGACGTTGCTCTTGCGGCAGCTAACGGTCGAAAGGGAGTCATGCTCGATGCCGCCATCCTTCTCGAAGCAGGTTGGCGAAAGTTGTGTGATCTTGTGATCTTCGTAGACACTCCTGATGCCATACGATGGTCTCGCATTCAGAAAAATCGCAACTGGACGGAAGATGAGCTTCGGCGGCGCGAAGCCAGCCAGTGGAGCTTGGACAGAAAGCGTCAAGACGCGGACTTCGTTATCGCAAACGATCGCGATCTGGAGTATGCCGGCAGACAGCTTCTAAAAATCCTTGGAGCACGAGGCGTCGTTTAAGTAGCTTAATTTCAATTCTTAGTTGATTCTCACCTTGGAATTGAAAAAGAAGCGTTATGGTCCCTACAGGATGTATTTACGGAATTATCCGATTTTCCGTCAAATTCGATTCAAGTGACTCTGCGAATGGTGCCGATTCTGTTGTTGGGCTGCGTAGAGTTTGCGCGGCTTTATGGATTTTGAGTCGCTTCGGCACCAGGGATGAAATGATGCGACATCGCCTTCGACTATTTACCGGTGAAGAAGAGACGACTCAGGCAGTTGCCGAGAATGTCACTGTTCGTTTAAGTGACATCTCGCGGGCTTTGCTCGACGCCGCTCGATGGAATCGGACATGGCTGGCCGATTTTGCCGATGATGAAATTCAGGTTTCAAGTGATCTTTACGAGATCATTTCCGCATACATGCGATTGCGGCCAGGTGCGTGACGAGGTTAAGCTCGAAGCAGTAGCGGCAGAAGTTGCCGGTTCGTTCAATCGAACCAGGTCGATTCATCGACTTCTCACATCGTGCCACTAGATGACTATCAGCGACCACTTTTCATCTTTGGGATGACGATAAGTGACTCTGCGAAAACAGGCAGAGGCCATTTGGAGCGCGGGTGTCGCCGCAGTTGACTCTGCGACGCTGGTTCGTCGTGCGTTCCTGTGCGACCGTACTTCCATTACGGTCGCCAGTGAGAGGCTCGAAGTTGCTTCGATTGGTCGTATCGTCGTTGTCGGCGCCGGAAAAGCCGGGGCTGGTATGGCCGCTGGTATTGAGTCGTCGCTCGGAAGCGGATTGGTGGAATCCAAGGTTGTTGGATGGGTCAATGTCCCTTCCGATTGCGTTCGACCATTGCGGAAGATTCATTTACACGCTGCTCGCCCTGCGGGATTAAATGAACCAACTTCTGATGGCGTGTTTGGTTGCCAGCGAATACTGGAGCTGGTTTCATCACTCAATGCAAACGATTTATGCCTGGTGTTAATATCAGGTGGCGGTAGTGCACTTTTACCCGCCCCGGTTCCAGGAATCAGTCTGGAAGACAAACTCAAGGTGACTCGTTGCCTGATGCAATCTGGAGCCTCGATCCAGGAACTCAATACCGTTCGCAAGCGACTCTCGCTTGTGAAAGGGGGAGGCCTTCTGAGAGCGGCCAAGGCGGGAAGAATGATTGCTTTGATCATTTCAGACGTCCCGGGCGATCCTCTGGATATTATTGCGTCCGGGCCAACAGTCTGTGACACCGGCACCGCGAACGACGCACTTGCAGTACTTCAGAAATATGCTGCCTGCACAGGTCACGATTCAACTGTATCGGACTCTGTTCGGAAGGTTCTGGAAGAGCAGACTCGAAATTCCGACTCGCGAAGTGTTCCCTCAATTGATTGTCGAAACTGCATTATCGGCAACAATCAAACGGCACTCGATGCGGCAGCATCCCATGCGCGATCGCTCGGGTTCGAAGTCCGCAACCTCGGTACGAATCGTCAGGGTATCGCGAGCGAAATTGGTTTCGAATTAGCAGAAACCTGTCTTCGCTCGTGCCAAGAGACTATGGGACAAGGTCTGTGCTTTCTGGGCGGAGGCGAACCTGTTGTCAAACTGGCCGCGACCGATCTCCCTCGAAAGGGGGGCCGAAACCAGGAAGTGGCATTGGCGGCCGGTCACCGCTGGGCAAATGAGGACATCCGACGTTTCATCGTTTTATCCGGTGGGACAGACGGTGAGGATGGCCCGACCGATGCAGCCGGTGCTTTTTATGACTCGGTAATCCAATCGAACGCCCGGGAACGTGGGTTACAACCGGGTAATTTTCTGGCGATTAATGATTCATACACCTTTTTCGATCAGGTGGGTGGACTGATTAAGACAGGGCCCACTCACACCAACGTAATGGACTTGCAAATCGCACTCGTGTCTGGCGATGAAAAATGACGGTCGTTTTCAAGCTCGGAGGCAGCCTGTTGACGTTGCCCGGACTCGTGGAAAAGCTTAGGACTGTCCTTGATCAATTCTCTGACAAAAATCGGTTGCTTGTGATTGGCGGTGGTGCGTCCGCAGATGTTGTCCGCGACTGGAGCCAGATTCATCAACTGAGTGACGAAATCGCTCATTGGCTTGCGATTGCCAGTACCGACTTGAATCGTCAGTTTATTGAAACCTTATTTTCATATCGGTCAGTCAGCGATCGCGAGGAAGCGACTCGTCTTTGGTCTATCGACTCGTCACCGCTACTTTTGGATTGCAGCCGATTTGTCAAAAACGAAGAAGCAAAGTCGCGTGAACCGCTACCACATGATTGGAATGTGACCAGCGACTCGATTTCTGGTTGGGCGGCACTGCGATGGCCTGCGGATGAGCTCGTCTTGCTGAAGTCCGTCCCGACGCCCGTCAACATGACGGCTCAGGCGGCCGGTGAAAAATCCCTGGTCGACCCATACTTCTCTCACATTTCCAAGGATCTTCGAAAGATCTCATGGTGTAATCTTCGAGCAGCACAAATTGTCATCGAGCCGTGGTTGTTAAATTGTCGCTAATCATGCGAAGTAATCGATGCCGTTCTGAAACAGCTTCAACCCCGCACCGTTTCCTTCAAGGTTCAACCGCGTCCATTGAGGATGTTGAGTCGCAAACAGGAATCGTTCCGGGTGCGGCATCAAGCCCAGAATTCGACCACTTGGATCGCTTAAACCAGCAATGTCGGCAACCGCTCCATTTGGATTCGCCTCCCATCGTTCATTAATCGGGTTTGACGCCCCGTCGCTTCCCGCAGCCCAAGGCGCATACTGAATCGCGATCTGATGTTGATTTCGCCATGTTTCCACGACATCCGCACTGCGCGGGACAAGTCGCCCCTCGGCATGTGCGATGGGAAGGTCCAGTTCCGAGATGTCGCGTAGAAACACGTTATTCGAGCCACCAACTTTCAGATGGACCCATCGAGCGGTATATCTTCCATTATGATTCCATGTCAGTGTCGCATCTGCATCGCTTCGATCAGATTTCCCCCAACCTGCGGCACCATAGGGCAATACACCTGCTTTCAGCAATGTTTGAAAGCCGTTGCAGATTCCCAGCACGAGTTTGTCAGCGGTTAGGAATTGGCGAACGACGTCGCCGAGATGACCTCGAAGCTGGCTGGAAAAGACGACCCCTGCACCGATATCGTCTCCATAACTAAAGCCGCCAGGAATGCAAAGGATTTGATAATCTTCGAGAAGCGACGGTTGCTCGATGAGGCGAAACAAGTGGACTCGATCCGCACGACCTCCGCAGGAATCGAACGCATAAGCCGTTTCGACATCACAATTCGTCCCGGGAGCACGCAAGACACAAACACGAGGCGACGCCATCTTCCACCAGTTCCTTAACGGAAAACGACGACCTCCCGACAAATTCGTGACGACTGTCGATTCCAAACTTTGAGTCTGCATATCATACAAACATGAGGCTCGGTCACAACAGCGGACATCGCAGCTCTCTTTTTAATCGGTAAGACGTCTGCTTCCACCCTGCGGTTATCCGATTCATTCAAAGCAAGATTTCCCCCGATGCGTGAACTTCACCGACATGACAGGTATCCTGCAGATTCTTAAGTCATTAACCGAAGGATTTTCGATGTCCAATCAACAAAGACGCGACGAGTCTGAACCTGGGACGCCGCTGCACACGAAGATTTTCATCGGCTTGATCGTCGGTATTGTGGCCGGTCTGGCGGCAAACGCCCTGGGTTCAACGCAAAAAGGAGCCGTGGGTGATGCTAACTCCAACGGGCTGACCGATTGGCTCGACACAATGATCTACTGGGCAGAACCGGTCGGCAAGATCTTCCTTCGGCTGATGTTTATGGTCGTCGTGCCAATGGTTTTCTCGGCATTGGCATTGGCGGTCGTCGAAATTGGCGATCTTCGAAAACTGGGACGAATGGGGCTTAAGACTTTGGGATTCACGGCAATCCTCTCGTCATGTGCAGTCTTGATCGGTATCGGTCTGGTGGATTTCATGCAGCCCGGCCGGTCGCTCAGCGAAGAACAACGCCAGAATCTTCTCGAAAAATATGCCTCTGGCGCTACCGACAAAGTCAATAAAGCGAAAGAGGCAAAAGCCGTTCGTGACACCATTGTCGACCTCTTTCCCGAAAACCCATTACAGGAGATGGTCGGTGCCGTGGATGGCAGTTCTAAGGGAAATGGTATGCTCGCCGTAATGGTGTTTGCACTCGTCTGCGGTATGGCCATCACCACGAACCCCACCGAAACAAAAACGTTCGTCGGTTGGCTTGAAGGTCTGTATGCTATCTCGATGTCAGTGATCGAATTCGCCATGAAGCTGGCCCCATACGGGGCGGGTTGCCTTGTATTCGCCCTTTCTGCGCAGCTGGGTTTCGATATTTTGAAGACCCTGCTGTGGTTTGTCATCACGGCTCTTCTTGGCCTCAGCCTGCAATTGTTCGTCGTCTATTCAATCGTGGTACTCGCCTTCGCTCGAATGTCACCTTGGAAGTTTTTCTCAAATGTGTCTGAGGCGATGATGGTGGCCTTTGGTACCTCGTCATCCAGTGCGACGTTGCCTACGGCAATGAACGTCGCCACCAACGAATTGAAACTCCCTTCCCGTGTTTCCAATTTTGTACTGACGGTCGGAGCCACCGGCAATCAGAATGGAACAGCTCTCTACGAAGGCGTGGTCGTTTTATTTCTGGCACAGGTAATGGGAGTAGATCTCACCGCGAGCCAGCAATTTACAGTAGTACTAATGGCAATTCTGGCGGGAGTAGGAACAGCCGGTGTTCCAGGCGGTTCATTGCCGCTGATCGTGGTCGTGATGCAGTCAGTTGGAGTTCCCGGTGCTGCGATCGGCATTATTATGGGTGTTGATCGCGTTTTGGACATGTGCCGGACCGTCGTCAATGTGACCGGTGATCTGGCCATCGCCGTCTGTGTCGCAAAGTCAGAACCCGTCGATATGATGATAGCCTCTGAGAGCGTCAACGAGACTGTTTCTACGTCCGAATGAACGTAGGTAACGGACAACGACAAAACATCTCCGTTTGCGAGACCATCATGACTGAAGATTTTGTCCATGCCGACTTCAATCTCGGTACGCTCGATGTTACTGACCTGGCCGCCAACCCGATTCAACAATTCACCAAGTGGTACAACGAGGTTCAGGCAGCCGGGGTGTCCGAATACCCTGCGATGACACTCGCGACATGTCCCAACAATGGACGTCCAGCTTCTCGAATCGTTTACTTGCGCGGATTCGACGAACGCGGCTTTGCATTTTATACCAACTACAATAGTCGTAAAGGTGAAGAACTCGCCCAGAACCCGCTCGCCTCTTTATGCTTCTACTGGAAAGAGCTTGAGCGACAAGTTCGAATTGAAGGTCGAGTTGATCGAGTTTCAGAAGCAGAATCGGATTCTTATTTTGCGGGTCGACCTCTGAATAACCAACTCGGTGCCTGGGCTTCATCTCAGAGCGGTCCACTTGAGTCATCTCAGGCACTGTACGCTCGGGTTGAAGAATTCCGACAGCGGTTCGCCGGGGGGCCGATTCCGCGCCCCGCCCATTGGGGTGGTTATCGACTGGTCCCTGATCGCATCGAGTTTTGGCAGGGTCGCCCGAGCCGATTGCACGATCGATTCGCCTATATCCTGGTCACCAACGGTAATTGGACCGTGAACCGCATCAATCCTTGATCGGCCCTTTCCCTAACGAAAACCGATCTTGAATCGCTTTCGTTGACGTGCAATAGTCAATGAGCATCGTGCGGTTGAAAGGAATCTGACGTCACCGCTTTCATGGGGAGGAATCATGTTGCGCTCATTGATCTGTCTGACGTTATGTTTTGGAATCGGAAGCTTCTGCTTTGCGGCAGAACCCGTTAAAGAGCAGAAATCTGGTAAGTCCAAGGTTTCTTCCACTCCGGTTGCTCCTGCTGCGCCCGCTGCTTACTCTCCCATGCCCCTCGTCGAAGGGATCCCCGCTTCCTCGGCCAACCCCTACAGAGACTCCAATTCCCCCACCGAAAAGCCGACGTACATTAATCCAACTGCGGCGACACCAGCCTCGAAAAGTTCAGAGCCTCTCAACGCCCCTCCCGTTGATCTGAAACCTGTCCCATTGACCGGCCAGAAGAAATGGGAAGCAATACTGGCCCAGCCTTCTGAACTGGATTTCGGCGAGCGTCAGACGGTAACAGTGAAAGAACTGCTGGATCAGCTTCGTGAACGTCACCAGCTTTCGTTGCGGTTGGACATCCCGACATTGTCCGCTCTTTTAGGGAAAGAAAATGTTATTGGTGAGACGAAGGAACCGACAAAAACGGCTTCATTAATTGCCAAGCGAAATACTCCCGTTCGAGTTATCAGCGGAAGTCCCACAAAAAAAGCAAAGCTGATTGTGATTTCCGAACCTGATCAAAGTGCCAAGGTGGATTCCGATGACGAGAAACCGTCTGAAGACGCTCAAGACGAAGGCAAGGATGCTGATTCTAAAATGAAAAATGAGACCGGTGACAAAGAATGCGATGATGACTGCGACGACGACGCAGATCATGAAGACAAGTCCAAAGGCGAAGATGATGATGAAAAACCTCAAACCAATATCGTCGAAGAATTCCTCTCGCTCGAAGTCAACATCCAGACGATGTGCCTGAAGCAGGCGAACGTTTCGACGGTGCTTCGACAGGTGCTTGACGCCATGCCGATTGTGTTTGGAAACGATGTGATGGAAATGCCGTTACCCATCTCTCTCACGAATGCCTGTCTGTTGGACTATCTTGTCGAAAACGATGGTTTGCTGATCACCACCCGTATGCAGGCCTTGTCTCACAAGGAGACTCGCGTTTATTCCGTCAAGCATTTGAGCAACCTGAATCCTGAACAACTCGCCAAGATCGTGCGTCAATCGATCCGTCCCTGGAGCTGGCGATCGCAGATCAACGACCTGGGAGACCAGCTTCGCGGTAACGGACATATCCCCTCCGAAATGGTCAAATCAATCGTCGTAACAGGAGTCCAACTGGCGGCAGCCCAATCCGGCGCGACAGTCAGCATCTCAGATAACGTCACCATCGCCAATAACGACGAATCACCCGAATCCCCCAGCCCGTCAGAGAAATCGAAAAAGTCGGAAGCGGAAGAATTGGATGCTCTCGGATACGCCACCGTCAATGGTCTGGTAGCGCTGGCTCATGCAACGGTCTTAAGTCTTGAAATGGTCCATCACGCCGATTTCCCAACAGGTACGATTTTTACGCTTCCGGGAAAATTAATTGTGACCCAGTCTCAGGCCACCCATCGGGAAATTGCGGATTTGCTCAAGCAATTGTCGGAAGACTAAGCCATTGGCAATCTTATGAATCAAGATGCCGCTGCCTGAACGTCCTCGATCATGCAGTGCGCTCTTATCTATTGTCTACTTTCATTTCTCTACCATCTACTCTCTAAATCCGGGGTTGCCGTACTTTTTAAGATCGAGTACAGACCTCACATGAGGTACCTCGCAAACGACGCCCAGTTCGACTCAAACCCGGCGCCCGGCGTCGTGGTCAAGGTCGCTATTTCACTGGCGCTCTGTTTTTCGCAGGGTTGTGCCACAACTCGAATGATGATTCAATCGCCCACGGCGGCGGGTTTGAAGCCCGCTGAACTGGTCGATACCACCGCGTATGGCCCTGACGGAACACCCCCAATGGTGTTTCGCCAGTTGTTTGCCCAGGGTGAACGAGTTCGTGCTTCGCAACGACCCGAAGTCATCCCCCCTAAACGATCTGCCCTGGTCCTTTCCGGCGGCGGATCTTACGGAGCATACTCGGCCGGAATCCTGTGTGGATGGACCGAAGCCGGAAATCGCCCTCAATTTGACGTTGTTACCGGCGTCAGTACGGGAGCACTGATTGCTGTTTTCGCCTTTCTTGGCTCCGATTACGACGCGGAACTCTGCCGAAATTATACCACGCTTAGATCATCTGATATCTACCGCAGGAAGCATCTTCCCTGGGCACTTTTGTCGGATTCTCTTAACGATAGCGAGCCGTTGCATCGGCAGATCCATTCGGCCATCACACCGGAGGTGGTTGAGAGGATTGCTGAAGCTCATGCATGTGGACGTCGACTGTATGTCGGCACCACCGACCTTGATGGTCGCCGACCTGTGGTTTGGGATCTGGGCGCCATCGCCGCGTCCGGAAAGCCTGATAGTCGCCAGCTAATTTGTAAAGTTCTTCTGGCCTCGGCAGCAATTCCCGGCTTCTTCCCGACAGTCGAAATTCCGGTCGTGGTCGATGGCAGGAAATATATCGAACGGCACGTTGATGGAGGGCTGACCCAGCCGCTATTCTTTCGTCCGCCATATATCCCTCCCGAACAGCGTTCTGCCGCAACCTTGTCCGAGCTATTGTACGGTTCGGATGAATACGTCATCGTCGCCGGCAAGCTGTACGCCGATCCCCAGCCGGTTCCAACTCGGGTCATTAGTATCGTTGGCGAAAGCGTTTCAACATTTCTTTATGCCCAGACTCGCGACTCGCTCGTCAAGCTTTACATGCAAAGCCTGCTGACAGGAATGCAGTACCATCTTGCAGCCCTTCCAAATGATTTTGATGCTCCAATGTCAGGAGCGGACTTCGATCCGGTCGCCATGCGACACATGTTTGACGAAGGACGGCGTCAGGTCCTTGCTGGAACAGCCTGGAGACATACTCCGCCAGGTGTCGGCAGCGGAGAAGAATTACTTCAACGAGCCGGTACAACACTGACCGTCGTACCCCACGCTCCACAAGCAATGCCGAGCATGACACAGCCCGCCGATGAATCCTCGTCGGAACTGGAATTCGATATTCCGCCTTCACCCTTCGACTAGCATTTCAATCGTAAGCGTGAATTGTTACTGATCGGTCACGCATCTGAGCGATGCTCTCAACAAAACTTATCGCCGCTGCCGGGCCAAGTTCCCAGATTCTTTTGACGATCTCAAACAAACTTCCAAGTAAATAAAAAAAGTTGGCAGAAGTTATCGCTAACTTCCATTTTCATAGGTTTTGCAAAGGCTTACTTTTCGTTCACAAAACGGCAGTTTGGGAACGAAAAGTAAGCGTGATGGTTCACTTGGCGGCGACAGGTTGTGCGAGTCCTGGTGCCGCGATGAATTTAATGAGTTCTTTGCCATCATCGTAATTCCAGATCCTGACCTGGCCGTCGTGGCTGCCGCTGGCGACGCGTTTCGATGCGGCGTGGTAGCTGGCGGCGTAGACCCAGTCTTCGTGTGGGCCGAACTGCTTTATTTGAGCGCCGTTGGTCAAGTTGTGCTGGCGGGCGAACTTGTCGGCACTGCCGCTGAAGGCGGTTCCGTCTCCCTGCATGGTGATCCGAAAGACCTCACCACCCAAGGCGATTTCGCGAGCTTGTTTTGCATCGGCACTGGCCCAGACACGGATTCGGTTGTCACGTCCGCTGCTTGCCACATTGGCACCGTCCGGAAGGAAGCCGACGCCAAAGACCGGCTGGGCGTGCCCGTTAAATGTTGACTGAGATTCCCCAGAAGTACTGTCAAATACTTTACATGTTTTATCACGACTTGCGGTTGCAATTTTTTTACCATCAGGAGACCAGGCGACGTCCATGACCCAGTCGGCGTGATCTTCAATCAGTTTTTGGAGTTGTCGAGTTGCCACATCAAACAATCGTACCGATCGATCGGCACATGCTGCGGCGAGTCGAGTTCCATCAGGACTGAATGCGACGGAGAAGACTTCGTCATCAGTGGTGAACAGGTCTGCCAATAAAGCTCCGTCAGCGACATTGAACAATTTAACCTCACCCAGCTGGCCCGGCGTTCCAGCGGCGACTGCCAGGACGGACCCATCTGCAGAAAACTCGAAGTCATGTGGACGCTCGGCGAGATTTTTGATTCGGCGAACAAGCTGGCCATCGGCCGGGTTCCAAAGCAGAACTTCGCGGTATCCGGACGTGGCCAGCAGGTTTCCGTCGGGACTGAATGCAAGCGCCATCACGGGGACAGAGACTCGATACGACTCAGGAGGCATCGGCTGAACCAGTTTTGGAATAATCGTGATCAGTGTTGCCGTTGCCGCGACGCCGGCATCCAGGCGGGCACCGGTCTCCACCCATTTTTTGATAATCGCAATTTGTTCAGGGAGCAAAGGGTCAGCGTCTTTGGGCATCGAATGGTCTTCAATCATTGTTTGCAACAACGATTCAGCCGGCTTACCTGCCACAACAGAAGGGCCGCTTTCGCCACCCTTCATCATGTTGGCATAATTTTCCATATTCAGCCGCCCCTTGGCGGTGCGGGCGTTGTGACAGGCGAGGCATCGTTGAGAAAAGATTGGCGCCACCTGATGTGCAAACGACACCAGCCGTCCCGTGGCCACGAGACTTTTTTCCAGGTCAATCTGGCGGGCAACTGCTTCTTTGCTGAGTGCGGCGAAGGTCGCCTCCGCTGCTTGCAGTTCAGCCTGGAACGCGGCGACAGCTGCTTCAGCCGCCTTGATTTTTACAGGTTGCTCGGCGATCAGTTTGCGAGCGGCTGCTAATCCTTCTTCAACAGGTTGAATTGCTTTGAGTGCGTCTTCAAGAGCTTTTGTAGAGGCGACCAGTTTTTCGGCAGCGGCTTTTGATTTGTCGGCTTCTGCCTGTTCGGTCTCTTTACCCTTGGCGTCAACAGCGGCTTTTGCGGCGGCGACGGATTCTGTTTCCGCCTTCGTTCGTTCTTCGACCGCCTTCTTGATCGCCTCCTGCAATTTGGGGAGTTTTCCTTCGGAGTCTTTAACGCTCGCTTCCGCCTTATTCTGTTCGACTCGCAATGTCGCGACTGCTGCCGCTCGTTCTTTGGCTATCGTTCGCGCTGCAACAACGGCAGGCTCACCAGCGACTTTGCGAGCCGCCGCCTCATCGGCCAGCTTCTGTTGTTCAGCGATCTTCTGATCAAGATTCTCTTGAGCCAGAACCTGAGTAGCCAGAATCAGTAACAATGAATTCACAAACAGTATGTTGGTTAAACGCTGCATGGAGGAGCGATCCTTAATCATGAATCTTGATGATGCTCGACAGGTCACGGATCAGGAACATCCGAAACGGTCTTATTGCAAGGTGGGAGGAAATCAGGCAGGTTCGGTCAAAACGCCAGGATCAGCATCGCCCGATATGAGGCCGATGTCAAGCGGTTATACGTTTTGACCTTGATTCGGACGCTTGTTTTCAGACCGGGAATGCGATCGATGATGACGAGCTGACAACCGAACGACGTTGAAGTGACGTGACAATCCGTCATGTGTGACGACCGGACGTGAATGCGTTACTCGGAGGGCCATGTTGCAAATCGGCAGAAACTGCGTCTTTTCGAAGAGGTTGAAATATTCGACGACATCGTTTCATGCAACATCCCACGACTGATTATTGCTTTCTTAATCTCGGGTAAATACGCGAAGAAAACATGGCGGCTTTGCAGAGTCGATGGTTGAGACTGCGGACGGTTCCGGTTTCGGTCATGGGGCTAAGGTCTGTGGCCGATACGAAAAAGAAAAGTGTCGAAAACGGATATTAATCCTGTCGACTTCAATTCCTGTTGATCGAACCGTCTCAGAACGAGGCAACGTTGACTATACCGGTACGAAGACGAACTTGGTGCTGAGAATCTCGGAAACCGAACTGTTTTGAAAGCTTGCAGATGCCCTCAACCGAGTCGTTTCGAAGTCAAGCTGAATCCACGAACGGACATATTGCAGACGGGTCTCATATGAATGAACTTATGACAGTCAACTCGTCCATCGTGAACGTGGAAGAACTTCCTTCGATCGCCTGGAAAGAGGCGAATGCTCCTGTTCAAGCTCCCCCTGCTCCGGCACCCCGCAGCCCGCGCACATTGTCAGAAACAGGAATTTCCCTGGGCCATCTGACCGACCTGCTTCTTAAAACTCTTTACGTCCATGGGGTTTTGCAGGGAAACGATCTGGCTCGGATGACTCGATTGCCATCCAGGGTTATTGAAGAATCATTGCGGAAGCTCAGGGAGCAAATGCTGCTGGAGGTCAGTCTGGCCGATGTTTTCGGTCGTATTGGAAATCGTTACGAGTTAACCGAGAAGGGTTATGCTCGCGCGAAAGAGGCGGTTGAAGCCTGTCGTTATGTGGGGCCTGCGCCAGTTTCTCTCGAGCAATATCTTGAACATTGTCAGCTTCAACGTGTGACGGGAACACAATGCAATCCTCTGGCTCTTCGTGCCGCATTCCATGATTACGTCATGCGGCCTTCCATGCTGAGTGAGTTGGGCCCCGCAATCTGCAGCGGCAAATCCATTTTGTTGTATGGTCCGCCCGGTAACGGAAAGACGGTCATTGCAAAAGGGTTGGGCCGGTTTTTGAGTCTGTTCTGTGGCGAGATTTACGTTCCTTACGCAATCATGGCCGAGAACTGCATCATCACACTGTTCGATCCGGGTGTCCATCAGACGACCGACGACGAGGATTTGTCTCAACGCGGAATGTCATCTTCAAGCGAATCGTCCAGACAAACCGTCAACGAAGGTCCCGTGGATCTGCGATGGCGACGGATTAAACGCCCCGTTGTGATCACGGGGAGCGAACTGACTCTCGACCTGCTCGAATTGAAATACAACAAGATGGCAAACTTTTACAACGCGCCATTGCACATCAAAGCAAACGGAGGTGTGTTTTTCGTTGACGATCTCGGTCGGCAAGCGATTCGAACAAGCGATTTGCTTAACCGCTGGAGTGTTCCGCTTGAAGAAGGCGTTGATTATCTGACGCTCGTGACTGGTCGGAAGTGTGCACTTCCGATCGAACAGCTGACAATCTTCGCGACGAATCTCCATCCCCGGGAGATTTCCGACAGTGCGTTCATGCGTCGGATTAAACACAAACTACCGATCAATCCTCCGTCGCAAGAACTGTTTGCCGTGATCTTCCATCACGCTTGCCGACAGCGCGAGATTCCGTACGACGAATCGATTGTCAACTTTCTCTTTGAGAACTATTACGACAAAGGTCGGACACCGCGAGCGAGCGACCCTCGGGATCTGCTCGAAGTCGCCCGGTCGATTTGTCGATTCAGCGAAATGCCCGTTGAGCTCACTGAAGATTTAATTGACGAGTGTGCTCGACGATTCTTCGAAGCACTATAACCCTTGCTTGATCGTTGCGGTGGTCGCTGCTTACAACGGTTTCGTTCGTAATGTGACTTCGCAACGAAACGAGGGTAATGGCATGTCGACGATTGTCTGGTCTTTTCGCGCTTTAGTATTTGTCGTAAGCATCACGGCGCTGCCTTTACTTGCGGCAGAACCGACCTGGAAAGCGGGAACGGCACGCGCGGTCATCACGCCAAAAAAGTCGTTATGGATGGCCGGATATGGTAGCCGGACGGCACCCGCCGAAGGGAAGCAGCACGATCTGATGATCCGCGTGCTGGCTCTCGAAGATGCCACTGGACGGCGTGGCGTGGTCCTTTCGAGCGATACACTCGGAATTCCGCAGTCCATGTACAACGACGTCTGCGGGCTCTTGAAAAGTCGTTACGGGCTTGATCGTTCTCAAATCATGCTGAGCGCGTCGCACACCCATTGCGGACCGGTTCTGAAAGGAGCGTTACTCGATATCTATCCAGTGAATGATGAGCAGTTACGTGACATCGAAGACTATTCGAACTGGCTCACCACCGAGATTGTCTCTACGATCGGTCGAGGGCTTGACGACCTGCAACCCGCCACACTATCGCGTGGTGTTGGCATGGCAGATTTTGCTGTCAATCGCCGCACTAACCGTGAGCCCGATGTCCCGGCGCTCCGTGAGCAGAATCAACTGTTCGGTCCGGTCGATCATACCGTTCCGGTTCTTGCCGTGAAGCGACCCGATGGAACATTAAAGGCGGTCATATTCACTTACGCCTGCCACAATACGACGCTGAGTTTTCAGCAATGGTGTGGTGACTACGCGGGATTCGCCCAGTATTCCCTCGAGGCGCGGTATCCTGATGTCACTGCCATGTTCTGCATGGGTTGCGGAGCTGATCAAAATCCACTTCCGCGTCGGACGGTGGAGCTATGTCAGGCATACGCCAGTCAATTGACAAAAGCCGTATCCGCAGTCCTCGATCAACCACTGGTTCCTGTCAAAAGTTCATTGGAAACACGCCACGCATTTGTCCCGCTGGCAATGGACCCGCCCCCGTCAAAGGCTCAACTCCAAAAGATGTCCGAAGAACCTGTCAGTTACACTCAGCGTTGGGCTGCCCGACTTATGAAGGGACTTCAGTCCGGCACCATTCAAATATCTGACTACCCTTATCCGATACAGGCCTGGCGGCTGGGGGGCGACCAGTTATGGATCACGTTAGGGGGGGAAGTTGTCGTCGACTTTTCACTACGTCTGAAAGCGGAACTTGGCGAACGGGTCTGGATCTCTGCCTATTCAAACGACGTCATGGCTTATATTCCGTCCAAGCGGGTGTTAATGGAAGGGGGCTATGAAGGACAAAGCTCGATGATGGTTTATGGCTTGCCAACCGAACGCTGGTCGCCTGATGTGGAAGAGCGTGTGATCAAAGGGGTCCACAACGTTGTGAGGTCTCTCGATCACTGAGGACGGCCCAATTAACAAAAGAGAAAGCTTTCGTTATCTCTAAGTGCGACTGACGGATTGTCGACGATATTTTCGCTGACAATCACGACGTGAATCTGTTTCCGATGATCGATTGAGCTGGTCAAGACGATTCGACTTTATAGGATTCTCTTGCTCATGTGTTCGAACGAAAACTTCTTATGAAGAAGGGCAATCATCGGGTAACAATCATGTCGAAACACCCTCATCGTTGGATTGCATTGGAAGCGGTCATCACTCTGTTAGCGACATCAGGATGTACGCTCGCAGGGCGGCCATATTCAACGACGAGATGGACGACAGAGAGTCCGCCGTATGTTCAGCAGAAGTGTCTGCCCGTAAGTTCCTGCCCACCTCCTGAACAAGCCTCTTTAGATTTCTGGAAGATGCCGGATACCGATTGCCACGAAGAACGGAGTGGCCGTTACATCAGTGGCGGAAGTACCGATTCCCACCATTGGCCTGCCGCGATCGGATCGACGGGAGTGTTTCATCTACCAAATCCGTGGTCGACAATACGATACGGGGTGATGGGTATGGATAATAATGGCTTAGGTGCCGGTGGCGTTGAAGCGGGGTTTCGAATGCATGCCCCGACGCGAATAAGTCCGTATGCAGGACTGTCAACAGATCTGGGGATCAGCAATGTCCATACGGAGCCCTATACATACAGTAACGGGAGACGTGGCTCCAGGATTACCAAGGCATCAGGTATCGCAGCGATCGTACCGGAAGCGGGTGTATCGTACTGGTTAACTTCGTCGACTCGCCTTAATGCGGGAGCCAGCTATTTTGTCGCGGTGAATCAACCGGACTTTCTCGTAGTTGGCCTCTCGGTCGAGTTTTTGTCACCACAGAGCAGCGGTTCGACCGGCGCGAACGATGCCTCCCAGAACTTGGGTACAGAAGGGAGTTTTTGGGCCAGCAACGAGACAAGCACGCCTTATCTCGTCGAATCAATTGACTCCGTCAGCCCGATCGATCTTGTGAACTCACGCCAGATCAATTTGCCCGGCCCCATGAATCCTGCGATCATCTTGCAGTAATCCGAGGGGTTGTTATCGAGCAGGTGATCGTTGCGGTCCACTGGCCGTGACTGGCCGCGATTGCTCGTAGGGCATCGCTTTGATGATCTGCATTAACGATTCGATTTCATCGAGTTCGATTTGGAAATCGACATTTGATTGCTCAAGTGTTCCCTGCTGAATTTCGCCCATTCCATGCTGCATGGCGGGGCCAAGGACGATTGGTCCCGAGTTGTCATTCGCGAGATACAGCGTTTGCCCGACTGGCTGCAATCGAGCCGGACTGGCAACACGAGCCAGTTGCAATTGACCGATAATCGTGATCGTCGCTTCGGTCGATTTGAGAATTGCGACGGTACCATCGGCTGCGACTTGAATCTCGCGGGTTTCATCGGGAATCTGCATCGTCGGTTGCAACAGAACATGATCGTCCGTTACCGCGAGACAGAGTTGCCGGTCACGGTCCAGCGTGAACGCTCCACACCGCGTGAGCAGCTCTTTGTCACCTCGTTTGACCACGAAAAAGCCTTCGCCGTCAATCGCGAGATCGAGCTGTCGCCCGGTGTTCTTAAGCGATCCTTGCTTGAGATCAAGCTGAATCGGTGCGAGTCGACAACCTTCGCCATGAATTCCAGTTCCGAGCCAGGGACTGGGAACGGCCTCATCCGAGGCGGTGGAATCCAGTGATGCCGACGCGTAGCTATCCACCAGCGTCACTCGCAAACGTTTGAAACCTGGCGTCGTGATGTTGATCAGATTGTGCCGCAACTGCGAAATCGCGGTCTCGATGGCGGCGTTTGCCGATGTGTCGTCGGGGAGTTTGAAACGGATTTTTTGAGAAACGGGTTCTGCGGAGATTTCGCGAGAATTGGGACCCCGCAACGGATCTGCGGAAGCCAGCTTTTCGAGGGATCCTCCGGTTAGCCTTGGCATTGCTCGAATTTGTTTACGCACCTGCAACAGGTCACGTACAACTCCAGCTGGTAGTGCCTTCAATTCGTCAAACCAGATATCACGTTCTTCACGAGTCGTGTGGGACAATTCCCTTTCAATCACGGATCGGACCGCTTCGTTCCCACTTTCGTCTTCAGTTCCTTTGTCACGTTCCGGTGTTTCAACGGGAACGGCGTCGACTGGCGCGGGGACAGCCGTTGGCGGATCGCTGGCGCGTACCGTTCGAACTCGTACCTCTTCATTTTGCAGTTCAATAGCGGAAATGATGTCAGAGCTGGATGTTGTCTGTGCACAACATTGTTGAATTCTCTGCTTATTGGCCTGAGTCGAATCGGCAATGGGAACGACAAACGAACGTCGTGCTTGCGATGATCTTTGAGAACCTGTTTTTGGAACTGGACTTTCGTCGAATGAGATCGACGAAAAATCAGAGTCGCCTGAAGTCATTCCCAGGTCTTCGAAATCAACAAAAGAAACGGACGATTGAGTCGTTCGAGCAAATTGTCTTTGAACTGCCGTGAGACAAACAATGAATGCCACCAGCGCCAGAGAAACCACGAAACTAGTGTTCCGCATCCCTTTCATCGTCAACTCCTTTTGGCGATCATTCGTCGTAGTCCTGGTCCAACCGTGATGTAATCGCACAGAAAGAACCAAGAATTCAGTCCAGCCAACCGACTTAAGGGCAATCCATGCCCGTACTTTGGCAGGACGTTACTGGAATCAGGAAAATTCGGCAATACGCAGTCCGAAAACGATCGGGAAAACTGATCGGTAGAATTCGGTTTCACCGAAAACGAAATGCGTCGCGATGCGTGAAATAGCGGGAGTTATCTCTTTGGCCCGCTTGATGAAATGAAAAAGAGACCGCTGAAGTCGACATAGAATTGTTTCGTTTTTTGATTCAACGAAAACCGATTTCCGATGAAAAGCGATGGCCAAGAGTTTTCGTTACAAAGACTTGGACAGTTATGTTATCGCCAATCGTACTGTTTTTGTTTTCGGAAGCCGGTCAGACGAATGCTGGCATCCGATGTCAATTCCATGGTCGCATATCCATTGTTGTCTGGCCCGGAACCTTCGACCATTGCGCGCAGGGTACAGTAGTGGATACCACCGATGTCTCTCAGGTCGTTTTCATGGCTATGTCCCTGAAGCACAGCGATGACCTTGCCAGAATTCTCCAGAATTTTCCTCAAGATTAAGGCATTTTTGACGCCAAAGTCGCCACCGACATCCAGCCGCTGATGGACAAATACCACCGTTTTCTTTTTGGTAGATTTCAGGTCCGTTTGCAACCATTCTAATTCCAATGCTGGAATGGAGGATTCTTTCCAGTCGAAATTCTTATGACCGTAAGGCGTACCATCGATCCGAAAACAAGCATCGAGGATCACAAAATGAAAATTGCCGCGGTCAAACGAATAATAGGACTTTTCTTGCTCAACACCGCCAAGAAATTCTTCCTTGCTCAGTGTGGTCACGCAGTGGTTGCCCAGAACACAATGGCGATCTTTTGAGATCACCGAAAACTCCCGGTTGACGTCCTTGAGCCAACGCAGCTCCGTTTGCACCGTATCGGCTTCATCAATTAAGTCTCCCAGCTCGACGATAAAATTGATCTCTTCTTTTTCAAACCGGTACGCCGCTTCATCGAGTTTACCAAGTGTTTCTTGATAATAACGGGTTCCTTTGGCGGGTTTATCAGCGTGGTGAATGTCTGTGATAAGGCCGATTTTTAAGCGTTTTGCATCGGGCTCAGCGAACAGGGATGCGGGATCGAGCGTGGTTGTGGCCGTCGCGGTCAGCAATAACACTCCCTGCTGAAAAAAGGCTCGTCGGCCTAACCGCTGAATCTGTGTTGGATCGACAAAATCATCATTCACGATCAGTTCTCTCTAAAAATCGCGGATTACAAGTGTCATTCGTCAACTCAAACTCTTTCGGAGTATACCGATCTTGCAGGGTGAAGAAAACGACTTTTTGCTGAATGCCGTCATACCTCAGGACGACTCAGTCTCAAACCATCGCTGGAGAAGCCATTTGAAAACGCTCGCTGCTCAGGATTTGCCGGCAATTAGCAAATGTTATTGGGAATCGGAGTATTCAGGGAGTTTCCCATCTCGGCCAGCTTTTGCCACAAGCCGGCGCTCGCCTTGATCCCACGGTGAAAATCGGCGACAGAAAAATGTTCGTTCGGGCTGTGCAGGTTGTCGGTGTTCTGGCCCCAACCGAGCAACAGGGTTCCAACTCCCAGTACCTCTTTAAACGTCTGCACGACGGGGATTGAACCCCCTTCTCGAATGAGGCAAACCTTTTCGACACCCCATGCTTCCCGAATCGCTGCAGTTGCCGCGTCAATATACGGACTGTTCGGGTCGAATACGTATCCGGGGCATCCGTGGTCGCTGGTAAAGTGAAAGGTCAGCGACTTGGGACATTGAGATTTCAAGTACGTGTGCAGGGCGTCCGTGAGCTTTTGAGGGTCCTGATAAGGAACGAGTCTGCAAGTGATCTTGACTGTTGCCTTCGATGGAACAATTGTCTTGGGACCAGATCCGGTATAGCCGCTGAACAGGCCATTCACTTCACAGGTGGGTCGGGCCCAGCGTCTTTCATTCGTCGAGAATCCGACTTCACCTGAAACTTCCGTAATTGCGAGCTCTTTTTTGAACGCAGCTTCATCGAAACCGAGGTCACGGAACTGTTGTCGCTCGACTTCTGTTAATGCCAGAACGTCATCGTAAAAGCCCGGAATCCGGACTCGTCCTTGATCGTCGTGCAACGATGCAATCATCTTGGCGATACCAACTGCCGGATTGGCCACAGCTCCACCGAAAACGCCTGAATGTAAGTCCTTTTTGGGGCCGGTAAGTGTGATCTCGACGGCGAGTATTCCTCGTAGACCGTATGTGATTGCAGGTTGATTGGGGCCGTATTGGCTTGTGTCACTGACCACTGCAACGTCACATTGAAGCTGATCACGGTGTGATTTTAAAAAGTCTTCAAGGTTCTTGCTGCCGACTTCTTCTTCCCCCTCAATGACATACTTCAGATTGACGGGTAACGTACCCAGCGTCTGCAGCCAGGCCTCTGCGGATTTGATATGTGTGAAAACTTGCCCCTTATCGTCAGTCGCACCTCTGGCATAGAGGCAACCATCTCGCAACGTCGGTTCAAATGGAGGGGTCGTCCAAAGATCGAGTGGATCAGCCGGTTGGACGTCGTAATGACCGTAGACCATGACCGTAGGGGCGCCGGGAGACTTGAGCCATTCGGCATACACAATCGGATGGCCAGCCGTCGGGACAATCTCGGTCTTGAAGCCCAGATTTGCAAACTGCCGATGAACGAATTCAGCACCTCGAATGAGATGTGGCTTACACGCCGGATCGGCGCTGACCGTCGGAATTCGCAGAAATTCTTTCAATTCCTCAACGAATCGATCGGCATTCTGGTGAATGAATTCAGAGACTTGTTCGTTGATCGCCAAGATTCCGCCCCTTCGTGTTCGGCAATGTCTATCCGTAGAAAATCTGATATTAGACGAGACCAGTCATGTTACAGCGAAGAATACATTGATCGCTCGTTGCGAGGAAGGACTGATAAGAAGTACAAAGTTGCAGAAGTCGTTTTTCGAACGTTTTGTCGTCGTCGTTTGTCGCCCAATGGAATGATCCGGTAGAATAGCGTTATCGAAACATCGTCGATTTTTAGCCTGTCTGAAAACTGCAGGGGGTGACCATCAACTCGTCGAACCTTCGGCGCGAGAAGGATTTCCCCTGTAGTTCAGCGGTTTCACGATCACAATGCTTCGCCATTTGCCTCGCGGTATGATTCGGTAAGATTTGTCGTTTGAGTCAGCACAATTCGTCAGTGAACAATTTCGCCAGGAACCAGCGACTATGGATTTTCCGGTTTGTCCTTCGTGTCGTCAGTCAGTCATTGATGATGATGCTGTGGACTGTCCGTTTTGCGGCGCATCAATGAAGTCCAAGCCCGGATCAAAGCCGGCTCCGGCAGCGGCAAAATCGCCCACCACTGCGACAAAGCCGGCTCCGACAAAACCGACGTTCGGTGTGACCAAGCCGACTCTTCCTGGAGATGACCTGCCGTTTGAATCTGAGTTAACAACGGGCAAGTCGGCCATTCCCGCCATGCCAAATCCGACGAAACAGCGGACCTTGCAAGTTATTTGTCCAATGTGCGATACACCGGGTTATCTTCCGCCAACGGCGGCTGGTCAAAGCGTGCGTTGTGCCAATTCGAAATGTGTGATGCCGGTTTTCACCGCTCCGTCCGAAAAGAAAAAGGAAGAGGCACCACCGCCACCACCTGCTCCCAAGGCAAGTAACTTGCCGATGATCGGTGCCATTACTCTTGCGGCACTCGCTCTGTTCGCTGCTGGTATCTATCTGACGATGTTCCACAAGAGTGGGCCGGCTCAGAAGGTTCTGTCGGAAGAAGAAAAGCAGATGATCGCCGAGATGGCGGGCAACAACAAAAAGAATCCAGCAGTCAAACCGAACCCGGCAGATGTCGGGCCGGGCGTTCAACCGCCGAAAGATAATGGAAAAGAGAGCAAATCCGTTGACAAGACGGTCCAATCAAATGAAGAACTCGTCAAATCTGCGTTAAAGCAGATGAAAGATTCGTCGCTCGCTGCAGAAAAGCAGCGAAGTAAGCCTTACTGCAGACAGTTATCTGCTGAAGCCAATGCTGTGACGGGAAATGCTGCTACCGCTCGAGAACATCTGGAACAATTGTCGAAGGTCGGACCTGCAGTCACATATTACCGGGTGATCCCTTTGCTCGATCTCTTCTGGGGAGAATTCATAACAGGCGATAAAGCGGCTGCTTTGAAGACGTTGAACAGTGCCGTTTCGGAAATCTCAAAGCTTCCAAAATTCGGTCGAACTCGATTAGAGATCGTCGGTCGCGTTGTCGCAGCACTGGCAGCCGCCGATCGAATTCCGGAAGCAATAACGATGCTTTCAGGGTTTCATTCATCGGAACCCGAAGCCCAACTGGCCGCACGATTGCAAATGGCGACTGATGGCAAACTCGGGCGACTGGTTGATTCGAATTCGGTATTGCCCTGGAAAAATCCTCAAGCAGTTGCCGCAACATCATCATTGATCGCTCGCGATCAAATGTCGGCAGCTGTTGCTTGGATTGCTGCTCAAGCGAACGAGGAGGCGAAAGCCGAATGTCTTTCGGTCTGGGCGCAAGAGACTGCTTTTCGCAAGGCCGCTCAGGGTGAATTAGACTCAGATGGAACAATTGCGGCTAGTGCTGAAAAGCTTGCTCCCGCGTTCGCTGCCAGGGTCTGGGCACGAGCTGGTTGTGGCCGGGTATTAGCGAAGGACCAGGTGGGTGCCAGTGCTGCTGCTCGGCTCGCTCTAGAAAAGCTCGCGACGATCAACATACCAGCCGAACCTGCGATGCCATCCATTAAACAGACTGTGAAATTTCCAAAGGAAATGCCCGCAGCGGAGCCGCTATTTCAAGCCGCCGTTGCCGCGGGTGAACTGGCGTTTTTACAGATCCAGTCGAAAGAGACGAAAGCTGATGCCGAAAAGTCTCTCGATCAGGCTTTGTCGTTTGTTCGTGCGACGGCACCGACATTTGCCGCGGCTCAACCAAGACAGGATGAAGCTGAACGACTAGGTTCGGCTGGCCTGCTCAAGCTGCTGAAACAGGAGCTGAAACTAAAATCGGACGACGAGGCACGAACGTCCGCCAGTAACTACAAGAGAGCTTTAACCGAAATCGTGGACGCATCCCAACGGAAGTTCGCGATTGAAACAGAGCTGTTATCACGACTGCGTGGTGCGGGGTTGGGGTTGAACGAAAAGGTATGGATCGTCGTCAGCACGCGGACAATGGCAGATGACATTAATCGGCGAGAAAACTTTTTCGCGACAGGTCTACCTGGCGAGTTGATCGAAGGATTGAAAGGAACCTCCGAAGAACAGGCGATTCTCGGTGCATGGTCGCTGCGTTCCAAAGCCGCTGAACCTCCTCGACCAGCACAGGTTGAGTTAAATGAATTGCTGAAATCAAATCTGCCTGCAGCTGCCGAATTTGTGCAATCGATTGATAATAAAACCAGCCGTCGAGATGAACTGTTGCTCCGAACGGCGTCGGTACTTCCCACGGTAAACCAACTTTCTACCGCCTTTCAGTTCATCGGAAAATTGGAAGATCCGGTGGCACGTGAAGAGTGTTATCGGTTCGCTGCAGCACTCGGAGCACAACGAGGTCAATCAGAAGAAGTCTGGAAACAGGTGTCGGTTGTCCAGCAACACACTGAAAAGGTAGCCCTGTGTCGTGGTTTGATTGCAGGACTCCAATACGCAGGAAAACTCATTGAAGAACTGCCTGATTCAACGCGACGTCCTTAATTTCCGCAGTTCCATACTGGGTCAAGGCTTTGCATAGAAGGGGATGCCTTCTTTTCAGCTTAAGTTCGACGAGATTTCTTTTACAAAACCGTGACCTTCGAACGCTTGTTCTGTGTAACAACCTGATCAAAACTTTAAATCCTTAACACTCACTCATTCGCATGCCTGCCCACCTTTGCGAGCCGGTTTCAGCTTCGATACACTCCGTCAAACAAAAAGTGAATTGTCACCGTGAACATTCGGGTGCTTCCGCATATCTGGTTGTGGGCATGCGGTGTTTTTTGATTGTGTCGAACCACGTAATAACCCAAGGCTTTCCCGACGTCGAAGATCAAAAGCACTCAGTCCTTTTTCACCGATGACAAATCGTTTGGCGGTATTCCAAGCTTCCTTCCAACTCAACTTCTCCAGGCAACTTCAACATGACCTATTTTCCCGGCATTCCCAAGATTCAGTATGAAGGTCCAACCAGTAAAAATCCTCTTTCGTATCGCCACTACAACCCTGAAGAAGTGGTTGAAGGAAAGAAACTGAAGGATCTGCTTCGTTATACTGTCTGTTACTGGCACACCTTCCGGGGAACGGGTAGCGATCCTTTCGGCTCGGCGACATTGCAACGTCCGTGGGACGATGGATCCGATTCGGTGGAAAACGCCGTGAAGCGAGTCGATGCCGCCTTCGAGTTCATCGAAAAGCTAGGCTGTCCATTCTATGCGTTTCACGATCGCGACGTGGCACCTGAAGGGGACACGCTGGCTCAGACAAACAAAAATCTGGACACGGTGGTTAAAGCGCTTAAGGCCGCACAGGAACGGACTGGGATCAAATTGTTGTGGGGCACTGCGAATATGTTTTCGCACCCGCGATTCATGCATGGAGCCGCAACGACATGCAACGCCGATGTCTTCGCGTTTGCGGCTGCACAGGTCAAAAAGGCGTTGGAAGTCACTAAGGAACTGGGTGGCGAAAACTACGTCTTCTGGGGTGGTCGCGAGGGATATCACAACCTGTTCAACACTGACATGAAGCGGGAACTTGATCATCTTGCAAAGTTCATGCATCTGGCTGTCGACTACGCTAAGAAGATTGGGTTCAAAGGGCAGTTCCTGTTCGAGCCAAAGCCAAAAGAACCGACAAAGCATCAGTACGATTTCGACGCGGCAGCCTGCCTGAACTTCTGCCGTGCTAATGGATTGATGGATCATGTTAAGCTGAACATTGAAACCAACCATGCAACTCTGGCAGGTCATACGATGATGCACGAACTGGAATATGCTCGAATCCAGGGGGCTTTGGGAAGCATCGACGCCAATACTGGCGACCTGCTGCTCGGCTGGGACACTGATCAGTTCCCAACGGACATCTACCTGACAACGCAGTGCATGCTCGTGATCCTTGAGCAGGGTGGTCTTGCGCCTGGCGGCGTCAACTTTGATGCAAAAGTTCGTCGCGAAAGCTTTGAGCCGGTGGATCTGTTCCACGCTCATATCGGTGCAATTGACGCATTCGCGCGTGGTACAAAGATCGCTGCTGCGATTCGAAAGGATGGGGTCCTCAAGAACTTCGTCAAGAACCGTTATCGAAGCTTTGACACGGGCATCGGGGCGGAAATCGAATCGGGCAAGGCTTCGTTTGAATCGCTCGAGAAATATGTTCTTGGCAAACCACAACTTGATCCAAACGAATCAGGCCGACAGGAATTGTTAGAAAACATCATCAATCAGTACATCTGAGTGCACACCGAAGATTCTCATATCCAATTGAGAATCTGTTTTCTGATTTTGATGACATGCGCGATGGGTGAAGCCAAAGTCGAATCTTCGGACTCGGCGACAGCAAAAGTTACAAAACCGGGAACCGTTTGCGGTTCCCGGTTTTTCTTATTACTTTCGCCATAAACTGTTTCCGAAAATTCGTTCGGCGCGACGTTTCATCGTAACGTCAACTTCGCGTCCAATTAGTGTCTTCATCCCAAGGGGATTAATAAACCTTACACCCGTTCTGACGATGCTGTGAAGAATTGTGGTCGGGTGAAACTGGTGGTAATTCCAGGTGCCAGTGACTTCGGACAGCTGTCCGATGCATTGAAATCGCTTACGCGCGATGACGCACAGAATTATTACACGCCTCGAATAATGATTTTTTGCGAAGGAAGGGTTCGTGTTTTATTGATTCTTGCTACGTCATGTCAGGACTAAAGCAATCTGCCAGTGGCTTCGCGTCAGTGGCAACACAGTGTAAGGGGTTCGGTGTTGGAAAATTGAGTCTTAAAGGATGGCGGAATCGCGGTAAAGATTTCCGATTTGCCCTGATGACACCTGCAACCAACGTTTTCTTGAGAACCTTCAGGGTCAAGATTTTTTTGTCGCCAGATCTGGTGCGTTCACTTCGTTCGGCTTAAGGAATTATTGTCAGTCGTTGCAGTGCAAAGATAATTCGCCCAAGCTTGGCATGTCAAAAAATCTGCAACCTGAACTGAGCGGCATCCAAACGGCTAATCCTCGTGTTTTCACTAAGGAAAAACCTAACCTATTACGGTTCGATCTTCGCTTGGACGCCAAGATTCCCATCAGCCTCCGATTTTACCATTCGATGGTTTTGTCAATCGACCGGATTTGACCTTTGCGTTTGGCTGTTCTGAGATCAGATTTAAGATCTCTAATAACTCCCCCACTGTGTGATGCATTTCAAGGGGGTGCCTTAACTTTAGATCGACATTGACCCTGTAGTGATTACAACGCCCTTCCTTCGTGATTTCGAGGTAGCCTGCTCCGGCTAAGTCCGCGACGATCTTTTGAACCATACGCTCCGTGATGCCAACCAGCCTCGCAACATCGCGAAGTCGCATATCAGGGTTATGGTACAGACACAACAGGACGTGAGAATGATTGGTTAAAAACGTCCAAACGTCGCTCACTGGCGGACCGTTCGAACTTTCAAGTGTGCGAGATTCTTTCGTTGTGGAAGAGGCTTTCTTCATGAATTGGCCCTTGAAACCCGGCAGGTCCGCCTTCTGAATTGAAGCGAGTTTTCTGAAAACTGGATACGCATGTACTCTAATCGAAACGTGCCTGCTTGCACCACACTGGCGATCGCCAATGAGTTCCCTTTTACGGGAGGGTGTCTTGGCGACTGTCTATTGATTCAATGTAGAGACTTAATCGATTCCGACCGTATCAGAAACCAATCCAGGCGTTTTCCCAACAACGAAAACCGACTTTGGAAGAGTCCAGTAGAACTCAAGTTGACCCAAAGACTCTTTAAGCAAGCGTACCGGAACAAGGGTGAGCGGTCATGATCAGGCATCCCGAAATCAACTTCTGGCTGGATTCACTTGGTAATTGCGACTCCCGATTCGCGGATTCTTAAACTTCCGAAGTTCTCAGGGTGAAAGATCGAAATCAGCCGTATTCGAACCAGCCTTAACGGTGTATTCCAACTTGCTTGTCAGGGTGCTCGAATATTTTGCAGGAAACGGCGGCTTGGCTGACTCCTTTACCTTCGCCGATCCCGGCGGACCCATCACTTTGCGTGCCATCTCAGAAGGGTCTTGAAGTTCGCCCTTTGAAGTCACCAGCTCGACCTTTGACGGAGGAGCCAATTGAATCCGGTAAGCGACTGCCGGGACATCAAATGACCCGTTACACGTCAATGTGTATTTTCCTTCCGACTTGACTGTCCCTACGGCGAGATACCCCCCCTCAACGGCCTGAAATGCCACCTGGCATCCCTCGGCGAGTGGTTTACCATCGATGATCATTTTTCCGGTGACCATACCGGTGGGACCCTTGTACCCGGTGCCGCTTCCACCGCCACAGCCCGAAGCGAGAACCAGCAGGACGACAATCGAACAGTGTGCTTGCAATGATCTGACGACGTGTGGCATTGCCAATTTTTTCCTGAGCCCTGGTTGAAAATTCGTAACATAAGAAAAGATCTTGGACGTCACGAAATGTAACGTCCAAGATTGCGATCAACTACAATGAGGAGCTGTCATGCTCGCTTAGAAATCACCAACAGGGAAATTGTCATCTCGAACAGACAAGAGTGTCAAGGTTCCCATGTCAACGTTGTTGCTGATAAACCGAACGGCACCGTCGGTCATGAGGCCATGCACACCACCTACGTGTGCGGAGGTCAGCGGGCAATTGCTTCCCGAAGCGTCATCCCACGCGGACCAGACCAGACCATTCTGGCCAAGAACGCGTGCGTTTGGAGCATATCGAACGGTCACAGTGCAAGTGGCAGGCGCCCAGTCCATCCAGCCGGACAAACCGCCCATGGACCAGCTCCAGTTTCGCGAAGGACGACGATCGTCCTTGTTGTTATTCGCGTCGAAGACGTAATGGCTCATTTCTCCTTCGATCAAGGTATTCGATGTTCCGTCAGTACAGTCTCGAATCTTCTTACCACCCCAGCAAATCATTCCGCGGCCAGAGGTCAAACCCCAATTTGTCGAGTTATCGTTCAATCCAGACGTATCTTTAAAAACACCGAAGGGGACCGCACCTTGAATACCATAGTAATGGGCTGTGACAAATCCGTTAGGGCTTTTGTCAGGGAGAATTGAGGATGGACATTTCAAGGTTGGAATCTTGGCGTCCCTTGAAATGTTCTGATTTCCACCCCAGCCTTCGTCGTTGGCAAGAAAATTCCACTGATTGAACAATGGAGCCTGATCGAAGTAAGGCAGCAGGGAAACCCATTGCGAATGGCCCCATCGCTCACCACCAGAGGAATTCACAGTCTGGTTTCCGAATGCCGACGGAAATTGGTTGAACGTATCGTGATAGTTGTGCAGTGCCAGGCCTGTCTGTTTCAAGTTGTTCTTGCACTGGGTTCGGCGGGCTGCTTCTCGAGCCTGTTGGACGGCAGGAAGCAGCAGTGCGATCAAAACCGCAATAATGGCGATGACCACCAGCAGTTCAATCAGGGTAAAACCATGCTTTCTCTTCTGAATCGACTGACAATTCTTCATGCGAAACTCCTAATAACAAACGACGAAAATGACCGCCTCAGAGAAATTCCGAGCCGGGAAATGCTTGAACCAGAACAAATGACAAAACTTGTCTTTATAGTACTTAGCCGAGCCATACCGCGGACGATATCTCGACGTTGCATTCGAATTGAAAAAAATTTGGGAAAGGGATGACTCATCAGTGAAGACGAGTATGTATTCTATCTTACGCTGCAATCGATGACTGTCAATTTAGACAAAATGGCTTTTGTGAAATCTACGTTAAGAGACGTATGTACCAACGTGAAATTCTATCCAATCGGAAGACAGGGCGACTCGGTCGTTGGATTGGATCTTTCAACTCAGACCTAATCTCGACGCATTAGAGTCAGCAAGGCCCGCAAGCCTGATGACTCGAAAAGTCTCACTTGTTAGTCACGTCATAACACATCAGTGTATTCTGCTCTCGAAGATATAGCTTTCCGGCAGCAACGACAGGATGTGCCCATGATTCCCGTTCTTGAAAGACGGGCATGAAACTCCCTTTGAGTTTGTATTCTGTCGGTGTTGCTTCGATCAGGGCGACTTCGCCTGACTGGTAACGGAAGATTAAGTGTCCATCTACGGCAGTGATCGCAGCTGAACCGTTACCCGCACCACGAATTTTTCCACCCCATTTGACGTCGCCAGAAATCAAATCGACACAAACAGGAAGCCCGTTATTGTGTCCTTCACCAAAGTATAGATGATCGCCGATCAGGACGATTCCACCGTGGTGATTCTGAAGCTCTTTTCCACGATAGTATTGCTCAACCGCGTCGACACCGTCGCCGTTTCGAGTGAGTTTCAACAACGCTGAGCCACCTTCGTTGTATCCGGTAGAACCAAACACATAATCCCCTTTCACGATCGGTGTCGGGATATCAGCGACCCCATTCGCGATTCGGTTATAGCTCCAAAGATGCTTTCCATCGCTCGTCCGAACGCCAATCAACCCTCGTCCGATCAACTGGACATACTGTTTCACTCCCGCACCATGGCTGATTGCCATCGCCGAATATCCAGCTCCTTGGCTGCCCGCCTTACCCTGATCAGGAACAGCCGACTTCCAGATTTCTTTTCCCGTTAGTTTGTCGAGGCAAACAATCATGGCGTCAGCACTGCCGGGTGTACACAAGACGTAGTCACCATCAACCAATGGGGATTCCGAGAATCCCCAACCCGACATCATCTTCCCTTTCCATTCGGCCTCGAAGACTTTCTTCCAGATCATGCTGCCGTCGGCCACTTTGACACACGAGATTTGACCGTTGGAGGTCACTACATACAGACGGTCGCCATCCACGCTCGGTGTGCAGCGAGATCCGTCGTAACCATGCTTCGGAACCGAATCTGTTAACGGACTTGTCCATGCGACTTTTTGAGTTTTCAAATCGACGGCAATAAGAGCCTGAGAATTCCCGACATTTCCAGTTGTGTACAAGCGATCACCAACAACAGAAACGCTGGCGAATCCCTGACCCATTCCATCCAGTTTCCACAAAAGTACCGGGGGTTTGGCATCCCAGTCGGTTGAAATCCCTTTGAACTGGCTGATGTTATCCCCGTTAGGACCGCGCCATTGAGGCCAATCCTGGGATGATGATGATTTCGAATCAACGGCTCCAGCCGGAGAAAGAAACATTGAGCAGGCTGCAAGGACCAAAACCCCGAAAAGCACAGACCGTCGAGCCATCAGAAATCCCCTGAATCGAAAAAGTGTCCCTACCAGCAACGCTCAAATACCCCAATCCTGTTTGTCAGGATCAGGGGGCGAAAATCCATAAAGGATTCTCCAGAGAGCCGACGGCGACTCACTTGAGCCAAAGCGACGTCATCAAAACAGTGAGCCCGTTGGGACTCGAACCCAAGACCTACGGATTAAAAGTCCGTTGCTCTACCAACTGAGCTACGAGCTCAGACTTCACTGCCATGCCAGTTGTACCGAGCAAGGACGAATCACGCCTCCCTCAAAAGCCTTTAAAAAAGGCCTAAAAAGCACAGTTCGCAATCTCGTTTCCCAGACTACAAACTAAACCGAGCAGGATCTGAAACCGGACCAACCAACCCGGCCTTTTCCACCAAAACGCTCGAATCGCATGGAATTCTCGTCATTCTTAACGCGTACGTCAAGCGTCTCAGCCGCATCCGCTTTTACGAAACTTTCATAAATCTAATGCTTTTCCAATCAGGGAACTTCCGTCCGGGAAAAAAACGAATGATCCGCTTCTTTCACTGATCATCAGCAAGCTCTTCCCGGTCGGGTACCAGATCGGATAATCGTCTTGTTCTGGATGATTAGTCACACGGACGAGATGGCTTCCGTCCGACTGCATGACATAGACCTCATAATTGCCGTCCCGATTGCTCGTAATCGCGATTCTTGATCCATCCGGCGAAAATCTTGGACGGAGATCCTGCCCGGGACTGTTGGTCAGCCGTCTGAGATTTGAACCCTTTGATCGAGCTCGAACAAGCGTTTTTGAAGGGTTTGCGAGGGTTTGCGAGGGTTTGATATTTGATCGCCCGACCCGCTCCGGATCAGGTCGCAACTGGAATACAGGGCGGAAATTGAAGAGGAGACCTTCGGTCGCGATCGGTGCGAGGTCAGGAGACCAGCGCACAACAAGTCGGTCGCGATCAGTGCGATCTACGCGCGCAACATTAAGGTCCTGGATGGCTTATACGACCTGTAAAACTGAACGGTACCGGAACGGCGATCTCGTAGAGACGGAAAACGCTGCCACGGATTTTGTTGCGAACTGATCCCGGCGATTCTGACAAGGCCTGTCGTTTGATGATGAAATGCCTGTGACAAATTGTCATACTTTGTTCGTCGCGCCATGTTCTTCTCTACGAGAGGCCTGAAACCATTCATGAATGAACGCGTCTCAGACCGCAGGACTTCGGTCATCGCTTTGGGAACATTACTCGTGATGTTGCAGGTCGCGGGAATTGCGGTCGTTCTGATCCAAGCGTCTCAAACGATGCCTCCATCGTATTTACGACCCTTTGAAATTGCGACGATTCATCGGAATGAATTGCTGTTACTGTCAGGTAACCCGTCTGGGATTCATTACGAAATCAAGGCCGTGGATCTCCAGTCGGGCCGTGAACGAATGACCGACTATCCTGTCCATTTGCCGTGGAATGGATGGGTAACCGATGGCAAACGGCTATGGCTTATTGGTGGTGGACTGGTAGTTGAGATCGACGGTGAATGCCAGACCGAATACCGACCGCAGCGAAAGTTAAACGCCCAGACCTGCATGCCATTTATTTTTGAAGGTTCACCTGCCGTGATTGAAAACGACGGGCTCTACCATTTGCTGGCCTTGAACAAGGGGGAATGGGCGGATCGCGGCGAAGTCGCCTTGCCTGGTGTCGGACGTCGGTGGGAAACTGATGAGCACACCAGGGAAGTACGACTCGTTCCACTATGGAAGGAACCTCGATCAGACTCCAATCCTGCGTTGGAAAAATTCAGAGTGACATCCGTTGGAAACACACAGCATCTTTTTCATATTGAAGGCCATTTGCAGATTGTTTCCTATCACGAAGGACTGGAATTTGTCACCCGAGACGCCGAAATCGCTTCCGCCACATCTCCAAGCAATGTCGCATCCGACGTGACCGGTTGGAAAATGCTCGACTTTGGTCCGGGGCTCTTGGGTTTTTGCCGCGCTAACGACGGCGTGTTAATTGCAAACCTCTTACAGCCCCATACGCCGATTAAATTCTGGGAGAAAACGCCTCCCGGGAGTGAAAAGCCGTTTCAAGTGGCCATGGAAATAGCCCCGGCATCGTGGCAAACGATCTCTTTGGCCAGCACATTCGATGGGAAAGACGTTTACTTCATCGAAGACCGGAACCCTTTCAGCCCACGAATTCGCCGCTATGAACAGGGTGAGCTGAAAAAGGTCAACTTGCCGATCAGCACTCCGATTACCAAGTGGCTTCACTGGACGGAACGAGTGCTGATGCAGTTCGCTGCCGTCATGGCTGTCGGCACGATTCTGCTGGTTTGCGGAAGCATGTGGCTTTCACGGGCGAAAGATTCGAAGTATCAGTTTGGTCACGACACCGTCCGGTTGGCTCCGATTGGTCGGCGATGTCTTGCGCGAGCCATTGATCTGATCCTGCTGTTCAGTCCGCTGATTGTCCACGCGGCGATTTCGTTGCCGCATGTTCATAACGAACAGATCTTTCGACTTTACTGGGGATCGGGAGAAAGCCAGCGGGCCTTTAAAGAGTTATTCCACACGCTACGACCCGACGGACTGGTATCGATCGTGCTCTTTGTTATGACGATCCTGATACAGTCGCGCTGGGGAGTGACTCCAGGCAAATGGCTGTTAGGGTTGCGCACATTACGAACGACGCTACGCCCATGTGGCGTTGCCCGATCTCTGTTGCGTGAATTGTTGATGGCGGTTGACGCCCCATTATTGCTGACGCTACTGCCTGGGATCACCAGCATGCTTTCCACCGAATGCCGCCAACGATTAGGAGACCTCGCCGCCGATACTCTGGTGATCCAAGTAAGGTGATCAACCTCGCCGTCGAACAGTTTTATTGAACTTAGAAATACGCCGCGAATCCCGGTCGCGAGTCCTGCGTGCAATCCCAATCAGTCGATGAAAACGAAAGATCTTTAACCACGAATCTGACGAATAGCACGAATTGGAATCATGAGAAAAAAAACAAATTTTCTGATAATCGAAAATGAGTGATAATTAGCGTTCTCATCTTCTTTTTATTCGATTATCACCGGTTCAACGCGCGAACGATACCGCTATTCTTAACCCTTCATCCGACGCGCATCAACCGGCTATGCCGGGCGAATTGGTAATAGATCACTCCCGCCCCAATCAGTGCGAGGACCCAGGCCAGCTTGTCCCATTGGTCGATCAATGTTCCGACGAGTGCGATGACGTAGGTTGCGATTAGCAAGCCGGGCGTAAACGGATAGCCCCATGTTTTGTAGGGGCGTTCGGCGTCTGGCCTTCGCACTCGCAACACGTAGACGGCGCCGACGGCCAGGCTGTAGAAGATCAGTCCTGCACAAATGACGGCGTCGGTAATGAGATCGAAGACGTCTTTGGGAGTCGAACTGAAGGAATAGAACGCGACGATCAGAATCGACGTCCAGATTCCCTGAATCAGAATCGAATTCGCGGGTGTGTGAAAACGTGGATGAACCTGCTGGATGAAGTGTGGAACAAGTCCGTCACGCGATGCGGCGAAATAGATTCTTGGTCCGGCAATCAGGTTGGAATTGGCCGCTCCGAACGTCGAGCAGCAGACGCCGAGCGCGGCAAATTTGCTTCCCCATTCTCCGAACAAGACTCGGAAGATATCGGAGGCTAGCGTCGAACTTTTCGCGACTTCGGGCATTGAGAGCACCAGGTGGTAACTCATGTTGGCACCGACATAGACCAGAACCACCACGGCGATCCCGATCGCGAGTGCTTTAGGGACATTATGCTGAGGTTCATGAATCTCTTCGGCGACTGGAGCGATATTGATCCAGCCATCATAAGGCCAGAAGACCGCAATCAATGCCAGTCCCAACGCGGCAAGAAGAGATCGTTGCGGATGTGACTTGCTGGAATTCGGCACAGCATCAGCAGCAGAATCAACAGCATCAGCATTAGCAGCATCAGAATCAGAAGCAGCAGAATCAGGAGAAGAATCAGCAGCGGAAACCGCCGGTTCCGGCGATGCGACCCACAATGGTAAAAGATGATCGGTATTCATCTTTCCCATTAACAGAGGCAAAACGATCAGCATGGCAAGGAAGCCCACTTTGACGACGGTCGCTACGTTTTGAACTGCCGCTCCCCAGCGAGTGCTGATAATGTTGATCGCCGTAAGTCCGATCACGATCGACAGGGCCATCACGAATTGCCCCATGTGACCCAACGGTGGCTCGGTCGCATGCGGGGGGCGAAGGAATTCATCGAGATAGATCACACTCGCGCAGGCGAGTGCACCCAGCGAGCCGGTTCGAACGACCCAGAATTCGGTCCAGCCCCACAGGAATGCAGGGAGTCTTCCGTAAGCTTCCCGCAAATACAGGTAGGGTCCGCCTGCATGAGGATACATAGCCGCCAGTTCCGCCAGCGCCAGAGATCCACATAGTGTTACGAGACCAACAAAGATCCAGACACCAATGATCGGTAGAAATCCCCAGGCCATGAGAGCCTGATCGACCTTGCCAACCTTCAAAAAAATCCCCGATCCGATGATCGACCCGACGACCAGCGCCGTGGCATCAAACAGTCCCAGAACCCGAGGCAGTGACTTATGAGTAATCTGACTGGCGGGTTCTGAATTCGACATCGTTCTTCCGTAGGTCGCCGCGTGACTACACCGTACCGCTTATGCTCCACCGATTGGAGCCAAAATCGCATATGGCTGTTGTTCAGGCAACTCGACCGATGAAACGTTAAAACTGTAGACTCTCTTTTTTTGTCGAGTTGTTCCGTCGGCAAACCGGAATTCTGGAAGCCGATTGGCATCTGGTCGCTTTTTTCTCCCTGAAAACCGACTAATCCTCATCGGGTACGTACATCAATCGTCCGCATGTACAAAAGCGCGTCTTGCCCGCTCGAAGCTCCAAATAAACCTGAGCCGTCAGAGAAACATAACACGCGCTGCATGACTTGTTCACAACGGGGGCAAGTGCATCTGAACCGTAGGCCTGAACCAGACGGCGATATTGAGGAACAAGATCTGGTGGAAGTACCTTTTCGGCTTCGGAGACCTGAGCCTCTAACGCCGCGGCACTCGCTTTCAGACCTGCCTCTTTCGCCTGTACGTCTGCGATCAGCGTTTGCAGCTCTTTCTCGATCGCAGTCACGTCGATTTCCACCTTCTTGACTTCGATTTGAACTGCGTCAACCTTTTCAAGCGCTTCCAGGATTTCGTCCTCGAGCACGCTTTTCGCCATCGTGTCTGCAGCAATCTGGGAACGCAACGCTTCGTATTCGCGATTATTGGCCGCAGAATTCAGCTTGCCGGACAAGTCGTAGATTCGACTCTCGCTTGTTTTCAGCTGCAAGTTCTTGTTATCCGCGGCAATTTTTGTTTGCTTCAGCTTGTTGCGCTGCGCTTCCAGTTCCTCTTTTTTCTTTTCGATCAATTGCTTTCGTGCCGCAATCTGACGCGGTCCCTTTTCCAATTGGTCGGATATCTCACGCAGCTTTATCCGCAAATCATGCAATTGTTTCATGCCAGCTGAAGTCGAACTCATCCACTACTCTCCTTGGGGTCAAACAATGCGATGTTCAGAATACTATAACAGAAACCTTTGCGATGCGCATTCCGTTCGATGAAATCTCGTCGAGGAACCTCGCATGTCTGTCACGCCTCGTCGAATTCTTGCGTCTGGCCAGGATTTTGCGACACAACTTCAAGCACGAGCGGCTTGCACTTGACGGACTGTTCCTTCATTCTTGTGGGTGTCTTCGTCCCCATTCGAATCGTCCTGCCGTCATAGGCATCGGTGACGGAGGGTATAGTTCAAACTTGCCCAAGTTTCATGGCCTGAAACATGAGTTTGTTCATGAGTACCGAGTATCTACAAAACTTTTTTGATAAGGTTCGTGTTGGCTGAATCAACGGTCAATCCCTGCCCAGTCGAGATCGTTGAAATACCAGGCGGGAAGAGTAAAAGGGTTTCGTGATGTCAGGATTGATTCTTGGGGCGGTCGTTTTGCTGACTGCGGGCTACGCGAAGCTGTCTTCGATGATCTTGAATCGAATCATCGCGGTTCCATTTCCTGCATTGACGCAAAAGATCATCGAAATCATCCAGCTATTTTCCATGCCTGGATATGCAGTGATCCTGCTGAGCGTGTTGTATTTTCGCAACGCAGGTTTCGACGGTTTAACCTCGCAAACGATGACTTATGGAGAGCTTTTTCTTTTTTTAGCGGGTGCCATCGGGTTCGGGTTTCTGATTCATTCAACAATCGTTTTTCAACGTTATCGGCCGCCCCGTTGCGAAATCGCCAATGACTCGCGAATTGTTGATTTTCGAAAATCCAAAAAAGCAATCTCTTCTGAACAGTTCGCCGCGTCCGACGATTGGCAGACGACGCTTGTTGGACCGGGACCGAGGAGAAAGATCGCGTTACTTCCCGGTAATCAACAATTTTCGTTAGAGGTAAGCACCAAAACGTATTCGCTCAACAGGCTGCCGCAAGAGTGGGAAGGCCTGTCAATCGTCCACTTTGCCGACACACATTTTCGAGGCGCGGTGACTCGTCGATATTTTGAACTCATTTGCGAACAAGCCCGTGCGCTCGAACCGGACCTGTTCGTCTTCTCGGGCGATCTATTTGATGATCTGGAACTCCTGGATTGGCTCAGGCCAACATTGGGTCAGCTGAAAGCGCCGCTGGGACAATATTTTGTGCTGGGAAATCATGATTGGTTTCTCGATGCGAACGTTGTTCGACAAGAGTATGAGCGAGACGGCTGGATGGATATTTCCGGTCGATGCATCGAGTTGAAATCAGGCAAATCAGGCCCGCCGATCGTTATTGCCGGAGATGAGACGCCGTGGATGGGAAAGCACCCCGATTTGAGTCAGATACCCCCGGAAACGTTTCGAATTTTACTCAGCCACGTTCCCGACAACATTTATTGGGCGCAAAAGCAGAAGTTTGATCTGATGCTGGCCGGCCACACTCACGGTGGTCAAATTCGATTACCGCTGCTGGGCCCGGTTTACGCACCAAGCCTTTACGGTTGCCGTTTTGCGTCGGGGGTTTTTTGGATGGACCCGACGCTTCTCTACGTCTCACGCGGAATCAGCGGTCGAGAACCGATCCGTTATAATTGCATACCGGAACTGACAAAGCTTGTGTTACGACGCGGAAACGGTCTAAGCAGGTAAGTGGAACGGGACATTGTCGGCTCTTACGTCGCCATCCTCCTCGCCTCGATGGCGTGGTGTCCGGTCTTTTGCATTCGATTGATTCGCGATTTAATCGCAACGACTTTTCGGACAGCGCACTGTAAACTTCCCCTTCCTTTCGTTGCTTGCGAATGGCAAATCATCGTCGGAGCGCTGAGCTTGCTACATTGCATTTTTTGTTTGAACTGAGAGGGGTGACATCCGGTGGATGCGATGGCCGAGCGAGATCTTCGTCGAGAGTTGCGATGACACGTAATGGATGAACCGGAATTGTATTGCCGTAGGCCAGTGTATTGACAAGTTTGGGACTATTTTCAAGCATTCGCATGTCGTACCTGTACTCATTAATTTCCGTGAAGAGTCCCCATATTTGTTCGGTTTAGTTGTCTGCGCGCCCCACATCTTCTGCCGCGAAACAAAGAGTAGTTATTCAGACGTGTTCAAAGACAAATTATTCCTGACAGCTTCGAGTGGCGGATGAACGTTGTCTCGGTATTGGCTTATAAAGACCGCTTCTTCAAGGTAACATGTCGTTCTCAGCAGGCGCCGGGAATTGCAGGTACTTTTCTGGCACCCACGAGCTTGTTGACGAGATCCGTATGGCCCTTGGTCCATGAGGAAATCTTGCAATTCAATGACTGTTCTTTCGAGCGAAATCGTGTTACGACGCGAAACGACAGGCGTAATTTTTTCGGTGGCCGGCTCGTGTTCTGACCCATGAAATTGCCATCCACGATCGCAGTCGTGATAAATACGCAGTAGTGGAGATCCAGCCAGAACGAACGATCTCATGAGAGATACAGAGCCAGGCGGATCAGCAAATGGCCAGTCAGTTTTCGTTCAGTTGAAACTGATAATAACCCACGAACGATCCTGGAACATTCTGAACAGTCACAATTACCGTCGATCGAGAAAAGGACGTCGCGTTTCTGTACAGAAAGTAAACTAACGGCGGGCCGTGAAGACTCGACCACCCCCCGCGGTTCATTCACTTTCAGTTACCGCTCCAAACAGGAACGGGAAACTGGCCGCGCTGCCAGGCTTTGCCCGTCTCGCTGTCGGGGACGGCTGTTTTGACTTTGACTCGGAACGTTTCTGACGGACCACCGATGGCTCCTTTCATTGGCTTTCTCGCCAATTGTGGAGGTAATTGCGAAATCTTCTGAGGTGCGACGTTGGGGAGAAACCATTCGGCGTATGTCCCGCCGTCAGTTTCGACGGTCACGTAAAAACTCATCGGACGAATCTGGGACATATTTCTCATTGTCCCTCCGACCTCAGGGATACCACCTCGTTGGTTTTTCATGGCCGTCATTTCGACTTCGGCCAGGTTCATTTGAGAAATGGAATACCCGACTACAGTCTTGTCTCCAAAGGAAACGTTCTGTTTCCTGGCGGCTTGTTCGAGCGCTTGAGGAAACTCACTTTGCAACTTGCCAACTCGTTTACCAAAAATCTTTTCGAAGTCGTCCACGCGAGTTTTCGCGTCGTCTACCTGAAGCGTTTGTTTCTGACTGAGTAACCTCAAATATTCAACGTATTGTTTGCGGTACTTCGTGACGAGAAACCAGTGAATGCTCCACGCGTGGGCGTAAGCTTCGCCCGCCAGAACGTCACCGCGGAATGCTTTGTCATCAGCAACGACGTCGTCCCAATCGACGGTCCGGGCTCGCATTGCCGCCTTAGCGTATCGCGAACTGACTCGAAGCGGACCGCCATTGATCTTGTCACCGTTTCCTTCGAAGCCTGTCGCAATCCCCTCACAGAACCAGACTGGTGCTGGCGAGAGTCGATGCAAAAGTCCTCGATTATAGGTCTGTTGATGGATCGCTTCGTGCAGGGGAGTCTCGAACGTGTGACATTCACTCATTCGAATCACCAACCGGTTCGAGAGCCCGCTGTAATATCCGAGGATCGAGCCGGCAGAGAGGCCTCGCCCGCCGGTTTCTTCCGCCGTGAATTTCATAAAATCGTCATCGGTCTCGAAGATCAGAAGTACCAGCGGGAATCTTGGCTTTTCAGTTTCGATCTTCAGGTCGTTTACAAAGTCGAGAAAGACCTTCTCGACCGTCTTCATGAAGGTCGCACCCTTTTTCAGACAAACGCCGGCCTTCCCTTCGAACTGTTTGGGAAGTGGTTCGGACAAAACGAGACCGATCACATACGATCCATCGGTATGAGACCGGAATTTGTCGGAACCAAATTTTTCCGTCAGGCGGCTGATCATTTCCGCACCCGTGATCGGATCGGGATCGGGACCCGCTTTTCGATCCAGGACCTGCTGCTGAGGAATAAAGTCGATCCGACCGTCATTCCTCTCCAAAGCGATCAAGCCCTGACCTTCGCCGACAAAACGGGCGTCGACCAGGACTTTGTTGCCGTCATCTTCCCTGACAGTGAAGGTGTCACCATAAGTCGAAGGCGATATGCCGAACAACAAACAGCAAATCAGCGATGGAATACAAACAGTACGCATAACAAGACCCTGCGAGACGAAGGTTTTTCCACCGGCACGCTAACATGACTCGACGCGGTCTACGAAAATACGATCACCCGATCAATTTCACCCGAACGGTATTTTTTTAAAGATCAGGATTAGAATCAGGCTCATTTTAATAAGAGGTCGGCTTGATGTTGTGATCAAGTTTTCGTTTGTTCCGCCTTCCAGAGATTGAAAGTGATATGAGCCTGACCCTGATGATGAGCCTCATGCCAGATCAAAATCTGCAGGATGCGACGGATGTTCCAGCCTCGCTCACGATACCAGGGGAGAATGGTATCCAGATCACTATCGCTGAACTTTGAGAAGCAGGCCAGAACGTGCTGACGTGATTCCGTTAATACCTGACGAACCAAATCGACAGAGGGGATGTTGTCATCGGGGACACTTCCAAACTTGAATCGGGGAACCAAATCGGGAAATGCCGGTGCGATGTTCAACATTCGTTCTGTCGCGGTCAACTCTTCAGTAATACCGATATGGGTTAACTGCCAGCCAATATGAGCACGACCTGGCCCTGGTCGCCAACCTAGAACTGCAGCGGGATCAGGCAGTTTTGCGATTTCTTCCAGTGTCCCAAGAGTGCGGATACGACATTGCTCCATAACGTCCGCCAACACACTGATCGTATTCATCGGAATTCCTTATTATTGTTTTTTAAGCAACGGACACGGGTTCAAATTGTGCAACGAGTTTTATCAGAGCATCCTGGGGATTCATATTAAAAAGAGCTTTGCCGCCGGTTCCCCATGACCCTTGATGAAAGTGAAACACGGCAGCCGCATCACGGACGGTTGCGACTGCGGCGACATCTTCCATGTCGCCCCCTTCGATCGCTTCGAAGCGGACGTTGATGCCGACGAAGGCGGTTAACAATCCGGTCGATTTATCGCGGGCAAAGGTCACATTGTCGAACCACTCACAGTCCAGCCACTTGAGACCTCGCGGCTTTCCCAAAGATTGCGCCAGGTCAAAGAACTTGGCTTCAAGCATTTCACGGTGATTATGGAAGAGGACGATCGCTCGACGAGCGTCATGTGACTGCCACCATGCAGCGAGTGGAATAGCGGCAAATGCCAAACTCAGTAATGCAATCGCGCCGATGCCGAGACCCAACAGCCAGCCCATGATAATTTCCGTCAATTCGCGATCAGACTACGGTGGTGATGCCAGTTTGCGATTTTTAAAGTGCGAGCAAATTCGACTGTACCACGTTCCCGGGAAAAATCACGGCTTAATTGTTCGAAATCTCAAGCCGTTTTTCAGCCAAAAATCCGTGTTTTCTCGCTCAATCTGTCGAAGAGGACTGATAATCGGACTAAGGGACGTTCCTGTCGGTGAGGGGTTAAATCGAACAATTAGGGTATTTTAAGGATTTAGCGCGCCATGTTTCAGTGTGAAACACGCTAAAAGATTAGGGCGAAGTCGCGAGATTTGATGTCCGATCGATTGATCGCCAGAACGAACGTATCGAGTCGAATTCTGTTTTGGTCTATGAAGCATAATGTCACTGTTCCGAAAGTGCTGCGATGAAACTGCAATTCAGAATGACGATCGCTTGCGTAGCGGCGACGATATCGTTCGTGGTCTCGATTGGATTAGAACAGCAGATCGTTTATGGTCAGCATGTTGGTGTCGGTACGACCTCTCGAATTCATCATTCAAGTCAACCCACAGTCAATAGTACTTCCGGTTTCAGCGGTCAGCGCCAGAGCATTAACGGTTCCGCGCCGGGTGGCTTCCCGCAAGGGGGCGCCAGTACCGGATTCCGCAGCAGTCTGCAGCCTGGATTTGCGCCGAACGCGACTGGTGGCCCTGTGACCTCCCAGACTTATAACCAGTTCGTTCCGCCGGTGAACGCCGTTGCACCGAATGGTGGAATGGTGGGCAACCATGGATTCGGTCAGATGCACCATCACAATAACGGACAGCCAGGAAACAGTTTTGGACAGGGTTTCCAAGGTAACGGCCAATTGGGAGTGCAGCCTTCAGCTAACGGAACTCAACCGTTTCCCGGTAGTAACCTCAATTTTAGTGGCTACACCAACAATTCTGGTGGAATCGGTTATCAGCAGACGAACTTTCGCCACTCGGGTCGTAATCATAATCAATGGAATGGAGGTGTCGGGAACAACGGCAATTTCGGATTGAATGGGAATGTTGCTCCTGTCCAGGGATTCGGGATTGGAAATTTCAGCTCACAGCAATTCAACAACGGCTTTGGCGGCGTCGGTTTTGGAAATGGGTTCGGTGCTTCAGGCTTTGGAGGCTTGGGTTACGCCGGATTTGGGGGCATGGCATACGCTGGAAATGGTTTTGGAAACGTGGGCTATGCAGGTGCCGGTTTTCCGGGGATGGGTTATGGCGGCGCAGGTTTCGGATGGGGTGGTTATGGTCCGTTGGCTTATGGTAGCGGCTATCTGGGATATACAAATCCGTATTTCAATAGCACGGGATTCAACACGATGGGGCAAATGGGGAATGGGTTTAATTACACTCAACCGATTCTCGTGAATTCCCACCGGCCGATGGTTTCGATTGCCCCTTCAACGACGGTTGCATCAAAGCCTTCTGCCAGCAAAGAGTCGATTCCGCTTCAAACCACGCTGAATGCCGCCATCGCCGTCTTCAAACTTAATCAGTGGGACTTGGCACTTAAGGTTGTCAATCAGGGAATCTACGAATATCCCAATGAACCCGTTCTGCACGAATTCCGAGCGTTGGTTTTGTTTGCAAAAGGAGATTATCAATCCGCCGCAGCGACGATGCATTCCGTTTTGGCTGTGAGTCGTGGCTGGGATTGGGCAACGATGATCAGCGTTTACAGCGACGTTGAAGTTTATACGACTCAACTTCGAGCATTAGAAGGGGCTGTAAAAAAGTACCCAGACGATGGAGCTAACCGATTTCTGCTGGCGTATCACTATTTGACGGGTGGTTTCACCGAACCTGCGGCGAGGATGTTGCGCAAAGTCGTGGTACTCGTTCCAAGTGATCGACTCGCTGCCGACCTGCTGAAAACGATTGACGTATCAGAGAAAGTCGAACTCCCGGAACTCGCAAAGGAGCCAGCTCCTCAGTCAGCACTTCTGCCACCTCCAGCAGAGCCGATGCCATTCACGGTACCCGTCGATCCTGCGAAAATTATCGGATCGTGGCAGGCAAGTCGCGTAGACGGATCGGTGTTTGCCCTCGCAATGACAAAAGAAAAAACCTTCACGTGGAGTTTCACTCCGAAGGATCAATCGCCACAATCATTTAATGGAACGTATTCGGTGCAGGGTGACGTCGTTACGTTATCGCGAGATGGTGGTGGTTCATTGATCGCGAAGATTCGATCGATTGACGAATCGCATTTCAACTTCAAACTTTTTGGGACACCGGACGACGATTCAGGACTTGATTTCGCTCGCTGATACTCGGTTCCATCAACGAACGTTGGATGGGATTTCGAAAAGGGAATAATTGTTAATGAATGTTTTTTTGTTCGATATCGATGGGACTTTGATCGACGCGGGTGGCGCAGGGCAAGAGGCCATGGAGGCGTCGTTGGCTCATGAATTCGGAGCAAGTGGTCCGGTTTCAGGAATTCACACGGCGGGTCGAACTGACCGCGCGATTGCCATGGACTTGTTTCAGTTTCATGGGATTGAGGTCAACGACGAACATTGGAACCGATACCAGCAGACATATTTTCGTATGCTGCCGAATGCGCTTATAACACGAAGTGGGGTCGTGTTGCCCGGTGTCGAAAGTCTACTGGAACGACTTCGTTCCCGAGATGACCTGCAACTTGGCCTGCTGACTGGGAACTTCGCTGAAGGGGCCAGATTAAAGCTGGCGCATTATGGGCTTTCAGATCATTTTGCGTTCGGTGGGTTCGGCGACGATCATCTCGATCGTGATGATGTTGCGAGGGATGCCTACGGCAAAGTGCGGTCTCGCCTTCCCTCCATTGAACCTGATTCCATCTGGGTGATCGGCGACACTCCCTCCGATATTCGCTGCGGCCGGGCGATTGGCGCAAAAGTCGTGGCCGTGGCAACAGGAATGTTTCGTGCTGACGAACTCGAACCACATCATCCTGACGTCCTGCTGAATGATCTCCGTGAGGCTGATGCGTGGCTGCAGACTGTTGGATTACGTCAATAATGTCTCGGGAAATATCTGCTTGACAGACTTCGTCGTGTTGACGGAAGTCATCCGGAGTTCCGCCGGGTTTCACCATCGGAACTCTTTTTTAAAAACCGATTAACCCGCCAGTAACTGTTGCTCGAGGGTTTGCAGGATTTCGCCAATCGACCATGTTTGCGATGCGACTTTGATCGTTTCGTTCTGTTCGAGCCATTGCTGAACTTTACGTTCAGCAGACATCACTGTGCTATGGTTTCTTCCGCCAAAGTGCTGGCCGATTTCGGCATAGGCGGACGGAGTGTGTTTTCGGGCCAGAAACATCGCCAGCATGCGCGGTTGGCTGATTGTACGAGCGCGACTTTCAGACTGCAGATCCTTCGGCCGAACGCCAAAAAGATTGCAGATCACACGTTCAACATCGGCCAATCGAATCAGTCGGATGCAATCACGTTCGAGATCCGAAAGCACTTCGCGAGCGGCTGACTGGGTCACTCGTTTACGTGTCATGCTGTGGTAAGTTTGAAGACAGTTCAGCGCACCTTCGAGTTCGCGAACACTTCCTTGAAATCGCTGTGCGATATACTGCAAGGCTTCGGGAGCGAAATCGCCCGACAAGCGTGCTGCCTTGATTTCGACGATTTTGAGCCGCGTTGGCAGGTCAGGAACATCGAGGCGACAGACGAGGCCCGACTGGAAACGAGAAACAAGTTCGTCACTCAGTTTGGTGAGTAGACGCGGATGTCGGGTTCCACTCAGAACGATCGGCCGGCCGTGATCAGCCAGATCGGCGAACGTATGGAGGAACTCTTCCTGAAAGACACGTTTCGATTCAAAGAATTCGACGTTATCAACAATCAATGCATCAACGCCTCGAAACCTTTGTCGAAAACTCGGCAACGAATGGTCACGAAGTGCCTGTGTGAAGTAGTTTGCAAACGCTTCCGCGGTTATCAACACAACATTGAAAGCGGGCTGCGACCGTTTCAATTGTCGGCAGATTCCCTCCAGTAAGTGTGTCTTGCCCGAACCAACCGGGCCACAGATGTACAAAGGATTAAATGGAACCTGCATGCCGCTGGCCAGCTGCCGCGCCGCAGTCAGCGCCAATTCTGTCTGTGGTCCAGAAACGAAGTCGCTTAGCTCTGCAAATTTCCGACTTCGACCTGGGAAAACCTGTGATGTGGATCCAGCCACGACAGACTGAGTCGGAACTATTAATGTCGCATGGAGATTGCCCGCGGTCTGACTGGCATCCTTCATCCCTGTTAAAACGTTTGAGCTCGCAGATCGCGACACGATTGTCGACTGGCCAGCGACTGTCGGCGATACCCCCAACGGACCGCTACGCGATACAGCAAGGCTGGCGTCGACTGTAAAAGTGGCCTGAGCAGACGGTCCCAATAAGGCCTGTGCAGCCCCGGTCAGTTCGTCGTGGAACTGCTTCTGCATCCAATTCAGCAGGAACGGACTTCCCACGGCGACCGTTAATCGGTCATCGGTAATTGAAAGTCTGACCTTGCCATCGAACCATACTCCGAATCGTTTTTCGCCGATGCGTTGTTGCAATTCTACAAACACAGCATCGATTAAAGTCGTTTCAGTATCGTCATGAGTCGCAGAGGTCACCTCTGCGCGGACGGTCGGCGTCATGCCGGGTTGCATCTTGCACCCCCTTAACAAGCCAGACCGCTGCCAGTCTTCCGTCGGCGCGCAAATTGAGCGCCTCAGATCCTTCTGACAGTGCGAACACAACGCACCAACCTTGCCGACGCATCGACAAAAGTTGGAGATTGAAAGCGGTAGAGCTAACCAGAATTGAAGGGCCGAAGATTGGTGTGAGCCAGTCTTCAGCCTTGTCGTGAAAGTCATCAAGCGGGCACGATCGTATCTCGCTGAACGAGGGAGTCAAACGTCAAACGATGAGAATTTTTACACAATATTCATCATTCGTACTTTCTGACGCGAAAGTCCCTGATTGGAACCAACTTGGCGCATCCATGAACTTGCCGGTCAACTCATCGAGGACAAATTACGGAATGTGCAAAACGTGTGGATTACTTTCGTGCCAGATTTGAAGAACATCGTATCATGACTCGTCGGCGAGCAAGTTCCGCAAATCCAAGTTCGCTGTAAAGAGCGTTTGCGTAGGAGTTTCCACAATCAACCGCGAGAAATATCACGCTTCGGCCCGATGTTGCCGCTGTACGTACACCCTCGGCGAGGATCCGTCTGCCAAGCCCCTTGCCTCGAAACTTTGGGGCGATTCCAAAGTAAACCAATTCGATCGCATCCTGATCAGGATGCTCGTTCAATAACAGCACCCCTATGTCTTCAGAATTCTGACGATATAATCGCCAGCCGGACGGGTCGAATCGGCCTGACAATTTATGACTGGCAAGTGCATCGAGCCCGCTGCGCTGTCCATTCAAAAACTGGCAATCAAGGCTATCCTGATACGTTTGCTCAATTGCTGATGCGTACCGGTCAGCGTTCGCTTCGCAAAAGGTTTCGTATTCCAACTCGCTATCTGTTGAACCTTTCTCGCAATCGCCTTGTGTCAAAGCTCTTGCGAGAAAGAACATGTCTGCGGAATGGACAAATCCGTGTCCCTGAAGCAAATCCGTTTCTGCAACATCGTCCGGCGTCAGCAGACACTGAGACAGTTTAGCGCCGGAACCGTCGATCTCTTCACAGAGCCTTGCCATCAGCGCGTGTTCGGCCCCTGCGACGTCTGTTGCCTGACAGGTGATGATGGGAGGCCAGACGAGGGCTACGCCGTCCGCCTGGTTCATCACCAATGCCGCTCCAACAGACCTTTCCCCCTCTTCAGCAAGCAGCAATCCGTCAAGATTCAGAATGCCATGCTCAGAGTTCCGTAGTGCCTCTTCAATCCTCGTTGGCTGTTCTTCTAAGGGGAAGCGAGCAAACAATAGGCGTAGCGCGAGTGCTCTCTGCTCGGGTGTTACGCGGGAGATTTTGAGTGTCATGCGAGGATTCTATCTGTTGCGAAGCGAGGATTTCATCACACGGTAACTGTAATTTCGGGCCATTCTACGCTGGAATGAACAGTGATGGTCAACCCTGCGAACCTTCGCGACAAATCCAACACGAGTCTGCTTGATTCACAAGGTTCAAGCAAATTCACACTGGATAATATCGACTGTGCCTCGGTCACGTCAGATAGATGATTTCACAGGGCATGGCTGCCTAATATTTCAGCATCGATACGAGCAGGGTGACGTGATGACTACCCGAAAATCTCGATCAATTGACTCCCTCGAAGCGAGTGAATCCCCCTGATATACTGGTCTAAGGTTAAATCGAGTTGCTAATCGGCTTGGCATTTGCGTTACTTTGTCGAAGATATGCGGAATTGCTGCTGAAATCATCCGACACTGACTGAGTTACACATCAGGGAAAGCGAATATATGGCTCCTTCGAAGACATCGCATAACACTTTTCATGAAAAGCTTGATGCACTTGCCCGTAATCTCTGGTGGTGTTGGCAACCTGAGGTCGTTGCAATCTTTCGCGATCTTGATCCGATTCGCTGGCGTCAATTAGATCACAATCCCATCCTGTTACTGGATGAATTTACACACGAGCAGCTCGAGCAACGGGGACGCGAAGCCGTCCTGCATTCGCGAGTCAATTATGCCTATCGCCGATGGCAAGAGTATATGTCGTCCAAACACACCTGGGGCGACACGCATGCGGGTTTATTGGGACATAACCCGGTTGCCTATTACTCGGCCGAATTCGGGATTCACGAGTCGCTGCCGAATTACTCGGGTGGTTTGGGGGTACTTGCGGGAGACCACCTGAAAAGTGCTTCAGATCTTGGTGTCCCGCTGGTCGCTGTTGGATTGTTTTATCAGGAAGGATATTTCTCGCAACAAATTGACGCTTCCGGATGGCAACGCGAGATTTATCCCTATGTTCAGAACACCCGGCTGGCGATAAAGCCCGCAAAGGGGGCTGACGACAAACAGGTATTGGTTCAGGTCGAAACTCGTAACGGCCCGATTTTTGCGCAAGTTTGGCAAGTTGATGTCGGTCGAATTAAATTGTTCCTGCTCGATTGCAACGTCGAACAGAACACGCCTGAAGACCGCAAACTGACAGCTCGACTGTACGGTGGTGATCAGCGAATTCGCATCCGCCAGGAACTGGTCCTGGGAATCGGTGGAACACGCGCGCTGACAGCTCTTGGTTACCAACCAAGCGCAATTCATATGAACGAAGGGCACTCGGCATTCGCGCCCCTTGAGTACATCCGAATGCGGATGGCCGACGATGGACAGTCGTTCGATGACGCCATGTTAAAAACCGTCTGGCACTGCTGCTTCACGACGCATACGCCCGTTCCTGCTGGACATGACAGGTTCGACTGGAATCTGTTCGACGAGCATCTTGGTCCCATCGCTGATCAGCTTGGAATCGGGGCTGGTGGACTGGTCGGATTGGGGCGAATTGACCCGAACAATTCAAATGAATCCTTTTGTATGACGGTACTCGCGTTCAAATGCAGCCGACGGGCGAATGCTGTCTCTAACTTGCACGGTGTCGTCAGCCGGCGCATGTGGACATCCTTGTGGCCGTGGCGTAGTGAAGAAGAAATCCCTATCGGGCACATTACCAACGGCGTGCATGTCTCCAGTTGGCTGGCTCCTCAAATGCGATCTCTTTACGACCGTGTCCTTCCGCTAGAATGGCACGTTCGTTCGGGCGAACCGGAAGTCTGGGCCGGATTTGAGGATGTGACCCCCGGTGAATTGTGGGAAACGCACCAGTCTCTCAAAAACCGTATGATTCTGTTTGCTCGTAATCGTATGCTGCGACGTGCTGAGCGACTGGGGTCATCCGAAAGCGAAAAAGCGGAAATCCAGACATTGCTCGATCCTGAAGCGTTGACGATTGGGTTCGCACGTCGGTTCGCCCCTTATAAACGGGCTGACCTGGTCTTGCGCGACATCGAAACCCTCGGCAAGATCATCTGCGACTCGAAACACCCCGTGCAGTTTATTTTCGCAGGGAAGTCGCATCCCGCTGACAATTATGGAAAACAGATCCTCCAAAATATCTTCAATCTGACACAGGAACCTGCGTTCAAGGGAAAGATCGTTTTGCTGGAAGACTACGACATCAATCTTGCTCGACATCTTGTTCAAGGGGTCGACGTCTGGCTGAACAATCCTCGACGACCACTGGAAGCATCTGGAACCAGCGGTCAAAAAGTCGTTCTCAACGGCGGCCTGAACTGCTCGATTCTCGATGGCTGGTGGGCAGAAGCGTATGACGGCCAGAACGGTTTCTCAATTGGTAACGGTCATTCTCATGTCGACGATGGAATCCAGGATGACCGGGATGCCAAATCTCTGACAAGAGTGCTGTTGGAACAAGTCATTCCGCTGTTCTTCGACCGCGATGATGAGGATGGACTCCCCGAAGAGTGGATCGCGCGAATGAAACGATCTGTTCGCACGCTTGGCTGGCGGTTTAATGCAGACCGAATGGTGATGGATTATGTCCAGAATGCATATATTCCCGCCGCTGGTGGGGTTTCCTGCAGCATGGCACGTATGTCGTGATTGCTGGACTTCAGACGTTAACAATCCCTGCTGCGGAAACTGCGGATGATCAATATCCGATCCCCCTTTTCGCAGCGGGTTTTGTTGTTCTTATCGGCGCAACGTGGCCTTTATGGATTTCTCAATCGGTCTTCCCTCAAGTCCCTTTGATTTCTGTTGCGCGTCATGTGCCGCGCAGTGCCGAGTGCGGACTTCTGGTGACGTTGCTGATTGCTTTACTCGTGACCATTTTCGTTAAACGTCAAGCGATCCGTCGCCTGGCTTGTCTGCTTGTCGGATTGACCGCTCTCAGTCTGGTTTTTATCGATCAGCATCGTTTGCAACCGTGGACATGGCAATTTGTCATCTTGTCTTTCGTCTTCGCGACATCGGACACCGCAACGGCGAAGTCCTGCTGGCGATGGTTGGTAATCGGAATATATGCCTGGTCGGCCTGGTCCAAGATGGACCAGGGTTTTGTTATCGGCCACGGACGATTTTTGCTCGATGGATTGATCAAGTCGGTCGGACTGAAACAAGGAATTGAAATCTGTCCTGAATCAATCAGCCGCGTCTTGACCGCGTCGATTCCCATTTTCGAGCTGCTGATTGCAATTGGTCTCTGCTGGAATCGAACCCGTTTTCTTGCTGCAATCGGTGCGATAATCATGCATACGGCCCTGCTGCTCGCCCTTGGGCCAATTGGACATCGACATCAACCGGGAGTACTGATCTGGAACGTTTTCTTTCTCGTCCAGAACGGAATGTTGTTTCTACGGACGAGCGATTCGCCGCCTTTAGACCTGGCCCGTTCGAACAGTTTACCGATTCAAATGGGGAATCATCTCGCGCGTTTGTCAGTCTTGGCGGCCATGCTCTGGCCATCGCTCGAGCCGTTTGGGTTCTGTGATCATTGGCCTGCCTGGGCTGTCTACGCCGCAAAGCCAGAACGCGTCACGGTGACTCTCCCTTCGGATGAAGTGTCAAAGCTGCCTGAATACCTGAGTCAATATCTTGGTCAACAACTGGTGATTGACGACTCGCATCCACTCCGCGTCGATCGCTGGTCGCTTGACGCCCTGTACGTTCCGATCTATCCCCAGGACCGCTTTCAAGTCGGCGTGGCACTCTCCGTTGCCCGGCGATTTGACCTGAAACAAATTCAGGTTGTCATCGAAGGACCTGCTGACCGCTGGACAGGAAAACGAACCGTCCAGCGTTACAACGGGATCGAGTCACTAAACAGACTGGCTGATTCGTACCGCTGTAATGCTCAACCAAAAACAGGTCAATTTTGATTGAGCCCAATGGTCATCCGAAATACCTTTGACAGGCGTAGTGATCGATTCAACGAATCATCTTTGATTCGTTGAATCGCCTAAGGTCGTAAAGGAGTATGCTTCGACGACCGCTAAGCGACCTTGGACTCGGGCGGCGACGAGGAAACCTGTTCGCCACATTCTTCACGCGAAATCCGAATGTTTCGAGGTGCTTCGACCCCCAGTTTCACGGAACCGTTCGACGTTCGAACAACCGTAATTGTGATGTCGTCGCCCAGCTTGATCGTCTGAGACATTTTGCGAGTGAGAACCAGCATCGAATGAATCTTTCGAGACTCGCCGCGATCTCGGGCAGGGCGACCAAAAAAGCACCCCGGCGCAGCACCCGTGAATCGTTCACGGTCCATTCAAGAGATCGGGATAATATCAAAGTGATGATTCGTGTCAAGACAAATTTCGCTCTTTTTATAAATCTGTTATCCTTAAATCAGTCGGTGAAATCCTCACCTCTTCACAGACTTAATTTCACCGATTCGATTTGACACGCATTTTCGCTGGGGGTTTGATATCGTCGACCCGATCTGAAATTTCAGGTATTCAACGAATTTGATCTCTTTACAACAGTGTCTGTTATCAAAACGCCACTCCGATTGGATGACATGAACTCAGAATCGTCGCAACTCGCCGGCTGGCTATCGCTCGCACGACAGGGTGACGAGGCGGCGCGAAATCGGCTGTTTGAAGCGTGCCGAAGTTTCGTCGCAGTGACGGCTCGCGTGCATTTACACCGCCGACTGCAGACGAAAGTCGACCCGTCGGATCTGGTTCAGCAGTCGATGCTGGAAGCACATCGGGGATTCGAAAGATTTCATGGACAGACACCTGAAGAATGGCTCGCCTGGTTGAAACAGATTGTTCAACACAATGTCCTCGATGCCGACAAGTACTACCGGGGGGCCCATCGACGAGACGTTCGCCGCGAGCAGCTCATTTCCGATCCGACATCAGGCCGCGTCGACTGCTTACCCGCCGATCCCGGCCTCAGTCCCAGTCAACTGTTTTCGAAGGCCGAACGGGAATTGCAGGTCGCGGTTGCGATCGAGTCGCTACCGGAGGACTATCGGCAAGTCGTCCTGTTGCGAAATCTCGAAAGGTTATCGTTCGACGATGTGGCTGAAAGAATGAACCGGACTCGTGGCGCCTGTCAGATGTTGTGGATGCGAGCCGTCGAGCAATTACGTGCAAAGCTCAGCGAGGATTTATCTTTGTCATGAGGAGCTTTCAATGACAAATTCAGCCTCGGACGACGATGCCCCAGGCGCAGAATTGTTCTCCCTACTGGACGCTTATTTGACTGCGATCCAGTGCGGCGATGTCAACGAGCAGCAGCGATTGCTAAGCCTGGAACCGGGGCTTGCATCGTGGGGGAATGATCTGCGTGACATCGATGCCTTCGCAAAAATTCTCTCAGAGCCATTGGCCATCCCGACTCAAGCCCCCGAAGTGGATGAGTCAATTCGCTTCGGCAAGTATGAATTACGAGGCGAACTGGGACGCGGCGGAATGGGGGTGGTCTTTCGCGCATATCAGCCGGAACTCGATCGAACCGTTGCTCTCAAAATGCTCACCGGAAGCGCATTTTCAAGTCCTGATCAGCGTCGTCGCTTTGCTCAGGAAGCCCGACTTGCCTCGCGAATTCGACACCCCCATATCGTCTCGATCCATGACGTTGGCGATTTTGGCGGACAGCCCTATTTCACCATGGACATCGTCACGGGATCAAACGTCGCATTACGCCTTCGCAAAGGCCCCATTTCGACGGAGCAGGCGGTGCACTGGATGATCATGATTGCAAAAGCGGTCGATCATCTCCATGCCAATGGCATCATCCATCGGGATCTCAAGCCGTCAAATGTCCTTCTCGACGAATGCGACGAACCCTGCCTGGTCGATTTCGGTCTCGCACGTGCGCTCGATGAATTCCAGGACCCGACCGTGACAGGGACGATTCTGGGGACACCAAGTTATATGTCCCCGGAACAGGCGGCAGGTCGAATCCGCGAAATAACGACTCGATCAGACGTTTACAGCCTTGGCGCCATTCTTTACGAAATGCTTTGTGGCCGACCTCCTTTCAAAGGGGAGTCTGCATTTGACACTGTCCTTCAAGTGATGGAGCGTGAGCCGTTACCCCTGAGACATTGGAATCGAACCGTTCCCAGGAAACTGGAGCAGATTTGCCTCAAATGCCTTGAGAAGTCTCCCGAGGAACGATATCCGTCCGCGCTGGAACTGGCCCACGATCTTGAACGCTGGATTCGTGGTGAAAGTTCACCCTACGAATCCCTCTCACCCATCACCCGTTTTTTCCGTACGTTCCGCCGATATCCTGACGCCGCCTACCGTCTGCTTGCGCTTTTACCGACACTTTTGATCGTCGTATTGCGATGCCTGTCGGCGCCGAATGTCTCGTCCATCTCGGATTATTACAAACCGATTGTGGTAGAGCTGAGTCTTTGGATCGGGCTCTCCCTGGTCTGGGAATGGCAAGCATCAAAACCAGGTGACCATCGATGGACTCCCTTTGCGTTCTTACTGACGGATATCGTTTTCATGACGTCCATCCTGCAGGCGAGGAAGAAGGCAGACATCTCGCACGTGACCGCCTACGCCCTGGTGTTAATCCTTTCCGGTCTCTCATTGAACCGTAGCCAGATCTGGACAGCAGGGCTCGGCTGCATCGCCGGTTATCTTTGTCTTTTGTATTCTGCCGAAGACTTTGAAAGCTGGATTGTGCCGATCGTGATGATCGTTCTTCTCATGTGTTGTACGATCGTTACCGATTACCAGGCACGTCGGCTATCGATCTGGATTCGAATGAAAGAAGCAGGGCAACGACAAGAGCCGATCAAAGCTTAAACTTCTGTGATTGATCGGTTTGCTACAGAATCGCCAGGGGATTACGCCGTTCTTCGAGGGTCCCCCGCGTGACACCGACCCGGTTGGCGGCATTCAGCCGTTTCCAGACCTCTTCACCTCGAATCCGATTGGAAAGCAGATCTCGGTAAAGATTCAGAATACGTTTCACGTCGCCAGGTTCTTCGTCCAGGAATTCAATTCGAAAATCAAACACATTTTGCTCGAGCAGCGAGGCAACGATTTCGGCCGCGCTTTGTGGGACAGCGTTATATAACGTGTTTCGACAACCGACATCCGCTTTCAGCGGATGCTCACTACCGACCCGGTCCCGAAGCTGAACCAGGTGTGTGTCGCAGGGGCGACCACAGTTTGTCTTATTTGTTCCCGGCGACAGAACCGCACAAAAGACGCAATGTTCCATGTGGAACATCGGCATGTGCTGGTGAATGACGACTTCGAGCCACGGCGCGGGAACAGATGAAACGAGATTCAGCAACTGATCGCGGTTCAAATCGTAGGAAGCGGTCACGCGTTGAGCACCCTGTCCGACAAGGTAATCGACCGTCAATTCATTCGTGGCATTCAGTGAATAATCAGCAACAAACGGAATCTTGCGCTCTGAGCAAAAACGCATCCCTGCCAGGTTTCGCACAAGCACTCCATCCGCACCATATTTCATCAGAGACAAAAATAAACCGGCTTCATCCGGCTTCTGAATCCGAGGAGGAGCCAGGTAGATCGGCTGTTTTGCCGCATGAGCGATCTCGACCGCCTCGCGGTATTCCCGTAAGTCTTGAAAATCGGCGTAGATCAGTCGACCATCGCACGTGCTTTCCTGGTCAGTATTCGTCACCGCGCGGACTTGAGACAACGTGCGACACAACAGGTGAAGTCGCGGCTGACCCCTTCGAACGTTTTCTGAAACAGCATGAGATGCAAGCTGGCCCTTCAGTTCTTGAAGAGCGGACTTCGAGTGCAACCTTCGTGGTAAAGACGTGATGGCCGCTTGATCGAGTCGGGCCGCCAGTTCCTGGCGCAGCTTTGACAGGACACTTAACGGAATCATCGGTCCACCAACGATTTCAGCGTCAAGCTGGTCCAGTTCGTATGGGGTGTTTCCCAATCGTCCCATCTGTTCCACAAGAAACTCTTTTGTCACGGCATGCTTGGTCGCCTTGGCCAGCGGTGTCGCAGACACGACACTCGCCCGAATGACGTCCCCTGGACTGGATGTTCGTAACGGACTTAAGACCCCCTCAATTTCAAGTGGTTTGTCGACAATCGCTCGAACGCGAACCGTTAATGGTCGTTTGCGAATCGGATCGGGGCCGTTAAAGGTTTTTTTCAATCGGGCGGTCAGTTGGGGGTCGTCGGTCATCCAGATTGCCTGGCCGATCCTTAACTGTTCGAAATCGATTGCACCATGCTGAAATTCCAGTTCAACAGTCCCATGATCGATCGGTTCGTCAAGCAGGTCTCCTTCGTGGAACACGCCGTAAATCCGTCCCCCCTGTTCGGCGTCAGCGTCACGATTCCCTTCGAATACCACGCCATCGCCTCGCTTGACTGGCCCTTCAAGTCGAATTTCAACGGAATCAACGAAAACGTTTGTGATCGTTCCCAGCAACACTCCCCGTTTGGCCGAGGAGGTCGCTGGAACCAGGATCTTGTGATCGTCCCCCAGCAGCCAACCCGGCGAAAATCCACGGGAAAACGAGAGCTCCATCTCGCGGACGTCATCCCGAGTGAACTCGATCGGTTCGCCGCGCATCGCGGTATCGATCGCATTTCGATAATGGCGAGTCATATTCGCGACGTATTCAGGGGTCTTCAGTCGCCCTTCAATTTTGAACGACGAAATTCCTGCTGCGATCAGATCAGGAGTCAACTCGTACGCGGCAAGATCTTGAGGACTGAGCAGGTACTTTTGTGGACCCAGATCGACATCCTCGCCGTCACAGATCAGATCATAAGGCAACCGGCATGCCTGGGCACATTGGCCTCGGTTGGCGCTTCGACCCCCGAGTGATTCACTCGTCAGACATTGCCCTGAATAAGCGACGCAGAGTGCACCGTGGACGAAGCACTCCAGCGCTACGGATGTCGACTTGCGCAAGCGAGCGATATCCTGTATCGATAATTCACGAGGGAGGACCACCCGCTCGATTCCCAGTTCCTCGGCGACTCGAATACATTCGGCACTGGTCAGCGTCATTTGAGTCGATGCGTGGATGCTCAAATCGGGAGCGGTTAAACGGATCAGCCGCAATAACCCCAGGTCCTGAACCAGAACGGCATCGACGTTTGAAAGAGAAATCGTGCGGATCAACGATTCAATTTCAGGCAACTCGTCAGTAAATGCCAGGGTATTCAGTGTGACATACCCTTTCACGCCACGGAGGTGCAGGAATTGCATGACCTCCGTCAGTTCGTCAGCGGCGACATTGGTCGCGCGAGCTCGTGCGTTAAAGCCGCAATTCAATCCGAAATAAACCGCATCAGCACCATTTTCGACGGCGGCACGCAAGCAGTCTCGGTCCCCTGCTGGAGCGAGAAGTTCCGGTCGAAGTGATGGGGGTAAAGTCATGGAGTTGCCGATACCGTCAAAAGTCGCCAGTCAAGAATTAAGATGGAATCATCGGGTAAGCGAGCAACCACGTCAATTCGCCGTCTCGATTCTGATTGACTGACGTGTATAATGCCGCTGAAGCCAATTTTTGAACGTAACCAATGATAGACACGGTCAATCGCTGACTGCGTCTGATCCGACGGGACCCACGATGACTGACATGAATGCTCTGACGTTTGAACGTGACGAGTGGGGACGTTTAGTCCTGAAGACGGGTGACGGGAAAACTTTTGCTGGAGTTGACCCGGTTCGTTGTTTTCCGTTGTCGGACCCGGAAAAAGCAATCGCCCTGCTTGATCCCGAAGGAAAAGAAATCCTCACATTGCCCGATTTGAATGTCCTGAATCCAGCGGCACGAGAGACGCTTCGAACGGAACTTGCCGCAAGGGATTTCGTCCCGGTCATTCAAAAGGTCCTTTCAGCGAGCAATCCAAGCCCACCGTGCGAATGGTCAGTCGAAACCGATCGAGGGGCAACCCGTTTTCTACTGGAAAGCGAAGATGATGTCCGAAAACTCGGGCCGAACCGAGTCATGATCGCAGACTCGAATGGGATTCGGTACACGATCCCGGACGTGCGAAAGCTTGACTCGCATTCCCAGCGAATTGTTCAACGTCTGGTCTGACCTGCTGCGGCCATTTCCTGCCGATTTCAAGAGTTTGTCCGCGCAACGATTTTATTGCTTTCCACACCAGGCAAAAAAAAGAGAATCAATGATCGACGTACAGCAGGTTTCCAAAGTGCACTTACGTGGCCGCCTGGAAGTTCCCGCCCTGAAAGAGATTACCTGTCAGATACCGACCGGTTCCTTCACCTTTATTCTTGGCCCGTCCGGTAGCGGGAAGAGTACCCTGTTATATCTTCTCGGTGCCCTGGACGAACCAACATCAGGAACGATCACGGTTCACGGGAAATCGCTTCAGGCCATGACGGCAGGCGAGCGAGATCACTTTCGCAGGGAAGACGCAGGGTTCATCTTCCAGAACTTTAATCTGCTCGCCAATCTGACCGCCCTCGAAAACGTACTGGTCCCGTTCCTGCCAGGTGGCGTCTCGCGCGAGCAGCGTGATAAAGCGTCGCAATTGCTCGAACGACTTGGCCTGGGAAGCCGCCGAGAACATCGGCCAAATCAACTGTCCGGGGGAGAGCAGCAACGTGTGGCCATCGCACGTGCCCTGCTCAAACGACCCAAGCTCGTGCTGGCCGATGAACCAACCGGAGAACTTGATACCGCCAATTCTCTGGCAATCCTCGGCGACTTGAGGACGCTCTGTCTGGAACAGCAGTCCACCGTCGTTGTGGTGACTCACGAACATGAATACATTCAACCTGGCGATCACGTGATTCGCATCCGAGACGGGCGAATCGCAGAACGGGACGGACAAGCGTCAGTTTAAGTGTTTTCAAAAAGTCAGCCGTCAAATTCTTGAGAGACTTCCCATGCTGTCGACATTGCTGTTTGTGCTACTGGGCGCGCCCCCCGTTGTGACCGATGACGCCGCCGAGGCAAAATATCTGGCGAATCAGCGACAGGTGAGTTTCGGGTTGCCCCGAGCGGGTGAAGGCTACTTTTCTCCGAAAGGAGACTGGATCGTGTACCAGGCCTACCCCATCGGTTACCCGTTCTACCAGATCTATGTGCAGAAGCTGGACGAAAAAACGCCGCGTCTTTTGAGTACGGGACGGGGGCGAACGACTTGTGCTTATTTCTCGCCGGACGGTGCAAAAGTCCTTTTTGCTTCGAGTCATACCGATCCAAAGATCGACGAAACAGAACTGAAGGCCCGGGAAGAAGCCGCCAAAGGAGGTCGACGGCGGTATTTGTGGGACTTCGACCCGAACATGGATATTTACGTCGTCAATTTTGATGGAACGGGAATGAAGCGACTGACAGACAGCCCGGGTTATGACGCTGAGGGAAGTTATTCTTCGGACGGAAAGCAGATCGTTTTCACCTCGTCACGTGATGGTGACCCCGACCTTTACATGATGGACGCGGATGGCTCGAACGTTCGGCAGCTCACCAACACACCGGGATACGACGGCGGACCATTTTTCTCTCCCGACAATCAATGGGTGATCTTCCGTTCGGACCGCCAGAAGGAACATATGCTGCAATTGTTTGCCATCTCGGTAGATGGAAAGACCGAAGTGCAGCTGACGAATAATCTCGATCAGGTCAACTGGTGCCCTTATTTTCATCCCAGTGGCAAATACCTTGTCTGGGCCGGAGCCGATTACAGCAAAGGACCGGCTAACGCCCCGTTCCATCTGTTTACGATGGAACTCGATTGGACGGAGAATTCACTCAAGGGAGGAGCCGTCACGCAGATTACGCATAGCTCGGCCCAGGATGTCCTGCCGGTCTTTAGTCCCGACGGAACGAGGTTGATGTGGACATCAACGCGGACGCCCGATGGCACTAGCCAATTGTGGATTGCCGATTGGTTACGAGGAAAAACGGCGAACTGACCGTATTCCAATTCGTCGCGGCGTCTCACGCAGCGGTATCAATTTGTTTTCCGAAAATTCAAATACCAAAAAGTCATTTGAGCGATCGAATCGACTCGTATGTCCGTGCGAGTCGATTCGCCACGATTGCTCATGAATGCGACATTGCTTATCCGTTACTCAGCATCGTCCGCATTCGATGAAGTCGATCGTTAACGGCCAAATGAATTCTTCGGCTTTTCGAAACTCGATAGCAATTCGCCAGATAAAAAACGCCGTATTGAAAATACTTATGTGAGTTTCGAGAAGTCCTCATGCCCGTCTTAACGGCATCTTGGCAGCGTTGTTTTAAGTCGTTCCACAAGGCGACATTCATTGAAGATTATGGTAGACCTTTCGCTCGACGTGCTTGTTCCGGGAAGAAATCTGCCCATGATCAATGCACTAATTTATGCCTGCTCACCAGAATTTGTGGGTAAAAATTGGCTCGGGTAGCTTACCAAGTTGATGGTACAAAGCGATTTCGATCGCTTCATAAGTGCGAAATCCGTAGGCTTTTTTGGTAGTCAGTTTCGCCTTGTTGTTGAATCCC
>CAIULL010000132.1 GCA_903899985.1 uncultured Schlesneria sp.
AGGAGAACGCAACAATTGAATATAAATCCAGAATCGACATGTATTCTGGCATCCCTCCGGGATGCAAATGTCTTTTCCCTGACCGTGATCCGGTGGTGTCGCTGACGCTCAACCACCGGCTAATCACTGATGTCCTTCCAGGACGGCAATACAGGGGCATCTCCCTATGTTTCAGGCAAATAAATCCTTTACGGCGTTGCCCTTCGGGCAACGCCGTAAAGGATTTTTCGTCGGGAAAACGGCAGTTACCGTGGAACGCGGTTATGGAAAATGCTCTCCACTGACCTTGTGTCGGTGGAAGCAGCGATTGGCCAGCTACACCGGTGGAACAATGGTGAAATGTCTTGCTCTCCACTGACCTTGTGTCGGTGGGAGCAGCGACTTTCAAGCTAATTCTTCTCGTTAACCATCCGATTGAGCGAGTTCAATAGCTCTTCAGTCGTTGCTTCCACTGACACAAGGTCAGTGGAGAGCTTGCCTTTTTGCGATAAAGTTTTGTGGTAGCCTCTCAGTCGTTGCTTCCACCGACGCGAGGTCGGTGGAGAGCTTGACGCTTGAGAGTCGCCACGACACTTTTTCAAAATGCCCCTGTTTTCTCGCAGAAAAATCCTTCACGGCGTCGCCCCTTCAGGTCTCTCTCATTCATCTAACCGGCCCTCCCAGGGCGGCTCTCGAAGACGAGCTTGCCGCTGGGCTGATATGTCTTGCCCTTAACAGGGCAGAAAACCCTTCGAGACTGAATCGAACACCATCTCTTCCCCGTAAGAGGCTGAAACCCGTCAATCTCCCACATCACTCCTGAACTCCTATCAATTGATCAGGCGAGCCTCGCCCTCCCATTGGGTTGCTGGCCGTACCCGCGCCAGGTCCTTCGTGGTCGGATGAAATCAACGCGGTCTGCCCCTCTCGCCTCGATTTGCGGAGACGGGGCGGTGTCACCCCGGGATTCTTCGTATTTCGAATCAAGCCCATGATTGAGCCTGTAGAGTGGTATTCATCTGGGTTAAGATGTGATTGTGTGTTTAAACGAGACAGAAGTCATCGTTTAACCGCGCCTCGCAGAGAAGCGGGAGCGAGGCGGTGGATTTGACGTCAGCCGAGGCGTCATTGCTCATGCGGGCATTGCCAGACAAACGAGGCCGGGGCAATGTTCGAAGAAATCGGCGGGACGCCGATTCGCCTGCGCCGATGGCTTCGGATTAAACAAGGCAGAAGGTTCAGGTTGATCATGACAACTTCCATTGAACAAGTGACAGACGAACTGCTGCGGCATGGCATCTTGAACGACGAGTCGATGTCCGAGTCTTGTCACGAGCTGGAAAAACGGGGCGATGCGCTCACGCAGGAAAACCTGTTGTCACAACTGACCGCGACCGGAAAACTTACTCCGTTTCAGGCGGAAGAAGTCCGGCAGGGGCGAGCGAACCATTTATTGATCGGAAACTATCTGGTTCTCAGCCGTCTTGGCGAAGGGGGAATGGGGACCGTCTATAAGGCGCTCCATCGGCGGATGCAGCGGCTGGTGGCGATTAAGGTCATTCGCAAAGATGTCGCCACGCGTGATTTCATCACTCGTTTTCGCCGGGAAATCCAGTTACTGGCTCGATTGAACCATCCGAACATGGTGATCGCCTACGATTCCGACCAGTGCCTGATGGGCGAATTCCTGGTGATGGAATATGTCGAAGGGATCGACCTGGCGGAAGTCTTGAAGCGGAGTGGTACCTTGAGCCTGGCGGAGTCAATTTCCGCGGTTCGTCAGGCGGCTCTGGCCTTGGAATACGCACATCAGCAAGGGATTGTGCACCGCGACATCAAGCCGGCAAATCTGTTGCGGGACGTTTCAGGAGCGGTGAAAGTCGTCGATCTGGGACTGGCACGCCTGGCGGAGTGGGAGGGGGCCAAGGGCCTGGAACTGACCCAGATGGGAACCGTCACGGGGACCGTTGACTATATGTCGCCCGAACAGGCTGAAACCCCGCTGTCGGTCGATTTGCGCAGTGACATCTATAGTCTTGGCTGTACGCTGTTTTATCTGTTGACGGGTGGGCCGGTTTTCACGAAATCGAGCCTCGTTTCCCGCATTATGGCTCATCGGAATGAACCGCCGCCGAAACTCAATTTCGTGCGAAGCGACCTCCCGCCGGGTCTGGATGCCATTTTCCAAAAAATGGTGGCCAAGAGACCGGAGGATCGATTTTCCTCGATGCAGGAAGTCGTTGTCGCATTGGACAGGCTGGATCGTTCCTTGAAAGATCATCAGCCAACACAGTTCATCCATCCACAGGATGTCATTCAACGGTGGATGCCTGAGCGTGCGAGAGTCATGCTGGTGGAGCAGTCCCGATTGCAGTCAGGCGTGATTGGAAAAATCCTGGCCGAAATCGGCGTGGCGAACGTGCACTTCGTTGCCACCGGCAAGGAGGCACTCGAACAATTCAACACGTACTCGCCAACTGTCGTGCTCACCAGTATGAAATTACCGGACATGAGCGGCCTGGAGCTGGCGGCTCGAATTCGGGATTCAATCCGGTGCCCCGATACGGGAATCATTCTGATGACCGGTGACGACTGGAATTCCGATCGCCAGACGGCCGCCAGACGGCTGGGACGAACAGAGATGATCCGTAAGCCTTTTGATGCCCAGGGACTGCGAAAGATCATCGAACAATCGTTGAACGATCAAGACCGGGATCAACAGCCGATGGACGGATTAAGCCACCTTCGGGTGCTGATCGTGGACGATAGCGCCGTCGCCCGCCGACACGCTCAAGAGACTTTGACGAAACTCGGGTTTTCAAAATTTACACTGGCTGACGATGGCAGCACGGCGATCGAAGAATTGGAGAAAGCGTCGTTTGACCTGGTCGTCACCGACTACAACATGCCGCAAATGGATGGCCAGCAATTAATTACGTACATCCGCCAGGTGAGCAATCAGCGGCAAATTCCCATCATTATGGTGACGACCGAATTCGATCCACAGAAGCTTGCCGGCGTTTATCAGCTCGGCGTTTCTGCCATCTGCAACAAGAGCTTTGATCTGGAACTTGTTCGCAATATCGTCATGAAGCTGTTTGCATGATCCGGTGAGGTCAAACCGACATCGTGTCGTCCGTGCAGGCAATGCGGTGAAGGATTTTTCGTCGGGGAAACAGGGGTAATTGGAAAAGTGTCGCGGCGACACTCAAGCTTCAGGCTCTCCACCGACCTCGCGTCGGTGGAAGCAACGACTGAGAGGCTACCACCAAGATTTATCGCAAAAAGGCAAGCTCTCCACTGACCTTGTGTCAGTGGAAGCAACGACTGAAGAGCTATCGAACTCGCTCAATCGGATGGTTAACGCGAAGAATTAGCTTGAAAATCGCGGCTTCCACCGACGCAAGGTCAGTGGAGAGCAAGACATTTCACTTTTGTTTCATCGGTGTCGCTGGCCAGTCGCTGCTTCCACCGACGCGAGGTCGGTGGAGAGCATTTTCCATACCCGGGGTCCACCGTTATTGCCGTTTTCCCAACGAAAAATCTTTCACAGCGTTGCCCGCCAGGGATCGGGATGACAGTATTGGGGTCGCTGGTTTCAACGCGTTGTCGCGAGTGCTGACGCCAAAACCCCTCTCTGATGTGCTCAAAAATCAACGTTTGGGCGTAATCGACAGAATCATCACTGGTAATCTTGTTTTTGCAAAAAATGGATGAAATTCACGCAAAGGGTGTGGAGCGCGGACTAACCTGTTCGGTAGCGTCAAATCGATTGTTCACCGATTTTTTTTCCGTAACCTTCGCAATCGTCGTCCCGAACCAAACCTACAGACATGTCCCACGATCAAGAGATCCTTCAAGAATTCGTCGTCGAATGTCGCGAAGGGCTCGACCGTATCGATGCCGTTCTGGTTGCGCTGGAAGCCGCGCCCGAGGACAGATCGCGCCTGGATATTGTCTTTCGGGTCTTGCATACGATCAAAGGAAACGCGGGATTTCTCGATCTTCCCAAACTGGGGGCCGTCGCCCATGCGGGTGAATCGCTGTTGTCCAGGCTGGTCAATGGATCGATTCCGGTGAATTCACATGTCACCGACATGTTACTGCGGTTGGTGGATGCGATCAGAAATGTTGTTGCCGAAGTCAATTCCAGCGGGACCGAAGGTGATCTGCAGCATGATGACTTGATCCGCGAATTGAATGAATCGACATCGGCGGCCTCGAAGGAATCGCCTGCCGAATCGCCAAAGCCACCGACCAGTCCCCCTCCGGCACCCCGGTCAAATTTCCGGGAACCACAACGGGATGATCTGGGCGAGGTATTTGAACAGACCGGTGATGCGAAAACCCAGGCACTGGATCTGTCGGAAATCTTTCCTCCGCCGGGCAGGGTCGAGCCCAAATCAGTTCCACCAGAACCTCCCGCGTTCTTCGAGCCACCTCTGTCAGCGGAGAATACCGCAAGTCTCAGCGACTCAGGTTCTGGTTCGTCGTTGAATTCTGGTTCCGTATTGAATTCCGGCGCGTCATTGAGCAGCCGGGTTTTTTCCGAACCCGAGCAATCATCGGTCATCCGCGTTCAGATCGACCATCTTGATGATTTGATGAATCTGGTCGGTGAACTGGTACTGACACGTAACCGGATCGTGCAGATTACGGCCAGTCGTCACGACGATGAATTGACGGAACCGATTCAGCGGTTAAATCGGCTGACTGCCGCCTTGCAGGATGGAGTGATGCGGACCCGGATGCAACCGGTTCGCAACGCCTGGAAAAAGTATCCTCGCATCGTTCGCGATCTTGCCAGGCAATGCGGCAAGCAGTGTGAGATCGAATTGCAGGGAGGCGATACCGAGCTCGACAAATCGATGCTTGAAGCGATCGCCGATCCCCTGGTGCATCTGGTTCGAAATTCCATCGACCACGGGATCGAAAAGCCCTATTTGCGGCGGATCAAGGGAAAACCGGAAACCGGTCGACTACTCGTTCGTGCATTTCAGGAAAGCGGTCAGGTCCACATCGAGATTTCCGATGACGGAGCCGGTCTGGACATGGAACGGATCAGAAAAAAAGCGGTCGAAGTGGGTGTGATTTCTTCTGAGAAGGCACTTTTGGCCACCGAAAGCGAACTGAGAAATTCGATTTTTCTGCCGGGTTTTACCACCGCAGAAAAAGTAACAAGTTTGTCGGGTCGCGGTGTGGGGATGGATGTCGTCAAGACCTCGGTCGAACAGATCGGCGGAACGATCGAACTGCACACTCAGAAGGATGTCGGGACAACCTTTCGCCTGACTGTACCGCTGACATTGGCGATTGTTCCCGCCGTCATGGTCGTTTGCGGGTCGCAACGATTTGCCATTCCGCAAATCAATGTCGTGGAAATGCTGCGTCTGGAAGGGGAGGAACGGCATCTTGCTTGCGACCTCTTTTACGACACTCCGGTTTTGAAACTTCGTGGCGATCTTTTGCCGATGGCAGACTTGTGCCAGAAACTGCGGATCCATTCGAATTGCGATCCCGCGACTCGCGAAAAACTCGAAATCCTGGTGCTGAAGTCCGGGACCCGTCGGTTTGCCTTGCTGGTTGATGCGATTGGTGACGCCCAGGAAATCGTGGTGAAACCGCTGGGTGAACTTCTTGCCAGTCAAACCGAATACAGCGGTGCCGCTTTGATGGGCGATGGGTACATCGCCTTAATTCTGGATGTCCTGGGGATCGCACGCAGTGCGGGTTTGCTGGAAGCCGAGAGATCGCTGATGCAGGATTCCGGGGCGGCACCTGTTGCTGATCCCGGTCTCGATCACCAGGTGTTGATTTGCCAGGTTGATGGCGAACGTCAGATCGCCATCCCGCTGGTTGATGTCGTCTGCCTCGAACAGATCCCTTCGGCAAAAATCGAGAAATCGGCAACAGGGGACGTCTTGCAGTATCGGGGCGAAATCCTGCCTCTTCGCCATTTGTCAGAAAACCAGCAAGCAGCAAGTGCGACTCCCTCCGATGATCGGCTGCTTTCGGTCGTGATTTATCGAGTGGCGGAAACATGGATGGGTTTGCTGGTCGATCGGATTATCGACGTGGCCCAGCGTCCGGCGGACTTGAGGTCTGCCGATGCCAACGCACATCCCGACGGTCCAGTGACAGTGATCGGCACTGCGGTCGTCATGGGCCGAGTGACGGACTTTCTTCATCTGAACTGAAAACTACCAACAACCTTATTATTACAGACTTTTACACGAGACTGACTAATGGCCGCCAATTTTTTGACTCGTCGTCGAATTTCCAACAAACTGCTGTGGATCAGCCTGAGCTTTGCGCTTCCGATCGCGGTCCTGCTTTATTTCATGATCGCAGGATTCAACCGCGACATTCAGTTTGCCGAGCACGAGCTGGCGGGGATCGAGTTTCAGCGGCCAATCCATGATCTGTCGCGAGCACTTGCTCGATACGACTGGCTTTCGCGCGCGGACAAGGTCGTTGAATCGGAACTTGTCAGCGAACAGGGAAAGGTCGACCAGTCACTGCAAAGGCTTGACGCACTGGAGCGGAAACTGGGCGAAACGTTGCAGGTCAACGAAGCCGCACTTGCTCAACGCCAACGAACTAGTTCGCTCCCTCGGGAACTGAGTGCGTCGTGGCAGCGGTATAAGACGGAACGGACTCAGTTGACACCTGAAGTCGACGAGGCTCGCCATCGGACGCTGGCCGAACACGCAAGAAAGCTGGCCGCACATGTGATTGACACATCGAATCTTATTCTCGACCCCGATCTCGACAGCTTTTATCTGGTCGATGGAATCTGCATCGGACTACCACGACTGCAAAACCATCTCGCGGAATTGCGGTTGCTGGTCCGAAAGTCCTTTGCCAAGCCAGAACTGGCAATCGCCGACGTCGTTAACCTGGTTTCCATGGGCCGATTAATCAAGGAGGCCGACTACGATCCCGTCGTTAACAGCATTCGAACCGCTTTGGCTGAAGACATCAATTTTCACGGGACCAGCAACTCGATGAGGCAGATTGAACCCAGCCTGGACAGCTTCATCGTGGCCATTGATTCACTGCTCGGCCAACTGAGTATCACCGAATCAAACAGTCTTGATGGTCGTGGGGCCGAAATTGATCAGCTCATCGCCAAGGCATTAGAGGCCAGTTATCAATTGGGGGCGATTGGTGAGCGGGAACTGACGGAATTACTTTCGATTCGCTCAAAGGTATTTCGAAACGGAAGACTCTGGTCACTGTTGCTGACGGCACTGGCACTGGCCATTGCCGTGGGTCTGGTGGCCATTGTAGCTCGCAGCATTACGGTCCCGCTTGCGAATTGTGTGGCCGGCCTGCAATCGCTGGCCAACCGCGATTTGACGCGTCGAATGAACGAGAAATCCGATTCCGAGATTGGCGAGATTTCTGCGGCCGTGGATCAGGCCGCTGATGGAATGCTGGCAGCAATCCGTTCGATCCGTTCCGGTGCAACGGAACTGAATCGAGCGGCAGACCGTCAGACCGATGTCAGTTCCCAGATGTCGACCAACGCCGAAATGACCTCACAACAGGCGCATCGGACGTCGCTGGTTGCCGAACAAGTCAATAATAACACTCAAGCCGTTTCGCTGGCGATGAATGAACTGAGTACCGCCATCCGCGAGATTGCCAACAACACGCATCAGGCGGCTCGCGTGGCCACCGATGCGGTTCAACTGGCGGCAACAACCAATTCGACCGTGGCAAAACTCGGTCAAAGCAGTGCCGAAATTGGAGAAGTGATTAAGGTCATCACTTCTATCGCCGAGCAAACCAACATGCTTTCGCTGAATGCCACCATTGAAGCGGCCAGGGCGGGTGAGGCTGGCAAGGGATTTGCGGTTGTGGCGAACGCCGTGAAGGAGCTTGCCAAGCAGACGGCCAATGCGACAGAAACAATCCGTCGCAAAATCGATGTGACTCAAAGCGATATTCGTGATTCTGTCGCGGCAATCAGTCGCATCAGCCAGACAATTCAGCAGATCAACGACTTTCAGAATTCGATTGCCGGGGCTGTCGAAGAACAAACCGTTGTCACTCGTGATATCAGTCGTAACGTGGCCGATGCGGCGAAGGGGACTTTGGAAATTACGCAGAACGTGATTCAAGTTGCCAAAGCGGCCGAAGGGACGGCTGCGGGGGCGGCAGCCACCAGGAGTGCGGCCGAAGACGCCACCCGCCTGGCAACACAGCTTAACGAACTCGTTTCGCAATTCCGCAGTGACTGAATAACGAAACCCCACCTCCCCCGCGGAGGTGGTTAACGGGCCTTTGCCCTACGGGATTTATTTCAAGCAAATCGGGTTACCGGGCCTTTGCCCTGCGGCCTTCAATAACGCATATTGAATTCTGAAGAGTTCTGCCCCCTTTTTCGAGCAAAGACGATTTGCGGGCCTTGGCCCTGAAGATTTGTGTTTCGTTGCGGCAGTAAATGATCGTTCGTGCTGGTGCAAAGGCCCGTTAACCACCGCCGCAGGGGCGGTGGGGTTTGATTGGATCGCGTTCGATGTCGGGATTTTGGATTGGCATGACATGGCTTCATTAGAAAAGATCTTCACGTTTCATCTGGACGGTCTGTTTCTGGGAATCGACGTGAGTGAAGTTCACGAGGTTTTGCCGACTCAGGCGTTGACACCGGTTCCGTTAGCGCACCCCATCGTTGCGGGTTTGATCAATATGCGCGGTCAGATCGTTGTGGCGATCGACCTTCGCCGGTTTCTGCGGCGACCTGTCCGTCCGGTCGATCAGCGGCCACCAATCAACGTCATCGTTCGCAACGGTACCAATCTCATGAGTCTTCTCGTCGACGACATGGGTGATGTCATTGAAGTGGACTCGGCATTATTCACGAAGCCACCCGATACAACTGCCACCGAAACACGAAGTCTCTTTCGCGGAGCGTATCAACTTCCCGCACGGTTGCTGTTAGTTTTCGATACGGTTCGTGCCATCGAAGCAATACTGTCGCAAGCGACATCTAAAGTGGTACAATCGGGCCATGAATCGAATTCGCCTTCTGATCGTCGATGAGTCCTCCGTCAGCCGGGACGCGCTTAGAAAAATTCTGAGTGCTGATGCCGATTTAGAGATTGTGGCGATCACGGGTAGCGGCAAAGTCGCACTCACCAGACTGACCGAACTGAATCCCGCAGTCGTCCTGCTTGACGTGATTGAACCAGAAAAAGAAGGCTTGAAAACACTCGCCGCCCTGCGGCAACAGGCTCCTTCATTGCCGGTCATCATGTTCAGCCACTTGACCGATCGAGGTTGTCAGACAACGGTTGATGCTCTTCTGCTCGGAGCCACCAACTACTTGAAGAAACCGGAATCGATTACAGAACTTGAGAGTTGCATCCGTCATGAATTGACGAAAAAGATCAAGAATCTTGGTACGCCGTCTTCAGAACAGTCAGGTCTTCGTCTCAATGAAATTTTGGCAGCGATGAGACAGAATCGAGGTGCCGGCACTCCGGCGGCTGTCGAAAATCCCACACGGGAGACGAAGGATCCTCAGGTTCGGTCATCCAAATCCGTCGAACTTGTCGCCATCGCCACCTCCACGGGGGGCCCGAATGCACTGGCGAGTCTGCTTTCGTCATTGCCGAACACTTTCACCACGCCGATCGTGATTGTTCAGCATATGGGAGCAGGATTCACCACCAGTCTTGCCGAAAGCCTGAGCCGCCAGTCCGGTCGAACCGTTCGTGTCGTCGATCATGCCCATACCCTGTCGGACTCCACGGTCTGGATCGCGGCGGGAGGACGTCATGTCACGGTGACGAAGCGCGGCGGGGTGATCCAGGTGGCTCCCAATGACGATCCAGAAGTCAATGGTTGCCGTCCGTCAGCCGATTTGCTGTTTCAGTCAGTGGCCACGGCGGTCGGTTCCCATTGCGTCGCTGTCGTTCTGACCGGAATGGGATCGGACGGCCTGGCGGGATGTCGCATGATCAAGCAGGCTGGCGGATCGATTCTGGTTCAGGACGAAGCGAGCAGCATCGTCTGGGGAATGCCCGGTCAGGTCGCAACAGCCGGACTGGCGGACATGGTGCTGCCACTGGCAGAAATTTCCCGGTACATCAGCCTGTACGTCAAACCAAGGCCAAAGAATGCTTGATACCAACAGTTTTGCGTTCATCTGCCAGCTTCTGGAAGACCTGGCGGGTATCGCGATTGAAGCGGACCAGGACAAGTTTGTCGCCTGTCGTTTGCTGCCCGTCGCACAGAAACACGGGTTTGACTCGCTGGAATCGATGATGACTCAACTTCGAAATCGAGGTGATCGACGCCTGATTCAGGAAGTGATCGAGTCGCTGGTGACGCACGAAACCTCGTTTTTTCGAGACGCCCATTATTTTGATGAGCTGACGGAGCGAATCCTGCCGCACCTGATCGCTTGCCGTGGGCCGGAACGTCGGCTGTCAATCTGGTGTGCCGCCTGCTCCACGGGCCAGGAAGCGTACAGCGTTGCCATGATTCTGCGCGAACGATTCGCTCAGCAATTGAATGACTGGCACATCGAATTGTTAGCGACGGACCTGTCAGAGATTTCGCTGCAACAGGCTCGGTCAGGTCGCTATACCGACGTGGAAGTTCGACGCGGCTTGACCCCAGCCCGGCTGACTCAACACTTCCGTCAGGATGGTGACGGTTGGCAAATTGACGACCGCTTGAAACGGATGGTCCGCTTTCAGCAATTGAATCTGACGATGACCTGGCCACCCTTTTCCACGATGGATTTGATTCTGCTGAGGAACGTGCTGATCTACATGAGTCAGGCGACGCGCGAGAAGATACTGACTCGCATGCAACGAGTCCTGCACCCCGAAGGTCGCATGATCCTGGGAAGCTCAGAATCCTCCAGCATTCCCGATCCACGCTTTGCGGCGGTTCGCCCCGGTACGAAATGACAAACTGAGAGAGGCTTGTGAATCTGAAATCTGTTCGCAAGCAGATGGATGACAAGCTGATGTCAACGCTGGCCCCGCTTCGCGAGCCTGTTACGATGTTGCACGTCGTGAAAGACTCAGGTGCACCCGCGTTTTTCTGCAGAAGAACTGGTCCGGCAGATGGCCTCTGCCGTGGAAGAATTGACTGACGTCGACCAACGCGAATTATGGAAAGCCTCATCAATTGTCACGAGATGCAATACCACTCGACGAATCGATCAAACAATGGCTGACTGCCGCAGTTCTGGACGATGCCTCGGACCTGCATTTGATCGGAGGTTTTCCGCCGACTCTGCGTTTAAATGGAATATTACGTAATCTTGGAGAAACACCTCTCGACGCCGAATGGCTGGATCAGGTGCTTGAGGCGTTCTGCCCGGTTCATTTCCAGCAGCGATTGAAGGACGATAAGAGTCTCGATTTTGCCTTCGCACTTCCGGTCGACGGGATGTCGATGCGATTTCGCGTCAATTTGTTTTACTCCGCCAGTCGACTTGGTGCCTGCTTTCGAATTATCCCCGCAGCGATACCTGATTTCGAGTGGGCTGGATTTCCGCCCGGTCTCGCCGCGCGATTGACGGCCAGTCGAGATGGCATGGTGATCCTCACCGGGCCGACGGGATCTGGTAAGTCAACAACACTCGCCATGCTCGTCAATCTGATCAACAAGGGGGGTGGCTGCCGGATCATCAGTATTGAAGAACCCTTGGAATTCGAGTTTCCTCGCGTGCCGAACTCGGTCGTGTCGCAGCGCGAGGTGGGAATTGATGTTCCTTCGTTCGCCGAAGGGTTAAGAAACGGATTACGACAAGACCCCGACGTGATTCTGGTGGGTGAGATTCGGGATCTTGAGACAGCACAAATTGCGCTCAGTGCGGCGGAAACCGGACATCTTGTCTTCACCACGCTGCATTCCCGTGATGCCAAGGGGGCCATTACGAGGTACACGGACTTGTTTCCCACGGAGGCTCAGCGAGACATTCGCTCGCAACTGGCTCTTTGCCTGCGAGCCATCGTGGCTCAGCGCCTACTGCCGGATATTCAGCCCGGTCACAAAAGCCATCTGGCTTTAGAGGTCATGTGGAACACATTTCCGATCGCCAGTGCCATTCGAAACGGGAAGTTCGAATCGATCGACAACTACCTGATGACCGGTCGTGAAGAGGGGATGCTCAGCTTCGATGAGACCGTTCGGCAACTTTTCGATTCGTCAAAAATCTCACGTCCGGTGGCCGAACGAAACGTCCGTGACCCGGCTTATTTAAATCGTTAATCCGTATGATTCATTCGCCTGGCTCGCAAGCTTGCTCTTACCCACCGTTTCATTCGCAAAAAACGGGTCGACGATTCCCCGCCGGCAGTGCGAAAGAGAAGAGCATTTGCCACAGATGAACACCGATTCACACAGATAAATTCAAAAAGAGGAAATTACAGGCAAAGAGTTTTTGAACCGTTTTTCTTGGGATTTACGACTCTTTGATCTGTGTGGTTCTGTCCGACTCACAACAAGAAACTGCGCACGTCGGGAAACAGGGGTGTTTTGAAAAAGTTGAGTGGCGACCCTCACGCTTCAAGCTCTCCACCGACCTAACGTCGGTGGAAGCAACGATTGAAAGGCTACCACCAAGCTTTATCGCAAAAAGGCAAGCTCTCCACTGACCTTGTGTCAGTGGAAGCAACGATTGAAGAGCTATTGAACTAGCTAAATCGGATGGTTATCGAGAAGAATTAGCTTGAAAGTCGCTGCTTCCACCGACGCGAGGTCGGCGGAGAGCAAGAAGTTTCAGCTTTGTTCCATTCGG
>CAIULL010000133.1 GCA_903899985.1 uncultured Schlesneria sp.
CATCAAGCGTCATGGGGTTCCTCAGCTTGAGGAGGTTACTCGTCGCTGGGAGCCAGCACAGGTGATCAAGAAAAACACAGGGATTTCAGCCATGAAACTATCAAAACACCAATCACAATGCAAAGTGAAAGGAATCCACGACGGCCAAAGTTACTCTTGGATTTCGCTGGTGATCAGAGTCCCTTTAGCACCTAATCAGCTCTCTTGCATTCATCATGCTGCGGCAGCGGGTTGTTCTGTTTCCGCATCACGATTCATCGTCAACATGATGATCGCTGCACCGAGTGCAAATAAACCGGAGATCCCAAAAAACAGTCCCGGCGACAGCGTTCCAGTCTGTTTTTCCGCTGTTAAGGAGCCTCCATAATAATGGACCCAGAACGTATTAAAGAAATTGGCAATCGTCATGGTTAAAAGGAAGCAACCGGTCACAAAACCTTTCATGTTTGCCGGAGCCGCAGAAAACGCCAATTCCAAACCGGTTCCGTAAACAAGAATCTCGCCGATCGTCAGCAGGATGTAGGCAAAGACCAGCCACATGATCGAGATCTTTGCGTCGGCGTTCGAAAGAAAGCCGGCAATGGTCATGATCCCCGAAGCCAAAGTGCCGCAGCCAAATCCCAGCAGGATTTTCATTCTGGCCGTGTAGACCCGTGCCAGAGGATCAATCTTGGGGAATAGCCAGCCAAAAAGAGGTGCAAAGATCATCACGCACAACGGATTGAGAAACTGTAACTGATCGGGCGCAATCGTCATTGAAAAGAATGGAACTTTCATGTCGATGTAGTCACGGGCGAAGAAGACCCAGATACTGTCGTTGTGCTCGTAAGGGACCCAGAACAAAACCATCAAGCCGAAGATCCCCATCAGTCGACCCAGCGTCGCACGTCGCTCTCGTTGTTGCTCGGGGGTTGGCGCTTCGTAGGCCAGTTTCTCAACCGCGTAATGTCGCTTGCCCGACGCGAACACGGCCAGCGAAACGACCATTAACCAGGCGGGAAACTGAAAGGCGGCAGCATAGCCGTAATGATCCCGTAACCAGGGAAGCGCCAGCGTGGAAATTAACGCGCCAACATTGATGGCAAAGTAGAACCACATGAACGCGGACGAGCGAAGTTGTGTCTGCCCGGGTCGCTGCTGGTCGTAGGTCTCACCCATCAGGGTTGAGATATTCGGTTTGATCACACCGCTACCACCCGAGAGTAACGCCAGGGCGATTAAGGCAGCCACCGCGCTCTCAATGCCAAGTATGAAGTGTCCCAGCACGTAGGGAATTGAAAACCAGACGATTGTTCGATACTTGCCGAAATAGCGGTCTGCAAGATAGCCACCCAAAAGCGGCAGTCCGTAACAGGCCATCTTGAACCAGAAATAGATCGATCCGCCAGTCGCATCCGAGAAATGCAATGCCGTCGTCAAATACAGCGGCAGAATGGCTCGCATTCCATAGAAGGAACAGCGTTCGGCAAACTCGCCCCAAAAAAAGTATTTGAATGCAACGGGGTGCCCCTGATTAGATTTCTCCAGGGAATCGACGCTGGAAGACGACGGTGATTGAGTTGTCACAGACTCCCTTTTTCAGAGAACGCAGGATTCTAACGATGGGGTCTCGACAAGTGGGTCAGAGAAGTGCGGCGCTTCAATCCTCTGACCGTCGAGGAAACGGGACCCGACAGAGTTTGTAACGAAGTACAGCTTACGACTGAAGCAACCCGCCTGAGAATTCGGATTACCTCATGTCGGCGGCGGGATCATGCGGGTGCCAAGACCCGTCGACAACCGGGAGTCCGGTAAGGTTTGGTCTGATTCCCCTCACGGCGTTTCCGATGACGTTTAACCGCGCCTTGAAGAGAAGCAAGCGATTCGGAGCCATGAACGATTTCCGAACGCACATTCGCATCCGTAACGTTGAAATCCCACCCCAGCGACGTCCGCATGAGTTCGGCTGAACGCGATCCGCCTTACGCTCGTGGCGTCGGGTTAAACGCTGAGGAAACGTCTGCTGGTATTGAAAACACAAAATACGACATGAACTCACAAGAGTGCATTACTGGGGTCAATAGATATATCGAGATACTTTCTTAACCTTTGGAAGGTGCTCATGAAATGTTTTGGTTTTAGGGATTGTTTCCCGCCTTCGCGAATTGCGTGCGCCTCTCCACAGTCAAATCTGAGAACGCACGCCATCTCGCTCTCTCTGACGAAATCCTGATGTAGCCATTTGTGCAATACACTTTCTATATTGGCGATAGGAAAACTCTTCCGCATTGGCGATAGGAAAACTCTTCCGCAAAATCGCGGTATGAATTCTTTGTCCCGCACTCGAAAAGGGGAGCGTCCCCAAGGTTTTGATTGGCCATGACTCGCGAAATCTTTCTCGACAACAATGCGACGACTCAACCGTTGCCTGAGGTGAAGGCTGCCGTAGTCGCTGCAATGTCGGAATTTTACGGGAACCCATCGAGCGCAAATCGATCAGGCGAACGAGCAAGGCGCCTGCTGCGCAACTCTCGCGAATCCGTGGAAAAGTTGATTGGGGCGACTGCCGGCTCCGTTTACTTTACATCCGGCGCCACCGAAGCCAACAACTGGGCCATACAGCGAATTTGCCACAAACCCCGCGATTCGTTCATCACGACAAATACAGAGCATTCTTCAATCAAAAATCTCTGCGATTATCTGGAAGCGAATGCCGTAAGCGTCGAACAACTTCCCGTCGATCACGTTGGGCGTGTCCTCATCGAGCAAGTTGCCGAAAAAATCAGCCCGAAAACGTCTCTGGTATCCGTTCATTGGGTCAACAACGAGACCGGCACGATTCAACCCGTCGAAGAAATTGCGAAAATCTGTCGCGAACGCGGTGTCCTTTTCCATATTGATGCTTCACAGGCTGTCGGGAAACTGCCCGTCAATGTCCAAACGCTTGGATGCGACTTCGTATCGTTCAGCGCTCACAAATTTCATGGGCCGCAGGGGGTCGGTGCTCTCTACATACGCCCGGGCGTTCGGCTCGCACCGCTGATGTTCGGTGGAAGCCAAGAGCAGGGCCTACGTGCGGGAACCGAAAACCTAGCTGGAATCGCGGGGGCCGGCGCGGCCGCCGAATGCCGATTTCGTACCTTCGATGCAACAATCAAACAGCTTCAAACGCTACGGGATCAATTTGAGTCCGCTGTTCTTGCTCAAATTCCCGACGTATTTATCAACGGTGATCCAAAATGCCGAATCTGTAATACGACGAACATTCGTTTTAATGGGGTTAACGGAGAGGCATTGGTCGCTCGGCTCGATCAACGGGGAATCCGGTGTTCGCAAAGTTCCGCGTGTACCAACCAACGACCTGAACCATCATATGTTCTTCGAGCGATGGGTCTTTCCGAAGCCGAAGCCTACGCCAGTATTCGCTTCAGCGTTTCCGTCCAAAATTCGGCCACCGAAATCGAAGAAACCGTCTCGATCCTTTGCGATCTTGTTAAGGAACTGCGAAGATTCACCTTACAAACCGCAGCCATGAAATAACGAAGATAAAACGGGAAGGGATGCCAAAATGCGATTTGGAGGCCATGAAACCTTTGCGATTCGAGAAGGCTGGCTTCACAAGGGCCTTCGAATCTTGGACCGAGACCCAGAATTATTTACTCGCGACGATATCGCCGACCATCTTGGTGTCGGCCGGAACATGGCCAAATCGATCCGCCATTGGTTACAAGCCACGCAATTAGCTGAACCGATGCGCGTGGTGCCGCCCGCGAAACAGCCGCTATTGCAGATGACCGAATTAGGGCGAACAATCTGGGAACGAGATCCTTACTTCCTCTCGGAAGGGACACTCTGGATTCTTCATGTGAATCTTGTCAACAATCCTGCCTTTGCCGCTTCATGGGCGTGGTTCTTCAACAGTTTTGGCCATGATCGTTTCGACCGAGCAGTCTGCGTCGAAAGCCTCAAACGTCAGATCGAGATGACCACGAAAAAACCGCCGAATCCTTCGACGCTGGAAAGAGATCTCGGTTGCATGCTGTCGTCCTATGCTCGGATTATTCCCGGTAGCCACGATGATCCAGAAGACGGGGCAGACTGCCCATTTCGCGAATTGGGGTTGCTCAGTTTTTTCAAAACGTCCGGTTACTACCAACTGCATCACGAAGTCAAACCGATTCCGCCCGAGGTTCTGGGATATTCACTTGCCAAAGCATTCGAACATGCGGCTGGTGGCGCAAAAGCATCGGACATCTCGGTAACCGATGCAGCGAGGAAACCGGGCGGCCCAGGTCGGTGTTTTGCCTTAACTGCGGAAACATTGTTCGAGGTTGCATCACGCGCCGAAAGTCTCTCGCACGATGGCGCGATCGAAATTTCGGGGATGGCCGGTGATCGCGTCATTCGTGTAAAACAGCAGTCGCCACTTGATTGGGTTGTTGCCCATTTCGAGAACATCACGGAGGAACAACTCAGTGTCACCTAAATCAACGAATACGCCGAAACGCGGACGAAAAACCGGATCAGCGACGATCCAGGCGGAATCGTTTCTCAAGTCGATCAATCTCGTGTTCGATGCCGATCAACCGACACGGATCGAACATTTCCGCCCGACGACGAAATGTGTGTCCTTGATCCGCGCCATGTCAGCGCTTGAAGATGACCGCGCGTTCTTAATCGTTGCGCCGTACGGAACCGGGAAATCGCTGACCGCCGTTTACGCACTTCAAATGCTTGAGAATCGGGTTGCTGGCCGAAGCGTGCTTCGCTCGCTTGCGGCACGACTTCAAAGGGTTAGTAAAGAACTTGGTGGATTTGCTGAACACCGGGCGAATCACGCGGATCGGCAAGGGATTGTTTTGGCGTTGCACGGCTCGTGTGAGAGCCTTGCATCTGCCATTCGGGACGCCGCACTTCAATCGCTCCTGCGGCTGACCGAAGACGGACGTCGAGCACGATTCCTTCAATCCATGCCCGTCAAAACCGCCCAGGACGCGATTGCCATTCTGAGTTCCGTAAAGGAACGAGCAGCGGAATTTGGATTCGATCGGATCACGATCATTTGGGACGAATTCGGGCGCCACCTTGAATCGCTTGTTGCTGACGGTCGCGGCGAAGCGTTGCTCGAATTGCAGTTGCTCGCAGAGTTCGCATCACGATCGTCGGAAATTCCGATCGCCTTAGGGTTGATTCTTCATCAAGGGCTTTTGCATTACGCCTCGAACGCACCACAAGGAGTTCGGTCTGACTGGAAGAAGATTGAAGGCCGTTTTCGGACGATTCAGTACGTCGATGACAGCAAAGAGATTTATCGACTCGTCGGCGAAGTGATGACCGATCGCAGGGGCGAGCGCGAATCTTTGGTTTCGAAAAAACGAGCGACCGACTTGGCCAAATCTTCCCAGGAAATGGGACTTTTTTCCGATTTTACGCAAACGGAATTATCGGATCTGTTCTTAGCCGCCTCGCCGCTTGAGCCGACCACGCTTTATCTGTTGCCGCGTGTGTCAGCGCGCGTTGCGCAGAATGAAAGAACGCTTTTCAATTTTCTTTACAGCACGGACCTCAGCGAGAGTATCGGTCCTCAACGGTTGTTCGACTACTTTTCACCCGCGATGCGTGCCGACACCGCAGTCGGCGGAACACATCGACAGTGGCTGGAAACAGAAAGCGCCCTTTCGAAAGTTCCCGACGACCCGGAACAAATGGGCGTCCTAAAAACAGCGTGCCTCTTGGGACTTGGAACCAGCGGCGAACGTTCGCGAACCGGTAAAGCGATGCTGGAATTCGCGGCCATGGGTTTTGAAAAGGGAGGGAAATCGAAGAACGCCATAGAATCGCTTATCGAGCGTAAGCTGTTACTTCATCGCCGCCATAACGATGATCTCAGCATTTGGCATGGCACGGATATGGATCTCCGTGGCAAGCTGGAAGATGAGAAGCGAGCGATTGGACCAGGTTTTGATCTGTTGCAATTCCTCAATCGGGAAGCCCCGCCACCGGCGTGGAAACCCGTCGAATACAATGATCGTCATTACATCCGACGCTATCTTGTCGGGGAATATCAGACCGTTCCCCAGTTCGATTCATCTGTGAATTTGCAAATGTTGGTCGACCAATTGCCGGTGGATAGTGACGGCAAGGTGATTTATTTACTCGCCGATTCACACGACGAATTAGAAGCCGCAGTGTTCTTGGCGCGGGATCATTTGACTGATCAAAGAATCGTCGTTGCACTCCCGTCCGAGCCGTTACCTCTTCTCGACGCGGCCATCGAAGTTTCAGCTTTGCAACGGATGCAGTTGAACGTCGACCTGGTGGAAGCCGATCCGCTCGCGTTACCTGAGTTGCAGCAAATGACGGACGATGCCCGGAATCACCTGCAAAAACTGGTAGATCGCTTGTTGCGTCCAAGCCGCACTGGTCCTCGTTGGTTCTATCAAGGTGCAGAATACATTGCGGTTTCACCGCGTGCATTGAGGACCCGACTGTCACGATGGATGGAAGAAGTCTTCAGCGACACCCCCCTGATAAACAATGAAATGATCGTTCGGAAAAAGCCCTCGCCAACACTGATCAATTCGCGAAAGAAACTGCTCTTGGGGATGTTGGAACGTCACGGCGAAGAAGATTTTGGCATAAAAGGATATTTTCCGGACAAAGCGATGTTCCGCACGGTGGTCCTGAATACGGGCCTGTATCGCAAGAACCAAAAAACCGAACGCTGGGAATACGTCGCGCCAGCCGCAATCAAAGATAATCCAGGGTTGAAACAAGTTTGGCGTGAGCTTCAAAAATTCATGACAGAATCAGACGAAAAACCAAAAACGATTCGGCCACTTTTCGAAAAGTTTTTAAGGCCCCCCATCGGGCTTCGCGCCGGGGTTCTGCCGATATTGTTCACTGCCGGGTTAAAGGCGTTTGCGAATGCGGTGTCGATTACGCACAAAGGAGAATACCTGAATGACCTGTTACCGACGCATATTGAGGATATCTGCCGAAACCCGAACGATTATGAATTAACCGTTCTCGATCTCGACGACAAACGCGAGAAATACCTGCGTAAATTCCATCAGTATTTTAGTGCCGTCACAAATTACGAAGTGCCACATAACGACCTGATTCGCCAATGTTTCGACGCAGTCCAGTCGTGGAAGTCGCAAATCCCTCCGGCGGCAATGACCACACGTCGGTTGTCACCAAAGGCGATCAAATTCCGCGACAGCATCATCCGAATCACCGACCCAGTTCGGTTACTGATGAAGTCGATCCCTGAGGCTTGTGAATGTGACATCGCCAAACACGACAAATTGATGTCGATCGTCAAGTTGTGTGCACACGAATTGGAAGGAATCGCCTCTTCGTATTGCGAGAACGCCTCAGCATCGATCCGCAATGCAATCGGACTCGGGCGAACGGCCGAATCGGAAGCCGTGATCGTTGTCTGTCAGCGTTGGGCGAGTTGTTTTTCGGACGGCTTTATTGAGAACCTCGTCGATGGCGTTTCAAAAGCGTTGTTGTCACGCATGCGGATTCCGTACGAAACGGACGCTGCGCTGCTTGATTCGCTCGGAAGCTTGCTCGTCGGAAAGACCGTTGGCCGATGGGACGACAGTACGGGAACGGCATTTGACCGCGAATTCCACAATGTTGTGCGAAGAATCGAGGATGCGAGCCTGTCGAGTGAAACAAAATCGAACTCGGTCGGGATTTCTGCGTTGATTTATGGCAGAATGCTTGAACTGTACGATCGTCTCGTTAGTGTGGTAGGCAAACGCGAGGCTCAGGAAATTGTCGACACGGTGGCGATCGGGCACAACAAGGAGTCATTGTGGCACAAATTAGCGAAGTAGTCGCAAACCTGGCAACGGAAACTCGTCGCCATATCATCAGTATCTCTGGTGGAAAAGATTCCGCCGCACTCGCCGTTTATATTTGGCAAAAGTACCCGGAAATTCACGCCAAGGCGGAATACGTTTTTTGTGACACGATGGTCGAGTTGCCAGAGACTGACGAATACATCGAGCGACTCGAAGCACTTCTTGGCGTCAAAGTGAACCGTGTCAATGCGTTTTCAATCCTCGGCGTCAAACCAAAGCCTGGAAGGACACCCTTCGACATCTACCTTCGCGAGCTTTACGGCGACTTTCTTCCCAGCCCCCGTAGTCGTTGGTGCACGCGCGCCCTGAAAATTGAGCCGTTCGAAAAATATGTCGGTGACACGGAAGCCTACAGCTACATCGGCATCAGAGCTGACGAAGATCGAGACGGATACCAATCCAAGAAGCCACCAAAGTTTTCAGACAAACCAAATATCATCCCCGTCTACCCATTCCGGGACGATGGACTTGGCATCGCTGATATCAAACAAATCCTGGAAGATTCGGGACTCGGCCTTCCCGACTATTATCGTTGGCGTTCACGCTCGGGTTGCTATTTCTGTTTTTACCAACAGATTGGCGAGTGGCAAAGACTCAAAGAGAACCATCCTGACCTTTTTGAATCCGCCAAAAAATACGAGAACGAGTCAAAAGGGTTCCTTTGGAATGAGGGGCGCACTTTAGATGAAGTTGCTGCACTTCCGGTGCAACCGCTTCCCGTGATTAACGATCAGCAGGGGTGTGCAATCTGCCATTTATGACGCATTCACACAGTAAAGCCGACGCGGACGACACAAAAGCTTGGAATTCTTGGACAGCGATAAAGACATGCTCTCAGTTGACGAGTATTTTCGCGTTTGGCCATTCGGAATCGTGCCCGATCGGTCCCAACCTATCATTTGGGCCGGACGCCCGCATCTTTTGGCGTCCGTGCGCAGTCTTCTGTCGACGTTCAGGTTTAGACCTCAATCATCGCTCGATCTAGTTTGGGCCGCTTTCGGAAGTGGAAAGACGCACCTTCTTTACTTTTTGGAACAAGAGGCACGTAGAGAACCTGGAATCGTTCCGTGGTATGCAGTAATCCCGCACAAAGTACAAGGCTTCGGTGAGATATACCGCACACTTTTTAACTCGTTTCCATGGTCGTTCCTCACAAACGATGTGATTCCTAAAGCCATTGGACAGTTGTCGAATTTTGACATAGCTCCAATTCTTCAAGGGCTTGCAATGGGAACGCACGAGCAGAAGACGCTCGCAATGGAGTGGCTGTCTGGCGGCAGGATAGATCTTAGGGTCGCGAGGCGGATACTACCAGTACCCTATAAACTCGACACGGCAGATCAGATGCAACGAGTGATCGTGCAACTCCTACGATTGATTGCTGGGTCCGGGAATCGAGTTCTAATGCTCCTAGATGAATTTCAGCGAGTTCAGGCACATAAGGGCGACACCAAAGATACGCTAAATTCTGCAATCTTGGACGCCTTCAATAGCACGCCTCGTGGTTTGTCCGTCATCTTCTCTTGCTCCGCAGTTCAAGCGGCAGCTGCACATCGATCGCTAGCGCCAGAGCTCCTTGATCGAATGAAGGGTCGGCCCCTCATTTCATTGTCCGATTTCTCCAAAGAAGATGCTTTCCTCTTCGTATCGGATCTACTTGCATCGCACCGTCCAGCTTTATTCAATGGAAACCCGTTTGCGCCATTCGAAGATGCGGCCGTTTGTTGCGCAGTGGAGTCGCTCGAATCAATGCCACAATGCGGGCTGTTGCCGCGTCACCTTGTACAGGTGTTGGATAATGCTCTTAGTATGGCGATCAACGAAGGTAGTACGAACGTTACTACGTCGCATATTCGTGCTACCATCGCGACACTTGCTAACGCGGACGACGGGGGGGGAATGTGATGGAAAACCTATCACTCCGGTTTGGCTGCGGGGTTGTGCTTGAACCGTTTCTAAATCGCGTCTTCGGTGCGAAGGGCGTGCGCCACGTTACGCTGGTGTCTCCATTCTTGTCACACCTCCCGTTTGCGACTGGGACAACCGCAAAGCTACTTGACAGACTCGCGATTCAGAGAACTCGCCTGATTTTGGTTACTCGCGAGCCGGATCAAACACAATTGGAGCATAAGCAGTTCCTCAACGATGTCGCCCAGATGCATAGCAGCCAAATTTATTTTTTGGATTCCTTACACGCAAAGTTCTACATCTGCGAAACGGTCGACAGATCATTCGCTGTTATTGGTTCGCCAAATCTGTATCGTTGGACTCGGGCAAGCCACGAAATCGGTGTCGCAATTGAAGGTCGGGGAAGTGCCGAGGCACTAGTTGACGATCTCATTGATGTTGCCCTCACCGTTCGCACTTCAAAAGATACTAGACTCTTCAAACGACAAGGAGAAATAAAATGTCTTCCCCAATAGCTCAAGCATTCTGTCTTCGTGACGGCCGGCGTAATTTTGTGATCAACGTTCGAGCCTCCGAGGAAGATCGCAGTTTTTACTTTGGCCAAATGAGGCTGAATGACGAACTCGTGACGGGAGCGAGACAGTCTTTCGCAATGGGAATTCCTCCAAAACTCTACATGCTAGGTCAGTATGGTGCGGGCAAAACCCACACACTTTTTAACCTAAAATACCGCCTCCAAGAGGAACCGCAAACTGTTCCATTGCCATATACAGTGAAATGCGAACTCGTCGAATGTGAGTTTCGTAAAAAAACCGACTTTGCGTACCTCTACTCGCAAATGATGAATGCGATTGGGCTTGATGCCGTACGGAACGAGGTGAAGGGTTTTATCCAAAGCAACGCGACGTCGAATGTAGAAGTGTTGCTTAAACAACACTTTGGTGACGATAATGTCGCACGTGTTCTCCATAATCTTGCGCTTGGCGGCAATGCGATTGCCCTTTGGAAATGGCTATGCGGCATAGGGCTTCCGTCATCCGAATTGAGCACACTTCAGCTTCCGAAGAATCTAGACACAGTGCACGAAATGACGCAGGCATTGGTCTCTATGGGACGTTTGTTCCAAAAGCGGCAAGTAAACTTTCTCTTTATGCTGGATGAGCTTGAGGGGTGTTCGAATGTCACAGATCCCGATGCACAAGAAAGCATTCATGATGGTTTCCGCAAATTAGCCAGTGACGACAACGATTCAATAGGCTTCATCGTCTCGCTGATGTGCCGAAGCGAAGAAGAGGCACCGAATTTCATAATGAGAAGCGATATTCTGAGCCGCATCGGTCGCGGAAACGTAAAATGGCTTAACTATCTCCAAGAAGAGACCGATGTCGAACACTTTCTTCGAGATCTTCTCAATCGGCTCGTAGACCCCGCAAAAAAGGCTCAGGCAGAATCGGATGGTACGATCGCTAGTGGGTTAAGTTGGTATCCATTTACAGATGCGGCGAAAGCGTCGTTTGTAGATCTGCCAGTTCGCGCTCCGACCGCAAGCACACCGCGAAACATTATCAAGGCGGTCAACGAGTGTGCTGCGAGAGCGCAACAGCGAGGATCGCGAACTATTGATACTCAGGACCTTGAACCGGCGAATCAAATCTTCGTGGAGACTGCATGATGGGACGGGGCTATCGATATCGAGTTTTACCCCCTTTGGTGACGTCGAGCGGTGCGATCTCATTAGGCGCTACTAGCGCTAATCTCTCTGGTACGACACATGCTCTTCTCGGGCGAGTGTGCGAGCAAGGTCCAGTTGTGCCCGTTAGACTTTCGTTTGACCGTGAGTGCGTATTGGCCATTTTTGGGCAAAGAGGTTCTGGAAAGTCATTCACGTTGGGTGTTATCCTTGAAGCCCTTGGTTGTGGTTCTGATACTTCTGAGATTGGGAGGAATATAGGTGATCGTAGCGTCTTGGTTTTCGACACATTAAACATTTACCAGCACAGCACGGTTCCAGTATCAGCAATTCCTGACGAGACGATTCGTGAGGCCATGATACTGAATCTACAACAATATGGCTTAAGTGAGGTAAGCGTTTCATTCGATGTAAGCTATCCGGCTGGGCACCGATTGGACTTCTATCCTCAGGAATACACGCCGCTCGAAGTAGATACCTCTTTAATTCGGCCCGAGGACTACGCCCATATCTTCGAATTAGATCTTTATAGGGATCCTATGGGTCAAGCGCTCCTGACTGCTGAGGACCTCGTCAAAGATGTCGGATACTCAAAAAATGGGAAACTGGTTCCCGCAAACAAAAACGCCGGTCTAGCGGAATTGATCGACTGCTTGACGCACGACCCGACGCTAGAACAGACATTCCAAACAGGCACGCGGCGTTCGTTACTTGCTCGTCTTCAGTCGCTCTTTCGCATGACCCTCTTCAGTGGGCGAGGAACACCACTTGCGAGCCTGCTTCAAGCAGGTCGAGTTCGAATCCTCCTTTTGGGACAGCTTTCGCCGGAACTCAGAAGCGTTGTCGCGGGGTTGGTTATGCGACAAGTCTTCAATGCACGCGCCACCGCCGCCGAGGCGTCCAAGGCATTGAAGCTCCAGGGGAATCTAACCGCAATTAATCGTGCTCAGGCGCAAGCTATCGTAGACCGCTCCCCACCACGAACGTTGATTTGTATAGACGAGGCACAGGGTTACGCGCCACCGTCAAAGGCTAATCCATCGACAGGAATAATTATTCAGTACGTAAAAGAGGGGCGAAATCACGGCCTTTCTCTTGCTCTCACATCTCAACAACCCGCGGCTATTCATAACGAAGTGCTTTCGCAGGTTGATGTGCTCATTGCGCACCGGCTCACGGTTCCGTCTGACGTTGAAGCCGCAATGTGTAGCTCAAAAGGCCGCGCCCCGGACAAGATTTCGAGCTCTCAGCAGGTTCTTAGCGAGACTGATGTCCTGAGAGAGTTGGTGCAGGGTCAAGCCTGGATGAGCCACGGCGACGCAAGTCGCGCTTTTCCGATCGAGGTTCGGCCTCGCGTGACAGCTCATGGCGGCATTGAAGGCTAGGATCATGATCGTAGAACTAGGTTTCAGACTCTACATGATGCGTTTTGGGCTTGCGAGGCTTGCTGCAACGCTCGCAAGCCCAGAAAGGCCTACCACAATAGCGGCATTGGGCCAATCTTTGGCTAAAATATTAACAGCACCCAGGAAGTTGCAAGCAGAACATGTGGAAACGTTTTCGAAGTATCTCCAAGGAAAACCTGGATCTCCACGATACACTCGATGGCGAACTGCGCTAAAACTAGGCAAATCGCCTGAAGTTGAACAACAGGACGTTTGGCTCTCATGCGACTCGCTCAAATCGTCCGTCGGATCGTTGACAGAGAATTACTTCGAGGATCCAGTAACGTTGGCTGAGATTTTAGGGCTACTACAGCCAAAAACAAACATCCTCATGTCTCGCGGCCGCCTTTCGTTGTTGAAGGCCGATTATCGATCATTTTCACCTTTTCCCATGGACATGACGCAGTCTCTGTACCTTGGGCTATGGTTACTCAAGGCAGACTGTGATTGGATTTGGGCGTTTCTGCGGGTATTGCAAGCGGACGGAATAGATGAGATTACTGTGTCGAATCGCGTAGTTGTTTTGCTCCACACCATCGAGGTTTTATTGAATTCTCGCGAGATACGATCACCAACACCACAATATGCAATGACTCGACAAAGGCTTCTCGACCTACGAAAGATTACCGAACGGAACAACAAAGAAGGATTAAACCTTGGTCAGCCTTGGTCATGGTTTCTCATACCTCGCCTTGAGCTGCTCGTGGACGCGGGACTACTAAATAAAAGGAAACCACATGACCTCACCGGTTACACGCTAACTGAACCCGCGCTCGCAATGCAGCGTCACGCAATTGAATCGGCTCAAGGACAGGCGCTCCATACCAATTACTTTGGATGCCATTTTCAGGCACGCACGGTAAATCCGTCGCCACAGTGGGATGAAGTTTATCCACTTCTGTTTAGAATTCGGCCGGCCCTCGAAATGAAAACCGGACACTGCCTTATTTATGAAGCTACAGCGGCAACTTGCGTTCTTCGAGCAGTCGAGACCGAGGGTGCGATTTGGGAAATGTCGGCGATTCGTGCTCTATTAAAATCAGTTAGTAATGGGGAGATGGCAGAGGTCACACTTAGTATTGATAAATATGGTGCGCCCTACAGCTTCAAGTTAAGGAAGGCGCTGTGAAAGGAGTATTTTATACCGCACGAACACGCCCAAAACGCGACGATGGGTTGACGGTTTTTCGCGCTGGATCAGCGTGGGTATATGCGGACTCGGCAGAGACGTTTTCAAGTACCGTCGCACGCCATTGCTCAATTGTTCACAAAACTCTACAGAAAGAAGTGCTTTGTAATTCGAGTTACCTCGCAGCCTGTTGCAGGAAAGATCCGACGTTAGCGAGTTTCGAACGCGAGTATTTGTTGTTTTTAGGTAACGCTTCTGCTGCCAGAGGGCTAACCCATAAGATTGTCTGCCAGTCGTTTGGGGTGGATACGTATAATTGTTTCTTCGCAGGTGAGTGCGCTGAAGAAACGCGCACGAACTTGGAACAGATCTGGGAGCTTTCGCATAGCGGAGAGATCCTCACATTTAAGGCGATAGCTGAAGTACTTTACGGAAGCCGGAAGGGCGCTTTCTATTGGGCAAAAGCATTGATTGAACACTTGGTTCACCTTCATTTGCTTAGTCATCACGATGAGTGGAGCGTCAAGCGATGAGCAAGTCTGGCATTTCACAGTTTTATTTATTTCCGGGCACATGGTTAATCGACGGGAGCGGCTTTTTGAGCCGTGCTGAAGGCATTAACAGTGTCACGGTAATTGGACGAGATGGGACGCCGTCGGTTGCACCATGTTTGGTAGAAGTCGCTGATTGCACAAGGGCGATGTACGAACTTTTTTGGGACTCAGGATATGGCGTTTTTGATTCAGAGCATGAGTTTGCGACGCATAACGGTTATTTCAGCGCCCTTCAAATTGCAACGTCCCACGATTCCGGGGAGCCTGTAATTCTTGAAGTATTCGAGGCATTTAAGAGCAACGCGACGCTGGGACTCGGCGACTTGCGGTTGACGCCGCACGCAGAATTCCTTTCGTTGCCACTCCTTGAAGCGGCTTGGCAAGAAATGAGCGTTGCGATTATAAACGGGTGTTCCTCGGATGTCCCAAGAGCGTTATTCGCACAATACCTTTGGTTGTCCTGTCGCCGAAGCAACATTAAGCGTGTTAAATGCGGCGTCGACAACAAGACGTTTCCGTCGGTCATCTCATTGGAGGACGGCGAAAAATGTGTTGGCCGGCTTTTAGCTTCAACAGAATGTTTTCCCGAACGTGTGTTACGAATAACGATACCATTGCTTCAGGTAAAACTTGTGATGGATGGGTTGATTTCTAGGGCCATCAGGACAGGGAAGCTAGGTTAGACACGGTTGTTAGTCGTTTTTGGGTAACTTATTTATCGTGAGATGGTGGTGGAGTATCGCTTTGATATATAATGCGTGCGAAAAAAAATATTTCTAGAAACAACAAGAACAATGTGGCGGCAGCGTCCGACTGAAGATTACACTGTTACAAAAATACAGAATAGCGAGAGTTGAATTGAATCAATTACTCGATACCATGAAGAGGCTTGGTGCCACTGAATTGGCCGAGATACTCGGTCCAGAAGTGTCGAAGCTGTTGGATTTGATTGATGAATCAGCTTGCACATCTGTCCGCCTCGCTACACTCGTGATTGGCCAGTTGGGTATCGAAGGGATATTGCTTGATCGACACCATCGAAACTTGTTGCTGGATGCTTTGCCTGTAGACGACGCCCAAAGACTCGTTCGGCTACTAGGCCTTTCCGAGCAAGAATCGCCGTGGTTGGCCCTTCGAGCACGCCAGTTTCGTAGAGGCTCGCGAGAAGCTGATGTGTTATTTGCTTTTTTCGGAGAAGCACCGACCAATGAGCAAGCCGATCGACGAGCAAATGCAACGACGATTTCTACCGCTCGGTACCCTCTCTTCAAACACCAAATATTGGCAGCGGAATCCGTCGGCAACGTGTTGATAGACCGAGCTCGTCCGAGGGTTTTGCTGCATATGCCTACTGGAGCAGGAAAAACACGAACCGCGATGAATATTGTTGCGGATCGGATTCGGCGGCTTGGTGAGTATGGCACCGTTGTTTTGTGGCTAGCTCACAGTGAAGAACTATGTGAGCAGGCAGCCGAGGAATTCACGGAAGCCTGGTCTTTTCTTGGGAACCGTCCGATTCCAACAGTGCGATTCTACGGCATCTACAGTGGCAATTTGGATTTATCGGACATTACGGAAGGTTTTGTGGTCTGCAGTTTGCAACTTCTTTACAGCCGAAGCAAAAGCGAGCAAGGGAGTTTTCTGGAGTTTGCGAATCGCGTTGGACTTGTTGTCATGGACGAAGCTCACATGGCCATTGCGCCGTCATACCAACACTTATTGAGAATGCTTGCTGGAGACCCGCGAACGGCAATTCTTGGACTTTCAGCTACCCCCGGCCGCAGCACTTTTGATGCGGCACAGGACATGGCGCTTGCGGAATTCTTTAATCGAAAGAAAGTGACGCTCAAGGTCCAAGGATATCAAAACCCGGTTGATTATCTTCAGGCTGAAGGTTTTCTGGCCAAAATCGATTTTCAGCGAGTTCCGTACGCACCGACGCCGGCATTTAAAATTTCCGTTGCAGAAGCGGTAGCTATTCGAGAAGGATTTGATTTACCTTACGAAGTAATTCGGCGACTGGGTGCGGACGTTCAACGAAACTTTTTAATCCTCAACCGAATCATGTGTGAGGCGCAGACAGGTGCCAAAATCCTTGTTTTTGCCTGTTCGGTAGACCATGCAAAGCTGTTAGCAAATCTGCTGATTGCACAAGGGCTGAAAGCCGCTGTCGTGACATCTGAAACTCGACCGGACCGACGCCGACAAATCATACGAGATTACCGGGATACAGACGAGATTCAAATCCTCACCAACTACGGAGTGCTGACGACTGGCTTTGACGCTCCTCGGACCAGCGTTGCCGTAATCACGCGGCCTACCAACTCCGTAGTTCTTTACAGCCAAATGGTTGGTAGAGCTGCGCGAGGCGTCCGTGCGGGTGGCAATCCTACCTGTCGGGTCGTTACAGTTGTTGACGACATCCCGGGTTTTCGCAGCATGGCAGAAGCGTTTTCATATTGGGATGATATTTGGGAATGATTGGTCATCAAATGCAGCACGAGATACTCCCTCCTAATCTAGCGATTTCGTCGATGCGTAGTTCTGGCTATCGCGATTCCGCCTACGCGCTGGCAGAATTGATTGACAACAGTATTCAAGCCGGGCTTGATGTGAATGAATCCACAAATGTGGAAGTCATCTGCATCGACAAAGTCGAAATGATAGCGGGACGTCGTCGCCAACGTATGGATCAAGTGGCAGTGTACGATAATGCATGTGGGATGCCGGCGGATGTCTTACGAATTGCCTTACAGTTCGGGAACGGAAGCCACAAAACTACGGCGAACCAGAATGGAATTGGTAAGTTTGGGATGGGGCTACCCAACGCCTCCATTTCGCAATGTTGCCGCGTTGACGTATGGTCTTGGCAAAATGGCGAATGTTTCCACAGCTATTTGGACGTAGATGAGATTAGCAACGGCAACCTTCGCGAAGTTCCAGAACCACAACCAAGCGCTGTACCAGCGTTTTGGCAAAAGTTGATCCGAGACCGCATATCTGCTCATGGAACGCTTGTCGTGTGGTCTCGGCTCGATCGCATTCGCTGGAAGACAAGTGGTGCTTTTCTGAGAAATACAGAGTTCCTTATCGGACGAATTTATCGATACTTTCTGCGAGACAAAAATGCCAAAATTCGTCTTGCAGCGTTCGAAGACACAAACGGCGCACTGATTGAGGAGACAGACTCAGATGCGCTCCCTAATGATCCGCTTTACCTAATGACGGGAACACTTGATCCTAAGCCCTACAACAAAGAGCCTGCCTTCGACAAATTCGGCGAATACCATATTCGTGTTAAGGTTGAGGGAGAGGAACACCTAGTTAAACTTACGTTGTCAAATGTTAAGAAGAAGGCGCGCCATGAAGGTGGGGGAAGCGCAATCGGAAAAAACGCGTTGCGAAATCAAGGGGTTTCCGTTGTACGCGCTGGCCGCGAACTCGAGATGAATAAATCCTTCGACAATACTTACGACCCACGTGAGAGATGGTGGGGAGTTGAAGTTAGTTTCGAGCCGGCGCTTGACGATGTTTTCGGCGTCACAAACAACAAACAAGCTGCGACGGCATTCAGGCGAATGGATCTCGACGAAGACGCTAGGGCGGAAGGGATGTCTCCCGGTGCCTATCGCGAGGAGCTAGAGGCGGCTGAAGATCCGAGATTAGCGATGTATGAGATCTCAAAAGAGATCAACAATCAATTGCGCACCATCAGAGATCAAATCAATCGTTTAGGCGAAGGGAAGCGTTCTAAAGAAGAATCGACGCCGCCGCCCGGTTCGGCCGAAGATATCGCCACAAAAGCGACGCAACGACGAAAGGAAGACCTTGGTGCGGTGGGGGAAAGTGACAAGGACGAAAAACTTCCATTGGAAGAAAAACAGCGGGTCTTAACTGAAGAATTTATGGATGAAGGGGTTGCGGAAGAAGAGGCTCGTGAGATTGCCGTCGAATGGGCAAAAAGCGAGACCAAATTCGTTTTTAAAGAAGGTGACGTTCCTGGTCCTGCATTTTTCGACATTCGATCACGTGCGGGGAAAATCTTTGTCATTGTAAATCGACTTCATCCCGCGAAAGACGGCTTGTTTGAACTCCTAAAGGACGGCGATGGTGTAAATGACACACCGGCACTTAGCTCGCTCAAGTTATTACTGGAAGCGTGGGCGAGATTAGAAGATGAAGCGAATCCACGACGACGACAGATGCTCGAGGAGATCCGAATCGACTGGGGTCGTATAGCGCGCGACTTTTTGCAGGAAGCAGAAAGCTGATAACACGCTCATTAAGTGCGGAGCAGCACGAAGTGAGCGTCAGTGAGTTCATGTTTCTATGCAGCACGAAGCATCCAACGATCCAACTTTACATTACCAAGCATTAATTGATCAGCTTTCTCCGCTGTTGTCGGCGAATCCTGACGTAGTGATTAGTCGTTTAAAAACGGTACTTCCAAAATCGGCGAAGCCATCTGGCGTCTTTAAACTCGCATTAGCCTCAGACTTTCTCAGGACGATCCAACGAATTTCCGAAGGTAAATGCGTCGTCTCAAAAGGGCCGTTAAAGAAAGCTGCGCCGTGGGTTTGCCACTGCGCGCAGCTCTTTCATCGCACCGGACGGCGTTTGTACGACCAATTTCAGGCACCGTCTTTAAGCGAACTCGATCACTTTCTTCAACAACACCAACGCGATACAGATTTGTTCGGAGGTCAGTGTCACAATACCGAATGGTCTGGCTTTTCCATCGTGCGAGCGTCAGCAATCCTTTTGAAGGAAGTGAAGGTCGTTGATCGTTATGAAGAGTACATATTTTCATGGCAAAATCCCGAATTTGATTCGTCGGACGGTATTTCGGGAACGTGGATTATCAAGCAACTAATACAAGACGCGAAAGTAATGTTGCGCGTCGACCCTAAATGCAGCCACATCGACAGTAAAAAACAAAAAGCAACGTCAAACGTTGCTTCGGAAATAGCGGTAGCAGCGGCATTCACAGAGCGCCAATTTCATGTCGAGTTTCTACCATTGCAGGGACCAGCACTGTTTGAGATTCGTGAATCGGAAGGTGCACTTCGAATGGTTATAAACTGCAACCATCCATTGGCGGATTCTTTACGGATCCTCCTCAGAAATAATGCAAATAGCCAAACTGGATTGCAAAAGCTGTTTCATGCGTGGGCGCGACTCGAAAATAGTTCGGGCGACACAAGAAGGCGCCTTCTAGAAGACGTTCGCTACGATTGGGGGCGCTTCGCTCGGGAAGTGTCAGGAGAAGACGAAAGTGCGTGACCACGTATGGAATAACCCGAAGCCGAAAGAAATTCCTTCCATTGTGATCCAGTAAAACGCGACTCTGACGACGGAAGAACGCCCGCTTTCGCCAATTGTTTTGAGAGTTTTGAAAAAAGTAGTCGTTTCGGATGTTCGGGTGGAAGAAATTCATCCTTACGAAACAAAAGCGGCGGATCGGACCATTCTGAATAATCAAAGACATCGATTTCCAAAGAGCGTAGCGAGACTTTGACGCGGAGTTGAATTGCAGGAAATGGGTCTTTTTCGAAGTCGGGATAGGCGATGTAAGACACTTTACCTGAGAATCGATGGAGCTTAATCAGATTAGCTCCGTCAATATTGCCGACCAACGCCCGTGCACATCCTTCGTAAATTCGGAGGATCGGTTCCAGCGAATCCAAAGCGCTTTCGTGGATCGTCAACGCGTTGTCGGCGAGTTGCCCGACTTTCGCGCGCTGGCACGCCGCGTCAATTGCCTTCGCGTTTCCTGCCAGAAAAAGTAACTCGTCGGCTTTCTCGCATGCTGATGAATAACTTCCCAAGAAGGACTTAATGTCGCGTCGGACGGTCAATGGCAGTTTCGCAAGTGGCGGGCGCTTTCTGAATCTTGCCAATGCCAGATAAACGAGAAGGTCTTCAGATCGCCGTTGTGCGATTTCCTTCCACGGTTCTTCGTCTGTGACTTTCTGTACCAGACGAAACGCTCTCGAAAGCGAGCCGAATCGTTCTTCGATCTCTGCTGATTCAGCGAGTTCTTCCGGGCCTGGAATCCGACCGAACTGGGTCAGTGCCAACATGAACGGCTCAAGAAGGTCCTTGTTTTGTTCGAACAATAGTTCCGAAGTTCGCCTGCGCGGAACCGTCAATCGACGGTGGTACCTGTTAGCAACAAGCCGCTGTTTGGCCTCTTCATCCTTGAAGATGTAGAACACACCGGGCGCGGCGGAAATCGCGTCGGCTTCGAGAACGGCTTGAAGATAGTCTCGTAACTCGTATTGATTGTAATACTTCTGAAATGTTCCGCGTGAAGTCAAAATGCCGTCGGCATGTAACGCGTGAATCTTCTCAGGTGCCGCGAAATCGACTTGTGCAGCGACCGCCAATACTGTCGTGCAAAGGTCCCATGCCTTACGAATCACCTGCTGACGCTCTTGCGGGTCTTCGATCACGTTGATGACGTAACCAAGATTCACGACATCAGCCTGTTTGCGTTCCGCTTTTGGACGATGGACCGGGTCCCAGCCCGAGCAGTCGATTTCCATTTGCGACAACATGTCCACGTCCTGGCCATGGCCGCACCCATAGTCAAAGAAAGTGCGAGTGGTATCCAGCAGGCCGTCGCGCAATAGACATTGGACAGGCCGGGAGAAACTCTGCCGTTTGATCGCCGTCTTGTGACGGGCGACAGTCGGCTTGTCTGGCTTCTCGCTCATCGTGACCGAACTCCCTCGGATTGATATTCCACCGGAAGCATAATCTAATCGAGATGTATGCAGTCATCCAAACGATTCGTGATGGTCTGATATTTTATGGCATTAACGAAATCGGACAGGCGCCAACAACCGTTGCCGAAACGAAGCACTCGATTCTCTGTCGGAAAAGAGATTGGCGGGGCGGTGTACGTTCACCGGGAATACGAATCGTTGCTCCCCGAGGCCGTTCGTCATGCCAAAACCGCAATTCCGTCGACTTTCCAATATACCGTCGTCAAATATGTGGTTGCTGACGAAACCGTGTCGTTCATTCACTCGGACGATTTCGACGAATCGGACGAGCCGACCGTGGGTGATGTCTACACTGTGAAAGCGAATGGTTCGGTCGCATTTCGTCGCGTGTCCGTCGATCCGTGGATTTATCATCATAAGTGGCTGTTTGTCGCCGATACGTATACAGGCTTTGACGTGGAAGCCTCCAAGGAGCGTTCACTCCGTTGGCTTAGGCTCGATGACATTGACTACCGCCGGATCGGGAAGCGGAGTTTCTGGCAGACGCATGTGGTACCTCGATTGAATTGCCAGAAGGAAAATATCATGAATGATTCGCAGGTATCCAAATTAGATTCCAACGACACGGAGTGGCTGCGGAGTGATGAGGCTCGCAAGGTCTTGCGTGTGTCGACGTGTGACCTGAGTCATCTTCGGCAGGAGGGCAAGATTGCCTTCCGCAAAGCGGGGAATGCCTATTTGTACGCCGCCCGCGATTGCGAGAAATTCGCCCGGGGTACGAAGAATGAAAAGGCGCATTAACGCAAAGTCGCCAGGGCGCAAAGGTCCATTCACAGTGGCCTGTCCGATCAGCCTCGTTCGGATATGAGCAATGAGTTCGTTCCATGTTCGAGGTTTATTCCAAAGATTCACCTCGTTACGGTCCTCGCTTTTCCCCGGTTGGGTCAATTCAGTTTCGTTGCATGGAATGAGCAAATTGACGAGTCCGTCCACCGCATTTCTGGTCGTAAGAAAAGATGTCTCACACGAAGACGCGAAGTCACGAAGAAGACAAACGATCAAATTCTTCCCTTCGTGCCTTTGCGCCCTCGTGTGAGGTCAGATTTATCTTCGTTTCATCAGGTCTCGGCTCCGTTATGCACTGGTCTCCTGACCACGCATCTCCGCGACCGAAGGTCGCCACCTCTCTTTTCATGTAATCTCGATGTTGTGCAAAAACGACCGCAAAGAACGCCCTTTTCCTTCGCTGATCGCGCCTGGTATTATTGCGGCTGACACTTTCAAGGAAATTCCGATGCCGACAATTGACATTCCCAGTGACATCTTCGAACGAATCCGCCGACGGGCCGAAGTGCTTGGAACGTCTGTCGAATCGCTGGTCGTGCCGGCTCTTGAGAACGTTGCTCGCGATCCTGAAGCCGACGGATTGGAAGCGAAGCCAATCTGTGAACCGTCGACTGTTGCATGGAGAGCGCAGTTCGATCAATTACTCGATCAGATCCGAAGTCGTGCTGAAGGATATCACTATCCCCCAGGTTTCAAGGTGGATGTGAGTCGTGAATCGATGTATGAGGATTGCGGTCAATGATCTGCATCCTTGATGCGAATGTGCTTTTGAGGATCGCCGACCCAACCGCAGTCCAACATTTGACAGCGGTATCTGGAGTAAATTCGCTTGCGAATCTTGGTCTAACGCCGCAAACGATCCCGCAGTCAATTTTCGAATTCTGGGTGGTCGCGACGAGACCCATCGACAAAAATGGCCTTGGGCTATCGACCATCGACTGTGAAAAAACGGTCGCGCAATTGATCGAGACATTTCCAGTGATCAATGATAGTCCGTCCCTTTTTTTGGAATGGCTGGAACTTGTCGCTACTTTTCAATGCCAAGGAAAAGTTGCTCACGACGCAAGATACGTCGCTGCCATGCGAGCCCACAAAATCAAGCACTTTCTCACGTTTAACATCACGGACTTCGCCCGATATGAGGATCTGATCGTGCTTGATCCCAACGCGCTCGCGAATTCGAAATCTCAATCGGGATTGTCATAGCTCAAACAAATGAGCAGAAATCTCCGGCAGACGCATTTGGTACCGCGATTGAATTCCCCAAAGGAAAATAGTGTGAATGATTCACAGAAATCCGAATCCGAATCGGATTCCGGCGACACGGCGTGGCTGCGGAGTGATGAGGCACGCAAGGTCTTGCGTGTGTCGACATGTGACCTGAGTCATCTTCGGCAGGGAGGCAAGATTGCTTTCCGCAAAGCAGGGAATGCCTGTTTGTACTCCGCCCGCGATTGCGAGCAATTCGTTCGTCGACCGGATGACAAAAAGGGGCATTGACGCAAAGGGGCCGTTCGCGGTGGTCTCAGTCGGGCAGATCGACTTTTACGATTACCGAGCCAGTGAACATCCGCCCGTCCTGCATCGCTAAGAAACCTTCCTCCCACCGACTCATCCCGAGCACTTCGTTTGGATCGTAGGAAAAGATGTCTCACACGAAGACACGAGGACACGAAGAAGACAAAAGATCAAATTCTTCCCTTCGTGGCTTCGTGCCTTCGTGTGAGAAAAGATTTATCTTCGTATGATCAGACCTGCGCAAAACAAAGGAAAATAGTGTGAATGATTCACAGAAATCCAAATCGGATTCCGGCGACGACGGAGTGGCTGCGGAGTGATGAGGCTCGCAAGGTCTTGCGTGTGTCGACGTGTGACCTGAGTCATCTTCGGCAGGGGGGCAAGATTGCCTTCCGCAAAGCGGGGAACGCCTATTTGTACTCCGCCGGCGATTGTGAGAAATTCGCCCGTCGATCGGATGATGAAATGGCTAATTGAATAACGCAGTCTCTTCGGTATCGAAAAGGGCTATGAACCAATTTGGACTTGATGCAGCCAGGCATCATTCGCCGAGTAATCGACCTCAAGCCGCCGCGCTTCGAATGTACGCCCTCCAAGTCCGATAAGTGTTCGTTTCAATTGACCCTGATCTTCCGCACATTTAACGAAAATCTTCGAGGGAGGAAGATGGCGAAGATAGACGTCACAAAAATGGAATTCGATGACACCAATGCGACAGTGAAACGCGCCGCCTGTGAGTCCAGACACCTTGCAAAGCCAATCGGGGAATTGCTGGCCATCCGGGGCTTTCATCCACCTGATTGCAGATTCGTGCTGTGACCAGATTGATTGTGGCAAGACGGTCATCATCGCCCCTGTATCGATCAGACCGTCATACCACGTTACGCGAGATGGCAGGCGAAATAACGAAGTTAATCGGTCCGACTTGATCCGGTGCTCGCCTTCATCACTCACCGCAAGAGATTCGTCGCTGGAAAGAATATTCAGTCGAATCCGGTCATCGTACGTCATGGCTGTCAATCCAAAGGACAACCAATTGATCTCGCGCACCTGGTGATGAGGCTTCAAATACATCTCTGACGTTTGATTCGGAATCTCCTACCGCAACAACATGTTTCTCAAACACACCGACAAACTTACCTTTCATTCCTTGAAATCGCCCTGCTGCAAGTTGTTCATAGGCAAAGTTCCAATCACCGGCAAAACGTTGGTCGTCGATACCGACCGGGGTGATTTCCGTTTCTGTGCGCTGGATCATATTGTCGAATCTCAAAGATTACGGGGACGACGCAATAGGCCGCTGAACCGATCATCATCATATCAATCGTTTTGCTTAGAATTCCATGTCAGAACATCGAAAACGCCCATGTGCGTCATCGATGTGTGTGTCGATCTGCGATCTGGCTGATCTTCGCAAGGGGGGCAAGATCGCCTTCCGCAAAGCAGGGAATGCCTGTTTGTACTCCGCTGGCGATTGCGTGCAATTCGCCCGGGGGGCGGATGACAAAAAGGGGCATTGACGCAAAGGGGCCGTTCGCGGTGGTCTCAGTCGGGCAGATCGACTTTTACGATTACCGAGCCAGTGAACATCCGCCCGTCCTGCATCGCAAAGAAACCTTCCTCGCACCGACTCATCCC
>CAIULL010000134.1 GCA_903899985.1 uncultured Schlesneria sp.
CGGATACATGTATCGAGCGGTCTTCTCGAATGGCAAGAACACCTCGACCACCGCTTCTGCCACATTGACCGTCAATGTCGCGCCAGTGGTGACCGTCAGCCCAACCAGTGCGTCGATCAAAAACGGTCAGACGTTCACACTCACCGCCGCGGCCAGTGGCACACCGACGCCAACCGTACAGTGGCAAGTGAGTACCGATGGCGGTAAGACCTTCACGAATATCGCCGGTGCCACGTCAACGACGCTGAAACTCACTGCAAAAACCAGTATGAATGGTTACCAGTACCGAGCCGTGTTTGCGAACTCTGTGGGTAACGCAACGACCAAGATCGCCAAATTGACGGTTGTCTGATTTGTTGAGGTCACACTCAAACTAACCGAGTCCGTTTCGACACCGATGATCGTGAAGATCATCGGTGTCGTTTTTTTGGGGCGGTTCCGCGAACGTGCGACGTCCCACATTCAGACTTGCTCGCGATCTGGCGGGGCTGCACAGTGCCACGCGGCGGAGAAACAATGCGATTTGTTGGAACAATGCCAAATGGTTGGTTATCTTGTCCTGGTCGTCTGGCTTGTCACCCCGTACCATCCCGCAAACAGGAATCGATTATGATCAGGATTTTGTCGTTGATGCTGGTGATGTTGGCTCTCGTTTTCCTGGTGGAAGTGAGTGCCCAGGAACGGCCCAAATTGACAAAGGCCGATATCGAACGACAAATCGATGAACTTTCCAACTGGGGTCGCTGGGGGAAGGACGACCAGTTGGGGGCACTGAATCTGATCACGCCCGAAAAGCGAGTTCAGGCGGCGCAACTCGTCAAGAAGGGGATCTCCGTTTCACTCGCTCGCGATGTGGAAAAGATCCAGGCCGTCGACAATGGATCGCCGTTCAAGCACGACATGCTGTTGATCGGTCGAGGAACGCAAGGTCCGTGGGCGACCGACAACTTCAGCGTGGATTACCACGGCTTTGCGCATACCCACATGGATTCGCTGTGCCATCTGTTCTACAAAGGAAAGCTTTACAACGGCTTTTCCCGTGAAAAGATTGGGCCACAAGGAGCGGAAGTGTTAGCCATCCGCAATGTCAAACACGGGATCTTCACGCGTGGAATTCTGATGGACATTGCGGCTTTGCGCGGCGTGCGTTTTCTGGAACCCGGAACGGCGATCTATCCAGAAGACCTGGATGCCTGGGAGAAGCACGCCAAGTTAAAAGTTTCCAGCGGCGATGTGGTCTTCATCTCGACTGGACGCTGGGCGCGGCGTGATGCGCTTGGACCATGGAGCGTCGAGAAGGAGGGGGCTGCCGGACTGCATGCATCTTGTGCCAAGTGGCTGAAAGATCGCGATATCGCGATGCTGGGCAGCGACGGAGCCAGCGATGTCGTTCCCTCGGGCATCGAAGGGATCGACTTTCCAGTACACCTGCTGACGCTACACGCCATGGGAGTTCATATCTTTGATAACTGTGATCTGACGGCACTCAGCCAGACCGCAGAGAAACTTCAGCAATGGGACTTTCTGCTGACTGCTTCCCCGTGGGCCGTTCCTGGCGGAACAGGATCACCGCTGAACCCGATCGCGACCTACTAAAATGCGTCAATGACGTCGCTTCTGCTTCCTCGGAACGGTTGTCCGGGCTGGTCTTGTGGCTTCGAGGAACGAACAGGCCTTGATGACCGAGATGGCGAACATCAGTCCGACGACCGCCCCAATCAGGCACGTGACTCCGGCAATCACGATGACAATGGGCGAGTCCCATCCGGCGTGGGGCTTAGCTTTTGGGATAATCAGTGACGGGAACGCGGCTCCTAAGTAGCCTCCTACGCATACCAGGATGTAG
>CAIULL010000135.1 GCA_903899985.1 uncultured Schlesneria sp.
ACGATGTTGTGGTCCACCCAGTTGGGACTGTCCGATGCCTCGATGTAGATACCGCCTGTTCCTGGGCCAGGACCGTTGAACGAACCAGTATTGACGACAACGTTGCGAGTGACTCGGCAGTTCACGTTGACGTTATCCAGGTAAATACCGGTTCCGTGCGGCGTATCAGTTACGCGATTACGCATCAAAAGAACGTTGGAGTTCTGATGCGTTTTGATGGCAGCACATTCTGCGAACTCTTCCACGTCGTGCCAGGCATTGCCCTGAAACTCGTTGCCGTCGATCAGCGTGTTGGTCAACTGAGTTCCACAGATGCCGCAGACTCCGCATTCGATGAATCGGTTTCCGCGAACAAGATGATGGCCCATCAATTCGATCGGCTGGGCACGCGTGTAAATACCACCCTGAAGGCCGACATCCAGGCCAACCGCATTTACCTGACGGATGGTGATGTTTTGGATGATCCAGTGATGGCCATGCATCGTGGAAACCGCACCGCGTTGCGGGAATGGAAATCCGTTCCCGGCAAGCTCGAAGTGGAATCCTTTCAGCCTGATGTACCCGAGATTGTATTCCTCGGGCGAGAACAATTGTTCTCGCGTGGTGATCTCCCATTCTGACTGGTTCGGATCTTCGTTGCCAAAAGCAGTCAAATGAACAACAAGCCCGTTTGTCTCGACCCAGAACGCACCTTCGGTTCCAACCAGTTCGGAATATCGCGAGACCTGTTACAATCGTTTCCCAACCTGAAACATCATTCCACGGTACTGTAGAAAGATTTTCGCCATCGGCTTTTTGAACAGTTCGGACAGGTTCCAATAAGTTAATTCATCCACTTGAGGATAGTTGCAGACGGCGAATGGGTTGTAACCCGGAAACAACGTTCTGGGCAGCCGGATCATCCGTATCTTTGTCGCGGCAATCTGAGCTTCTGTCCCTGGCACCGGATCGGGAATCCATGGGACGGATTGTTCCACTTTTGCTTTCAGAATCTCTGAACCCTTGATAATAACTTCCGCCCCGGGCGCAGCCTCGTAACTGATCATGTGATCGGCATCGGTGCCGCCGCGTGGCGGGCAGACCCACTCGCGATAGACACCGGCCCCAACAATTACTCGTTCGCCAGGCTGCAATAATTCAGCGGCGCGGCCTATTGTCTTCAGGGGCTTCGCTTCGGTACCAGGATTCGCGTCCGATGCGTTCTGATGACGCTGACTGACGTACAGCGTTCGGCTGAATCGGAATTCATCCGGCTCCCACGTCCGGAATTCAGATCCGTCAGGTAAAAAAACAGGTAGCTCCAATGATCGAGTTCTGGTCGGTGTTGAATTCGGTTCGACTGCCGATGAAACTGAGGCATATGTTTGAAACGATATGACCGTCAAGACTGCCAACGACGCGGCAACGAGCCGAAATCGAAACGGAAAAACGTTGTCGTGTCTCGGCAAAGGTGAGTCTGTCGCTTTGAAAGTCATTTGCAAACCGTTCCGACACGTATATTCGGACTGAGTCTTGAACTGATCAAAACTCCGAATGGTCGTTAATTTAACATCAATGCTAATCCGGGTCTCGTTGCCGTTCACGGTCCAATGCCACAGGCAGCGTATCCATAGTTCGAATGCTCAAGAGAGATTTATTTCGATTCTGATGGTGAAACATAGTCACGACCAGCGCGGCGCGTCGATTCAAATTGACGGCTGGTGCAGTAGGCTTTAACCTCAAATGGTTTCATCCGCACTGCGATCCGCCCCTGTTCGACCGTGACTTCATCCGGCCCGTATAATTCGAACAATTTGCGATCATTCAATGTCGATAGCCCATCGACATCCACAGCGAGATGCCGATGGCCGTCTTCGTTCACAAGAATCACGACGACCTCTTCACCAGCTCGTCGGGCGACCGTGCGAACCCCGACACCCGGTGGTTCGTTCAGATCCAAGATGACGTTGGCGTGAATTCCCGGAAGTGGTTGTTCGATCAGGAACGGCTGTAACGCCGCCAGCTCGGACGTCAACGCGTACATCGATTTGCGAAACGCTGGATCATCAATATTGAATGATCCCCAGTACATAACCGCTTGGGCTCCATGGGCAATTGACGTGTAAGTCATGAAGCGGGATTCATGAAAATGCGGATATCGGCGCCCCCGCTCGGGAACCATCGGATGCCAAGAAAACGCCTGCAGAACCATCCACACCGGCTTGCCTGTTCCCACCGCTTTCCAGCGATCAACCGACTTACCGATCGTGCTTAGATCGATTTCACCTTTTCGTACCGGGTAATAGTCACAGCCAACGGCATCCACGACGTTCGTATAACCTCGGACATAGCGAAGATCACTGTCGACGGCTTCATTCATCCAGAATGGACGGCGTTTCGAATCCAGTGACCTGATCAGTTCAATTCCTTCCCGCATTTTCGGCAGGATCACGGCGGCTTGGGACTCTGCGTACTTCAACGCATTAGG
>CAIULL010000136.1 GCA_903899985.1 uncultured Schlesneria sp.
CAGCGGCCACAGGACGAGATGCCAGTGATTCGGCATCAGGCAATAGCTGAGAATGCGCACAAAGACGTCGGCCTGGGTTTCTGCCAAGACTTTTTCGAACGCAGCATAGTCAGCGTCATCATCGAAAATCTGATCCCGGGCATTTCCACGATTGAGTACGTGAAAAATCATTCCTCCCGGCGATTGGCGTGCTGTGCGCGGCATACCAGCGAGAATATTCTTAAAAACAGCCCCTTGTCAAGGAATATGTGGACTTATCCCCTTTTCTTCGACCTGATGGCTATGCCACTGTTTCTTTTCTTATGCAAATGGGTCGCTGACGCTCACGCATGGGCGAACGTCAGGTGATTTGTCAAAGAAGATCTCGTTCAGGATCAACTCCCTCCAAACCAATCTGCGACAATTCGATGCCGAAGAGTGCAGCTTGGCATTGCATTAGTGACACGATCTCATGCCATGCCATTAGATATCCAATGTCGTAAGGTTCACAATTCTGTTTCTTGCGATTCTGGGCCTCCGTCGCCTTTTCTTTAACTAAAGACCCAAGATCAAGCAAATAGTTTGCGAAACGGTTGTCATTCACGTTAGCTGCCTCCCAAAAGTTTGAGCAGCCCTTGAAGTATGTCGGCCTGCTCTTGCAAACGTGCAATGTCGGAAGGCCACTTGTTCCCGAGCAACGCTGCTTGCTGCCTCGGGTCAAGCTGTTTGAAATTTGGGATGTATTTTTCGGGATTGGCGATCTTGTCAGCGTGCTCCGCAATTTGTTTTTGCAGAGAAGCGATCCCGCTCTTTAGCTCGCTTGCGGATTTGCCTGCGTAGTTTTTGAGGAAGCCTGCGTGCTTGCCGCCTGCTTGTGCAGCGTTGAAGGCATTGTTTGGAGCAGCACTGCTTTCCAATACACCCGTATGCGGCTTCTGGGACGGCTTTGACATCCCGATTTGTGTGTCAATTGAGCAATCGTTGTGGACGAGAAGAGTTCCGTCGCCCACATGGAATACGTGTTCTCCGTCAACTTCCAGATTATAGACATTGACAGATGGGCCTTGTTGTGGCGTGATGCGTTGCACCTGCGCCAGACTGCCGTCGTTCCTGCGAAGATGCTCGCCGACTTGGAGCTTTCCTGCAGGAACGAAATCCTTGCGATCTTCCGACCACATTGGGTGCGTACTAGTGACTCCCAGCGGCCGGGACTCGCCGTCGATTTCTAAATCAAGCACGTTGCTGGCCAGGTGCTTCATTGTTCCTGTGACCAGCATTCGTCCGGTTCCGTCGTCCGGTTCCAACGGCGGACACGGTTCGATGTCGACGACCGTTGCCTCGCCGTTCAGCCCGAGTTCTTCCAGGACGAGCGGGATCGTTCCAGTGACTTGATAGCTCGTGCCACTGGTCCAGCTTTCTGGCCTGAGAAACGCCAATTCGTAAAACGTGCCATCCTGGACCATTTCCAATCGGAACAAACGCCACGATGCAGCGTCTATCTGGGATGGGGCTTGAGTTTGCTTGCGGATCGGGTTGCGACCGACGACTCGCTGGCCGGGACGGACATCCTCGATGTTCATCGACGCGGCGAGTGTGCTTTGACGATTAACCTCAGACACCGAAGCGATTGCATTCGAAGACTGGTTTGACCGAGATGCGTGGGTCCCGACCCAACCACCGACGATGATGAAAAACAGCGCTGCTGTGGTCAGCGTACGAGACACCCATGATCGACCGGATTGGCCGCGCTGTTCCCCGCTGGCGATTCCCGGTGTGTTATTCGGAGTCACCCGCGTCATACCCGATCCTGTTGCCGTCATGTCATCTGCGTCCGTGTCGTAGAAATCCCTTGGTCGCCCGCCATCGTCGGTTCGCCTTCCTTGAGGCCGTTTTCGAGGTAGACGCGATTTCGATTGTTCTTCGTCTTCCTCTTTGAGCTTGGATTTTGCAACTCCCAATGCGATCGCTGCTCCGATCATCACTACGGATGCTAGCCCAGATTCGGAATCGGTAGGCGCTGTACCACGCCAACCAATACATTCGACAGTCCCCGATCCCTCCGATTGTATCAAGACTTTGGTTCCAGCAACAAAACAATTCGGACCATGACCGGGACAGCCCTTCGCGATGCTGCGGGACGCCCCAACCACTTGAACAACCGCGATGCCTCCTGTGGCGATCTGTGTCACATTTTTCAGCGTTACCTGTCCAGTTTGGACAACGTCGACAACACCCGCAGTACCATTAACAAGATTTCCGAGACGAAGAAAAGGGGATAAGTCCAATAAACTAGGAATTATCGTGATCAATCATCTTTTTCGGGCGGCCCCGGTTGCGGAATGTGGATTCGAGGACGAAGAAAAGGGGATAAGTCCAATAAGCTAGGAGTTATCATGGTAAGAGTTTAGTCCACTCCCAGGAAATTGGAATTGTCGACAATTTCGATTTTGGGTAAATCGGCATCCGTCCCTACTCGGAACGGATGCCGATGTCGTTTGTTTTTTATCCAAGACTCGAACAGAGTTGCCCGAATGTCAGTCATTGCCCCCATCTGGGTGGTGCGGCACTTGGTACGCTGGTCAGGGTCGCGAATGAGAACGACCTCTATCTTCGGCAGTTGCATGGAACGATTGACGCAGAGCGAAAACGGAATACCGAGCTCTTCGCGGAAAACCAGCGATTGAAGAGCGAGTTGGAGCAAGTCAAACTCGAATTAAAGCTCGAACGGCAGACCAAGTTCGCCACGAACGCCCAAAAGAAAGATGAGAAGCCCGATGCAACGACTGCGGGCGGTTCGAAAACTGGGAAGAAGCGCGGTGCGCCCGTTGGCCATCCTGGCTGGTTCCGCAAGACGCCGAAGGAATTCGACTGGGCCGTCGATGTCCCGCCTCCGAAATGTTGTCCATACTGTCGGGGCTTTGTCACAGCCCAGGACCGTTTCCATCCCATCGAACATTTGCAAGAGGATGTGATTGACGGCCAATATTGCGTGGTCTTGTATCGTCATCCTGCCGCGTGTTGTGACGATTGCGGGGAGTGGGTGCAGCAACCCGGAGACGGAGAACTGCTCGGCAGTCGCCTGGGGCCCTGCCTACGTAGTATGGTGATTTTCCTGCGAATCAGTATCGGCATCAGTTATCGCAAGATCCCACAGGTCGTCCAGGAACTGTTTGGCATTACTCTTTCC
>CAIULL010000137.1 GCA_903899985.1 uncultured Schlesneria sp.
ACAGGAAAAGTGATCATCACCCGGGGTGGATCGTCCTCTGGAGGGGATGGGCACATCTACAAGATATGATGGACGGAGCAAATGCTCTCAAAAAACTAAAAAGATCTGCCTAAACCAAAGGCTGACGCACCCCGGCTCGCCTCGATTGTTTTTTCGTGTATTTGGTGTATTTCGTGGTTAAATTTCTTCTCGTTATAGGGTTGCGGGCGATGCCCGCGCTGTGTCCTTCGTGGTGACGCTCTTCAAATCTCCGTTGCCGAACTGTTTCATACAGCAAAACCTACGGCTGAATTGGTTTTGAAGGCAAAGCAGTTTCGCTGGCCCGCTTATTTCGGGCGCTGTACAGTCTATTCGCACACTTATTTCAACTTCGGAGTTCGACAATGAATGATCGTCAGCCCGAAATCGCTGGAGATGTCGCGGAAGCCAAGAGCGTCACCCCCTATGCCGTCAAGAAGCAGCGAATCATACTAATGCTTCTCGCGTACTCGACCTTTCTTGGGTTCCTCGAAGTCATATTTCCGGATACAGATGCTCCAACAGATTTTGTCGTTGGCCTGCCTCTGCTGATTCTGGGGGTTTCGTGGTGTTTCACGGATGCTGCTGAACGCAATTTCCGTGTGGGGCGCGTGACGTCACTTCTTTTGATCCTGTTTCTCGCCCTTGGACTTCCAATCTACCTTTTGCGGACACGTGGTTTCGGTGGGTTCAAAACACTCGCACTGACTCTTTGTCTCATCGGAGTGATGCTTGCCTGTATGGTCGTCGCGGCTTTCGTGACTGCTTATGCTGGTCATGCCGCTGGCCTGTTGAATCCCGTTTTTTGACTCCCTTATTACAACTTTCCAAGTGGTCCCTTGGATGTGGAAACGTCATCATGTCAAAGCACCGAATCTATACGACGAGTGTCGCCAGTGTGTATCCCCACTATCTCGCGAAGGCCGAGAAAAAAGGACGTACGAAAGCTGAGGTCGATCAGATCATTTGCTGGCTCACAGGCTACACGCAAAAAGAATTCGAAGGATAACTGAATCATCAAACCGACTTCGAAACATTTTTTGCGAAAGCTCCGAAGCTGAACCCATCACGAACATTGGTCAAAGGAGTCATTTGTGGTGTCCGGATCGAAGAGATCGAAGAACCGACGATGCGCGAAATTCGCTATCTTGATAAATTGATCGATGAATTGGCGAAGGGAAAAACAATGGAAAAGATTCTGCGGAAACCAGCGGAAGCGTGACGACGACAGCGAAAATCTCTTGTCGCAGACTGAGGATTACAGTCGTTCGGAAGGGGCGGATTTCGAAATTGTGGGCGTTTTTGTGCACGTCAATCGACCTGGCAAGCCAGCAATGGTGTGCTGCCTTTCGGCCGGAAGAACGTTGAATGTTCCTGCATCGAACTACCAATCTTCGATTTTCGTTGCCCCAATAACGACCCTGATTGGCCAACAATTTCATAATCCACCCGTTCGGCAGCAGGAGCAGGCACTGATGGTGACAATTTCAACGGCAAGCCTCGACCTGGTGCTACAGACGCCGGATCAGGTCCTCACCTGGATCGATTCCCTGCCCTCAGAAATTCGAGCTGAAGTCTCCCCCGACTGGATCGCTCGAGTTCGTTCAACGGCAGAGGGGGACCCGTGGTCGCTGACCTTTAACGTGGTCGAACGTACGAGCGGATCGGTCGTCGGCAGTTGTGCGTTTAAAGGACCGCCGGACACCGAGGGGATCGTGGAGGCATCTTATTACACTGACCCGAACCATTGCGGCCGTGGGTTTGCCACCGAGGCGGCCAGGGGGCTGACCGAGTTCGCGTTTGCCAGCGGCCAGGTTCGACTCGTCCGCGCCCACACGAAGTCGGACCATGGCGCATCGGCGAGGATTCTCACAAAGTGTGGCTTTCGCCTGGTCGGCGAGGTCATGGACCCCGAGGACGGGTTGGTCTTTCGTTGGGAACGAAACGTTGCTGAAACTGACACAACGGCAGAAAGTGGTGCATGAGGCGTCGTTTAAAGTTGTTGTCACCTGGTAACTGTCTTAAAACCGCAGAGCGGCGACCGAAGAGAGCCTGGGGCAGCTTCTGCCCCAGGTTTCGTCAGATAAGAGCAAACAAAAAGCCCCCTCGGGCAACGCGGTGAAGGATTTTTTTGAGAAGTGAAAAGCCCACCGGCTGCTTTCAGCGACTTCTCTGGCACGCATGCTCTTTGTCCCTTTGGGACATACGATAATAACCCACCGATTTATCGGTGGGATTGAAAGTAGAATCGGACGGAAAGCCCCGCAAGGGGCGAAAGACCTTCTTTCAAGGATTGCCATTTGACGAATATTTGTCGTTTCTGTTGGTGATCTGTCGTCCCTGTCGGGACTCGACCTATCGACCCGGTCACTCGCCCACCCTTGAAAGGGTGGGCTATTGTCGGGCGTCCCAATGGGACGAGGAACTCCGCCCGAATCCGTTAACGATGGCGACCCTTTGCTGACACAATGCTTATTTCCAACGGGTGTTTTCTCGAAGAAAACTCCTTCACGGCGTTGCCCCTCGGGGCGACCGAGATTGGATGTTCGTGTCAATCGCTGTCATTGATCCTTGTCCACTCTCAAATTGGAGGCGGGGAAATTGAGATGGTGATTCGACTCGGCCGCCCCGCTGGGGCTTTTTATCAGTTTTTTGTTGTGTTTCTTCCTGGGGCTGAAGCGCCCCAGGCTTTACTCGGTCGCCGCTCTGCGGCTTAAGAACGCCCACGATCGCTCACCGCCTAAGCGAACTCCGAGAGGCGCTACCGGAATTCGAAATTCCTCTGAATCAAGATGGTCTTCTCATATCGACGGAGCCAAGCGGCATCACACGTTTGGCCCTGTCAGTCATGGATTGGCTGATCGGAAATCGAGACGTCATCAAGGTAAAGCGTTGCGGTTTTCTGTTTCTCGTTGTACGCGCTGATCCCGACTTCGAAGCTGTTGTAAATCATCTTTGCCAACACGAGGGTCTGTCCGTGCGTGTCGATGACCTTCTGACCGTCCTGCCAGAGTTCGATCACGCCATCGGGTTGTTCCGTCAGTTGAAGATGGGCCTTGAGATGCACCCATCGTCCCTTGGGAAACTCCACTTCCTGACCCTTTGGTTGCCGGTAATACGGATGGTCGAAAGCCTTGAGCTGAAAACAGGCATGTTTGCCGTCCTCGATGACGATCCGCATTCCCGGATGCTGGTTGATCCAGGTTGTCTCGAGGTCAAGAACGGTGAATGGCATGCCACTGTCCGCAGGGACGTAACACCAGAACGACATCCAGACATCGTCTCCCTTTGCGAAATGCACTAATTCCGTGGAAAGAGATGACTTGGCGGTGACCATGCCCGGGTTGGGGGGGACGGAAACGAACTTCAGCGCTGTCGTTCCTCGATGGACGACTTCGGCACTCGGTTCGATGCGGTTATCGAGAAAGTCCGCGTCACGTTTCAAGATCCGGTTTCGAAGCTGCACATAGTCTTTGACCGCTGGTGCCCGGGGGGATTGCAGTTCGCACGCGGTCCAACCCCGTTTCAGATCGATCAAATCCCGCAGGTGTGTCGTCCCTTCAAAATCGTCCGAGAAACTTCGCTTGAGCGGTACGGGTTCGCCGTCTGGCACCGTGCGGAAGATGGCACCATCCCGTTCGATGTAATTCTTTGCGTAGAAATCGGGATCGTAGACCTGTTGCGCGAACTCCCATTTTTTAGATTGCGGATTCACCCGATAGAGACGGCCGTTGTGGAGCTTGTAGGTGCTCCCTTTTTCGGTGACGGTTCGCTCCACTTCGGATTCCGGCAACGGGTCGATCGCCCCACGTTTTTTAAAAACGGGCCAGACTAGTCCCAGCAGCACGAAAAGTAACAGGACGGCAACGGTCCCAATGAGAAGCCGTTTCATGATTCGCATGAGTGCATATTTTCCATTCATGAAGTGTTGCACGAGTTCGGAACGACTGGAAATGAAGTCGAATGACGGCCAGATGTAGCCCGATGATCGTTGATGTGGGAATTCGTATCAATGAAGATCAAAAGAGTTCAGCCACAGATGCACATAGAACCACACAGATAACGAGGAACAAATTCCATGAAACAACTTAAAATGCCTACAGACGGGGACGTCCGGGTTAATTCTCACGTACAATCGAAGAATTGATTTCTCACAGAGCCACGGAGACGCGGAGATTGATGAGAACGAGATTGGTCACTCCTCCGTGTCTCAGTGACTCTGTGAGAAACCAATCGACCGGTTTAATTCGGTGAACGCCAAGTACGTCGGAAGTCCGCGTTACGTTGAACGGTGGGCGGCGGAAATTGGCAGAAAATCACCGCGAAGGACCCATTGCGGGCGAAGCTCGAATTCCAATTACGAGAAGAAATTGAACCACGAAAAACATGAAAAAAAGTCCAGGCGAGCGTCAGCCCCCGGACTCTTTTTTCGGCGAATACAGGCTGCCTTTGGTTTGACGTAACCGACCCGGCGTTTGCGTGGTTCATTCCGTCGTCGAACGTGACGGACGAAGAGTCCGAGGGCTAACGCACCTCGGCTCGCCTCGACAACGCGCGAACGATGATCCAACTCTGAACCCATCGTCCGACGCGCGTCAACCGGCTATGCCGGTCGCCTCGACTGTTTTTTTTCGTGTATTTCGTGTTTTTCTTGGTTCAATTTCTTCTCAGATTTGGTTGCGGGCAATGCCTGCGCTGGGTATTTCGTGGTTGCCCTCTTCCTCTCAATTTGAGTTGCGGACGCCGCCCGCACTATGATCGATCGGGCAACACGCTCTTGCAAGGAAACGATTCATGACACTACCACGATCTGCGTCGGATGCCGGACTGAGCCGTCGCGATGTTCTGGCTGCCTCCGCTGCAATGGGCCTTGGACTGACGTTCGGCGTCCATGCTGCATCTGCTCAACCGACCTCAGAACGCTCATCACTCAACAGGTTGCGGGTCGGTGCGATCGGACTCCGTTATCAAGGGAGCGTCATCGCTCACAAAGCACAACTTTACGGCGATATCACGGCCGTGTGTGACGTTGACCGGAATGTGCGTGATCAAGCCAAAGCCTCTTTCGGCAGCACGCCGTTTGCCTGCGAAGATTATCGAGATCTGATCAGCCGCAAGGATATCGATGTCGTCACGATCGGCAGTCCTGACCATTGGCATACGAAGATGGTCATTGATGCCTGCCGCGCGGGCAAGGATGTCTATTGCGAGAAGCCGTTGACACTCACGATTGACGAAGGGAAGCAACTGACAAAGGTCGTACGCGAAACAGGCCGGATTGTTCAAGTCGGATCATGGCAGCGAAGTGACGATCGCTTTCGGCTCGCCGTTGAAATGGTCCGTGCAGGCCGAATCGGCAAGCTGCAGAAGGTCGATGTCGTGCTGGGGAAGAACGTGACAAGTGGCTCCTTCGTGCCCCGCAATCCCCCCGCACATCTCAACTGGAATTTATGGCAGGGTCAAACACCCGATGTCCCGTACATCGAAGAGCGAACTCATTACACGTTTCGCTGGTGGTACGAGTACTCAGGCGGCCAAATGACTGACTGGGGTGCTCATCACATTGACATCGCGCAGTGGGCCATTGATTCCGAACCGGTGGAGATCAATGGCACTGCGAAAATGCCAGACGTGGCGAACGGTTTCAACGTCGCGGTCGACTTTAATGTGACTTACAAGTTTGCCAACGGAGTGACCATGACGGTCACCGACACGGGTGACAATGGAATTCTTTTTACCGGCGACGCGGGACGATTGTTCGTCAATCGCGGCAAAATCACAGGCGTTCCGGTTGACGCACTGAAGACGCAGCCACTCCATCGCCAAGACTGGAAAGCTTACCACTACGACAATCTGGACCGACCGCCGCGAGTGGGAAAACTCGACGCGATCATCAATCACATGGGGAATTTCTTTGATTGCGTCCAATCGCGTACCACGCCGGTGTCGGATGTCATCAGTTCGCACCGCACCGTGTCAACTTGTCACCTGGGCAACATTTCGATGCGCCTCGGCCGTCCGCTGAAATGGGATGCGGAGAAAGAAGTGTTCATTGGTGACAACGAAGCGAACACCTGGCTGAAACGCGAACAGCGTCAGGGCTTTGAGACGGTCTGAAAAAACGAACCGAGGCGAGACCGCTTTTTTTGATAGAAAAGTTGTAACCCGCTGGCGGTGGCGAGCATCAAACTTGCATCGATGGTTCGTTCGGCCGAAGTGATCTTACACACAAGGCGGCTGTGATTGGTCGCCCGTAAGGTCAACACTTTGAAGGATCGTTCTTCGTGTCAACATGAGTTCGAACGAAATCTTGTACCACTGAATGCCCCTTTTCGGTCATTCAGTCTCTTTCAAACGAGAGTTTACGGGGTGACGAAACTCCGTCGGTAAAAACTCCGATGAAGTCGTACGTCCTGACAGCACCGTTTTGAAAAATCCTTCACGGTGTTGCCGTAAGGGGTGCGCCCTTTTCCTGTTGCTTTATGGAGCATGCTGCGATGATGTGTCTGCAACGCGTTTTACTGGCCGGGCTTTTCGGGTTCGCCGCAACCGCCGCCGAGGCGGGGATGGTGACATATTCGGACAGTATTTCACAGACCACAACCAACTGGTCAAATGTTTTAACTGTCAGCAAGTTCGACACATCACTTGGTACGCTGAATTCGGTCACGATCACGTTTGGTGGTTCCGTTGTATCCAACGCTAAAGTCGAAAGCCTGGACGCGACATCGAGCACAATCACGGCAAAATCGTCAGCGGAGCTTAAGCTGAGTTACAGCGACGGAACGTTGCTCTTCGACGAAACTCCCACCAATTCCAAGACATTTAATGCGTCGGCATTCGATGGCATGATCGATTTCGGAGGCACGTCGGGACATTCCTTCGGCAACGTGACGGCAACGATCAGCCCGAATGACATGACGGTTTTAACATCCGGAGCTGAGTTCGCTGCTTTCCAGGGAACAGGAACTTACTCGTTCTCCACGTCCACGAATGATCATTCCAGCACAACTGGAGCCGGAAATCTGATCAGTCAAATCAGCACCACGGCGGGTGACAGCGTCAGCGTAACATATGACTACACGCCAACGTCTTCGGTTCCTGAGCCGTCGACGGCGGTGACGGCTGCCATCGGTGTCGTGGTCTGCGGGCTGGTACATCGCCTTCGTCGCCGTGCTCGGGCTTGATTCTGCGGTCTGTCATCACGGTACGGCTAATGACCCCTGTTTTTATCAGGGCCAGATCCTTCAACGATTTATCGTATCGATCTGGGGGCGGTCATGATTGACCGCCCCCATTAATAATTCGCCACCCCACCGCCCCTGCGGTGGTGATTAACGGGCCTTTGCTCTAGGAATTTAGTTGACATGGTGAGTATTTGTTGGGCTGGTGCAAAGGCCCGGTGACCACCGCCGCGGGGGCGGTGGGGTTTGATTGAGTTACCGGCTTCACTGCAACTCTCGCCAAATATTGGCTTTCAATCGGGGTTCCAGGCCTGCTTTTGATCACTTGATCATTGATGGTATCCATCGAGGATGGTCGGCACCGAGCTCGTTCATGCCCCGAGTGATCATGCGAGGATTTGTTCCATCGCTCTCCATCACCCAGATCGCGGGGGCTTCGCCCGTCGCCGCACGACAAAATACGATCTGCTTGCCGTCTGGTGACTCGCTCGCTCGGAAGTCCCAGACGTTTTCTTTTTCGGGTGTCAGCACAGTCACCGACCCCGTTGCGGGATCGAGCCGACAGATCTGGGTTCCGCCACGTGCCAGTTCCGGCTTGAAATCTCGATTGAAGTGATCGAGATCGGGCTGATTGACTCGATATTCCCAGGGAACCCTGGCATCTCTGGTCCTGCGCGGAAACAGGATTTTTCCATCCAGCGTCCACGAGGGGACATTGGAACCACCTCCGCGAGTCTTTTGATCACCATAAGTCGCCGCAAACCACATCGACTGGCCTGACGTCAGGACCCGATGTTCCGATCCGTCAGGACGTCCGATACAGACATCGGCCCAATCGTGGCCGGGGTCCTGCTGGTGCAGGCAGTCAACATACAAAACCCATTGGCCGTCGGGTGACCACTGGGTTCCAAAATAAAGGTGACCCGGTTGTGCCGCGAGACGAATCCGGTTCGAGCCGTCGACATCACTGGTCCAGACCTGATACCCCTGAGGGCTGGCCAGATGAAAGGCAACCCGTTTTCCATCTGGGCTGAGGCTGAGTCCATACGGCAGCCCCTCGCCTGCTTTTGTAAATTCCCGAGCATCGCTTCCATCCAGGCGAACGCTGTAGATCTGTCCGACCTTGTTTTTCACGACCTGAATCAGCAGGCGATCCTCAGAAATCAGAAGTGCGGGCGTCGTGAAGGGAGCAATGCGGTCTTTTGTGCAGATTTCTTCGAGAGATTCCGATTCCAGATCGTATTGCCACAAATGCGTCGGCGTCTGGGTATAGAATTCTTCGAACGGTCGACCAGGCCCGTCGCGGCGTGGCTCCATGCTCAAGACCACCACACGACGCCCGTCGGGAAAACAAGCGCCCGGCTGCCACGTCGCCTGTCCCGGTTTGTCGAAGCTCAAGTATTTCGGTTCACTGCCATCGATCGTCGCTAATGCGGTTTTCCCTTGCGATGTGAAAAAAAATCGTTTTGAGCCTGGCGAGGCAGAAGCCTCATCCGCCCCGAAAGCGAACAGGTCAGTAAAGAGCCAGGCAATGACGAGCGCTAAAGCCGTCAGCTCATGTCGGCACAGAACATTCAATCGATGGAAACAGAGTTGAAACAGGTCTGACATGGTTAGCTAATAAATGAGTTTGTTGTACTGGAAGGTGAGTGTCGTCCACGGCGAAATAACAGTTCTCTTCATTCGTTAAAAATCAGTCGAAATTCAAGGGTCTAAAAAGCGATGGCCCTTAACCAACAAGGTGATTCAAAACAATATCTGGGGTTGTTTGCGTGTTTTATTTCAGTGCAGGTTGTTCGATGGTCTGGATTGCGAACCACCCGCGATTAACGCACAATAGCACAGCCAGGCCGTCTTGTTTATCAAATATCCAGGAACGTTTTTTGTTCATCGCATTACAAAAAGGGAATTGATGCCGGGCGCACTTTTTCATGTGTTTCTTTCGCATAACAGCGATGATAAGCCCGCGGTTGAAGAATTGGCTCGGCGTTTGAAGGCCGACGGTTTGGAAGGATGGCTTGATAAATGGCACCTGATTCCCGGACAGGCCTGGCAGCAGGCGATTGAACAGGCCCTGGCAGATTCTGGATCGGTCGCCGTCTTTGTTGGCCCCAGCGGTTTCGGTCCCTGGCAGAATGAAGAAATGCGAGTCGCCCTTGCTAAGCGGGTCAAAGATGGTGACGGGAAATTCCGTGTCATCCCCGTTTTGCTTCCGGGTGGGACACGCGAAGAGCGAGGTCGATTGCCGGCGTTTTTGCTGGAATTGACGTGGGTCGAGTTTCGGGACTCGCTTGATGACGCGGATGCCTATCACCGTTTGAAAAGCGGCATTCTGGGTCTTTCTCCCGGGCTACCGACTGGGCAATCCGTTTTTGAAGGCCAATGCCCCTACAGGGGATTAAGCGCGTTCCAATCTGAGCACGCGAAGTTCTACTTCGGACGTGAAGCGCGAATCGAATGGATATTAAATGAACTTCGCCCCTCAAAATATCGGGATAATACGGGAGCCCCGTTAGTCAACCGCTTTGTGGCCATTGTTGGTGATTCTGGCAGCGGCAAATCGTCATTAGCGCGCGCAGGTCTCGTACATGCACTGCAGCAGGGAAAACTCGAAGGGAGTGAGGATTGGCCAATCATTATCTGCCGACCTGGCCAGAATCCATTGGAAAGTCTGGCCGTTGAACTTTGTGGTCATCCAAAAATCAAATCTTCCATCGGGGATGTTGGTGATCTGATCGCGCACATGGCCACTGACGAGACGCGCCTTCATCTGGCGATCCGAGTTGCGCTGGCAGGAGCCGCAGAATCACAGCGAGTTGTTCTGCTGATCGATCAGTTTGAAGAAGTTTTCTCTTTACACGCGGACAATTCAACGAATCCTCGATCGAGTGGTACTTTCTCGGATGGTGAAAAGTCGAAGGATGCCGAGGCGGCCAGAAACGCGTTTATCAACAATCTGGTCCACGCAGCCGGGATCGCCGGCGGGAAAGCGATTGTCATTCTGACGATGCGAGCCGACTTCTACAGCAAGTGCGCTTCCTATCCCCGTCTGGCGGCGATCATCACAGAGCATCAGGAACTGGTCGGCCCGCTCACTCGCACCGAATTGCGTGAGGTGATCGAGCGCCCTGCTCAACTGGTTGGCCTCGAACTGCAACCCGGATTGACCGAAATGCTGTTGACCGAGATGGAATCACAGCCCGGAGCGCTGCCACTTTTGCAACATGCCTTGCGGGAACTTTGGCAACGGCGGGACGGTCATCAGTTAACCATCGCCGCTTACAATGCGATTGGCGGGTTGGAGGGGGCCCTCGAACAGCAGGCGAATGCGGCATTTGATGCGATGAGTCCGGCCCAGCAAGAAACGTGTCGTCGAATTTTTCTGCGGCTGACTCAGCCTGGAGAAGGGACAGAAGACACCAAGCGGCGAGTCCATCTCAATCAACTTGGTGACTCGAACGAAATCACACCTATCATCAATCGATTAACGGAAGTCAGGCTGATAACGGCCGAGAAGGGTTCGTTCGTTGAAGTCGCGCACGAAGCGCTGATTCGATCCTGGACCAAGCTGAGAGGCTGGATTGAATCAGAACGGGAATCCATGCGGACGCAGCATCGCTTGACGGAGGCGGCGGCGGAGTGGAACACTGCCGGTCGCGATTCCGGCTATCTGTATCAGGGGGCCCGACTGGCCGAGGCTGAAGAATGGTCGAAAATTCCCGAATCCGATTTGACGCGGGAAGAACGAGAATTTCTCGCAGCGAGTATCGATCAGCGAGATCGCGAAAAACGGGAAGAAATCAATCGTCAAAAACGTGAGATCGAAACCCTGACCAAACTGGCGGGAATCGAGAAACAGCGCGCCGGTGAGCAGGCCGCTTCCGCCCGTCGATCGAAATGGCAATCGATCTTTGCGATGACGTTGGCCGTTGCCGCGCTGATCGCCTCTGCATTCGCCTGGAAAGCCCAGAAACAGGCAAAACTCGCCCGGCAACAAGTCGAACAAACGTATGCAAATGACCTTCTCGCGAGAATCAGTGGACATCCCGGCGATCTGGAACAAAACGAAATCGACGCCTTCTGGCAGATCGCCAGCTTAAAAGAGAGTCAGCAGGCATTACGAGAAAAGTTGTCGCGACAGTCGTTTGAAACGACCAATGTCGAGCGTTTAATCAATCGGGCACCATTCGTCGCACGAGCTGTCGTTGGTCTGGATAACAAGCGTCGAACGGCTTTGAAACTCAAAATTCTTGAGTTACTCAATAATTCCGATCCCTCGAGCGAAGATCCCGGCGACAAGAAGAACCGGAAACTTGCCGCCGCTCGCGTTGGTGTCGCATTGAATCTCAAAGACGATGTGTTTACTGAAGCTGCTGTCGAGTCTCTTTCCTTGAACATGGCGGATTGTCACGACCCCAAATTACTCAAATCATTGAAAGACGACCTCAGCACGGTCATGGGATCGATTTCACAAGATCGTCTTCACCTGGCAGTTGAACAGGTTATCAAAGCCATCGAGACCAGCAGCGAAGCCGAAAACGTCACTGCACTTTGCAATACAATTCTCGAAATCACGAACTTACCACTCTCGCAAGTAGAAACAAGGCGGATCGGATCACGACTCCTGCCCCTGATGAATCAAACGACAGGTGACCCTCGTGTCTTTGTCGGGCTCGTCAAGTGCATGACTTCGTTGCCCGAGCATCTCGCCGAGAACTTCAATGTGAAAAACGGCGTCGGCTTCATCGTTGACACGATGGCTGAATATCCAAGTCGCGAAATACGAGACACCCTGTTCGGTGTCTATGAAAGCGGCGTTAAACGTGCGAATCCTGTTCAACGTGAAATCGCTGCAAATCAAATCCTGTCCCGCATGAAACCTGAGTGCGACTCGGATGAAATGCACTTCCTTGCGAAATGCCTGGCTGTCGTCGCGCAGCAAATCCCCTCCAAAGGGGTTGATCTTATCCTGCAGGGAATGAACGCGACGACAAATGCACAGTCGCTAAAGCGTTTGTTTGAGGGCCTCAAGCAACAAGGTAACGTGACGGAAGAGGATTGTCGAAAGGCTCTCTCTCGTCTGCTGGAGGTTATTCAACAGGAAGAGTTGCCGCCAAGTTTAATGGTACTGGCAAAGTGTCTGAAAGAGATTCCTGACAAGATCCCTGAAAAGGAAATGGGACTCGTCAAAGAAAAACTGTTGACTCGAATGAAGACATATGACACGCCCCCCGGGATGCTGAATCTGTCCTTCGGACTGGCATCGCTACCTGACACGCTTTCGAGGCAAGACAGTGAACGAGCATTTGCCATCCTGCTCGGTTGGCTTGACGAAGTTTCGGAAACTGAACTGGTGAAAATGCTTGGTGATGCGATGAAATCGCTCGGCACCAATCTTTCGGACGACGGGGCGGAAGCGGGAGCGTCAATGATTCTGAGTCATGTGGAGAACACCGTCGATGCTCGGAAACTTATTGCGATGGCAAATGGCTTACAGGGAATGAAAGAAGTCATCAACAGCAAGGCGATCGACAAGTCCTTCATGATTCTCATGACAAAACTGCGCAGCGCCAAGTTGCCGATCGACGTGGCGAATGTGGTGGAAAGTTTGTCCAGGATACCAGGGCAACTTTCAGAAATGATCGCCGATGAAATGCTGGAACGAATGCTCTCGTTTCTTCTCGAAAAAGAAACAGAACAGAGTTTGCAAGTTGCGGTAAGCAGGTTCGAGCTTGCCTGCCGGGTCGCTTCGCCGCACAAGCGGCAAGAGGCGATCGGCAGGATTCTCAAAAAGTTTCACGCGGTCAATGAAACATGGATGAAGCGAGAGCTTTCGCATGGACTTGCTCTGGTTTGCGATGCCGTTAAGGCGGACCAGGAATTCGAGGCGACCGAAATATCACCCATCGCCGATTGTCTCGTCAGTGCCATGCAACGAGCGATCAGTCCCGATGAAATAAAACAACTGGCAAAGGGATTGCAAAAAGTCGGTCCATTGCTGTCGGAAAAAAGGGGTCATGCGACGGCTCAGCAAATCATTGATTTGATTCCCTATTGGATTCAGGCGACGAATGACCCCAACGCGGTGGGTCAGATCGCTCAGCTTTGGAGTGCTATGGCCAAAAGAATGAAACCGGAGCAAGTTGATGCCGCGTGCAAATACATTCTGGAAGTCACCGACCGAGATGGCAACAAGGAAACTCGTCCGGCCTTGTGTCATGCCGCCGTCAACCTGGCAAATGCAATCCAGGACGATTACGCGTCCGAAGGATTGACCAGCCTGCTTGAAGGCCTGCAAAGGGTTCACGAGTACGAGACTCGGTCGATCCTGTTGCAGGGAATCGAGCGGCAGGCAACGAGGATTCCCGCGAATAATCTCCGTCGCGCAAAAAAACGAATGCTGGCAGCGACAAAGACTCACATCGACGAACAGGTTTCTATCGGATTGATCAACGCACTCAAAAAACTTCCCGAGGCGCTGGATACTCCTGAGATGATTGAAATGTTGAAGTCTCCGTTTTGCACTCCTGCCGCAACCGAAGAGCTGTTGCGGATGATCGAAGACAAGAACAGGCTTCAACCAGTTGATAACGTCTGGATGCTCATGGACAGCGTCAAAGGTACGGAAATCAAACCACAGGAATGGCAAAAACCGCCCGAGCACCCCAATGACCTCGGAGTCGACAGCGCGTCTTAAAAATGCTCCGGCCGAAATTTCTGATCAAGCTTTCCGCACGCGGCTGACCCCTGGTGCGATGACGAAATCAGCGGCATGGAACCTGGCACAACATCACGACGGATTGAACAGTGAGGGTCGTCAACAGTTGGTGAAGCCTTATGTTGGCGGCCTTGCGACCCAACGGGTCAGCAGTTCAATTCGTCAGGCTCGCAGGTTTCCCGGAGGCCCTGATACCATCCGTTGATTAAGGTATAGGGCCTGCAGGGCCGACGGTTCACTCAATATCTCATGCACGATGATCGAATAGCGCCGGTGACAGCAGGCAGCCGAAATGCCGGTCTCTCAGATCTCCTTATCGTTTTTGAAAACTGACTCAAACGTTCCAGTGCTAGAATTTGTTCCCAAGTCCCCTTTTCGCGTCGCCGGGAAGAAAGCGGAATCGCCAATTTCTGCGTGATTTATTTCAGCTTTGAAGTGTCATTCGAGATCGGCTGTTATTCAGTGATCGTCTCGGCGGAGAGGCTGTCTGTTTTTGTGGTGTGGGCTTTAATCCGTACAAGAAGTTGTGTCGCACGGGCTGACGCCCATGCGAAAGGCAGTGGCTCGCCATTTTCAACTTACAAAAACTGGCATCGTCGGAGCGAGACGGCGACTTTGATCCCAGGCGAAGCCGCAATCGGAGTCGTCTCCGTCGCAATGGCTTCGCATTTTCACTGAAGCAATCGAAGTGCACTGGCTGCCCGAATATCGTCATCCAATGGCAACCGAAAATTGTTGATTTTCGACAACACACTTTCCTGAGAAACGCCAAAACGGGCATCATGATCATCTCATTTGCGAAAGAGCTTACATTGTGTCGGGGCCAGCCGCTAAACCAGTCCAAACTCATCAAAAATCGCTTGACTCCCGTCAAACTCAAAGTAGCATGCTCGACAAACGGGGTGATATCTGGGCGAATTTTGGCGGGCGCCTCCCTGCGGAATTCTTTTTTAACGAAACACGAGTTCCAGCATGGATCAATTTCTCGCTTCGTGGATGGATAAAACGATTCAGCGTGCTCGGCAGCAGAACGAGTCTGGGGTCGTCCGGCCGAAAGTTCCCGGGGACAAACTGAAGCTCCTTTTTGCCGGGTACAATGGGACGCGCAACACAGGATCTGACGTCCGTGTGGAAGAAATGCTGCGACAGGTCCGGCACATCTTTGGTGCCGATCGTCTGGATCTGACCGTCTTCAGCTTCATCAAGTCGTATTCGAAGGGCTATTTCGGCGACGCGCGGCAGGTGACGCCAAGTCCCCTGTTTCCCAGATTCCTCAGCCAGGAAGTTCCGCGTCATGACGGCGTCATTGCTTGCGAGGGTTCGACATTCAAAAGCGCTTTCACTGATTTGCTGACAATCATGATGGTCGGAGCCATGGGACTGGCGACAGCTCATCGCCGACTCTCGGTCGCTTACGGCGCAGAAGCGGGAAAGATGAATCCCTGGCCAAAACGACTGGCAACCGACTATTGCAAAGAGTCACTCGTCATCACCCGCAACGAAGAATCACGACGAGTGCTGGCTGAACTGGATATCCCCAGTGAGTTTGGGACTGATACCGCATGGACGTTCAGCCCGCTGGGGCGGGAATATGCGGAAAAGGAATTGAGGAAAGTGGGCTGGAACGGCGAGCGATTATTGATCGTCTGTCCGATCAATCCCTTCTGGTGGCCGGTGACAGCCTCGTTGTCCAAAACGGCCTGGCGCCTGCTCGGCTTTTACCGAAAAAGTCATTACGGTCGGATTTTCTTCTTCCAGGACAGTGAAGAAGTGAACCGCAAATACGAGAAATATCTGTCAGCCGTTGCGGGTGCGGTTCGTCGTTTTCGTGAAAAGACCGGCGTGTTTGTCGCCGTCGCAGCAAGCGAAGAACTGGACAATGCGGCGGTCAAAAAACTCTCTGAAAAACTTGGGGGCGTTCCGACATTCAGTTCGACTCATCACAACATGTACCAGTTGGTCAGCATCTTCCGCGCGGCCGACCTGATGCTTTCTTCCCGGTACCATGCGATCGTGACTTCGATGGCGACCGGTGTCCCGTCGGCCGGGATCACATTTGACGAGCGGATCGCCAACCTGATGAGAGAACGGGGACACGAGCACCTTTTAATGCGCGTCGATGATCCCGATCTGGAAGAGCGAGCCGAAGCCGCGCTGTTCGAACTGTATAATAATCCCGAACCGATTTCGGAGGGTGCAACTCAAACGGTCGCCCGAAATCTGCAAGTCATGTCGACGATGGGACAAAAACTGCGCGACTATGTCGTCCAGCGTCACCCTCAGTTTGAACCAAAACGACAATTTCATTCATGGGAAGATTACCTCCCCCCCATGGGCCCTGAACTCCACTCGCTGCTGGAACAACACGTCTAAGTCAGGTCATGGTGTTCGTAGTGTCCGTGCGAAGAGCCTTATCAGATTCTGCGCGCGACTTCAGATGGATTATAAAAACTTTTCGATCGTAATGAGTCACCGCGAACTCGCTGTCGGAGACCCAAGATGCCAGCGAATTGAGTCGTCGTGAGTCGCTCCAGGGGGACAATCAGGAGATCGACGACGCCTCCGGAGGTTTCGCTGTCTCCCTCCAACCGATCGAAGACGGTTACTGGTGATTCGGCATCAATGTCAGACCGCAAAGACTCTTCCGCCGGCACTTCGTTGCCAACCCCGTGGTGCCATTGTTCGCTGGACGATTACCGAGGTCTTTTGTCCTTGACCTATCGGCAACCAATCCACCGCAACCTTCGAAGAAATCGGCTGGACGCCAATTCGCCTGCGCCGATGGCTGCGGGTTAATCGAAAAGAAATCACCCTCCCCATAAAAAACACTACACACAGACAAGTAACGACAAAATAGACGCAACGCAAAAAGTGTGTCAATCCAGATATTGCCTTTTTTCTTAACCACTTGAAGGGGCTAACGAAAATCATCCCTCAAGACGGAAAAGACGCGGCGGTGTTTGTTAATTTCACGTCGTTTCCGCTCGCTGCGCTCCCTACAACGACGCGAAGCTCCCCAACACCGAGTGCCCCGAACGCGCGCCACCCTTGTGTCCGCACCAAACAGGCAAGCCCGGAGGAAATCCGGAAGCTGATAACGGTGTCACGCGAATGGCTCTTAAGTTTCCTTTGGGCTTGCCCTGCAATGCCGCGCATCACTTTGCGGCGATGCAGGCCAGCGCGTTGTCTTTGATGCCTTGATCGGCGATCATCTGGGCGACCGTGAGGGCGCTGGCGGAATCCCCGTGTTCGGCCAGCTTCATGGCGGCTTCCGCAGCGATCTGGTCACGGTGGAGACCGGGCTCGAGGGCGGCGAGGGCCTTGACGGTGACCGCTCCATTACCATTTTCTGCGGACTCCAGGATGATCGGGCCGAGAGCAGCTTCACGAGATTTGGCGTCCCCGATGGACATGGCCGCCTGCAATCTTGGGTCCGTCTCTTCCGGTTCCGTCCCCAGGAATTCGTTGTCCACGCCCCATGTCAGACAGCCGGTGGCCACCCAGAGAAATAAGCCGACATTGCCCGGGATCAAACCGAAGATCCAGGCGAAGAAGAGGACGCCGCTGATACTTCCCATGATCCACGTGAGCACGTGCTTGAGCTGAGCAAGTGCCTCGCGATTACCGCCGAGCGCGGCGTTGGCCAGGCCAAAGAAACTGCCGAAATTTTTTGCTGCCGCGGGGGGGGTATTGGCGGCTTCTGATTGCGTGGTGGGCTCCGACTTCTGCCCGGGTGTCGTTTCAATGGATTCGATTTCGCTACGCACCTCACTGACATGCTGGTAGCGGCGGTCGGGCTCGCTCTCGAGAGCTTTAAGGACGACATGGTCGAGACGGCTGTCGAGTTTGACTTTCTGCGAGGGGACTGCAAACCGGCCAATGGGAAGCTCGCCCGTCAGTAGCTCGTAGAAGACAACCCCGAGGGAGTAGATATCGGCCCGGTGGTCAACCTCGAGCGGTTTATCAAGCTGTTCGGGGGCCATGTAGCGCCAGGTCCCCATCACCTGGTGAGTGCCGGTGAGGCGTCCGGCGTGCGTCCCTGTTTGAAGCATCTTGGCGAGGCCGAAATCGGCGATCTTGACTCGTCCCTTTCGATCGATGAGGACATTTTCCGGTTTGATATCACGATGAACGATCGCCTGTTCATGGGCGTACTGGAGGGCATCGCAGACCTGAGGGATAATCTGAAGAGCCTCGCGCGGCTCAAGTTTGTGGTCGTGTATCAGGGCACGAAGGTCACGACCATCGACGTATTCCATAATCAGGTAATAGAGGTCGCCGGTCTGGCCGAAGTCGTGAATCGTCACGATGCCGGGATGACTGAGTCTGGCGAGTGCGCGGGCCTCGCGGGCGAAGCGTTCGGCGAATGCCGGGTCCGCTCCCGCTTCGGGAGGCAGAATCTTGATCGCGACCAGGCGATCGAGATGCGGCTGGCGGGCCTTGTAAACGGCCCCCATTCCCCCCTGCCCGAGCAGCTCAAGGATTTCGAGTTGAGGGAACCTTTGAGCCAGCTCGGCTGGCGACGGGGGCACGAAACGGCCGGTGCTCGCCTGCGAACTGGCCGGGACGCCTGAGACTGTGACGGAGGGACGGGCCGATCCAGCCAGTCCCTGCCGAAGCAAGCAGGCTGGGCAGAGACTGGCGGGGGCGTCAGGCGGCCGCCGTACGCCGCAGCTTGGGCAATTGTCGTTTTGAGACATCGGTCTGTCCATTTTCGTTGTTTCGGCTCATATTCGCCGGGCGGATTTCCCCGTTCTACCTTGTTATGACGGAAATCGATTGGAAGGTTACACGTTTTTTTTAATCACTGCGTATCGCCTCGAAGAGCAGCTTGATTTCGTCGTCAATCTCGTCGGGGGTGGCGACGGTGGTTTCGATCTCGCCGCGTAATAAATCTCGAAAGCGTTTGCGAAGGCGATGGGCGGCGACCTTAACGGCCCCTTCGGTCATTCCCAGATCGGCAGCCATCTGGGCGTAGCTCAACCCATTGGCTTCGCCGATGAGTGCAACCTTAAGGCGTTCGAAGAGGGGCGTTTTACCGACACCGGCATATTCATCGCTCAGCGAGCCGAGTACGCGGTCGAGCAACGTGAGTGTCCAGCGACGTTCGAAAAGCCGCTCGGCGGTCATCGAATGCGCGGGTTCGCGGAGATAGCGAATTTCACCGTCACCGAAATCGAGCGAGATGGCTGGCCGTCCGCCGCCACGCTTGAGTGAGCGTGCTCGATCTTTTTCCTTGCTCAAAAAGTGCCCACAGGCGGCCAACAGAAAGGTGCGAAACCGGCCCCTCTGTTGATCAGCAGCCTCGAGATATCCTTTTTCGAGGAGGGTAGCGAAGAACGCCTGCGTGAGGTCGCGAGCCTCTTCGACATGCTGGACTCGTCGCCGGACGAAAGCATAAAGGGGGTACCAGTACGCTTCGCAGAGTGTCGCCAGTGCTTCCTGAGCCTCTGCGGATGCAGGAGCGCAGGCGGCTTGAACCATGCTCCAGTGGGTCGTGGCAAATCGCTTGCCGCTTTCCGGGATTCTATCCATGATGAAAGAAAAACTCGGTGTCAATTGAGTGTGAGCGGAGACAGGGGCGAATCCAGGATGCGGATCGCCGATGTTTCGCTCCTGAAGCAGCAGAGCCCCTTTAACACGGAATTTCATTGATACCGACGAAGTTGACGCGGGCAACGTCATGCGTCATTGAGAGTCCGAAAAACGTACTGATTTTGATTATGCCCGACGAGTTCTTTAAAGTCTACGACAAGGTCGAACCAGACGTGATCAACGACAAAACCCGCACACGACGCGACTTGAACAACCGCCGCCATGTCGCCCCGATCCTCAGATGAACTCGTTTGCCTGGGGGGGTATTGCTGATTTCTAGAATTGGACTTTCACGCTGTTGATTTCACTCGATCCGTATGACCAATGAAGGGCTCGCTGTTTGGCCCCCCGTTATTTGTTGCTTGTTTATTGTTTCCGAGCCGTCTTTGAAACAACCCGTCGACGATTCGGAAGACGTCATTTCGATCAAAATGCGACGAATGAAGGCGAGTTGTTTTTAATCCTAAACCTTGGCCCGACGTCGTGTTATCGCGATGTTTCACCGACGTGGAATTGGTCACCCCTGGCCACTTGGATTTCCCGTATTTCAGACAGCGGTATTTCCCCAACCTCTTGCATGCCGATCGACCTTCCCGGGTCTGCTGAAGATTTTGGGGAAAAATGGCCGGTCACTTTCCCGATGTGGAGACATATGATGCTAGTGAATCGCATTTTGTGTGCTGACTGGGATGCAGCAATTGGATCAATCTCCGTTCGTCTTTGAGACTTCCTTTTCGTGACCGAGCCACCACTGACAACGAACGCGAATGATCGGCACGAGGAATTCGTGACGTTGCTGACGGCGGCGCACGACAAATTACTCGGGTATCTGATGTCCGTTCTGGGACGTTGGCACGATGCACAGGATGTGTTGCAGAGTTCCAGTCTGCTGATGTGGAGGAAATTCGAGACATACGAATCGGGCAGTAAATTCGTGGCCTGGGCAAGTACCATTTGTTTTTACGAGGCGAAGAATTTTCAACGGCGGGCGGCGCGATCGCATTTGAAATTCGATGACGATTTGCTGGCGACCCTGGCTTCGGAACGGCTCGTTGATCTCGATCTCCAGGGGAGACGAATCGCAGCCTTGCAGTTGTGTTTGAGTGAAGTCGGGCCCGCCGAGCGCGAACTGTTAAGCACCGCTTATGCGGAACACGGCGGGATCACTGAATTGGCTGCGAGGCTGCAGCGAGCTCCACGTACGCTTTACAACAAATTGACGGTACTGCGGCGACGTTTGACCGAGTGCGTACAACGACGTTTACAGGAGGCGGGCGTATGACACTCGATCAGCAGAACCGCCTTCTGGAACTTTTTACGGCATTCGGGCAAGGGACGCTCACAGAGCCCGAACTTAGGGAACTGCAAGCCGTTCTGCGTGCGGACATCGATGCACGGAGGTTCTGGTTTTTGCATCAGGACCTGGAACTGGGAATGAAATGCCTGACTCAGGTCGTTACGAGAAACGGCGACCCGACGGAAAAAGTTGAATTTGATGGCACGGGATCAGCAATCGCTGACGTCGGGCCAGCCATTCGTATGCCAGCGAGTCCTGTCGATTTGTCGCGGGTGTCGTCATCCCCACGACGAAATCTGACATTAACTGCAGTCGCGTTGTTGTGCCTGTCAGTGATGGTCCTGTTCGGTCTTCAGATCCGGATGCACCAGCCTGACTCCGATCGCGTTGCTGGGAACAAGATTGCAAATCAGCGGACAGGCAATTTTATTGTCGAATCCCCGACGCACGGGACAACGTTTGCACTGTCCGATCAGAAGGGCAAAGTGCTCGCGCTACATTTTTTGCTGAAGACTGAATGTCCAAACTGTCTCAAGCTGGCGCACGACTATTCTCAGCTTGCGACCTCCAATCCTGACGTCGTGCACCTGTTTCTTAAGCCTGACAGTACGGATGAGATCAAAGTCTGGGCCGCGAAAATCAGCCAGGAGGGCCTGAAGGATTCACCTGTTGTTTATCGCGACCCGGACGCCCGGTTGGCGAAAGAGTTCGGCATTCCTGACGGCTACCAGTTTCACGGTCAGACCGTCCATTACCCGGCACTCGTGTTGCTCGATCGTTCCGGTAAGGAACTGTTCCGCTACGTTGGCAAAGACAACACCGACCGAATGAAGCCTGACGACTTTGTGGCCAGGCTGGCAATGGTGACGAACCCTAACTAGTCACCAGATCAAGCACGATTCGACAGGCTGCACCGCAATCAGCCACGTCACGGCAACGTATTTCTCCGCGTCCCGTTAACAGAAAGTGAATCCATGTCGATAAGGTCATTCTTGCGTCTTGCATATGTCGTGGCCTTTTTCACCGCGACGCAGTGGAATCTCGTTGCTCAGGAAGCGAACAGTCCCTACGACAAACTGGTCCCTCAATATTTGCTTGGTCTCGTGCATGCACCGGAGGTACACAGCGAGCTGAAGCTTTCTGACCAACAGGTTGCTGATCTGGAATCTCTGCTTCGCAACCTGGATGCGAAATGGTTTCCGGCCCGTATTTTACCGACCGAGCAAGAACGTGCTGTGACTCGTGAACTGGAATCGCAAGTCTGGGAATGGTTCAGAAAATCTGCCACAGAAGAGCAACGTCAACGACTGCAGCAACTGGAATACTATGCCCAAGGTAACCGAATCGTGTTGCGCAGCGATGTGGCAAGGCAAGTCGGTATCCAGTCTTCTCAGCAACAGAAACTGGCCGTGCTCGCCCGTGCCGCTGACGAATCGAAAATGGCCCTGGCTAACACCCAGTTCGGCGACCCGCAGATCAAAAGTCTGCAGGAGAAAGCGGAAAAAGCGATCAAGGGGGAACGAGAAGGACTGATGAAGATCATACGACCAGAGCAAAGACAAAAGCTGCAGTCATTGCTGGGCGAGCCGTTCGACCCCACCAGGTTGAAACGCATTTACGCAATGGCCCCCGAGTTCGCTGAAGTCGAACACTGGATGAACTCATCACCACTCACCATGCGGGAATTACGAGGCAAAGTTGTCCTGGTTCACTTCTATGCGTTTCAGTGTCACAACTGTCACGCCAACTTTGGAATCTACCGGCGATGGCACAAGGAATTGACCGACAAAGGTGTTGTCGTGATCGGCATCCAGACTCCGGAAACGAATCGCGAGCGAGATGCTGAAGCGGTGAAAGCCGCTGCCAGCGAAAAGGACTTGAAATTTCCCATCATGATCGACTTGAAATCGGAAAATTGGAAAGCCTGGGGGAACACGATGTGGCCATGCGTCTATGTCGTGGATAAGCAGGGCTACATCCGGCTTTGGTGGCCCGGCGAATTGAACTGGAAGGGGGCGACAGGCGACAAAACGGTCGAAGACGCGGTTAATAAGTTGCTGGCGGAAAAGTGATCTTCCCCATTTGGCGGCATCTCTGTCGGCAGGACGGTCGCAGGCTTGGGGCAATCGTCGGCAATACCCGGTTTGGAGCCTGAGTCATCGGATTCAATCATTCTTTTCTTTAGAAACAAAATCACACAGATGACAACAAATATGACAAAAGCCGGTTTGTTTTTGATGATCTCACTGGTCACCACCGTCACCCGGGCGGAAAATCCGACTGATTTTACGCTCGAATCGCCGACTCATGACACAACCTTCAGGCTGTCGGAGCAGAAGGGCAAGCTGATCGCACTTCACTTTTTGCTGAAGACCGAATGTCCGTACTGCATCAAATACACGAATGACTATGCCAGGATGGCTGCCAAAACCCCTGATGTCGTGCATCTGTTTGTGAAGCCTGACAATCCTGATGAGATCAAAGTTTGGACGGGGAAGCTCAATAAAGAGGGGCTGAAAGACCTTCCTGTGATTTATCGCGACCCGGATGCGCGGCTCGCAAAAGAATTCGGCATCCCTGATGGCTACAAGTTTCATGGCCAGAGCGTCCATTACCCGGCACTTGTATTGGTCGACAGTTCAGGAAAGGAATTGTTTCGCTATGTTGGCAAAAACAACGGTGACCGGATGAAGCCGGATGACTTCGTTTCCAAACTGAAGGTCATTAGAAAACAAGAATCGAAATAAAACCTTAGAAGATCGTCGCAAAAACTCGATCGGATTTTTGGAAATCATACGTTGCTGAAACCCAAGCGTTGTTTCAAAAAGGTTTTACGAATCAGAAGTTATCGACGACTTGTCCGTCATTCCGGCCGCAGAGTTGTCTGATGGTGCTGGTCGAGATGTTTTCTGACACATAACGTACGGCACCGTCCCCCAGCAGCGTGTGGATACCGCCGATATGAGCACTGAAGGGCTCGCTGTTCGGGCCGCAGTTGTTTGTTGTCCAGGGGCAGTCTGTCGGACCACCGGTCGGCGTCTTGTTGCCGTTGATGACGCTGACAAGTTTTCCCGCAATCGAATTATTTTGACCGGAGACACCCGATCCGGAATCAGAATCTGCCCAACGATTCGGTGCGGTGAAGTTGCCCGTCGCCAGTTGTGTCGCATCAAGACCTCTGGCTCCGCCAATGTAGAGACTGAGCGAATCGTAGATCCCGACCAGTTCCGAAGGGCGTTGCCCGTCTTCAAAAAAAAGAATCGAGTTGCTGAGGCCGTCTGTGGTAGACGAAATCGGGTTACCGAACAGTCCCAGAGCCGAGTCGACGGTTGCGTTGAGTGTCGTCCCGTTTTTACCCGGCTGGCCGCCGGTTCCGACGCTGCCGTTATAGCCGTTCTTCAGCCCTGTCACGGGATCAAGATCGGTGAAGGCCAGCGGCGTATAATCCGTTTCACCATACCCTCGCAAATCCGGTTTGGTGTATCCGTTACTGGGGCAACGGAATGTCGGAATTGACACTCTGGCAGCGGTCGCGTTCGTACTGTTCAGGCTATTGGTGTAGTGATACGAAAAATTGAACTGGTTATAGACGGCAGTTTGATCCAGATACGGTAACAACAGTGAAAATGTCGACGCGGGAAATGCCTGCAGGTTCATCAAACTCATGTTCATGCCGCGACCGCTGGAGGGGAATCTGCCATAGGTCGACTCATAATTGAATACAGCCAGCCCCAATTGTTTCAAATTATTTTTACATTGAGACCGCCTGGCCGCTTCGCGAGCTTGTTGCACGGCTGGCAGCAGCAGCGCAATCAATACGGCAATAATGGCGATCACAACCAGCAGTTCGATCAAAGTAAAACCACGAGACTTTGAAGCAGATGACGACGGACTGATCACACGAGACTCCAGAAACACAATGTTGGCAAAGGGCCGGTTACTTCGAATCGATCCGTTGTAACCACCTTGTCACGATGAGCACTTGCAGATTCTTACCTGGAAAGCTTGTGCTCAATGGACCGCGACAGACATTAGAGCACAAGGACATCGTAACGTCATTCCAAGTGACATGCTTCGACGATACCTCAATGACCGGTAGAATCCACGTACTGTCCGTCGCGATTCCGACGCTATCAGCATTGGCAACGTCGCCGATGCTGATAGCGTCTAATGCCCAGGCAAGTTGTATCTGGATTTGTCGATCAAGCAGCCGTCCAATCGTGCGAAGCCAATTTTGACTGGTCGGGATCTCAATCCCTTCGTAGCATAGATCTTCGTGAAATCGACTGTCTGGATGCGTACGCATCTCGAGAAGGGACAATAATATGTCAGGCATCTTGGAGATCGGCTCCCTCATTGTCGCGTCGAATGACGTGAGAGGTGGGAGGCCGCGAATTGCCGGGACCGGCGTCACAGTGCAGAGAGTAGTTCGTTGGTATCGATTAGGCCTGACGCCTGAAGAGATCGTCGACAGAATTGAACATCTCAATCTGGCTCAGGTGTTTGCAGCATTGGCCTATTACCACGCGAATCAAACGCTCGTCGAAGCCGAAATTGCTACGGATGACGCGGCGGCAGAACAGGCGATGAACCAAGTAACAAATCGGGCAAAGTCGTGACGGCTCGCATCTACCTTGACGAAGATTCAATGGATCGAGTGCTTGTGGCTGCGTTACGGGCTCGCGGCGTCGATGTTCTGACTGCTTTAGAAGCTGATATGATTGAACGCGACGATGCGGAGCATCTGGCTTTTGCGACATCTAGCAGGCGGGTGTTGCTGACCTGCAACACAGGGGACTTTTGTCAGCTTCACCAGGACTGGCTGACCGCCGAAAGAATGCATTCAGGAGTCGTCTGCATGCAACAACAGGGGCAATCGACAGGCCCCAGGCTTCGCCGCCTCTTACGATTATTTGCCACAATCAGCACGGAAGAAATGCAGAACCGATTGGAATTTCTCAACAATTGGCCGGAATAGTCGTGCCAGAATCAGGACCGTTCCCGTGACTCTCACTCATACACAACAAGAGGGTTTGGAGAAATCGGGCCGCGATGCTCTCGTTGTGGAATCGGAACGTGATTGTCCTCCAGCCCTGTGCCGATTTTCGCCCGTTTGAGCGTGATTGAATAAGTGGATTATCGAAGAGGGGGTCGGGCGTTCAAATTTCAAAATTTCAAAATTGGCCGCGCTGGTCGATTTATTACAGGAAGCCGCAGGATTGGCCAATTTTGAAATTTGAACACCCGACCCCAGACCACAGTCCCCGCGAACCGCACAGTGATTTTAGTCTTCGCGCGTCTTGCCGGATAACCACCACGTCCGCGACGTCTTCTTGAGTCACGATCGAATTTCCGCCTTGTTTTTCCAGCGAATAACGCCCATTGCGGCGTTTCCAGATCTTTGTTATCAATCCGTCCTTCAACCGAAGGATTCGACTCGATATTCCAAGGATTGGAAATGCGTCGGCTGGGTGACATGGATGCTACCCGGTTGGGCAAGGAGATAGCCCGTTGACTGTTGCCTCAACACAAAAGTTGCGCGTGTTGTTCGTTGATGACGAACAAGCCATTCGTGACGTGATGAAAATAGAACTGCCTCGCATGGGACACGATGTTGTCATGTGCGAGGACGGTTACGCGGCACTTAAGGCGTTGGATAAACAGCCTTTTGATGCTGCGATTGTTGACCTTCGGATGCCGGGTCTGAGTGGCTGGGACGTGATTGACCATATCAGAAAAGTCTCGCCGGAAACCGAAATCATTATCAGTACCGGGCACGGGGATATGGATGCCGCCATACAAGGCATTCGATCTGGAGCCTACGATTTTCTCCGCAAGCCGTGGAAAATGGCGGAAATTTCCGCCTCACTGAAACGGGTCGCCGAAAAACGAACTCTCACTAATAAGACAATCGCTCTGGAAAGCCGGCTGAAGGCCGTTGAGGGTTCGCCCGACCTGATCGGTCACTCGCCACCAATGCTTCGCGTCAAGAAATTGTGCGAAAAGATTGCTCCTACCGATTCCAGCGTCTTGATTCAGGGTGAAACGGGAACAGGTAAAGAACTGGTCGCCAGACGAATTCACGACCTCAGTCCTCGTGCATATATGCCGTTCGTGCCAGTCAACTGCGGTGCCCTGGCCGAGCATCTGGTGGAAAGTGAACTCTTCGGACATGGCAAGGGTGCCTATACCGGTGCGGAAAAATCCCGTAAAGGTCTGATTGAAGTCGCGAACGGCGGAACACTGTTTCTCGATGAATTCGGCGAACTCGACAAGTCGATGCAGGTCAAACTGCTGCGGTTTCTCGAATCGGGTGAAGTTCGACGGGTCGGTGAGAACGAAGCGTTCCATGTTGACGTCCGTATTGTCTGTGCGACCAATCGCAACATTCAGAAAATGGTGACGGAAGGGACGTTCCGCGAAGACCTTTACTTCCGGATCAATACGTTCGAGATTCCGCTTCCGCCGCTCCGCGAGCGAAAAGATGACATTCCAGAACTCGCACGGACCTTGATCGCTCGCTATATGAAACGACGCGATATTCCAGACTCAATCCTGTCTGTCGAGGCCATTGCGATCCTGAAACAACACGACTGGCCGGGTAACGTGCGCGAATTGGCGAATGCACTGGAACGGGCCTTGATCATGTCGGACGGAATCACGATCCGGCCGGAAGATCTCCCTTCACACCTGCACCGCTATGCCAATACGGTCAGTATGTCCGCCGAAACAGTCTCGATGCCGACCTCGCCGAAGACGTTGCGAGAAATCGAAATGGACATGATTTACAAGGCGCTGGACAAGTTCCAGGGGGACAAGCCGAAAGCCGCCGCCGAACTCGGTATTGCTCTCAAGACGCTTTATAACAAGCTGAATGCCGATCAGCCGAAGGCTGCTGGTTAGGGTCGTTTCATTTTACGAAACCAGGATCCTGTGCCACGGCTTTGGAGTCTTCGGAGAAGCTGTGTCTTCTCGTTCTGACACCCCAAGAGCACTGCTTGACCCAGAGCGGTCAAGCAGTGGCACAATGCGACGAAGTTGCCGGCGAGCTTCGCGTCACACTTCGGCATCTGGAGTCTGTGCCACTGCTGTGTAGGTCTTCGGAGAAGCAGTGTCTTTTCGTTCTGACACCAAAGAGCACTGCTTGACCCTGGGCGGTCAAGCAGTGGCACAATGCGACGAAGTCCTGGCTCAAGGTTATTCACGCTCATCCGCAAACGGATGCAGGAAACCGGGAAGTTTTTCTTTCGGGAGTGCATCGAGCAGATGTTCTGCCACTCGAAAGTCATCCATCGTCGTGATCTTCAGATTGAATGGCGAGCCGGTGACGATTTTCACCGTCGCTCCGATTCGTTCGACCAGTTCCGCTTCGTCGGTTGGCTGATAGTGATCCCGACGCGCGTAGGCGTCGAGAAGTAACTGGCGTCGAAACACCTGCGGTGTCTGTGCCTCCCACAGATTCTTTCGTGATACGGTTTCTTCGATCGACATGTCGCCATCCACCCGTTTCAAGGTACTTGTTACCGGAGTCGCCAGGATTGCCGCTTCATGCTTCTCGGCGGCATGGAACACCTGGTCGATCCAGTCTTTCACGATCAGTGGTCGTGCAGCGTCGTGTACCGCCACAAAATCGATATCCGCACGAACGCGGGCGAGAGCGTTCTGAACGGAGTCCGCTCGTTCGGCACCTCCTGTCACAACATCAATGTCCATGAAGGCCAGGTTCGGTCGAAATTTCTCTTTGAACCAGTCGAGATCATCCGGTGAGACCACCAGGATTGTCTGCGCGACATCACTGCGATTGACGAACTGTTCGGCAGTCCGCACCCACACCGGCCTTCCCTTCAATTCGACGAACACTTTTTTTCGTTGCTTGGAGAATCGACTGCTTTTTCCCGCAGCAGGCAGGATCACGGCAAATTTCGGCATGGGAGGCTCAACGTTTCTATCAACATTCAACGCATTGGAATTTCAAAATCATGCCGCATTTTAAGCGGTACCGGAAAACTCTCAACCACGAATCGAGAATCCCGAATGACTGATGGACGTTGACCAAAGTCCAACGGTATACTGCAGACGACGAAAACTCGCCCGTCATAAGTTGCCGTTCACACCTTTCTCTCTGTTTGGAAATCGAGGTGCATTCATGGCTCTGTTCGAGATTGAGACCGACGCACACATCATGATCGCCTGGGCGGAAGACCAGTCCGGTGCCGAAGCGATCACCAAAAGCAACTATCCCGAGGACCACATCAAACGTGTTGCGAGACGGCCTCACGACGTTTGGGTGATTTCAAAGCGGTTGCTGGGAATCGAAGGAACCGGAGAACCCTGCGATAAGGCTCGCGATTGCCTCAGTCGCTCCCAAGGGGACAAGGTCCACGCGATTCGCCTTTATATGCAGGATACCGGAACCGATCTGCATGAGGCTCAGCGAGTCATCGAAACCAACATGTCGCTTGGTTGGTAGTGAGAATCGGAACTGACACACCGGTAAAGACTGCCGACGTCCTCTCGCCATCATGAAAAAAGGGCTTACAGGACACCAACGTCCTGTAAGCCCCTTGTCATTCACGCGCATTGAGCATCAGTCAAACTTGTTGACAGTTTCCTGGAACTTTCGTTTCCCTTCTTCGACGACTCGGCGAATTTCTTTCGCGCTCTCTTCGCTCTCTTTTCGCAATTCGGCAATCATCTGGATTGACTCCACCTGATAATCGGAAATCGCGGTGACAAGCTTTTCAACCGACTGAGGGCTGATGGTCGAACCATAGCCGGCCCTGAGTGCCGCTCGTTCGAGATCGCGTCCCAGTTCGGCGACGTCTTCCAGTCCCTTGTTGACACCTTCCTTCATCGATTCCGTCGCTTTGGTTGCTTCGTTCAACCCTTGCTGGGACGTATAGACGGTTCCCAGAATCGTGAAGACGTGTTCGTTCGTGGTGAAGAAGGTTACGGATCGGCGATAGACCTGATCTTTGACGTCGTGTGTCTGCTTCAGTTTCGTCACGAGCGTCTCACCCACGTCGTATCCGACACTCAGATTTTCGGCGACGTCCTTCAGTAACTGATAAGTTCGATCTTCCTGTTCCCAGGCATGTCGAGCTTCGTCTCGTTTCAATTCCAATTTGGACCTGGCCCCCTGATCCTTAGGATCAGCTGCCGTCACTGCTTCTTGTGCTGCGGTCAGGTCCTGTTGAGCCTTCATCAGCGTCGGGGCGAACTCATCCAGCACTTCCCTGGCCAGAACTTCCGCCTCTTTCAGAGCGAACCGGAAATCGATGTAAGCGTCCATGATCGCCAGTTCTCGATCGAGCTGGTTTTTCGTGTCGGCAGCCACATTCTTATAGACTTCGGCAATCTTATCGAATCGAGCACCCGGGGTTCCACGACGCAACCGCATCCAAAGATTCTGAGCTTTCTCGGGAAGACTGAACTTACCGTCGTCGAGCTGCCGGATCAGCATTTTTGAGTCTTCGCGGATCGAATCAAACATTTGCGTGATTTCGAGGTAGCGAGTCCCGATATTGATGCTTTCGACATTGTCGCGTACCAGTTGGTTGAAGGTACTCATTTCCTGGATCGTCTTGGCGATTGCCAGAATTTTTGGCTCGTCGATGTGCTTGACTTCATCGAGCATTTTGACGAGTTCGGTTGGTTCCTTTGCGGTTGCAACACCAAACTTTTTCAATGCACCAACGGCCTTATCCAGATATTGCTGAATCCCCGTTGGCATCACAGGAATCGCGTCCTGGGTCGGCGCTTCGACTAAATCTGCAGAAACCGCTTTCTTGGCCATGATTCGATTTGTCCTTTCGATTTTTAAAAGTTGGCTGCCGTAAGAAACAGGATGGCCGTTGAAATCGAGCGAGCAGTCATCCCCGGACAATCAATCTATCAATCCTCGAAAATGATCGCGACCGTACACCGTGCAGAGTTCAAGCAATAAGCCAATCCCGATCCGTTTCTCTTCGCGATCAGTCCCAGGCTGTAAGAAGAGAATCAACCGCTCAGGAACCGAATTTGGTGGGGATGAATCGTTCAAAAAGCGGGGGGCCGAGAATCAACAGGCCGACGATCACGGCCGTCAGACTCAAGATCAAGACACCTGCAGCAGCGACATCCTTGGCGACTTTTGCCTTTTCGTGCCATTCGGGCGAGAGCAGGTCGACAATCGATTCGACAGTTGTATTGATTGTTTCACCCGCAAGCACCGCCCCGATCGTCAGTACAAGAACGCTTAAACGAAGAAAGTCGAGTCCAAGCCAGATCGCCACAACCATCACGAGAAAACCGACACAGAGATGAATTTTCGCATTCAATTGCGTCTGAATCGTGTAGACCAGTCCTGCCCACGCGTGGGTCATACTGCGCCAGAAACCGGGTTGCTTCACTGTGGTCCCTCAGTCGATTTCAATTGTTTCAATGACATCCCAGAATACTAACTTGTTGACGCAGAAATCGCGTGCGGTAGCCGAATTCTTTTTGGGTAACTATGATGCCTTTGTAAGCGAAACAATCACCGTCTCTCGATTATGATATTGCACAAAAAATGACAGATAACAGACTGAGACAAATCGAAGAAAAAATCCAGAATGGCGAACGCGTCACGTTTGACGAAGGGGTGATCCTTGACGAGCAAGCTGACCTGCTGATGCTGGGCCGTCTGGCAAACAAAATCCGCGAACGAAAAAACGGAAACTTTGCGTACTACAACACCAACGTTCATTTGAATCCGACAAACGTCTGCGTTTATCGCTGCCGCTTCTGTGCTTTTCGTGCCGACCTGAAAGCCGAGAAAGCGTATATCTTTACGGATGAGATGATCCGTGAGCGAGTCCTTGAGGCCCGCGCGAATGGTGCGACAGAGATTCACGTTGTTGGCGGCCTGCATCATCAGAAGAAATTTGACTGGTACCTTAACATTGTCAAAGTCCTGCACGAAACCTGCCCCGAAATTCACATTAAGGCCTGGACCGCCGTGGAAATTGGCTGGTTCAGTTTCATCACCAAAAAGCCGATCGAATGGGTTTTAAAGGAACTGATGGATGCAGGGCTGGGCAGCATGCCAGGGGGGGGTGCCGAAATCTTCCATCCCGAGATTCGTGATCAGCTTTGTGAGCACAAGGCGGACTCTGTGAACTGGATCGCCGTGCATCGCGCCGCACATCAACTCGGACTTCGGTCGAATGCCACGATGTTGTATGGTCACATCGAACAGGCGAAACACAGGATCGACCATCTTTGCCAGTTGCGTGCACTTCAGGATGAAACCCGCGGGTTTCAAACATTCATCCCGTTGGCATTTCACCCCGAAAACACGGGACTCGATCAAATCGCCAAACCGACCGGAAACATGGATCTGCGGATGATCGCCTTGTCACGGATCATGCTCGACAATTTTGATCACATCAAAGCGTACTGGATCATGCTGGGCGAACAGATTGCCCAGGTTGCATTAGGATTTGGCGCTGACGATATCGATGGGACTGTGGTCCACGAGATCATTTATCACGATGCAGGGGCCAAGACTCCAGAAGGGCTAAGCGTCGAACACCTTCACCGTTTGATTCGTGAGACAGGGCGCGAACCTGTCGAACGCGACACCCTTTATCGTCGAATCATTCGCGACGGTTCGAACTGGACTGTTGGCGAACCTCTGATGGCGGGTTAGACTTTGAGTGTCTCCTTTCTTGTGAACGTTCGTTCCAATATTCCATTCCATTAACGGATTCCGGGATTCTTCGGGCAAACGCAAGCTTAAGGATTATCACTCAATCTCTTTTGCAACCGCCTCAAGAGGAATCCAAGATGACTGATGCTGAAGGAGTCGCGGACCAGACCCCAACCGATGATCAAGGCCACCCACAGATCGCCAGAATCGCAGCAGCGATGGAGGCATTAAAAGCCGCTGGCAATAACGGGGCAAACTGGTTTTTCTGGATTGCCGGGCTGTCATTGGTCAATACGGTCATCGCACATGCCGGAGGTGAATCTCATTTCATCGTTGGCCTGGCCATCACGGCGATTGTGGATGCCATTGCATCGGGAATTGGCAAAACGGAACCAGAAGCCGCGACAACGGTCATGGTCATCGCGATTGGATTCTCCGTTTTTGTCGCCGTGATGTCGGTCGTCTTTGGCTGGCTGTCCCGCAAGCGAATCCTGTGGATTTTCGGGATCGGCATGTTCCTGTATCTGCTTGACGGACTTTTGTACCTGCTGATTGGCGATTATTTGAGTGGCGCGTTCCACGGATACGCGTTGTTCTCGATGTTTACCGGGTTCAATGCCTATCGGCAGTTGAATAAACTGGAATCGGCGCTCGAGAGCGAAACTGACGTGAAACCTGCCGCGGCAGACGACGAACGCGACGTTGGATTTGAAACCACGTAAGATTCATTGCATATTCTCGTTCGGAAATGGGTCCAGTTTCCATTTCAAAAGGTGGTTTTCTTATCGATTCCTGTTGTTGTTGACTGCCATTGTTATCAGGTTCAATCAATCCGTCGTGAGATCCAACTCGTGAGTAGCGCCCCATCAATACGTGTTAAGTCGCTCGACCATGTGACAATTGTCGTTAAAGACCTGGCGGCGACGCGCAAATTCTACGTCGAGGCACTTGGCATGGACGAAGTCGCTCGTCCCAACTTTCCTTTTGCGGGACAGTGGTTTCAGGCGGGAGCCACCCTGATCCACACCATTCTGGAATTTGAAGGGTCGGGCCGGGCTGGCTCTGCCGCCTGTGCGAATTCGCGCGGTCATCACTTCGCGTTTCTCGTTGACGATTGTCATGCCGCGTCACAGCGGATTGCGGAATTAGGAATCGCATTTGTCTCACCGCCAAAAAAGCGACCCGATGGTGCCATTCAGCTTTTCGTGAATGATCCGGACGGACACCTGATCGAACTTTGTTCGATCGGAAATTCAAACGCTTAAGTCCAATTTGTCATGGTTTCAGCTAGAAATCGTTTCGCATGGAGCGTCTCCCCGAATCTCCGAAGTCCAGGTATTCAAAGCCGACAATTGGAGGGATCTTTTCCAGTTCCGACCACGATCGGTTTTGTACCGGCAGGCCCGAGATGGGGTTTGACGCATTCTTCCCCGAAGTCGTTCGTAACAAGACTCGCAATCTGTACGAAACCGGCATTGATGCGCTGGCTGCGATCCTGGAAGAGCATGCAGGTCCTCAACGACCAATCACGCTTTGGACGGCCCAGAATTTCTGCCGCGAATCGCTGAATCGATTGTCGATCAAGCTCGGAAATCGAATTCAGTTCCAACCATATCGTTCGCGAGATGACCTTCTGAAAATTGGGCCGCAAGACGTATTGCTTTATCTGCATTACAATCACTTCGATCCCGCGACGAAGGAAATGATCAACTCGATTCGCCAGCGAACGGGCGCCGCGATTATTGAAGACTTCGTTCAAGCACCGCTGGACATTGCGAATTTCACCGGTGAATATGCATTGAACAGCCTTCGAAAACTCAGCAGCGTTGATGTTGCGGTCGCGTATCAAAACAATCGTCGAGAACCGTCGATCGAGCCAACGCGATATCGAATCCTGCGGAAAGAGGCTGAAAAGGCCAAGACCGCTTTTCTCCAGAACCCTTCGGAAGAACTCGAACAACTCTTCTTGAAACTGGGCCGCGAATCTGACGAAGCGTTAGCTGTTCCGGAAATTGCTTCTGCTCACGAGAGTGAAGTTGCACGAGCAAAGGCCTTCGACTTTGGGAATGCTCGGACGATTCGTCGCGAGAACTACGCACATCTGGTCCAGCTCATGTCAGCGACACTTCCTGAAATCGAAATCCTGCCGGGTGAATATATGTACCTGATGGTCGAGACACCCCAGCGTGATCGCTACCGTGCGGACCTCTTTTCTCAACGAGTTTTCCCGGTGATTCATTGGGCTGACTCGGAATGCCCGCACGTCAAATCGCTGCTCAGCTTCCACGTTGACCAACGGTATTCAACAGCCGACATGGAACGAGTCGTGGCCGTAATGAAAGAGACTCGAGATCAACTTGCGACAACTTTCAAGACGAATGCCTGAGCAGGTTAACGAAGGCAGCGGCCCTGGTGTCGTTGGACGTTGAGTTGCAGACCCGTGGAAAACAGGTGACTCTATTTTGAAACCGTTTCCTGAAAGGTACGAAATCATTTTCGGTTACGTTCGAACTGCGTTCAACCTGATCGCGACCATTCTACTGGTGGCTGAGAGCGTCAAGACTTCGTACGCCGCCGATCAAATTCAACAAGTTCAACTGGAACTGGAACATCGTTTCACACACACAGTGTTGCCGTTGTTAAAAGCCCATTGTTTTGACTGTCATGGAGCAGCAAAGCAGGAAGGGATGTTGAAGCTGAGTGACGATTCGACTGTTCAAGCCATCGCCAAAAACTATCGGACATGGGAGATCGTCCTTCAGCGACTGAAGAACGACGAGATGCCTCCGAGGGACTCATCGAAACAACCCTCACGTGATGAACGTCAGGCAGTGATCGAGTGGATACGCGCATTTGGCGACTTCGAAGCGAGTCGCCATGCAGGTGATCCGGGAATTGTTCTCGCCAGGCGGCTCAGCAACGCAGAATTTGATTATTCGATCCGGGACCTGACGGGTGTCGACATCCAGCCAACTCGAGAATTCCCCGTTGATCCCGCGAATGAAGAAGGTTTTGATAATTCCGGTGAATCTCTAACAATGTCACCTGCATTAGTTAAGAAATACCTGGCTGCCGCCCGGCTTGTCGCAGAACATCTTGTTTTGACTCCGACCGGATTGACGTTTGCGCCCCATGCCGCTGTGACAGAAACCGATCGTGACAAATTCTGCGTTCAGCAGATCGTGTCGTTTTACCAGCGTCATGAAGTCGATTATTCCGACTATTTTTTCGCGGCGTGGCAATTTCAGCATCGAAAGAATTTAAGCACGCCTGACGCCACGCTAAACGACGTTGCTGCAAGTTTTGTGAAAACGAAGAAGCGAATTCCAGCTCACGAGTCGCAGCAACCTGCCGATCACGACCCAAAGTTCACCTCATCGTCTTCAACGGTGAAATCACCGTTGAGCCCCAAGTACCTGAAAACAGTGTGGTCCGCATTAACGGAACCTGAGGCAACCGGCCCCCTTGCTGAGCTTCAAGACGAATGGCGTCGATTACCAAATGATCCACACCTGACTGACGAAGCCATTCATGGTTGCAACCGACTGCGAGACCTTGTGATCAAACTTCGTAACGGATTGGACACGAAAGTTGCAAAGCTGCATGTGAAGGGAAATTCTGACGGCAGTCAGCCACTGGTGCTCTGGTGGAACCGGCAAATCGCCTCACAACGCATGTCCTACAAGGGGGATGGAAAAGATGCAGCGCTCGATGCCGCTCGGGATCGGTTCTGTCGGGTCTTTCCAAATGCCTTTTCCGTTTCGAGTCGGGGACATTACGCCGATCCAAAGCTTGGAGCACAGGTTCGATTGTTGACAGCGGGCTTCCACCTGATGCAGGGATACTTTCGCGATGACACTCCCCTTTGCGAACTCGTCCTTAATGAAGCTGAAAAAAAGGAACTTGATTCACTCTGGCAAAATCTGAATTTTGTGACGTTAGTACCCATCCGCCAGTACAAGGATTTCTTGTTTTTTGAGCGAGCCGAGCCGCCAAGATTTGCGGGTGGTCCCGAATTCGATTTTGCACGCCCTGAAAATAAGGACGTCACATCGCCTGAAAAACTGAAACAAATGCGCGATGCCTACGTTTCCAAGGCGCGTCTCAGCAATGCAAGCGACCAGGCGATTGAAGCGATTGAAACCTATTTTGATAATATGTCAGCAGACGTCCGCTGGATTGAAGAAACTCATCAGGCGGCCGAGCCGCGTCACCTGGAAGCTCTCGGACGGTTCGCCGAACGAGCTTATCGTCGGCCACTTTCAAACCCGGAACGAGATGAGTTAATCGGATTCTACGAAAACCTGCGGCGGGATGGCCTGACGCACGAAGACGCGATTCGCGATGCAGTCACCAGCATTTTAATGTCGCCGTATTTCTGCTTTCGTCTGGATCTGGCTCGTCCGGGTCAGAATATCCGACCTCTGAGCGACTACGAGTTGGCCAGTCGGCTAAGTTATTTCCTATGGTCAAGCATCCCTGACCACGAATTGCTTTCACATGCGCAGAGCGGTGACCTGCACCAGCCAGAGGTATTAATCGCAGAGGCTCGCCGCATGCTTGAAGACGAACGAGTTCGAGGCCTGGCAACCGAGTTTTCCGGGCACTGGCTCGATTTTCGCCGATTTGATGAACACAACAGCGTCGACCGCGAACGGTTTCCTACATTCACCAACGAACTTCGACATGCCATGTTCGAAGAACCGTTGCTTCTATTTATTGACATCTCCCGGTGGAATCGACCCGTTCTTCATTTTCTCGACTCTGAAGACACGTTCGTGAATCCGATTCTTGCAAAACATTATGGAATGAATTTCCCAACGGATATCGTTGACCAGGACACAACCGACAACGGTTGGACTCGGGTGCCAAACGCGAAGGCTTTCGGACGCGGAGGGATGCTCGCCATGTCCGTCTTTCTCACCCGGAACTCACCTGGACTTCGAACCAGTCCCGTGAAACGGGGCTATTGGGTCGTCAGGCGATTGCTTGGCGAAAATATCCCTCCCCCCCCACCGACTGTTCCGGAGCTCCCCAAAGATGAATCCAATCTGGGTGAATTGACACTTCCTCAACTGTTGGCCCGGCACCGAAATCATTTGGCCTGTGCTGGATGCCACGATCGATTCGACTCAATCGGTGTCGCGTTTGAAGGATACGGACCGATCGGCGAACGACGACAGAATGATCTGGGTGGCCGAGCCGTCGAAACCCAAGCCCTCTTTCCGGATGGGAATGAAAGAACCGGTATCGAAGGACTGCGTCACTATGTCAGCCAGACTCGTCGAAGCGAATTCATCGATAATCTTTGTCGCAAAATGCTTTCGTATGCGCTCGGGAGAAGCCTCTTACTCTCGGATAAATCCACCATCGAAGCGATGAAGCAAAAACTAGCCACAGATGATTACCGATTTCAAAGCCTTGTCGAAGCGATCATCGTCAGTCCTCAATTCCTGAACAAACGGGGAGAGGAATTGCCATGATCGAGCATGCCGAGTTCGCAAGCGTCCCCCGGCAACGAATGATTGCCCGGATCATTGCGATCGTGATTGTCACGATCAGTCTGATCGAAACGCGCTACAGAATGGGGATCAGCTTTTCGCTGCTCGCGCTGCTTGGAATTGTCAGCGTGATAAGCCTTGATTCGGGAGGCTCTGCTGCGTTGGGTTTTAATCCACGCCCGGTACAAGGATGGGGCTACTGGTTCCGACTGGCTGTTTGGTTTGCCCTGGTTATCGGTGTCATATCACTCGTTGGCTTCATTCTCTTTCGGGTCAACGGCTGGACGATTCCAGTTTATAAAACGCAGCCAAGCGTGGGTATGTTTGTTTTTATGTGCATCGATGCGCCAGTCTCAGAAGAAATCCTCTTCCGCTCATTACTCACCCTGGCAATACTTCCAACAGTTGGTGAGTGGGGCACGATCCTTATCGGTGGCTTCCTGTTTTCGTTGCTGCATGTGCTGGGTGGAAACCCAGGGCCGGACAATCAGATTGCCGGATTTATGCTCGGTTGGACGTTTATCAAAAGCAAAACGATTCTTGTGCCACTTGCGATGCATTCCGGGGGAAATCTGATTGCACTCGGATTCCAGGTTGCCGCATGGTATTTTTATTGAGGATTGTTTTGGCACTTGATTTGGACCTGATGTCAACAACGCGAGCCTATTAATGAAGTCTGACAAAAGCCGAGTCGATCGCCGCACCGTACTTCGCGGTGTCGGTGTCGCCATGTCATTGCCGTGGCTTGAGTCCATTTCGGTCTGGGGCGATGAATCGAATGCCGGAAAGCCGGAGAACGAACTTCCCAGGCGCTTCGCGGCGATGTTTATGGGCAACGGAATCAACTCCAAGCACTGGTGGGCCAAAGGCTCAGGTGCCGAAATGGAATTGAGTCAAAGTCTCGAACCGCTGGCTCCATTGAAGGCAAAACTGAACGTCATTAACGGCCTCTTCAACAAGCAGGCTACCGGGGTCGGAATCCATCCGGGACAGACGGGTAATATTCTGTCGGGGGCTCCCCTGCAAAAAGGAGCCGTGCTCAAAGGGGGAATCAGCGTCGACCAGGTCATCGCCAACCATTTTGGCGATCAAACTCCCCAGTCCAGTCTGGTTCTCGGTTGTGAGCAGCCGATCACGGGCTACCACGAGACAAATTTCTCGATGGCGTATAGTTCACATATTTCGTGGCAAGATGCTAACTCACCGGTTCCGATGGAAGTTTACCCGTCGCTCGCGTTTGACAGCCTGTTCGACAATCAAGGAACAAAACGAACCAAAAGCATTCTCGACCGAGTGAAAGAACATGCCTCACATCTGAATCGCCAGGTCAGTCAATCTGATCGTGCGAAGCTCGACGAATATTTGACAAGTATCCGCGAAGTCGAAAAGCAGATTGAAAGAACTCGAGCCACAAAAGATCGTGCCGATGACCTGGCAAAAAAACGTGGAGAATCGCCAATTCTGATGAAACGACCTGACAACGGGTTGCCGGAAGATATTCGCGATCATATGCGACTGATGTGTGACATCATTGCCCTGGCATTTCAGACAGACAAGACTCGGGTGGCAACTCTTTTGTTGTGTCGCGACCTGTCTGGACTCTTTTACCCATTTCTGGATGTCCGTCTCGCTCACCATCCGGCGTCCCACGAAGACCTGTCGGATGCCTATGAACGAGTTTCCCGCTACTACGTTAGCCAGTTGGCCTATCTGGCATCGAAACTTGACTCAATGCCGGAACGGGACGGAACGGTTCTGGACAATTCCTGCGTGATGTTTGTTTCGAACATGTGGTCCGGAAGCAAGCACGACTCGACCAAAGTCCCGCTTCTGCTCGCTGGCGGATTAGGTGGGACGCTTGAAACGGGTCGAGTACTGGATTTCATTGACGACGGGGATGACAACCGCAAGCTCTGCGGCCTGTATTTGTCACTGTTAAAGAGAATCGGCGTCAACCAAACGCAGTTTGGTGACGCCGATAAGGAACTCAGCAAGCTATAAGCTTGATTAACTATTCTGCGACTTCGTCGTCAGTCGGACTGACAACCACTGACGATGTTCCGCAAACGGAAATCGAAAGTGCCTGGATGTGATCTTCCTGGCTGGCAGGAACAGGAACGTCCTCGTAAACAGCTGACTTCAGAACCACGTCCACTGCTTTGCGTTCGCGGATTTGAGCCTCAAGATTCTCAATGACACCAGACTTGATCAGTCGTGCCCGCACTCGGCGAGGATTCTCGCCTCGTTGGATCGCCATCAACTGAATTTCAGTTTCGATATCCGATGGCGTGACTTCAATCTTTTCGTGTTCTGCAATCTTGTCCAGCACGAAATGCTCTTTCAGAGCTTGTCGTGTTGTCGTGACAGCGTTCTGACGCAACTGGTTTTCACGTGCCATGATCTGCTGGGTCGTGAAACCGGCCTGCTCCATTTCGAGCACTTCGCGACGCAAGGCGTTTTCGGTCTGCTTACGAACAAGTTGTTCTGGAAGCTCCCAAGTGGCCGATTCGGTGATCTTTTCGATCACTTGACGTCGGACTGATTGACGCTGTTCGTACACAACCTGACGTTTCAGCATGCCAAGAATTTCTTCTCGCAGTGCAGCGACGTCGTTGTAACCGATTCGTTCGAAGAACGTGCTGTTCAATTCCGGTGCTTTCAATCGTCGGACTTCGCCAACGATAATCAAAGCATCCAGCGTTTCCCCACGCATTTCGAGCTGCTCGGCTTCCTGAGAAATCGTGACTTGTGTCTTCTTCTCGGTCCCTGGAACGGCACCAGCCATTAACTTGTCGAAACCCTGAAGCTCTGCATCACGGAACCGAATTGTCGGCTTCAATTGCAATTCGATCGACGAAATCTTGCGGAACGGCTGGCCGTCCTTCGTGAATTCTACTGAGGCAACAACGAAATCGTTATGCTCTGCTGGACCGTCATGCGATTCGTTGACGGCATACTGAGCCAGGTACTTATTCAAATACGCATCGACGTCGGCCTCGGAAACGTCTCGGACGGGACGCTGAATGGTCAGTCCGTCGTATTGAGGCAGGTCAAAGCTTGGACGAACTTCGACGTCAAATTCGTACTCGAAATCACCCTGATCAGGGATCTCAAGGCTTTCGACGTCGAAATCAGGTTCATTAATCGGATCAAGCGTGTTTTCTTCCGCAAGCTGCTCAAGACTTTGCATCAGGACGCGTTGACGGACATTGCTGGAAATATCCGATTTGAAACGCTTTTGAGCGAGGCTCGCTGGAACGCGTCCCTTACGGAAACCAGGAACAGCGACCGTCTGTACGATCTCTTTCAGGGCTTCGCCCGAGAAGTGGTCGATGTCAGATCGAGGAACCGTAACACGAACATGCTTGCGGCAAGGGCCGATATTTTGAATATCGACTTTCAGCGACAACTTGAACTTCTGATCGACAGCCGCTTCCGAGACTGGGTCCGCGACGGGGGATTCGGCTTCACTCACAAATACACGTCCTTAATGAAACACGATAGAGAGAGCGGGTGATGGGGATCGAACCCACGACAACCACGTTGGCAACGTGGTACTCTACCACTGAGTTACACCCGCTTACGTCGGCCTGTTTTTTTGCCGGGAGGGAATTATCCAACTTCATCTCGCCCCGTCAAGCGAACGACACCCCTCTTGTGAAAAGGCGGCGATAAACACAAGAAATATCTTGAGTCTTGACGCTCCCCGGAATTAGCGAGAAAACCGGACTTTCATCAGGTTCGCAGAAAAAACGCTCTTGTTCAATCTTGATTTCAAAAATTTTCGACAAAAATTTGTCACGAGACGAAATTGCTGCATCCACCAAGCTTTGTCCGGGCAGTTCTTGTCCTTCCCGTTTCAAACATGACCGAATCAATTTCCTGGTACTCGACTGTTCTTGGGCTGGATCTCGTGTACATACATAATGATCCTGTCGACGATCCTGAGGGAAATTACGCAATCGTTCGGCGCGACGGGGCTGAAGTTCACTTGATCCGCGACGAACCGCCAAGCGAACACCCCTGGACAACCGCCGGCAACGGCTATCTGTATCTGCTCGTCCGAGACATCGATACCGTCTTCGATCGGGTCAAAAGCAGCGGCACCGGGATCACTCGAGAAATATGCAAAGAAGATTGGGGCGTTCGAGCATTTCTGTTAACAGACCCAAGTGGGAACCTGATACGAATCGCGGAAGAGATGAATTCACCGGGATCATAAACGCCTCTCGTTTGAGTTCGATATGGCAAGCCGGCCCTGAGTACGGAACAGGAAAAACCGTTTCAAATCCTCCTCGCTTAGTCGCGCGCGCCTCAATTTGAATTCATCATTTTGTGGGCGCCGCACCACGTTAAGGCAATTAGGATTACCTGATGCCTTGCAAGAAACTGGAGTCTGGAGCATTCCTTCGAGTGAAACGAAAGAACTGCGTCTCCCACATCGCTGAATGCCGCAATAGGCGGCGTCTGATGCGTAATAAGCAGGCGTAGATTCAGTGTTTTTGCTGGAAACAGACACGGAAATCAATTGGTTCATCTTTTGCTTTCTTGCGCAACAAATTCCGAGTCTGCTTGATCACTTGCGGAAATAAACAGGTTTACCGTCAAAAACCTTTAGTTCTCTATGTCGGACCTGAAATCGTTGAAATTACGGCCTTGCTGCTGATCAATGGGATTTCCGACATTCGGCCTGTCAACGGTTTCAGCAAAAGAATTTCTCGATTCCCTCGTGATCGCGGGTTGTCGATGTGATTGAGAGTCGAACGAGGATTAATACATCTTAACGTCAAATAAACATCAAGAAATAGAATTGGGTATGACAGTGGGTGAAGAAGTAAAGTCGCCGATCGTTCAGATTCTGAAAAGATTGCATGATCGCCTTGCTAAGTCGAATGATGGGGAGGTCGCGAGCTACATTCCTGAGCTGGCGAAGGCCAACCCCGACTGGTTTGGAATCTCAATTGCGACATTGGATGGAAAGGTTTACGAGGTCGGAACGACGCGTCAGACTTTCACGATTCAGTCGATTTCGAAACCACTCGTCTATGGCTTGGCGCTGGAAATTCACGGCACCGAACGCGTCGGAAAATTTGTCGGCGTTGAACCGACCGGCGATGCTTTCAATTCGATCAGCCTGGAAGAAGGGACGGGGCGGCCACTTAATCCCATGATCAATGCCGGTGCCATAGCCACTTCATCATTGGCAATGGGACCGAATCCCGAAGAGAGCTTCGCGCGAGTCCTGAGCACGATTTCCGGTTACGCCGGTCGCTCTTTGGGTATTGACAAAACCGTCTTTGAATCGGAACGGGAAACGGGCCATCGGAACCGTGCGATCGGCCATATGCTGCGAAATTATGATATCCTCACGGGGCCTCCCGAACCTGCTCTTGATCTGTATTTCAAACAGTGTTCCATTGAATTGGATTGCCGTGATCTTGCGTTAGTTGGAGCCACACTCGCGAACGGCGGCATTAATCCCATAACGAATCAACGGGTCGTTTAAGCTGAATTTGTGGATAAGATCCTCAGCGTTATGACAACATGCGGCATGTACGATTTTTCTGGCGAATGGGTCTACGGTATCGGGATGCCGGCGAAAAGCGGTGTCGCAGGAGGAATCGTTGCGGTTCTACCGGGACAGCTTGGGATTGGCGTGTTTTCGCCGCCGCTGGACTCGCGTGGCAACAGCGCACGTGGAGTGGATGTCTGTCGTGCGTTATCTCAAGAACTTGGTCTACATTTCTTGCAGCCTCCCCGGCCGACCGTTTCAACATTACGGTCGAACTATACGTTATCGAATAAGCGTTCAAGACGACGCCGACCGAGACCCGAAATGCAACTGCTTGACGAATTCGGTGGGCGGGTCGCAATTCACGAACTTCAAGGGGACCTGCGGTTCTCGACCGTTGAACGGATTGTGCGAGAAGTTGTTGACCGCAGCAAATCGCTTGACTATGTCATTCTTGATTTCAAACGCGTTCTGAACATCGATGCGGCGTCGGTAGATGCCTTGATCGAACTGGCCAGATGCTGCACGGATGGCGGGTTACATCTGGTGTTCACACGGACCAGATCTGACTTGCTTCAACAGGGATACGAAGCCGCTCAGCAGAAGGGATCTGCCATATCGCTTCGATTTGAATCCGAACTCGATCTGGCAATTGAATGGTGCGAACAAGAGTTATTAGCGCGATATTCATCGACAATTAAGAATCATGCAGTTGATGGAACTCGGAATCGAATTCCACTTGCCGAGCACCAGCTCTGTCTCGGAATGAGTCCTCAAGATCTCACGATCCTGGAACAACGAGTCGAGCAACGTAGCTACGCGCCCGGGTCGCTCATCTTCAAGCGCGGAGAACCTGCGGACGCCCTTTTCTTTTTGATGAAGGGGGATGTCAGTGTTGTACTCGATCTTCCCGGGGGAGCCGTCAAACGGCTTGCCACGCTCTGTGCTGGAATGGGTTTCGGCGAAGCGTCGCTGATCACCGGTGGCACACGGACTGCGGACATTCGCGCCGACAATGAGGTTGAATGCCTGGTTTTAAACGCGACGGTATTTTCCAGTTTCGAAGAGAAGCATCCTCGGCTCTCAATTCATCTGTTTCGAAACCTTCTGCGAAACAGTAATGAGATCACGTCCAGACTCACGGCAGAAGTCGCCTCCTTAGAGGCATAACAGCCGGCAATCTCAGCGCAAGGATAGGTTACTCGGGGTGCAATCCCTTTAACCTGCAGCCTCGTTTGACCCGGTTACATGACAATCACATCGAAGATTTATCATCTTGATCATCATGCTCAATGATTTTGTCTCGAAATTCCTGGAACCCTTCCCAACCCTCTTGCGACGGGTTTTCCAGATCAATGAAGTCGCCGGTAGAACAGTCTAAGAGCGACCATTTATTGGGATTCGCAAATCTCAAAATTGCCTCGATCGCATCACCGCCGCCCCGGACGTGCAACATGATCGTGTGAATGGGGTCGGCTTTGCCAGCGTTGAATTCGATCGAAAAACCGTCCCCTTCATAAATCCCCCATGTCGTGTCCGACCAGTCGACACCGAGAAGGTGTTTATTGATCGCCTCACGGACATCAATCGCCGGGCCGAGCGGATCTGGGCTGTGGTCGACGGGGACTTCGGCGAAATCCTTGGGCGGGGAACCGTAATAATTGATGACCAACACATCCCAGCTCATTGAGAACTCACTTTGAATCTGCCGCCTGTCGCGACTTCAACCAACGATCAATTCCGTTAAACGCCAGTAAACAGTTGTTGAAACAGTTCACTTTCGTCTTGATCTGCATCCGACGTCGAATTTTCATGGTCGGAAAGCAGCCACATCGCAATGAGCGTCTCCAACCGGGTTTGGGAGGCACGAAGTTCAATCAAATTTGGTAACTGAAAGAGGCTCGCAAACAGTACCAAAAAGAACATCGCGTTCGAATTGTTGGTTGATGACGAAGTTATTGTGCTGACGAACATGGCCAACATTGGAATACACAACATCGAAAAATAAACCCATGCAAGATATCGTGCGGACTTTTTGCGTCGCTGAAGCACCTTCATCGCACACTCCCCTAGCTTCCCGACTTTGAGCAATTGTTTTTCGTCGAAGGTCGCGTCCAGAATCAGGGATGCATGCAGCAATCGATCGATTTGTGATTTCATAACGGGAAACCCTTAAGCGGAAAAACTGACTCGGTTCTGTGACGATTGAAGACATTACGTAATGATAAACATACGAGAGCCGCACAAAATATCAAACACTGCCGTTTTGCTATAACCCCACAACAACTTAGAAACCGCAAGATTTTGGCAAACCGTCATTGATGCCAGATAAGCCACGATACATGCGAGGATCGATCTTCGCACCGACGGTCCGAACGGCGCCGTCACTAAAAAGCAGGTTAGCCCCACCGTAATGGGAACTTCCAAATCCTGTTGTTGGCTGCCCGTTGATGTTCAGTTTGATGTCGATGCTCGTATCACCGAGTGCCATGGCCAGTCCGGCTGCTGTGGTGGGATCGGGGACTCCAAGCCAGCCTCCATCACCAACGACCTGCTTGCCATTTGAACCGGTTCGGGGCGTGCCACGTTCACCAGCCATCATCGTGTTACTCGTGCCGTCCAAGATGTCACTGATCCGAACACTGCTGTTCTGGCCAAAGACGCCACCAAAGTTCTCTTGATCGACGTACTCGTGAAACAACGAATACTTCGTCGCTGGCGTCCCCAGGCTTCCTTTGTTCATATTCACGTCGACGCTGTCCGAAGTCGCCGGGTCGTCAGCTTCGATTCCTCCCGCGTAAGCGTGCAGATACCCGGCACTTCCAAAATAGTTCGACCGGGCAAACGTGTTTTTCACGTGGACGCTGGCCGGCGTGATCGTCCAGTCGACAACAGGCGTGGTCACGAGCGCGACCGATGCGACGACATCCGGACCTGAGTCACTCGGACACCGGAACATCGCCAGATGCGGGTGCAGGTCTTTCTTTAAATATTCGGTTCGTCGCCAGTTTTTGTGGGTAATTAATTGAGGAAAAGTACGAGACTCCGCTCAGGTTCGACAAAAGGGGTTCGCCCCCTCCGCCATCGCCTTCGATCGCCACTGCAGGTGTGAGGGCGATGCGAAGGCGATGGCGGA
>CAIULL010000138.1 GCA_903899985.1 uncultured Schlesneria sp.
CCATTGTTGCGCAGGTTTTCACAGAGTGCGAATCATGAAGATTTCAACCACGGATAACACTGATGGTCACGGATCGGAGAAGAAGAGATGAGCGTATTCGCATCTTTGCCTTGATCCGTGCTCATCCGCGTTATCCGTGGTTAAAAATCTTCCGTTCTGCAAACTCGGCCATTGTCGCGCATCCAGAGTTGCGCAACCCCTGACACCCCTGAAATGTCGAAAAAGGCCTGTTTTTCACAATGTTGCGCAAATAGTTCCATTGTTGCGCAGGTTTTCACAGAGTGCGAATCATGAAGATTTCAACCACGGATAACACTGATGGCCACGGATCGGAGAAGAACAGATGGGCGTATTCGCATCTTTGCCTTGATCCGTGCTCATCCGCGTTATCCGTGGTTAAAAATCTTCCGTTCTGCAAACTCGGCTTTGTCCATTGTTACGCAAGCTCGGCCATCGTGGCGCACTCCTTTTCATCCGAGATCGGCGGCAGTAGCCGCTGATCCGGTTTCGCCAGAGTTGCGCAACTTTCTGAACGCCTGAAATGTCGAAAATCGCGTGGTTTCCGCCAAAGTCGCGCTAGTTTTTTGAAGGACGATTTCTCGTCCTCAATCGGCAGATTTTGCCAGCGGGGTCGTCAACTTTTCGGGTAATGACGATTATTCAGTGGCGTCCACCCCCTTTTACCGCAACTTTGAAACCTGCAAGTTTCGATAGATCACGGACGAGTGACTCACAAAAGCAGCAGTCAATTGTGAGGCTTATGAAACTGGCGGATCGCGCAGGAACATGCTCGCCATGCTGCCGTGATTCAATGACATGCGACCGGATCAACTGCGAAATCGATACTTCAATTCCATGAAGTCCGCGAATACTTGTTGTTTGGTATGTGCCGCATCATGCAAAAAAGTCTTTTTCGCTTCGAGATCACCCGGTACATCTACCGCATGAGCGCTGCGGCGATCTGCTCGGCGGCGATTTCTGTCTCCGCCTTGTCCGCAGCCGATATCGATGTCACACGGATCGATGATTCCGGAGCAGGATCACTCCGGCAGGGACTTTCGGGTGCTCAAACCGGCGACAGACTTAATTTCAATTCGATCTTGAACGGAGCGACACTGCTGAACGGAGCTCCGCTCCCCCTAAATCATGCCGTGACGCTTCTTGACTCAACCGGCATTAACGTGACCGACGATCACGCTTTTCTGCTGGCCTCGCCCGTAACAGTCGCCGCGGTGCCACCATCGACGACAACGACGACCTCACCAGCGCCGCTCACGATCAACTGGAAGGGGATTTTGACGCTGAATGGGCCATTGGCCGACACGACGACAGGGGGAGCCCTGATCATGAGTGGCCCCGGCACAGTGGTGCTGTCCAACGCGAACTCTTATACCGGCGGGACAACCCTTAACGGCGGAACGATTCAAATCTCGAATGGCTCAGGAATAGGATCAGGAGCATTGACCGTCGGCAGCGCCGCCGGTACGAAAACACTCAGCTTGAACAATTCTCTGACGCTGACGAATGCGATCACGTTATCCTCGGCACTTACCGTCAACTCGGCAGCGGGGACAACGAATCTGCTCAGCGGGATCATCAGCGGAACGGCGGCGACGGATACGCTGGATACCGTTGGCACGGGAACACTCAGATTAAGCGGGGTCAACACGTTTGCGGGGGGAGTCCATGTCGCGAACGCCAGCACGCTTCGCGTGGAAAACAATGCGGCATTAGGGACGGGAACACTGACTGTCGCCGGCCCGCTGAAGCTGGACCTGGCCAGTGAACTTGGCGTCACGACCATCGCCAATAAGATTTCACTCGGAAGCAGTTTAACCGCTAATATCGATTCGGGAACGACGACATTAAGCGGTGCCATCACCGAGACCGCATCCAGTCAATTGACAAAAACCGGCTCGGGCACACTGATCCTTTCGGGGGTCAACGCCTATACCGGTGGAACGATCATCAGCCAGGGGACGCTCCAGGGAGATTCCTCCAGCCTTGTCGGAAACATCACAAACAACTCGTCATTGATTTTCAATCAAGCGGGAGCGGGGACGTACGCCGGCAACCTGACGGGAACGGGCAACCTGATCAAAAACGGTAACGGAGTGCTGAATTTCAGCGGTACGAGCAGCCTGCTGACCACGACAATGGTAAATGCGGGCGGCCTGCAGGTGACAGGGTCGATGACCGGCCCGGTCAATATCAACAGCAGCTTAGCGGCACTAAGCGGTACCGGGAGCGTCGGCAGCGTCTCGAACAATGGTTTTGTCCAGCCGGGAAGTCCTACGACGATCGGGACGCTCAAAGTGAATGGCGACTACACTCAGCAGTCGGGGGGAAAGACTGAGATCAAGATCAATTCGGCGGGGAACACTCCCGGGGTCAACAACGATCAACTGAATATTTCAGGGAAGGGAATTCTGGCTGGCGCGCTGGAGGTGGAGGCCTTGACCGGCGGAACTTATAAACCGGGAACTCGCTACACGATTTTAACCGCGACGGGGGGCGTGACGACCCCGTTTCAACAGGTCTCGACCAACCTTTCCATGTTCGGCGTCGACGTGACTTATGCTCCGAACGACGTCAGCTTCCAACTGGTCCAGACGACCAGCCTGAAAGCGGCAGCGCAAACTGCAAATCAGATCGCCGTCGGAACGGCACTTGATAACATCGCGCTCTCTTCGACCGGCCCACTGTTCGCGATGATCAACAACCTGGGGACGCAGTCGCCTGCTCAACAACGTCAATCGATGACTCAAATGAGTGGAGACATCTTCGGCAGCCTGCAAACGATCGGTCTGCAGATTGGTGATCAGTTTCAGCAACGTGTGACCAATGCTCTGGTCAGCAATGGCCGGTTCCTGACCGGTCCGCAGGAATGGCTGTCATCGAACGAGAATTTGCGAGGCCAGTCTCCGCCACCCGACGGATCGGTCAAAACATGGTTCCAGGGGTTTGGTGGTGGAGGGAATCTTCGGGGTGACGGCAATGCCGCAGGAGTCAACTTCAGCCAGGGGGGAGGCGTTTACGGTATCGACCTGGAAGACGAAGATAACGGACGAATCGGTGTCGCGGGTGGCACGTCCTATCTGGGATTTAATGACAGCTATAACGCGAAAGGGGGAGTCAACTCGTATCAGGTTGGCTTGTACTCCATGAAACATGACGACACCGGTTATTATCTGTCATCGGTCAATTATGGCTTTAATTCGTATATCACAGATCGAAACGTGACCGGTGTCGGACTTCCCCAGCGACTTCACGCGGACTACTCGGGAAATCAGATCGGGGCGAATGGCGAAGCGGGACTGAAACTCGAACTGGGGATCTTTCGCATCCAGCCTCTGGTTGGCCTGCAGTATCTGTACCTTTGCCAGCAAGGCTTCCGGGAATCGGGAGGTGCCGCCGGTTTGGACGTCGCACGAAGTCGAGCCAATTCACTGCGAGCCAGCGTCGGAGTTCGCGTGTTAACCGATCAATGGGACGGGCCGAACGGTTCAATCTGGACGCCGTTTTCGCATGCCCGATTCGTTTCTGATCTTCTCGACAACGACCGAACCATCAACGCCTCGTTTAACGGATCGCCGGTCGGCGGAGCGTTCACAACTCAGGGAACCCGGATCGGTCAGAATTATGGAGTTTTTGGCGAAGGGCTTGAAGTTCGAGTGAACCAATCCTGGTCACTGTTCGGTGGCGCTGACGTGATGCTCGGTGATCGGATCACGATCGTCACCGGGTCGCTTGCCGCGATGTGCTATTGGTGATGACGTCCAGCGTCCATGTCGATGTTGCCAGTTTTTGTCACGTAGATACCCAGCCCGCATGAGGTGTCACGGCGCACGGGCTAAAGCCCGTGCGACGGCGTGCGTCGTGCCGTCGCTGATCGACAAAAACTCTTGCTGAAACTGATCCTGTTGCTCCACGATGGCCGTCGTTTTCGTTACCATCCTGGTTGGTTAAAGAATCAAAATATTCGTTGAAGGATTCGCTGCATGCCGATTTTTGAGAGTCGAACGGAGCTGTTTGGTTCCGTGGACCACATTTTTGACTTTCTGATCCGACCGGCCAACTTGCAGGCGATCGCTCCGCCCGCGATGCAATTTGTGTACGTCACCCCTCCCGAAGTGATTGAATTGGGAAGTCGGCTGAAGTGTAAGGCTCAGGCTTATGGAACGATTCAAGAGTTGACCTATGAAATCGTCGAACTCGATTCGCCTTCGAAATTTCGCGAGAAGATGGTGGAAGGACCGCTCAAGCTCTGGCTGCACGATTACATTATTGAGCCCCATGCATCGTCTGACCGCGTCACATTAATCAATCGGATCGAGTTCGAGCCACCGGGCGGACTCTTGGGATTTATTGTCACGGAAGAGAGTATTCTCGATGCGCTGGATGACGGGTTCGATTACCGCCGGAAAGTCCTTCAGAAGAAATTTGTAAATCCGAATTCGTGAATCGCATCCAAGACAGAGCTCAAGTCATGTTGGGCACGAATCGAGCGATTAACGATGCCGTAACCATCGGGCTAACGAAGTACAAACCGTGATGTTCTGCGGTCGGGTGTTCAAAATTTAAAATTGGCCGACCGGAGTCCATGATTCTCGAAAATCGGCATGACGGCCAATTTTGAATGTTGAACACCCGACCCCCTCTTCCAGGGATGATGGAGTCGAAGCCGTGATCAACCAACCCAGGTTGGCATCTGGTACCACGCGTCTTTCAGACGACGTCGAGCCAGGCGATAGTCGGGGCAGAACTGGCCGACGAGTTTCCAGAAGTGTCGTGAATGGTTCATCTCGCGCATGTGGCATAGCTCGTGGATCAGGACGTACCTGACCAGGTCAGGTTCCACGAACAGCAACTTTTGATTCAAACTGATCGTACCGGACGTCGAACAGCTTCCCCAGCGGCTTTTCTGGCAGCGGATGGCAGTCTTGACGAAGGCGATCCCCGTCTCGGTACTCAATTTTCGAAGCCAGGGATTCAACACATTGAAGGCCTGCCGACGGGTCCAGCGCTGGAGTACCGATTGACAGGCGGTAATATTTTCGATGGGACCGGCAATTGAAAGATTTCCGTTTCCATCGTCGGTCAGGGTGATCGTCGGCGATCGTCGGGCCTTGTAATCGACAGTCCAGCTTCGTCCTGTTGACGGGAGCGTGATTGAGGTCGGCAGAACCATCGCGGGTTCGGCCGTCCGGCGCTGTCTCGCCTCTTGAACTTTGGACAGTGCGGACTGAACCCATTCGTGTTTATCGCGGAGGAATTTATGGATCAATGCCCGATTGAATCCGGGGGGGACGACGACTTCCAGGCCTCGATCGACGGTGACTCGCAGACTCATGTATTTCGCACGAGTACTTTCACGAATCTGATAGTCAAAATGAGGCTCCGACATCCCGCTTCATTCCCGATAGGATTGGCCTGTGCCCGATCTGGTCCGAAAAGTCCGTCGCACGACACCCCACATCAATCGAGTTTATCAGGCCAACCATGCTGGCGATGTTGTTTTCACTCGACATCAGTCGACTGAGTTCTAAAGTAAAATCGCCAGCGACGGAAGAGTGCTTCCCGATCCTGATGTGCGAACGATTTTTTGATGTCATGAATCAGCACATTCCGACGTTTTTGACGCCAAACAAGAAATGGCGACCGTGGCAGCTGATTCGGCCCGTATGCCCCCATAAGTGCATTGGTGTGCCTGTTGGATGCTCGCTATTATTGTCGAACAAATCGACTTTACGATTTCGCCTCCAAAACCGTTACCCAAGATTCAGGAGAACCAGATGAAAATTGCCGTAATTGGCAGCTGGAAGGCGGATAGCCGTCCGTCAATGCTACGAACTCACGACGAATTTGCGTCGGCGTGTGAGGATATTGGGCGCGAACTAGCAAAACAGGGACAGATCGTTATTGTCGGCAGTGATTCGCAGAGTACAGCGGATCATTACGTCGTCAAGGGAATGTTAAGCGTTATCGCTGCAACACAAAACTGCTCTTGTCGAATAGATATAATCCGGGATTCTAGCGGGAACCAACCCTATTATGAATTCGCCCGACAATTTCCAAAACACATTTCGTACCCACCCATTTCTGGGGTTCGGTGGTCTGAAGCTCATTTAATGCAAATTAAAGAAGCAGATGCGGTGCTCACCATTGGTGGATCATCAGGAACTTACCAAGCCGGACTTGCCGCGTTTATTGCGCAGAAGGTATTTGTCCCAATCGGTACCTTTGGCGGGGCATCTTTGCGTCTGGCAAGTGAGTTACGATGGAACTCAGAAGCACAGAAAACACAACTTGCTACCTTGGCAAGCCCTTGGTCGGAGCACGTGCTCGATACAGCTGCGGATCTGCTCGGGATTCACCGAAAGCCTCGAATATTGATCATACATGGCCGTAGTGACGATCGTTACAAGTTGACCGAGTGGTTACGAGCCACGCTCAAGTTGGAGGAGATACTCGTCATGCAACAAGAATTTGGCGGTGGAACGTCACTACCCGAGAAATTTGAGCAAATTGCCGCGAAAGCCGACGGCGCGATAGCATTGGCGACGCCCGATGACTTTGTAACGTCAGCCGATGGAAACGCCACATCGCATCGAGCACGGCAGAACGTCTGGCTTGAAGTTGGTTGGATCTGGGGACGTCTTGGCAGGAAAAAAGTAATGTTACTAACAAAGGGAAAACTCGAACACCCGAGTGACATTCAAGGACTTGAATACTACAGCTACGAATCGACTCCCATCGAGACAAGCGAAAGCATTAGGAAATTTATCGCGGGGCTTTTGCGGCAAAGCGATGCTTAATCGGATGCGACGGGAAGGCGGCAGCGTATAAGGTGATCATGTGACCGAACAATCTGGCTCGATTGCTCGCGTGCGACTTTAGTATGAGCACTTTTCGGGAATCGAAACAACCACACATCCGGATTTTTTTAGGCCAGGAATTGCCTTGCTTGTTGATCCGCGTGATGCACAACCTGCCTGATTAAGTTTTTTCAGACCTGATTGACGTCTTACATAGAAGGTTTATTCTCAATTCACCTTTTGTTATACGACAAAATGGCATTCGTCTGAAAACCGATTACGATTGGCGTTAACTTTAGAAAGCACTTCTAATAATGCAAATTGAGATCATCGACGCCCCGCTTCGAATCAGCTTAGTCGGCTACCACGGACCCCTGAATGGCGAAAGCGTCCCTGTTGTGGGCAAAAGGCTGATGGACAAATTATGGCGTGAGGTGAAGTCCTCCGGCCTGAAGACCAAAGGGATCAATCATTGGGTCTACCTGCCAGACTCAATGATGTTTACCGGAATTGAGCTGGCCGAAGGAACGTCAGCCGCTGGAACACTTGAACCACTGGAAGTGTTACTTAAAAGATATTTGAGGCATGTTCACACGGGCCCCTATTCAGACCTCCCGCAAATATGGCCGCAACTGGTTGACGAGCTCAAGCAGCAAGCCGAAGTCCCTGCGAAACCGAGTCTTGAGATCTATGGGCATTGGAACGAAGACCCGTCAAAATGTGAGACAACAATTCTGATTGCACTAAACTGATGAATTACTTTGCTCATGCGTTGAATCACATCGACCGGCCCTACTTTATGGCTGGGACGGCGATTCCTGACTGGCTTTCTGCCGTGGACAGGAAGGTGCGATTAAGGCCTCGATGCCTGGAACCCTGGCTTTGTTGCGAGGATGCCATTCAATCAGATGTTGCCGCGGGGGCGCTGCAACATCTGATGGACGACGACTGGTTTCACGCAACTCGCGGTTTTGTGGAAGTGACCTCAGAATTGACGCGGCTGTTTCGCGAGCAACTGGGGCCGGACGAACGATTTCATTGTGGGTTTCTGGGTCACGTCGGCATGGAATTGATTCTGGATGGGGTATTGATGTTTCGATATCCCGACCGATTTGAAGACTACTGGCGTACGATGGAATTCGTGGAACCAACGGTCATCGAATCGGCCGTGAATCGCATGGCCAGGAACCAGACCGATCGGCTGGCGTGGTTTATTGATCTCTATCGACGAGAGCAATTTCTACGTTCCTACGAGAATGATCGATCACTGTTGGCTCGCTTGAATCAAGTGCTGCTACGAGTCAAACTGTGGCCCATTCCACTCGAAGCCGAAGAGGTCGTGGCGGTTGGCCGATCGCTGGTCAGACAGCGATTGCGTGATTTGCTTCCCGTGGAACATTTTTCGTTGAATTAAACCCATCGCTCAAGAGAGAATAACTGGCCATGAAATATGGAATGAACATGCTGCTTTGGACGTCAGACGTGACCGAAGAGCATTTTGGAATCCTTGAGAGCCTGAAGCACTGGGGCTTTGACGGCGTGGAACTGCCTGTCTTTGATCTTGATCTGGCGAAATTTTCCCGGCTTGGCCAAAAGCTGAGTGAAATCGGCCTGGAACGAACGGCGGTGACCGTTTGCTCCGATGCCGATAACCCCATCTCGCCTGACAAGGCCGTGAGAGAAGCCGCGTTGGCCCGCTTGAAGAAAGCAATTGACGCGGTTGCTGCTGCCGGAGCGACTCACCTTTGCGGTCCGATCCATTCCGCTTTGGGAACCTTCAGTGGATCTGGCCCGACGCCCGACGAGTGGCAACGGGGGCTTGAGGTCCTGACGAAAGCTGCAGATCACGCGCAGAAAAACAACGTCACTCTGGTTTGTGAATACCTGAATCGCTTCGAGTGTTATTTCCTGACCAATGCGGCAGACGACGCCCGTTTTTGCCGCGAAGCCAATCATCCGAATCTTAAGATGATGTACGACACGTTCCATGCCAACATCGAAGAGAAGGATTTAGCGGCTGCGATGCGAAGCTGCTGGGATCAGGTCGTTCATGTTCACATCTCAGAAAACGATCGTTCAACCCCAGGTGAAGGTCATGTCGATTGGGCAACGACGTTTAAGACACTGAAAGAGCTGAAATACGATGGCTGGCTGATGGTTGAAGCATTCGGCCTGGCACTGCCGGCACTCGCCGCTGCGACCAAGGTCTGGCGACGGATGTTTCCCACAGAAGAATATCTGGCGAAGCAATCACTGGCCTTCATGAAGAAGATGATGGCCGATTGAATGCAGGTCATTACGGAATAATAAACGCCGTACCGACCATAAAACCGGCCTGATAAATCGCGCCGCGCAGGCTGCAATGCGGCAGGTGCCTTCGGTAAGGGACGGGGCTTCCCGGCCGTTCGTAGCCCAAGGTATAGACCGGTTCGGTCAGTGGGTGTACTCCGGCCATATACGGAATGAGTGGGATTCGCCCGACAAAGTGTACCATCGAGAGAATTGGCTGAATCCTCTCACCGCCACGAGGAGGCTCATCGCACAAGCCGACATCACAAAATCCATGAGTGTACCCCAGTCGTTCGAGATTTGGTTCCTCGAACAGGAGCGGCAGGTGTCTTGTGGCAGGGGCTTCCCATTGATAACTGCTGTAAGCCCAAGGTCGGCATTGTCCGTTTGCAAATGGATCGATCATTCCAAGCTCAATGTCATCGTCAGCATGCTGCATTTTTGGAAGATCACCTTCAGGCGGTTGAATCGACGCATTGATGGAGCGCAAAGGTTTTTTGAATTGCTGCCTGCCGACGGTATTGTTCTTCTCGGAATTGCTCTTTTCTGATGACTTCGAAGAAGCTGTGCTGACGGGAACCAGGTTTGCGGCAGGCGTTGCTTCGACGGCTGTGAGAACTTTTGACTCTTTTGGCGGAGATGTTTTGGTCTCTTTTGAAGGCCAGGGAATCTCTTCTATTTCCGACAACAATGCGTGTTCGGGCTGCGTTGGATCAGACGCATGGACACAGACGCCGAACAGAACCAGCGCGCTTACCAGTGAGCACCAGACAGCGTCGCGAACTCTGGCAGGAACAAGAGCGTCAAGCATGATCCATCATCCTACCGTGAATCCAACACAAGACTCTACGTTCTCAAGTTCTTTTTGATCGCGTGGCAAAGGTGTCGAGGGGAGCGAGATTCGTCGAGGTTTCACTGTGAATTTTGACAATCGCCAGGAATCCTCCCCTGCTTTATCAGATCCTCTCACTTGTTTCGGCTCGTTCCACCAAATTCGTACATTCGAACCCGGCGATCCGGTCAAGTCCACGTTATCGCTACAGATTGCCAGTTCCCCCTGACAAGAGAGATCCGAGAAGCTGTCGGTGGATTTGCGAAATGTCATGGAAGGGACTGAGCGAATGGTGCAGGGAATGCGTCCGTATTTTGAATTCAATCAGAAAGGGCAGACCGTTGAAACCGATTCAGCCAAGTCGCTCGAACCCTGCAGACAGATAAACGCGATACATTTTGTGAGCACGGCATGTTAACAAAAGCGTCGGGTTTGTGATCTCGCTTCGTGGGCATCGCGCCAGTCAATCTTCGTCATCTCTTTCGCGTACGGCTCAAAAGCAGGTTTGCCTGATTTCGGATTGCCACAAAGCTTCTGGTTTCGTCGTTGTTGGCAGTTGCTAAATCTGACAATTCGATCAACCCTACTGACGTTTGGGGATTCTTCATATTTTCATCGTCTATTCATCGGACATTCATGTTAGCCAATAAACTACGTTCAATTCTGCGTGGTTTTGTTCCCTGCAGAGGTTAGTTTTGAGTTTCGTCTTTCTGGAGGTTGGTTCATGTCGAAGCAAAATCGACGCAAGTCCGGTTTCACCTTGATTGAGTTGCTGGTCGTGATCGCGATCATCGCGGTCTTGATCGCATTGTTGTTGCCAGCCGTGCAGCAGGCCCGTGAGGCGGCCCGACGAACGCAGTGTAAGAACAACCTCAAGCAACTCGGTCTTGCGGTCATGAACTACGAAGGAACATTCGGCTGTATTCCTGGTGGTTCGTACTCAGGAAACCCAGGTTGGAACCCCCCGGTTTGGTCAACTTACCCAGAAAACTTCAGTGTTTTCGTCCGTCTGATGCCATACATGGATCAGGCACCAGCTTACAATCAGGTGAACTTCAACACCTATGCTGGGGATGTCACCAACGTTTTCCTCGGTGCGATCCCGATGAAAGCATTGATTTGCCCAACTGACACGGACAATTCGGCGATTTTGATTCCGCAAACCCGATCTTCGGCAACGGGCGTTTCACCAGGCTGGAGCTTCCAGGCCACATTTTTCCCACCACCAGCCGGGGCGACTCAGAACTTCACGAGCTATGCTGGCAACGCTGGAACTTTCACATTCGGTTTCTCCAATCTGATGAGTCCTACTGTCCTGCAGCAATTTAACGGAACAATCTACAATGACAGTTCTGTGAAACTGCGTGACATTACCGACGGGACGAGCAACACGTTCCTCATGGGCGAACACAGCAAGCACTTGCTGAACGTTCTCGACCCTGGCTATGCGGTTTCTGATGGATGCTGGCAGTCGGCTCGTTGGTACGACACTCTGTTCGCGACGATGTACCCGATTAACCTTGGTGCAGGAAACAATTTGAGCGTGCCTGCAAGCGGCACCAGCTATTATGACCCCACATCAGCAGGAAGCCTGCATATGGGTGGTGCTCAGTTCCTGCTCTGCGACGGTTCGGTTCGATTCATCAGCAACAGTATCAATAGCTGGGTCATCACCGGTGCGACGAAAGACAGCTATGGCGATGTGTTTCCGGATGGCACTGCCTTTACTACGGTTGCGGCCCCAACGGGTGGTAAATCTGGTACTTATCTGGGTAACGGGACCGCAACGTTGGGAGTCTACCAGGCCCTGTCGACCCGAAACGGGTCTGAGGTCCTCGGAGATTTCTAATCCCAGTTCGTGAGGGAAATAGCCAAAACCTGCAAAAGCCCGTCAGGCCGGTCCTGACGGGCTTTACGCTGTAAAGTCTGTGCGTTTTGAAAAGCGAGCAACGAATGTTGAATGGAACGAGTAACGTGGTTTCTTACTTCGCACGAGCCGCGGTCGAAATGCGATTTGCTAAACTTACTGCTTGCTTATGTCTGCTTTCGCTGATCGTCGGCTGTGGAGGGGGCCTGCGAGAACTCGATCCCGGCGACCCGGCCCCACATGGCGGTGAAATGATCCTGTTACGCGATGATCGAGGCGTCATCGAAGTCGTTAAAAAGAAGGTCACGGAACAGCCGGTTACTGCCGAGGTCTCGTTTTACTTTTATAAAGACCCGAAAGAGAACGGAGGAAAGCCCTACGGGCCATGGGATTCAGTGCCGGAATCTGGAGTCCTTTTGATTGGGAAAAATCAAAAGGTCGATCTGGTCGTCGCCGATGACGCTCTCGTCACGCCAACCGGTCCAGCCCTTTTCGCCAAAAGAGAAGTTGATGGAGAACTTAGCATCAAGATCGATGGCGAGACAATGCTGATCCCGCTTGAGGTTCGATGATTCAAGCTCGGGCGGCTTCTTGACACCGACAGGCACACAGCCGGTTTGTTTGCGTCGGAGGACGGGTTTAGAATTCAAATGTCGTTCGCGCATAAATCCCTAGCGAATACTGGTTGCCAACGATTTCTAGTCGTTCGCTTCAATCAATGTCAGCCTTTGATTGCTCGCCATTTGTTTCAATACGGTTGTTTGCCCCGATGGCCAGTCAACCGTGATCGAATCGACCGAGGTGGCTTGTCCAAGCCCAAAATAAATTGTCCGATCGCTTGTCGAAAGATAGCTCGCACCACCTTTGACAATTCCAATTTGTTCCCGCCCCCCTGCCCTGATTGTCACACGTGCACCGATCGCAGACCGAGGGCTTGTGCGACCGATCAGTCGTATTGAAATCCAATTCGCGATGTGAGTTGTGTTTCGGAGGATTGCCACGGGTTCGTTGGTGTGAGTCACGACAAGATCGGGCGTTCCGTTGCCGTCCAGATCACCAACGGCCGCCCCTCGACCGAGATGTCGCTGGCTGAGGTAACCTGCAACTTGCGGCGCGATATTTCGGAATCTTTTGCCACGATCATTCAGGAACAGGTAGGGAAATTGACGACGATCGGGAGTGGGATGCGGTGCCCAAACGTGGCCGTTGGCGCAGAAAATATCAGAATACCCATCTCCATCCGCATCGAAGATAACCGTCCCAAATCCGACTGCGAATGCCCCGACAGCCGTGATCCCCATCGACCGGCTGGCATGAGTGAAAGCATCGTTTCCGAGATTACGATAAAGGGCGAACGTCTGGTCTTCGTAGTTCGCCACCCAGAGGTCCAATTTCCCGTCTCCATCCAGATCGGCAACATCGACACCCATGCTGGCATCTGACGAACCAGATTCACCCAGGGCAACTCCGCATTCGATGCCAACCTCTTTGTAGTTGCCCGAAGGTTGCGACAGGTAAAGCTGGTTCGGAACCGCGTCATTGGCGACGTAAATGTCTGACTGGCCGTCCAGGTTGAGATCAACGATCACGACCCCCAGGGCCTTGCCGATTTCGTGAACGCCCAATTCAGTGCTGGCGTCACGAAAAGTTCCGTCTCCGTTCCCGAGATACACCGTGCATGGCAAGCCGTGAAATTGATTCGGATCACACGGGTTTCTAAGTTCTGTTTTTGAGTCGATGCACGTGGGGTTATTCTGGAATGACCAGTCAACATAGTGGCCGACAAACAGATCGAGAACCTGATCCCGATTGAAGTCGCCCCACCCTGCGGCAACACTCCATAATGGGTCTAAGAAGCCTGATTGATTCGTAACATCGGCAAATGTTCCGTCACCCTGGTTATGAAACAACTGCAACCCATTCCAACCGGTCAATAACAAATCAGGAAATCCATCCTCATCGAAATCGACGGTCCAAGTCCCGTGATGGTAGTGTTGAATCGGGTGCAACTTCGCGGCCTCTGTCACCAGGACAAACTTCCAATCGAAAATCTGCCGGTACAAAGCCATCGGTACAGGAAGAATGGTTTCATTCTGACCAAACTTACCCCCTCCCGCAAAAAATAAATCGAGTTTGTCGTCTCGGTCGTAATCCTCGATCGCGCAGCCGGCTCCGAAAGTTTCGAGTATCGAAAAATGGCCTGATTCTTCACCGTTTCGACCAACCCACAAAACACCTGCCGATTCCGTGATGTCAACAAAATTGATTTTATTCGCTGGCGAAGAAACGGTTTGCGTCGACGCGGTAACCTTTGCCGATTCAGAATCATTTCTGGCAGATGTCGCGGGAAACTGAGATTTCTGGCACCCATAAATCAAAGTCACGACGGTGACGATCAGCAGTGGATTCCAATATTTTGAATGAATGGTGTCTGTCCAGCGATCGCACGAGTTCCTGCCCATCATGGGGAACTCCGCTGCGCGATTGCGCTATGGTACTCGGCAAGTTTCGTGTCACCGACTAATTGGTAGAGTTCGGCAAGAGCCTTGTGCGCAGGGAGATATTTTGGCGAGATTTTGACAACCTGTTGATACCATCGAATTCCGTCCTGACGCGAGACGTACTTTGCGGTGATCGCCGCAACTTTCATTCGCAGCTCTAAGTTGTTCGGCTGTGCCCGCAGTTCTTTTTCGATCAGCAGCAGTTGATCAAGTTCCGGCCTCGATTCAGCCACGAACGCCAACAGCGGTTCAGCATCTGATTGACGCCCGCAAGCTTTCCAGGCGCGGGACAGGACGTTGGCCAGGTTTGCATTCTCTGGCGTCGCCAGGTACGCCTTTTCCAAAACGTCCGCCGCGTCCTGCGGAGAACCCGACGAAAGCAATAACTCTCCATAAGCTTTTTGAATCATTGCATCAGCAGGATTTTTCTCAGCAGCATTCCGTAACAATTGAATGGCCGAGTCAACGTCTCCATTCGAACTTAAGCATTGCGCAAGCCCTTGGATCGCAGACAGTTCGTTCGGATACTTTTGAAGATAGGCTTGGAATAACGGAATCGCTTCTGTGGTATTCAGCCGTGATTGCAACGCAATTGCCAAAGCAAGGCGAGCGTCGTCGCGGTCGGGAGCTAAAGCGAGCGATTGACGATACGCTTTTTCTGCCTCCACCCAGTTGGGACCTGCCTGATGAAATCGCCCGAGAAGAAAATGCGGTTCTGCGTCCTGTGGGTAATCTTGAATCCAACTCTCAAGTGTTTTTCTGGCGAGATCCAGATGGTGATGGAGCATCGCCCAGGCATAGTAAGACCTTGCAATCTCGGGTCCATCATCGCGCGCGTCCTGGAGCAGTTCGGTCCAATGAGACTGCATTCCATCGAACTGTTGGGATTGCGCCATGGCAATCCAGTTTTCCCGCTGCACCTCAGATCGAGGCGCACCAAGCTTAATTGCTTGTTGAAGCTTGTTTTCAACTTCAATAAAGTCGCCACGACGTCGGGCGATTCGCACCTGGAGCAGACACATTCGCGCATCAGGGTGGCGACGAAACCATTGACTTCGTTCGATCCATTTTGTCGCAGTAGCATGATCCCGCCGCACGAGATTCGCGTTAGCGGCCCAGAGGCATAGATCAACCCAAAAATAAAGGAGACAGAAAACTGCCGCGAGGATTGTCAAACATGCGACGGTACGTCGGCGCGACCTGAAAATCGAGCGAAACCAGGAAACTCGCACCGTTCACCCCCCCTTATTACGATCATGAATGAATGTACTCTGTTACTCATCAGCAATCCATTCCTGATGGTGAGTCAACGCACAGCACCTCCATTAACGTTAACGACCTGACCTGTGATAAACGACGCGTCATGGCTGCACAAGAACCGTGCGGCGCGTGCGATATCTTCAGGGGTCCCCCAGCGTTTTAGCGGAGTTTCGTCAAGTACTCTCTGTTGCCACGAATCGCTGGCAATTTCGCCCCAAGCCGTTTTGACCCAGCCCGGTGCAATACAATTGACACGAATACGCGGTGCCAAGCTGAGCGCCAACGATCGACTGAACCCCATGACAGCATTTTTGGACGCGGCAAAAAGCTCGCCGCTGTTCCCTTCCATACCGCGATCTGCCTGATCCCAGCCGATCGTCAGCAGAACGCCGCTTCCTTTGTCGAACATCCGTTGACCAGCCGCTTTCGCGACCAGCATGCTGGCTTGCACGTCGACCTGCAAAAGTCGCTGTAACTTCTGCTCGTAGCTCCAATCAGCAGCGGGACCGGTTAACACGTCGGCACCGGCATTGTTGACCCAGATCTCGAAACCCCCAAATTCGGACCATGCCGCGTCGACGAACGAAGTCAGGGAATTCAAATCGGAATAATCGGCTTGGATGACACTGGCACGTCGACCCAAAGATCGGATCTCTGTTGCGAGAATTTCTGCGGCGGCCCGAGAGGTTGAACAATGGATCACAACGGCCGCACCGGCGCGGGCGAATTCCAGAGCAATGGCACGTCCAATTCCACTCGACGCCCCGGTAACAACAGCTGTTCGACCAGACAAGCAAGCAAAGTCAGACACGAAATACTTTCTTCAATATTGATGGCGGCAAACACATGGCAATCAAGTTCGCGACTTCACCAGGCTTGACATTCGTGAATCGTGCAAAAACATCCTGCACTTTGTGGTTCGCGATTTGCTGTGTCAGAATTGAAATATCCATCCCATGTTCATTTTGTCTTAAATTTGTGTGAACTATCCCAGAAATGCGACCAATCCACTAGAAAAATAGAGGTTTCCCGCATTCAGTAACATTTATGTTACCTGTTGACTCTTGAAAGCTAGCCCGGCATACTAGAATGACTGAGGTTGGTCTTTTTCCATACAATTTTTCAGGAACCTGAAGCCTCACTTGCCGGTCTTGTTTTCACATCATTTCAATATGTTTACCTTTCTGCATCAGCCAGGATTCTGCCTATCGATGAATTTCGGAATGTGCCGCTCGTTTATGTACTCGGTGATCTACCGGTATGAATCTGCGGTTTGTTTGGGCAACCTGAATCCTTAAGACTCCATTCGGAGTTTAGATTCAGAGGCCATCGAGTTTGGCTATGTTCTTTATTTACTGAACGACCCTAATTTTAATTGACCCGAAGTATGTCAACGATTTCGCGGTGCGCTTACACAAGCTTATGCACCACCGAAGGTCCAGGCGTACTCTAAGGATAACCACGTGTCGAATACAGGCACAAATCACGATCCGTCCGCAACTTTTCCGGCAGGATCACAACTAGAGAGTGAGAAGGAAATGATCGCAACAATTGAATCTCTTGGCACAGCTCCGTCAGTCGGTTCGTTCCCCGAATTGTCGGAACAACTGGAACGAGACTTGGTCCAGGTCTTTAAGCTTCTTGCCGACGAAACGCGACTGAAAATCCTGCTTTATCTGCTCCGTGAACAAGAATTGCATGTCTCGGCCCTGTGCGATCGACTGAATCAAAGCCAGCCGGCAGTCAGCCACCACCTGGCGCTTCTTCGCGTCGCCGGGTTGATTGAACCTCGTCGTGATGGAAAACACAATTTCTATTCGGTGCGTGAAAAGCATTTTCACAAGCTGATCGGTGAACTTTTTAAGACGATCAGTGATCCCGAACGTGACGAAGTTCGATTCCAGAACTTTGTGTTGACACAAGAAACTTGATTCGACATTCGTCCTGACGGACTCGTAAACTCAAAAATAACCACCTGATCAGTGCGGGCAGGGCAACATATTTGTTGCCCTGCCCGTTGTTTTGAATGGCCCGAAAAGTGGACGCGGGGCCTGACATGTGGTAACAGTTTGGATTTCGCATCCGACTTGGCAACCCTCTAAAATTGTGAGACGATGCTTTTGGCGGCCAGACTTCGACGGTATGGTCCAAAGATCTGTATTTGTCCCACTCTCGGATGCCTTTAAACGGTGGAATCATGATGATACGCCGCCATGGAAATCGAACTTCGCTGGTACTTTGTGTCTTTATTGCGATCGTGACGAGTGTTCCTGCCGAGGAGGCCGGTCCAAAACCGGTGGCTGAGAAACCTTATCTGACCATGTTCGCTGCCAGTATTGAAAGACTGCGAAGCGCCAACGAAATCGTGTTTGATTCAGCAGGCAGACCGGATTTAGCCAATTCGCTGAACGAGAGTCTGAAGAGTTACGGTGATTTAGCAGGAATCG
>CAIULL010000139.1 GCA_903899985.1 uncultured Schlesneria sp.
CCGCCATCGCCTTCGCATCGCCCTCACACCTGCAGTGGCGATCGAAGGCGATGGCGGAGGGGGCGAACCCCTTTTGTCGAACCTGAGCGGAGTCTCGTACTTTTCCTCAATTAATTACCCACAAAAACTGGCGACGAACCCGTTTAATTTACCTCCCTGGATAAATCCGAGATTAACATTCGTGAGGATGCAAGTCGGGCTTTTTTTCGTGATCAGACTTGTTTGTCCAGGTCGTTGACCAGCGGTTGACCCTGGCGCACTCGTTCACGGACGTTGGCGGCTCGTTGAGTAATCACTTGCACGGCAATCCGCGTTTCTCGAAGGAGCAAAACCGAACCGTGAACCATGGCGCTGACGGCGACCATTCCAGCGACGACGGCTGCGATTTCCACAGGAATTACAAACATCGCCCATCGAGCAGGGGCGAGAACCGCGCCAATCAATGATGTGAAGGCTGATGAGGCAAATGCCCCTAACGCAATATAGAAACTTCTCAGACTGTGAAGCAGCAGAAGTGTCCGCTCTTCCGTCGCCGCGAGTTCGTTTAGACGTCGCCTCGCTTCCGTACAATCAAAGTCGGTTGTTTCTTCAAGCTGCCTCGAAAGATCCCTGGCACGGTCGACACCGCGTGCCAATCGATTGCTCGTGCTCATAATCAGCACCGATGTTGCGTTCGTCAGGATTGCTGGTGCGACGATCAACGACAGTACGGCGAATGGATTCGAGTCCATAGAATAGTTCAGATTTGATGAATGTTATTTACGAGGATATGAACGCAATTAGTGACGGCCCTTAAACCCGCCAAAAGCCGCGAAGCAACTGTTTTTGTGCAGGATTTCTACCTGTTGAAAGCCGACTTTTCGCAACAGGTCTAACTGATACATCAACGGCCGCGGAGTGTCTTCCTGTTCAATGTAGGCATACACATGGTCGCGATAGGCTGCGTCTTTGAAATTTGTCAGATAGTCTCCGTATCGCTTCCACATCAGTGATTGAACTGCGCCGATGGAACTTTCGATCAAATCGAAAATCCAGATTGAGCCTCCCGGTCTGAGCGCTTGAAAAAACGCTGCGAAAACGCTTTCCCATTCTACGTCCGTCCGCAAATGATGTAATACGGCCGCTGCCAGGATCACGTCGCATCCTGATTCTGGCAGTGAAATCCCGCGGATGTCGCTTTGAATACTGGTGACACGACCTTGTGTCATCGGTTGAACTCGCTGAACCGCTCGATCGAGCATCGGTCGGCTGAGATCAATCAACGTGACATCCAGATTGGGAATCTGCTCAAGCAGTTTCAGCGTGTAATTACCGGCACCGCAGCCGACATCAACGACATGTTTTGCGTGTGGAGTGACCGCAGCGGCAGCCTGTGCAACCAGTTCCATCGCGAGCGGGGCATCGACCGTTGCTGACTGACCGGTCTGGAGATTTGAGAATCGTTCGACATCGGCATCAAACCGCTGGCGGATTTCTTCGACCGATGACTTCATATTGAATTTCCCTGATAAACCGACGACAACTTCGCCATGCTGGCCAATCGACATGGGGCAACTACCATCCTCTGTCGTCTTCCCTTCAAAATAATCCGATACGCAGTGATTAAGGGTGAGTGTTCCATGAGTGAAGTTGTAACGCAAGTCGATTCCACTTGGACGGAGTTACCGAAGGGCGTTGACAAACATCGTTTTCGTCTCTGGCCAGCGATTGTGATCCTTGCGGCACTTGGTGTTGCTCGTGTCTGGGCTCTGACGGGGGAACCGGCTCCTTCGAAGTTCTTCGGCGGACTCATCATTGCACCTGTGATCGTTGCGTTGCTGTTGAATCTCTGGTGGCTATTTGCCAGCCGACTGCGCTGGAGTGATCGATTGCTGGGAACCGGAGCGTTCTTCACCGTCTCTGCAGCGACAATGAAAATTGCCGGAAAAGACTTTCCCGCGATGGCACTGATCATGTATGCGTTGCCCGTTGCCGCTTTGGCTTGGGTCGGCTGGTTAATCCTGAGCTGGACGCTAGCCTGGCCTGTTCGCAGGCTTGGCCTGCTGCTGGCCTTCCTGGGGGTCGGTACTTATTACTCGCTATTACGTGTTGAAGGTATGGACGGCAGTTTCAACTCAAAAATCAGTTGGAGATGGACGCCGACTTCAGAGGCAAAACTGTTATCAGAACTGAAAACAGTCTCGAAGCCATCCGAGTCTTCAAAACTCCCCTCGACCACTGAACTGACGTTAGGGGCGGGTGACTGGCCAGGCTTTCGCGGTCCCCAGCGAAATGGTCAGCTGGACGGCGTTCGCATTCGGAGCGACTGGAACAAAACACCTCCGCGTGAGTTATGGCGTCATCGGGTTGGTCCAGGCTGGTCATCTTTTGCCGTGGTTGGCAACCGACTGTTCACTCAAGAACAGCGCGGAGAAGATGAATTTGTGATTTGTTATGATGCCGATAACGGCCAAGAAGTCTGGTCTCATCGGGATACGACACGTTTCGAAGAAGTCGTTGCCGGCCCGGGTCCTCGAGCCACTCCGACGTTTCATGACGGTCGTATCTATGCGATGGGCGCAAATGGACGCCTCAACTGCCTGAATGCCGCTACGGGTGAGCTTTACTGGGGGGCCGACATTGCAGCGGATTCCCAGGCAAAGATCCCTCAGTGGGGGTTTTCCAGTTCGCCGTTCGTGCTGCAGGACCTGGTTTCCGTCTATGCCGGTGGACCAGATGGAAAAAGTGTTGTCGCTTACCACATTGATTCAGGCAAGCTTGCCTGGGCGTCTGGCGAAGGCTTGCAAAGTTACTGTTCGACTCAGTCAGCCATGATCGGACAGGTTCAACAGTTGCTGATCGCCACAAACGCTGGCTTATTCTCGTTTGACCCTGGATCAGGCGAGATTCTCTGGGAAAATCGCTGGCCTGTCGAACAGGCCCGAGTTGTTCAGCCAGCAGTTCTCAGCGACACAGACGTGCTTCTCGGAACGGGTATGGCAGGGGGAACTCGACGCCTGCATGTCACTCGGGAAGGAGACAAGTGGACTGTTGAGGAGCTGTGGACGACGAAATCAATCAAGCCTTACTTCAACGACCTTGTTGTGTCAGGTGAATATCTTTACGGATTCGATGGCGCCGTGTTCATGTGCGTCAGCCTGAATGACGGCAAGATCAAGTGGCGTGCACGTGGTTATGGCAACGGCCAGGTTCTGCTTTTGACAGAAGACCAGCAACTGCTGATTTTGACAGAGACGGGTGACGTGGCTCTTGTCGCGGCCAAACCAGATTCGCACCAGGAGATTGCAAAGTTCAAAGCGATCGAAGGAAAGACTTGGAATCATCCCGTGATCGCGCACGGAAAACTCTTCGTACGCAACGCGGAAGAAATGGCCTGCTTTGAATTGCCAATGGCCGAATCGAGTCCAGCGAATAAGGCAGAATCGGAGTCCGAATCGAATTAATCCGGCAAATCCAGTTCGTGCGCGTCAGATAACAGGTTCAGATCAGGAGGATCGTTTGCCCGTTGACCGGCGCTCAAAGAGGGGGGCTGGCGTTCCAATTTCAAAATTGGCCGGTCAAGTGGTTTTAACTGACAACTTGACCCGTACGGCCAATTTTGAAATTGGAACACCCGACCCCAGAATACCACGCCATCCACACTTCCGTCACACACAGTCCAGAGATCCGTGTTGGCTCCTGGGAAGTTATCGAATTTCTTAGCCGCTGCGGTCGCTGAAATTACAGGTGCTGGAAGCCGCCGTAATGTTGGCCGCCTCACCTTCATACCTAATCGTCGGCATCTTCTTCGTCTTCGTCGTCATCGTGCTTAGGGGTTGGGAAGACAAAGGCTGCTCGTACTGGCGGTGGCATTTCTGAATCAGCACCTTTAACGGCTTTCCAGATGATTTCGTTAAACACCAGATCATCAGCTCGGTCTTCGATCTCAAGATCGAGGTTCATGGAAGCGTCAGCACCCCAGGCCGATGCCAGGTTTTTCTCGTTAAGATCAACTTTCGCAGGGCGATGGACGTACGGCGTCAAATCAGGCTTGTCCGTGAACGCGTTTGACATTGGTCTAGCGGCGGCATCGAAATGACTCATCGGCTCAAGACCGAGGCAAAGTTCCATTGTCCTGAGCATTGACGACGTGCTGTACATGGTTGAATCAACAGAGTGCCGCTTGACGTAGGGGCTGATGGCAAATGCGATTGTTCGATGAGCGTCGACGTGATCGGACCCATTCTGGGCGTCATCTTCGACCACAAAAATCGCCATTGATTTCCAGAATTTACTTTTCGAAAGCCCCTCAACGACTCGCCCCAGTGCCAAATCGTTATCGGCCACGTAGGCTGTTGGTGTCGGGCTACCGGGTCGGGTCCCCGACGTATGATCGTTCGGAAGCCGCATCACGATCAATTGCGGCATCTCTCCGGCTTTCTCAAACTCGGCGAGTTCCGTCAGGAAACGCTCGGCACGAAGGACGTCGGGATAGCTGAGATCGTAGCTGCGAAAGAGGGGATCAAAGTGTCCCTCAAGAGTCTTGATCTTGGTGACTCCCGGATCAGCAGGAGTCGCCCCGTTTTGCGTAAATTCGCCATAGCTGCGGTAACTGACACCTTTCTCCGCGGCACGATCCCAAAGGTAGCCACCGAAAGGACGAGCGATTTCCAGTGCTCCTTCCGAAGGATACGGAACCCGGCGATCGCCTCGGTAACTGAGTGGCCAGGTCCGTTCGACGTAATCGCTGGCGTAGGCTCCCATGGTCCATTCGTGCCCATCAGCGCTGACTTCTCCATCGACGTAGAAGTTGTCCAGCAACACGAATTCCTTGGCGAGGGCGTGGTGGTTTGGCGTGATCGATTCGGGGAACAGACAAATGCTTGGCTCACCATTCCCTTCAGGAATGTCTCCGAACACCTGGTCGTACGTCCGGTTCTCTTTGATGATGTAAACGCAATGAGTAATCGGGGACGGTTCACCAACTTTTGCAGGAATCGGATTATCCGGTGATCGGGCACCGACGACTGCTTTCGGATCATCTCGTTTGAGTGGACTACAGTCATAAACAGTCTTGGAATAGGCCGCCATCTCCTGTGGACCGGGCATCGGAATCATTGACATGGTCCCCTGGAACAGCCCCCCAATGTAGTCTCTCAGTCGATCACCCTTGGCGAGTGGATTCGGACCGTCACGATTCGACTTGGATGACTGACCTTTGCCATTCAGAACGTAGATCATCTTATTGTCTTGTGAGAGGCGGACAGAGGTTGGATACCAGCCCGTGGGGATGAACCCGAGGGGTGTACTGACTCCAACTTCTTTCACATTGATGACGGCCAGGTTATTCGTATTCGAATTCGCAATGAACAGAACCGATTCATCGGTCGTCAGTGCAAGAGAACTTGGTGTACTGCCGCTGGGTGCACGTGGATCGATGGCGGTTCCAATGACTTCAACCGCCTTTCCTGACTCTGTGTCAAAAACGGAAACGGAGTTCCGATTCGCGTTGGCGACATACAATACGTTTCCTCCACGAGCCAAAAGCATTTCGTTGGGATGTTCCTCCGTCTTCCAGGTTCCCCGCATTTCACCAGTACGAATATCAAGCACTGCGACTTCGGCTTTTCCCCAGAGACTGACGTAAAGCCGATTGCGGGACTCGTCCAGCGCCAGCCCATAGGGATAAGAATCCTTAGCGACAGCCCATTCACCTTCGAGACTCCCGTCGCTCGTTTTGAACTTCGCGACAGTATGACCAACAACATTTGCGACCCAGATGGTCTGCCCATCTTTCGAGAGGACCAGACCTGAAGGCGTTCGTCGTTGTCGTTCGCCCAGCGGTTTTGGGAAGCCAATTTTCACTTGATGCGACAGCAGTCCGTCGGCGTAATCGAATCGATAAATGACGTCGTCCCAGCCACCGCCGACGAACAATGATTTTCCATCGCGAGACCAGACAAGTCCGGCAAAGGTTTCCGGCATGGACACTCGACCGATGACCTTACCACTGTTCGCATCGACGGTCACGACTTCGTGTTCGCCGTAGCCCGCATGTAAAACCGCAATGATCGGATCAGTTGGGTGAAGCTCCGCAAGGACTGGTAAATCACCAAGACGAACCTGACGTCCAGCCGCTTTGATAGACCATCCGTTTGGTAGCAAAACGGTACCATCTCGCATCAGGCCCGGCCAGACGGTCTTAGCGACTGGTGCATCCTGTCCGAAACTTGTCAAACCGCACCCGATTGCAGCGGTGGCAATCATAAGCGCTAACTGAAACGAGCTGTTTTGTCGCATCGCTTTAATCCCCTGAAGGCGCAAAGTTCGTACGCCCTATCCGGATTAACATCAATGATGCGACCGAGACATGGCGATCTCGATGCCACGTTAGCGATTTAAGAAGAGTCCGGCCATCGACACGACCCATGTTCAACGAATCTTCATCGAAACCTCATCATTGAGGATTTGACATGATCGTACCTTGGTCATTTCGTTTCGACAGAAATACCGAAGTTGCGGCACCGAATGTTGCAATCAAGCAAAGCGTCGCAAACCAATCGCCGTATCGGACGTACAGGCTGCGGCGCGCATCCAAAGGAACCGTATGAATCAGTGCGGCATTCAGTTGCTTGTGCCAAGCGCCCGTTTTCGGGTCGCGAGAGGTCGTTCGGGGTGGTTTTTCGGCATTCTTTCGAGCGTCTCCGTCAATAAACAGATCGGGCTCACGAATTGCCCCGTCACCATCAATCACTGCGGAAATGCCCGTGTTGACCGCTCGAACGAGCGGCGTCCGGCACTCAACAGCCCGAAATGCTGCCGTAATCAGATGCTGGTCGAGTTCGCTGGAGCCATGAAACCAGCCGTCGTTTGTCAGATTCACCAGGATGTCAATCGATTTCCCTCGATCGGAATCCGACCCCGAGGCAACGATCTGTCGCACGAGATGAGGAACGGTATCCTCAAAGCAAATCACCGGGGCTAGACGCCAATTTCCATATTCGAAGACGGCAGCTTCCTTCCCAGGGACCATTCCGCTGGACTCACTATAGGGAGAAAAGGTCTTAAGAAATGGAAGAACTCCCGCGAGCGGAATGTACTCGCCAAATGGAACAAGATGCATCTTGTCGTACCGACCAGCAATTCCAACATCGGGCCTGACGAAGACCGCCGAATTGTGTTGAGAGATGTTATTCTTCTTTGCTTCGACGGAATTGATGCCAAAGATCAGCGCGGCTCCCGATCGTTGACTCTCTTCGAGAAGCACTGAGCGTACCGTGTCGTCGTGCCACATCTCGGGTTTCACGCCGGGGACGAGTTCTCGCAGGTCATCGTTGGTCAGATCGCTGGCAGGTAACATCATCGGCCAGGGGAACATTCCTTCCGGCCAGATAATGATCTGTGCCTGTTCCCTGACGGCACGAGAATTCAAACGCAAATGCGTCAGATAAACATCGTCGTGGGACGGAGGTTCCTGCCGTAACGACGCGACAAAATTTCCTTGAATCAACGCGATGCGCGGCCCGGGCTGAAAATCGGCTTGAGCCCGACGAACATAGCCATAGCCAAGTGTTGAGGCGAATACGCCGAATGCCAACGTCACCTGAATCAGATCTGACAGACTTAATCCGGATGCGGTGATCGGCCCGGTCGACGGAAGAACCAAACGGAGCCGAATCAACCATCCGTGAGGCACCATCAATGTCAAAGCCGCAGCCGACATCACGATTACAAAACTGACACCGTAAGCCCCAACAACATCGCTGATCTGAATCAATTCCAGCCAGCGATATTGCGAATGACCAAGAAAGTACCAGGCAAACCCTGTCATGAGGTGTGCTCGCAGGTATTCGAGCCCGGTCCAGATCACAGGCCCCACTGCGGCCAGTGGAAGTGACCAGCGATGAACCGCGACTCGCGAAACAGCGACAAAGGCTACGGCATAAATGGCGAGATAAAACGAAAGGGCTCCCCATGCGATATACATTGTTGGATCACCAAGGCGCATCCACTGGAGCATTGCCAGCTGGCTGACAACACTTCCGCTATAGATCGCGCCGTACATCCATCGAGTTCGCTCCTGGATTCGGACAAGCAGCAAAAGTGGTATTGGAGCTACCCACGCGAGCGGACTGGCGTTGACCGGTGTAAAGCAAAGCCACATCAAAAGTCCCGACAGGAATGACATCCCCAACGCGCCGCGTACACCCACGCGAATCTTCGCGTTCTGGCGGATAGTACGAGCCGATGCGATGATCTCGCGAATCGACCGATCAGAATCGTTCCTTGTTTCGTTCATTGTGACCGTCGCCATGTCCGACTCCCTCCCTGGATTGTTGGATCGGGTTAAGTTAATCCAATGCGACAATTCAGGGAAGCCGATGTTTGGAGGAGGATGAATTCACATGCCGTGGCCACAAATCACCGACGACGATGTTCTCGCAGTTCGGCCCCGCAAAAATCCGCTGGACCCGTGGAAACCTTACGCATTTCTCGTTGAAACAGAGCGATCTTCAGCCGGAAGCATTGACGACGTTTTGACGATTTTCCTTACCAATCGGGAGTGCCCATTTCGATGTACAATGTGTGATCTGTGGCGGAATACTCTGGATCAACGTGTACCATTGGGAGCAATCCCGGCACAGATCGATTATGCGTGTGAACGGTTACCGGCAGCAAATCACGTAAAACTTTATAACGCCGGAAATTTTTTTGATCCCCAGGCGATTCCTCGTGAAGATCATGCTGAAATCGCCGGGCGAGTCAGGCCGTTTAAAACGGTGATTGTCGAAAACCATCCACGTTTCACGGGCGATGACTGTATTCGATTTCGAGACTTGATCGAGACAAATCTGGAAGTCGCAATCGGTCTAGAGACGGTTCATCCATCAATCCTGGCATCCCTTAACAAAAGAATGACCGTCGACGATTTTGATAAAGCGGCATCCCTATTGATCGAAAACCAAATCGCGGTCCGAACATTTTTGTTGCTGAAACCTCCCGGTTTGGATGAAGAGGCGGGGATCGACTGGGCATTTCGTTCAATAAAGCATGCCGTCGAAACTGGTGTCAGCTGTATCAGCTTGATCCCCACTCGATCGGGTAATGGATTGATGGAACAACTTGAAGTTTCGGGCAAATTCTCGGCACCACGAATTCAAAGTATGGAACGTATCCTCGAACGAGGTCTTGAATACGTTCAAACCTGTCGCCCAACCACTCGCGTCTTCATGGATATTTGGGATGCATCCCGCTTTTTTCATTGTGAGAAATGCGGTCCTGCAAGAATCGACAGAATTCAGCGTATGAACCTTTCACAGCAGATTGAACCCCCAATCGAGTGTCATTGCTGAAAATCGGCGTTGGTTGATGGCAGAAATTCGTAGAAGACTCATTCGATAACGCGAATTTCAGTCGTCATTCATTCGCTTCAGCAGATTGATTTCCGGAGCAACTTCATTGAGGTGATGGATCGAAACAACACCTCGTTCCCTTGCAGGTCGTTTTCCATTCGCACCTTTTGGAGAAGAGACTTCTCCGAAAATGCCGATCACTTTGTGATCTTTATTTAAGATTGGACAACCAGACCAGTCCGTGTCCGTCGTTCCAAACTGAACCGAAATTCCCAATTCCTTGCTATTCTTGGGCATCGTCCCCATTTTGGCTGCCAGTTTTTTGGAACGTCGTTCTTTCGGTGGCCCCACAACATCCGACCGATAGGTCAGCGAACTGGCCGAGTCGTCCTCATCATTTTCAAATGGAAACCCAACCATCGCAAATGACGTCTCTTTGGTGTTTTTGAGTGATCGCGTAAACAACTCCAAATGAGCTTCCAATGGGTCCGTTGCAACGACATCAATGACAGCGACATTATACCGAAGCTGAATTTTTTGTGCGGCTTCGATCTTCTTTTCGAGTGAAAGCTCTGCCGCCTCTTTCACCGCTTCGGTTGCCTGCTTATAGGTAATATGAACTCGAACGTTTCTGATCGGATATGTTTGTTTGGATGTCGGATGAACGGCGACGGCTGTTCGCTTTTGCTTGCGGTATTTTTCAATCGCCGTAGCGACAGAAGCAGAAGTGACGAGATGCCGATCGGTGACAGCCCAGGCAGTCCCGATTTGACATTGCCCGTTTCCATCAGGATCCTCGAGAACAATTGCATAAAGACTGTCGACGGTCGACTGTAGCACAGGGGACATCGAGGCATCGTCGGCATCACCGGTTGCCGTGGGCTTTCCCGATAAGGAGACCATGGAGGGATCAGAATCTTTCTCCATGGACTCGTCGCTGTCAGGATCTGTTTCCGACATTTCAATCTTTGCCGTGTCGTCAGTCTTTTCTTCTACCGAAGGCACTTTGACAGGCGGAGCTTTTTCGATGGGCGCAGCTTTGATTGCTGGTTTTGCCGGGATCGTTGACGGAACGACAGCAACGCTAGGGACTGGTGTTTCCTGAGTCTGTTGACTGTTAATCGCACTTGGAAGACCGTTGAGACTCGGCTGAGTCAGCGATTTCCAGACGAAACTCGAAATGATCCAAACAACCAGCAGGGCTAAACCGGCACCAGCGCAGCGCCCTACGATCATCATGATCCATTGCATTTCGTCTTTTTCACTCGAACGACGGCGCCGTGGGGCTTCCGGCAGATCATCCCACGACGATGTTCTTTGCAATGTGGGCAGATTGGCTTCAAATTCGTCAGCCGTTGGTTTACGAACAGGAATCTGGCCGCTACTGCCGGGCCGTTTCGCACCGGAGGGAGTGTTTTTGGAATCCGATCGTTTTGTCGAAGCCACACCGTCCGACGGGGATTTCACCGACCGCATTGTCGATGACGATGGCGGTTTCGTCGCTGGAATCGTCGACGACGACGGAGCTTTAGCCGGGCCGGATTTTCCGGCGGAAGTAACTCCTGCCGCTGGAATTGTGTCGGAGGATGGTTTCCGAGATTTTCGAATTGATGATGACGGGAGAGAATCGTCATCGTCAAGAAGCAAACTCATGGCACCCGCGTCAGGACCATCAGAAATCGGCAGAAAGTCGTCAATTGGTTCAAATGTCACCGGAGGACTGTTTTCCGTCAGTCGAATCACGTCTCCAGGCTTTAAATAATGAATACGCGCAGGCTTCGCGTTTCCGACGATTAACGAATCAGCGTCACGAGCTTCGATGAGCCATTTACCACCGATTTCACGAATGACCGCATGGTTGGGCTTGATTTCTTCCACGCCAGCGAATGACACTTGGCAATTTGGGTCGCTTCCGAGCGAAATCTCTTCTTCACCGACCGTAATCGGCGGTCTTCCCTGAATTGCAAGCGTAATTGGCATATGTCGATCCTCTCGTAAGCGTCTTGGCTTTTGAAACCACCCGCTCCTAAGCAACGTAAAAAAGGATTTCGACGATCACTACTTTCCAGAGTTCCTGCAAAAAAACAGAATTACTGATTTTGTCAAATTTGCAGCGCAACCATCGTTGCTTTCTGCACGGCAGAAACTTGTGAAACTATAGCGACTAGTCCAGTGTAAATTGCGAGCAAATTCGAAAAAGTAACGCGGAATTCTACAGATTTCTAACAGAATGTCAGAATCTGATCCAGACAAAAAGGTTTTTTTTGAAAATCACGCTCAAGCAACGATGGCTAAATGACTTACACTCTCATTTCAGCGCCTTGCGCTCAGAATTCGCCGATTTCCATTCTCGGACCGTTTTCGACGCGACGCTGGTTCCCGTCAGATCGAGACTCATCAAACTCTCTTTGCCTAGCAAATGCTGACGGAATCCTTCATCAGTAATTTTGGTCCGAGCAAGTCGCAAATCACGTAGTTTCGGCAATTCCGCAAGTTGGTTGAGCCCTGCATCCGTGACTTGAGTATTGTTCAAATCCAGTTCTCGCAATTGTTTCAAGCCCGCAAGATACCTGAGTGTTTCGTCGGTGACGTCGGCATTTGCCATTTGCAAAACGATTGTGTCCGTCCGGTTCGCAATGACCGAGTAATCTTGACGATCCCAACCCGTCAATGTGATGTGCCTTTCACCTGAAACGATCCTTTCCAGTGGTCCGAGACTGATCAACCGAGTAAGCGCCGAATTGATCACGATCGGCAGGCCGGTCATCACAATCGAGAGCACGATCAGCAATAGGGGTGCCTTCAATCGCTTCCATGGCATTTTTCGTAGCCAGACTTCCATCAGACGTATGAACATCCAACAAAGTCCGATTACACCCAGGATCGTCCCAATAATAATCGACACCGCCGCAATTCGTTCCAACATCTTCGACACTGGTCTCCGTTAATCTGTGGCACAACCGCCAGATCCAGCTGGCGTAAAAAAAATGCCGATCTGGCTATTCTTTTGTCACCGTTTCATCAAGATTCAAAAGAATTCTACTGACAACCGTCCATGCAGCGGCTTCTGCTGGCGTCGTTCCCGCAGGAAGTTCGGGAGGATGCTCAGGGTCATTAGCTGCCAGGTCCCAAGGCTTGACAGCATTCGCCTGGAATCGAGCCTTTTGCTGGGCGAGCACCTCACTTAAGACACCATGTTCGGCTTGCAACGGGGGACGAGATACACATCTTCGAAACGCGAATGTCAATCGAGCATCTTCATCCGCCCCTCCTTCTTTAAGCGTCAGAAGTGCCAGCCCGCGTGCGGCTTCCATAAACAAAGTCTCATTAAGCGTCGTCAGTGCTTGAAGGGGAGTATTCGAACGTGGACGTTTGACACACGAAAAATCCGCATTCGGAACGTCAAAATTCGTCAGCATCGGGTAGGGCGTTGATCGACGCCTGAACGTATACAACCCACGCCGGTATCGGTCTGGACCCGTCGCATCGGTCCACGTGAATGGGCCGTAACTTGCAGGAGGTAAAAACAGAAATGCGGGCGCCGGGGTGAACACACTCGGACCACCAAGCTTTTCGTTTAACAAGCCGCTCGCACTGAGTGCGATGTCGCGAACAACCTCTCCTTCCACTCGAATTCGCGGCCCCCTCGCCAGCAATCGATTAAACTGGTCTCGTTCAAATAATTCTGGCGAAACGTGACTTGACTGATGATAAAGCGAACTGCCCAGAATCAAACGATGCAGATGCTTGAGGCTCCAGGGTTTTCGTGCGGTTTCACCCGGAAGCATCAAAGTCGGTTCCATCAATTCGACGGCAAGCCAATCGAGTAGTTCGGGATGACTTGGAGTTTCGCTCTGTGTTCCAAGGTCTTCTGGCGTACCGACAAGACCTGTTCCAAAGTACGCCTGCCAGATACGGTTCACGATAACTCGCGCCGTTGTCGGACTGCGTCGATCAACCAGCCATTTGGCCAGCGTCAGCCGGTTCAATTCTTGCGGCTCAACGTCGCCTGGCAATTGATGAAGAAAAGCTGGAACACCTGGGGCGACGAGCTGTTCTGGCTTGAGAAAATCACCCCTCTTCAAGATTCTGGTTTCACGCGGCACCTGTCGATGCTTTAGCGTCAACGTGGTCGATCCAACAGGCCATTCCTTCCAAAGTGCTTCAATCTGTTCGTTTGCCGATTGAAATTCAGGAACCGTCGTCCGCCAGTACGAAAACACTGACGCCGTCTGTTCCGAGGTTCGCTTTGCATGTGGAATGACCAGCACTTCGCGAACTGATTTCGGAACGCGATCCGCTTCGGGATTGGCGGCTTTCGTGACGGAAAGCCGGAATCGTCCGAGGTTGTTATTCATATGATCATCGCTGTTCCAACCCCCGTGATTCTGCTTGAGAGCAATGTTCAGCGTTGTTCCACCCTCATATCCAAATGGCTGATCAGCAACAAAGACGGCGTTACGAGGGACATTCCGGCGTCCAGGTCCAGCGTCAATCCCCCAAGCGGTGTCGTCGTTTCCATCAATCGCGAAATCAACGGGTCCAGTGACTCGACGCTTGTTGGACTTGTCATAAAAATTAGCCTCCAGCTCACGCTCGGGATTTCCATAATCAGCGGTTGCCCGGACGAATTTGATTGTCCGCTTGTTCTCGGGATGCCTGGAGTCAACCACTTCGACCGAAATTTCGGTCAGGGCAGAGGTCCCCATAAACGATCGCCCCGGACCACCACATGGCAGATTGGGATCATTCAGCAACTCCAAACGAACGGCGGTCATCCCGGTTTGATTCGTCGTCCCTCTTAACGTTGTCGAGTACTTTGTCGGCGCGTACCCTTGAGCGAGAATTGATCCATCACCCATATCAAAATATCGCTGGCCGTTATCCCCCGTATTGACGAGCTTCAATGTCGTCCACTCCGAATTTTGAACCCCACTCCCATCGGATGCACCAGACGAGGGATTTTTCGCCTGAATGGCCGCCTCCCATGCTTCGAGGCGGTCTTGCCAGTCTGGTGTCTGCTGTTTGAGTTGCCGTTCGATTTCGGCCATTTGCCCCTTTAAGCCGGCGATTTTGACGAGTTCTTCCCTCGTATAAACAACACGTTGTTCTTCATGATCATTATTCAGGAACGCAAAAAGCCGGTAGTACTCTTCGTGCGTCATGGGATCATATTTGTGCGAATGGCACTGAGTGCACTGGATCGTCAGCCCCAGAATGCTTTTGCCGATTGCATCCATCCGGTCGAACATCGCATCCATGCGGAACTGTTCCGGATCAACCCCTCCTTCTTCGTTCAACATCGAATTCCTCAGGAATCCGGTCGCCACGATCTGGTCTTGAGTTGGATTCGGAAGCAGATCTCCTGCAATTTGCTCGATGATAAATTGATCGTAAGGCAAATCTCGATTCAAAGCGTCGACGACCCAATCGCGATAGAACCAGACTTGCCGCGACTTATCTTTTTCAAATCCGTCGGAGTCAGCATAACGAGCCGCGTCAAGCCAGTGTCGTCCCCATCTCTCGCCATAATGAGATGACTTCAGAAGACGTTCAATCTGTTTAAAGTCTGCATCAGGACTTTTGTCGGCGATGTATGTATCAACATCCGAAATCGACGGAGGGAGGCCGACAACATCCAGACTGAGCCGCCTTAGCCAGGTGATACGATCTGCCGGGCTCGCGGGAGACAATCCTTCCGTTTTGAGCTTCGCGAGAATGAAAGCATCAATGGGATTCCGTACCCAATTCGGGTCATTTTCAGGAAGATTTGGCAATTGCGGCCGATCTGGTGCTTTAAACGCCCAGTGCGAAGTGAATTCGGCACCTTGAGCGATCCAGAGATTCAGCAACTTGATCTGATCCTTAGAGAGGGAACCTTTCCTGGACGATGGAGGTGGCATTACCCGCTCGGGATCGGTACTGATCACACGACTGATTAAATGACTGGCGGCAGGCTGCCCGGGCACGATCGCGATGTCGCCCGATTCGGCGGCTCTGATCGCTTGTTCGCGACGGTCGAGTCGTAATCCACCCTTTCGGTTTGCTTCATCGGGACCATGACACACAAAGCAATTGTCAGAAAGAATGGGACGGATATCGCGATTGAAATCAACGACGGTCGGCTCGGACGAGACCGCTTCGCGGCCGAAGATGGCGATGACACAAAACCACAAAATCGAATAGTCACGAGCCATAAGAACCACCTTGATGCGAATCGGCACCAATCAATTTACCGTAGCGAATTTCGGGCTGTATTCGCTCACTGAGTTGATTCCGTATGCCACTTGCCACAAGCCAGCCTGCACTCACCAAACTGACTGTCAGAAACAACAGCCTGGCAGCTATTTTGGAAATTAAAACACCTCACGCCGTTTTCACGATTTTGAACGCCTGCTCGGCAGCATCCAGCGTCACCTTGAGATCCTCGTTTGAGTGCGCCGCAGAAACGAAATTCGCTTCAAACTGACTGCAAGCGAGATACACCCCTCGTTCCAGCATGGCATGGAAGTAACGTCCAAACGCTTTTGTGTCGCTCTTCGAAGCGATTTCCAGGTTTGTCACGATGGAAGGATTAAAGAAAAACGTAAACATACTTCCGACCTGCGGGATCGTATGAGGAATCCCTGCCGCTGTCGCCAATTTGGAAAGCCCCGTGACCAGCGATTTTGTGATCGACTCCAACTGTGGATAAGGGTTCGATTCTTTCAGTTGTTTCAACGTGGCGATTCCACTGGCCATCGCCACGGGATTACCGGAAAGTGTCCCGGCCTGATAAACCGGACCAACGGGTGAGACAACATTCATGATGTCCGCTCGACCACCATAAGCTCCAACGGGCAAGCCTCCGCCGATGATCTTACCCAGCGTGGTCAGGTCGGGCCGGATTCCGAAACGAGACTGTGCGCCGCCATAAGCGACACGAAACCCGGTCATCACTTCATCAAAAATCAGCAGCGATCCATGCTGATGGCAGACATTCTGCAGCGCTGCCAAAAATTCCGGTGTGGGAACGACAACTCCCATGTTTCCAACAACAGGCTCCAAAATGACGGCCGCAATTTCACTGCCACGCGCCGCAAAAGCCTCTTTCAGTCGTTGAGGATCGTTGTATTCGAGGACCATCGTGTCGCCAGTACATCCTGGCGGAACTCCTGGACTGGAAGGGGTCCCCAGGGTCAACGCACCACTGCCCGCTTTCACCAGTAAGCTATCGACATGCCCATGATAACAACCGGCGAACTTGACCAGGACGTTTCGGCCGGTAAAACCCCGTGCCACACGAATGGCACTCATCGTTGCTTCAGTCCCCGAATTGACCATCCGAACGCGTTCAATTGAAGGAACAGCATCAATCACGAGCTCGGCAAGTTCGGTTTCCAATTCACACGGAGCACCGAAACTCGTGCCCTTGGAAAGTGCCGAAAAAATGGCGTCAATTACGGCGGGATGCCGATGCCCAAGAATATGAGGGCCCCAGGAACCGATGTAGTCGATATACCGGTTGCCATCGATATCAAAAAGGTATGCTCCGTCCGCGCGGTCCATGACAACAGGCGATCCGCCGACCGCCCCAAACGCGCGAGCAGGACTGTTGACTCCGCCCGGAATTGATTTTTGGGCACGCAGGAAATGTTCCTGACTTTGCCGCAGAGTGAACGTCATGAAGTCAATCTAGTCAGCGAGTTGGGAAAAGGATTTACTTCTTCTTCGCCGCGCCTTGCAGACGAATCAGTTCGATCTTTGACAGCGGCTTCCCATCGGGACCTGTTGTCGGAATCGGTTTGGCGGCTTCCACAGGTTTCGCTGCAGCAGGCGCAGATTCAGGGACGGCCGCGGCTGATGGAGCGGCTGCAGTCTCAACGACGGGCTCGGCGACAGCGGCCTTCGCCGCCTGTTGCTTGCGAATCATATCCAAAGGCGAAGGTTTGGCGGCACCTGCAGCGGCCGGTGCCGCTCCGGTCTTCGCGGCTTGTTGAGCTCGTATCGCATCCAGCGGGCTTTTTCCTGCCGCAGGTGCTGGTTTTGCGGCGGGTTGGGCCTCGGCAGCGGCGGGTTTTGCAGCTGGCGCGGCCTTCGCTGCCGGCGCAACAGCTTTCTTCACAGGTGCGTCGACGACCTTCAAATAATCGGGATCGATGTCGTACCAGCCAATGTCGACAGGACCATCGAACTCAACCAAAGCTCGACAATTCATGTTCACCGTTCTGACTTTTCCGGTCCAATTTTCGAACCGACGAAGCTCAGGAACGTCTGCATCCACGACGACAAACTTGTCCGTGAGTAATTCTTTCAATTTTTCCGCACGTTCGATCGACATCTGGCCATCGCTCCGCAGTCGTTTGGATTTTCGTCCCGGCACTTACCGGTTCCACCGGTCTCTCCCCGATTCTGAAAGAAAGCCCCGTCGAAATCAAGCAGCAGATGATCTCAACCACGGATTCTTTCGGATGCCACTTGTGAGGACAGTCTCGATTATTGATTTAACAGACGATTTGTCACTTGAGGGATCATCCAGGTCAAAAAATACGCCTGAAGGATTGTTAATGCGCCAACCAAGGCAGCAAGCACAACGCTGTGCCAGAATACAAATCGCAGAATCGCCCCTTCGCCCCCGTTTTGCTCCGTCGCGACCGCCGCGACCACGATACTTTGAGCATCGATCATTTTTCCCATCACACCTCCCGTGCTGTTGGATGCAACGATCAACGTTGGATTCAGCCCAAGTTGCTCTGCAGTAATGCGTTGCAAACTACCGAACAATGCATTCGAAGAAGTATCGCTGCCCGTCAATGCGACGCCCAGCCAACCCAGCAAGGGTGCAAAAAAGGGATAAAGAGATCCCGTTCGCGTAAAAGCAAGTCCCATTGTGGCATCGCTACCGCCATATTTGGTCGTAAACGCCAGCGCCAGCATCGCTGCAATCGTAAACAGAGCCCAACGCATTTCCCAAAACGTCAAACGAAACTGCCTGAAGAATTCGTCGACGGGAATTCGCAACCAGAAGGCGGTCAGAATCGCCGCCAGGAAGATTCCTGTTCCTGTCGTGCCAAGCCAGGGAATTTCAAAAACGGCTTTCTCGGGATCGGTGGCACGGTTAGATCCCACGGGGACGGGAGCAACAGGTGCCGCTCGGTAGATCCGGTTGTGCAATCCAGGTACGGGTAATGAGAATTTTGTGTACCCCGCTAAGGCGTTAGGCTCATTGTCAGTTCCGCCGTTCAACGAAACTTTCAGGGCCCCCCACGTAAAAACGAGGACCGATAAAAACACCCAGGGCATCCAGGCAAAAATGATTTTGCCCCGCGTGAGCACTTGTGACGAAACCGTCGCACTGACCGTTTCATTGGGGAAACGCCAGATCGTTTTCGGTTGCCAGAACCGCAACATCACCGCCAGAACGATCAACGACCCCAATCCCCCGACAACGTCAACCAGGGCGGGACCGTGAAAATTGGACATCACAAACTGCAGAAATGCGAATGTTCCCCCACACACAAGAATTGCGGGCAAGCATCCCAGGACTCCACGCCAGCCTGACATGACCGCCACCAGCCACGCCGGAACGATCAGAGAGAACAACGGTAACTGTCGCCCTGCCATCTGACTTAACGCCATTTCATCCAGGCCAGAGACTTTTGCCAATGTGATAATCGGCGTTCCGAGGGCACCAAATGCAACGGGCGATGTATTCGCGATCAAGGCGAGACCCGCTGCATACAGTGGCGAAAAACCAAGCCCGATCATCAGCGCCGAGCAAATGGCCACGGGGGTACCGAACCCCGCCGCCCCCTCAAGAAAAGTCCCGAAACAAAATGCGATCAGCAAAGCCTGGACTCGACGATCCGGGGACAGGGCCGCGACCGATCGCTTGACGACTTCAAATTGTCCCCCCATCACCGTCAGGTGAAACAGAAAGACCGCCGAGATCACAATCCAGCCAATCGGCAACAGTCCAAAACAGGCCCCGTAAGCAGCCGAAGCCAGCGCCGAAACCGCCGGCATGCCAAAGCCGAAAATCGCGACGAGCAAAGCCGATAGCAATCCCGCCAGCGCTGATTTCGGGGCATCAACCCCGCAGGCGAGAAGGCCCAGCAAGGCGATGATCGGTATCGCAGCAAGAAGTGTCGACCAGAACGGCGAGCCACAAGGATCGTAAACCTGTACCCAATCCATCAATTCGCTCTTTACAACTTGGACCCATGTGCTGGCCCCCACGGTGAGAATGCACCAATCCCGTGGAGCTTTAACTTACGTTTCCAGATCTTGTCGGCACTGAACGCGAAAAGAGTATCGAATTCCTTCCCACCAAAACAGAGACCGAAAATGCGACTTCGATCTGGCAGCGGGATGATCACCTGCGTCGGACCATCGTCGGCACAAACCTGAACGCCCCATCGCGTTGCGACAAGCATTTGACCTTCTTTCGCATAACAGACCGACTGAGCTCCCGCGTCATCTTCCCAGTCCGGGACATGCAACCAGTAAAAACGCTCCCGGTTTGCAAGAGTCCCATCCTGATTGATCTGGAAACTGTGAACCCATTTCGAATGACCATCCGCTACCGACAAAAGCCACTGATCCGGCCGGTAAGCTAATCCAGTGGCGAATTTCATTCCTGTACCGACCTCTGTTTTCTTGCCGTCTTTCACAAACCAGACGGAGCCTGATTCTTGAGCCGTAGCTGTGTTGCTCGTGACATACAGTCCCCCGGTGGGAGCGGCCAACGCGTGTTGACCCGGCAATCCGTCGACAACCAGGCGTCCCTCAGGATCAAGAGTGCCATCCCCCTTTAACCCATACCTCATCACCTTTCCCGTCTTGTTCGAGACAGTATAGAGCTGACCATCCGAACCGAAGGAAAGACAGTTGGCCTGACCGGCATCGGGCAGCATCTCTGTGACCTTTCCGTTGACGTCAATCATGTCAATTTTATTTTCCGCAGGATCGACAAAAACGACCTCACCCCTGGAATTAAACGCGGGACCAATACCTGTCTTCCGGTCTTGAGAGACCAGTTCCCAGTTCTCGTTGGGAACAAGGATCTCTTGCGCCCGCGGCGCACTTGGCCCTGCCTTGACCGGCGTGGGCCAGTCTTTCCAGATGTAGCTCATCGCCTCGGGAAAATTTTCGTAATAGCCCGCCACATGCCCGCCGTTAATGATCCGGAATTTGTAATCGTATCCCGAAAATCGCAAGGATTTGTCCATCTCCTGATCCAGTAGAAACCAGTCGCCAGCACAGTTTTCCATGTCTCTCATACCCGTCGTCAGAAATACTCGAATCGGCTTGGCTTCAAATTTACGAACGAGTGTCGGGAATTCGTGACCACCCCGAAACGCCACAAAACTGCCGCTGTTGGCGTAAACTCGACTGAAGGCATCCGGACGCTCCCAGGCGGCATTAAAGGCAGCGATGCCGCCACTGCTTCCACCGGCGATACAGCGATCGTTTCCACTGCTGGACAGGTTCAAGTCGTATTTCTTCGCGATAAACGGCAACAGTTCATCGACGAGAAAACGGACATGATGATCCCCGACGCCATCGTATTCGAAACAGCGGTTTCGACGGCCCATCGTATTCTTCACCGTGGCCGGCAAGTCACCCGGCCTGACGAACACACCAACCGTCACGGGAATCTCTTTGGTCGCAATCAGCGTTTCAAGAATCCCCTTTTCATGTGGGTTGTAGCCGTCGGTTTTGACGTAGACGCAAGCAGGTTTGGATTGATCATACTGAGCCGGAACAAAAACAGTCACATCCCGTACCGTCCCCGGGTAAATCACACTGCCGGAAAACGAAAACGACTTGATCTCGCCGACCGGGACATCTTCGGGCTTAATCTCGGGAATGACATAAGTCGATGCCGTATCTGACGAACTGCCCGCCGCTGTCGGAACGGTCCCCGCGAGAGGCTTGATGATCCAGTGCAGATGCTGGTCATCGGCTTTGTATGTCCACAAATCAATCCTCGCACCGGGACTTTGCTTACCGCCGAAATGGTCCAACCCCATCAGAGGCGCATGCTTGGGAATCAGGCTGTAGAAACCGCTTTCGTGTTTCTTTAACTCCCACAGTTGCCATGGCTCTCCTTGATCCTTTTCGAGGACAATCGCTGTCCCATGAGCCATAGCCCCTTTCGCAGCCGATAACACGAGATCGGACGCCGAAGTCGGCTTGATCGAATAAAGGTTGTCCCCCCTGGGTGTGATGACCCATTTCTGGTTTGCCGTCTTGACAGGTTTGCCGATTGAGACAACCGTCCCGTCGTCGGCACCGGAGCCAACAGCCTCGAGAACAAGAGAAGGGGCACTTACAGGAATGATCGCATAAGCCCCCCAATCCTCGGCGCACGCTATTTTGCCGTCGCACACAAAGGACCCGCTTAAAGCGAGCAGATAAATCAACAGACCGACACTGGATTGATACTTCAAATGCTGGTTTCCAGGATTCTGAAAGTTCTTCATTCTTCTACTGTTTCTATTTCAGACGTGCCAATTCGACTTCAATATCCCGACAACGATTTCAAACACATAAACCCAAGCTTTGGCTGGAATCTCAACCGGATGAAAAGGATTCTCACATGTTCCGCAAGTCATTCGCAATTCATCGAGATGAATAAACCGCAAGCTTTTGCATCGCCGGCCAACCAACGTTTTTAAAAGGGTGCGTTTAACCGCAAATTACGTCTCGTCAGCCTTGATTAATTCGCGATCAATCTTGAAAACTGTCGGATTGACCTGTTACGAAACGAGGTATCCATTTTGAGAATCCGTTCTTCAATTCACTCCATCGTTCACGCCACCCTGGCAATGTTGGTTTGCCTGACGATTGGGGTGGCAAACACCCGCGCTGTGGAACGCCCTGAAGGCGGTCTTACGGCCCAATCTGATCTCGGAATGGTCGTCTCCGTCTCAAAACCCGCCTCCGAAGTTGGTCGAGAAACCCTGATCGCCGGTGGAAATGCAGTCGATGCCGCCATCGCCACGGCATTCGCCCTCGCCGTCACCTGGCCCGAAGCGGGTAACATCGGCGGGGGCGGATTTATGCTCGTCCATCCAGGTAACGGACAGCCGCCCATTGTCATCGATTACCGCGAGATCGCGCCAGCCGCCGCCACAGTCGATATGTTTGCCAAGGGAATCGGGTCGCAATATCGACTCGTCGGTGTGCCAGGAACGGTTCGCGGACTCAAGCGGGCACACGAACAATTCGGTCGACTCCCCTGGAAAGATCTTGTCGAACCAGCCGTCGCGTTGGCTCGTGATGGCTTTCAAATCAGTGCTGAACTCGCCAGCTCATTGAATCAGGTCATTGAAACTTCTCCCAACAATAAAGAACTGCGACGGGTCTATGGCCAGGACAATGGCCAACGAGCATGGAAGGCTGACGACAGGCTCGTTCAAACCGACCTGGCAAACACACTTGCCCTGATCGCATCCCAGGGTGCCGACGCTTTCTACACCGGAAACGTCGCTGAGGCCTTCGAATCCGAGATGAAACTTGGTGGAGGGATCATCACCAAAGCCGATCTCGCCGGATATCAGGCTAAAGTCCGCACTCCGATTCACGGAACCTATCGCGGCTTTGACATCTTCGCATCCCCGCCGCCAAGCTCCGGCGGCACCGCCGTCGTCGAAATGCTGAATATCGTCGAGCCTTTCAAACTTCGAGAAGAAGGACGCTGGTCCGCGAAGACGATTCACCTCATGCTCGAAAGCATGCGCCGAGCCTACTTCGACCGCGCCCGTTGGCTGGGCGATCCTGATTTCACCAAAATTCCGGGACAACTGACAACGAAGGAATACGCATCAGAACTGGCGAGTTCGATCTCACTCACCAACGCCACTTCGTCCGCAAAATTAGGAGCGGAAATCCTTTCACCGGAAGAAGCCCCGAACACAACGCATTTCAGTGTCATCGATCGGGACGGTATGGCAGTCGCGAACACCTATACGCTGGAAGATAGCTGGGGCTCACGAATTGTCGTTCGAGGTGCAGGATTCGTGCTCAACAATGAAATGGGTGATTTCAATCCGCGACCTGGAATCACCAATTCCAAAGGTCTGATTGGCACGAAACCAAACCAGATTGTCCCCGGAAAGCGAATGCTCAGTTCCATGACCCCCGTCATCGTTTCGAAAAACGGACGCGTGACCTTAGTCACCGGCAGCCCGGGGGGCCGAACGATCATCAACACCGTATTCTGCATTCTGCTGAATGTCCTCGAATTCGAAATGCCGCTGCGAGACGCTGTCGACGCGCCACGCTTTCACCACGCCTGGATGCCCGACTCCGTCACAATGGAGTCGGCGTTACTCGAAAATTACAAATTGCAAATCAACCAGCTGACGCAAATGGGACATCACTTCAGTCCCACTCCAAAACGCCAGGGAGACGCTCATTCAATCTCTGTGAACCTCGAGACCGGCAAACGAACCGGAGCGGCCGATCGACGCCGAGACGGCTGGTCCTCCCCCCAATGAGTTTTTACGCGCGTCGCGGGATGGGTTTATAATAGGGGGATCGTTTGCGCGTTGGGTTATTTGTTCGGTGATTTGTGATCGCGTCTCTCGTTTCAACCGGTTTCCACTTCGTGACAACCGAATAACAACCGATCGTTCGAAGTCTGCCGATTGTTCGGCTACACTCCTTCGCTCATCCATCTACGATTGCCGAAGAACTAAACTTCGACAATGACATTGTTCTTTTTGGAGCCTGTACCGATTCATGGAAACGATCGCCGGTCACCTTTATGACTACCCGAAATACTATGACCTGATCTTCGGATCGGACTGGGCTGCAGAATTCAAGTTTTTGAAAAACTGCTTCGAACGCTATTCAAAACGACCGGTCCAACGGTTATTTGAACCCGCATGTGGGACAGGTCGATTGGTCATTCAATTTGCCAAAGCCGGCTACGACGTCTCTGGAAATGATCTGAATGAAAAGGCGATTGCGTATTGTAACGCCAGACTGAAACGAGCCGGGTTTCCCGAATCAACATACGTCGGCGATATGGCGGATTTCACCGTCAAGAAGAAGGTCGACGCGGCTTTTAACATGATCAATACGTTTCGACATTTGCCAACGGAAGAGACGGCTGAAGCCCATTTCCGTTGTGTAGCAGACGCGTTGAACAAAGGAGGACTTTTTTTCCTGGGCCTCCATCTGACTCCGCGCACGCCCGCCAAATGTACTTCCGAGTCGTGGTCGTCGTCGCGAGGCAATCTGTCGGTCGTCTCGAACCTCTGGTCGATCGAAACCAATCTCAAAAAACGCCAGGAACGAATCGGCGTCACCTACGACGTCTATACTCCTACAAAACAGTTCCGGATCACGGACGAAACGATTTTCCGAACCTATACTGCTGAGCAGATGTTTTCATTGATTGCGACGGAGCCTCGTTTGCGGTTACTGGAGATGTATGACTTTCGGTATGACCTCGAATGGCCGATCGACATCACGGACGATACCGAGGATGTCGTTTACGTTTTTCAGCGAGTTTGAATTTTTCTGTTGAAAGTTTGTGATGCTTCGGTTTGCGTTTCGAAACCTCGTCAGTCGCCCGGTTCGTTCGCTGCTTGCACTGCTGGGGTTGACCGTTGCCATCGCCGGGATGGTCGGTCTGTTTTCGATCGCCACGGGCATCGATGACACCGTCGGAAAGACCTTCAGCCGAATCCCGGGTCTGGCCGCCATGCAACCCGGTGCTCCCATCCCGCTTTTTTCTCGATTGCCAGTCGGATGGAGTCAGGAAATCGCCGCGATTCCAGGCGTTCGAACCGCTCGCCTGGAAGTCTGGGCTCGCGCCCAACTGGTCGAAGGGAAACCGACGTTCAGCCCCCCTCGCTTTCTGTTTGGAACCGACATTGATGCCACGTTGAAGCTGAAGCTGGCAGTTTACCGCGATGATATGACTTCCGGACGCTTCCTGACACGTGACGATGTCGGAACCATGAATTGTGTCATCAGCAGAACAATCGCCGAAGCCTTCCACAAAAAGGTCGGCGATAACTTGCGAGTCGATGGATTCGATCTGTCGATCGTCGGGATTTATCACTGTGGCTCATTGCTGCTCGACGTGGCCATCGTCCTCGATAGCGAAAGCGTTCGAAAAATCGGTCATTTTGACGAGGCCTTAATCTCGTCTGTCTATATCGAACCGGATGGAACCGTCTCCAAATCACAATTGACCGAGGACGTCTGCAAACATTTTCGTGGCCGACGAGCGGACGACTGGCGAGCCAACGCCATGGTGGCATTTCCGGAAGCGGGTGCGATCAACATGCTGAACGCGGCCGCCAGATTATTACAGGGAAATGGAGCCTCCTCCAAAGACGCCCCTGCGGAATCGCAACAAACGTCGTCGAAAGCCGAACCTGACAAATCACCGGTCGAAGAAGCGATCGAAGTCCGGTCCGCTCAGGATTGGGGTGACAAAATCGCCGAATTCAGTTCCGACCTCGACATCTTTCTGTATCTCATGACGGGAATCGGTGTCTTGATCGCACTGCTCAGTATTCTCAATACCATGCTGATGAGTGTCGCCGAACGACTGATCGAATTCGGAGTGCTGAAGGCGAACGGCTGGTCCGCCTGGGACGTGATGAAGCTGATCACCTGGGAGAGTGCGCTGCTGGGCCTGAGCGGTGGTGTGCTCGGTTGCCTGGCTGGCTGGGTTGCCGTTCAAGTCGTGAATGCGATTTTCCCCACAAAACTGCACCTGTACGCCAGCCCCGGCCTGTTATTCTTCAGCTTGATCTTCAGCACGGTGCTGGGAATGATCGGCGGACTCTACCCCGCGATCTGGGCCTTAAAAATGTCACCGATGGAAGCGATCCGACGAGGATAATGACAAAAAGATGGGAAGGCTCACGTACGCTCATCTTCGCTGATCAGAAAATTCAAATGGATCCCACTGAGAACAGACAATGGATATAAGCATTGCAACGATCATTCGTGGCCGAAGAACCATCGGCGCGTTTCGCCCGGACGCCCCTCCCGTACACGAAGTCGAGAACGCCATCGAATTGGCTCGCTGGGCTCCGAATCACAAAAAGACAGAACCGTGGCGAGTTTACTGGCTTGGTCCTGAAACCGCCGCGGCGGTCATTGATTTGAATTCAAGCATCATCGCGGCGAAAAAAGGGGCAGGAGAGGCTGAGGCTAAGCGAAAGTCGTGGTCTGCCGTCCCAGGCTGGCTCGCCGTGACCTGCATTCGTTCCGACGATCAATTCCGTCACGAAGAAGATTATGCCGCCTGCTGCTGCTTCGTTCACAACCTGACACTCGGTCTATGGTCGAACGGTATCGGGACAAAGTGGTCCACGGGAGATGTCACGCGTCACGAGAAATTTTTCGAACTACTCGGAATCGATCCCAGGCTGGAGCGAATCGTCGGTTTGATCTGGTACGGTTATCCAGCAGTAATCCCCGAACAGACGCGGCAACCGGTTGACTCCTTCTTGCAACGATTGAAATAGCTGACGACTGAGTCTGCCGACACGATGTGCCACTGCATCGGAGTCTTCTCCGATGCAGTGCTTGTGGCTTGTATACCGTCGTCGAAGAACACTGCTTCACCGAGGATGGTCAAGCAGTGGCACAAGTCATTCAGGTTCGTCGCGAAATTGCTGACGAAAATTACTTCGAGGCGTGAATGTTACATCACGCCCGCAATCGGATCGTCCGCATGAGCAAAGTAGACGGGGCGATTGGCAGACGTATAAAGCGGCTTTGACCGATCGATCCCCAGCTTTTCATAGATCGTTGCGGCATATTCTTCCGGCGTATGCGGATCATCGAGGACGTAGCCACCTTGTGCATCCGAGCGACCAATGACGCGTCCGCCGGGAACCCCCGCTCCGGCGAAGACAATCGAATACGCGTCGGTCCAATGATCACGACCGCCAAATTGATTCAGCCGAGGTGTCCGACCAAATTCCGTTACGAAACAGACCAGCGTTTCCGCAAGCAATCCTCGCTGGTCAAGATCTTCGATCAATGCGGCGAAGGCCCGGTCGGTACTCCCCATCATCACCCAGTGGCCAATTCCATATCGCCCCTCACCCCCCGCTTTATTACGAATCGTCCCGCACGAACCCGAGGTGTAAATCAAGTCGTGATGATCCCAGTTCAGATTAAAGCCCCCTGGCGTTTCATCGGTCAGCGGCCAGCGAGTATCGACCGTCACAAATCGAACTCCTGCTTCGATTAATTTGCGTCCAACCAGATAACAGGCGCCGCGATGGCCTTGCCCATACAGTTCTCGAGTCGCTACAGATTCCGTCGCCAGGTTGAAGGCATTTTCGACACCTGGACTGGTCAACGTGTCAAAGGCCTGCGAATAGAATCGGTCCATCCCTTCCACGTTATGATTCGTCGAGAATCTCACATCGAGCGACGCAAGCATCTCTCGACGGCCATTCAAACGAAGCCCCGAATTCTCGGTTCGAGGTAACAGATCAGCGACTTTCCAATTCGGCGCTGAAACATCGCGGCCCCCCGTCTTGAAGACTCGCGAAGCGGCGGGAAGGAACCCGTTTCGTGCGGACGCATTCTGCTCGTCGTTTCCAGGCACCATAATATACGGCGGCAGATCGCGACATTTGCTGCCGATGAGTTTTGTGACAATACATCCGATATCCGGCATCTCCACCGGACTACTGGGATGCGACCCGGACAGCATGTACTGCGTTCCGTCGGGATGCCCGTTTGCGCCCGATTTCGGATGCCGCATCGAACGGACAACGGCAAGTTTGCTCGCGACTCGCGACGTGTTTGCCAGGAGCTCAGTGAACTGTATTCCCGGAACGTTGGTTGAAATTGGTTTGAACGGACTTCGATGGTCGGACGGAGCGTCAGGCTTGGGGTCCCACGTATCCATGTGGGACAACCCACCTTGCTCGAGGATCACCAGCACGTTCTTCGCGGCGGGAGCACGATTCCCAGCATCCGCCCGAGCTTTCATCGCCAGCAATTCCGGCAGGGACAAACCCAAAAGGCCCGCCGAACCGATTTGAATCGCGCGCCGTCGAGACAGTAATTTCTGGCGCTCATCCGAATTTTGAAGCATCACGCTTTCCGCCCAATTGAAAGCAAATTTCGACCTGACTTAAGACTTCTATCGTCATTCATCTAACGTCGAAAGTCCATTCCTGTAATTTTAGGAAATTCCAGCAACGATTCACGTCACCCCAAAGTCACAATCAGCGCTCCAGCGTGTTGAGGATGTTTCGAGAACGACTCGATCGTTTCCAGGATCTAAAATCAAGATCGCGAGTCGTTGCGCAACATAGACTGCGTTTGAGCAACGATGGCAATTTATAAGGCTCTATGATCCACGAATTTAAGCTACAATGGAGATGCTTGCGCAACGATGAATGCGCGACTTTCAGAGCGTTTGAGCAATGATTACCAATTCTACCGGGAAATTCGAAACATCGTCGTTTGCAGTCGAATCTTCGAAGCCCAACAAAACATCGATAAACGTCGTCGTCGAATTTGCAGACGAAGTTGGCCAATCCGATCGTTTTTGATTCGTTCGCCAGATGACGTAAAGTCATTCTGAAAATGGAATAACGGACACCATCAAAGGAAACTCCTCCTCGATGTGGAAGTAACAAGTTTTCCCAACCGTTCCCGTCAAGTACGCGAGTTGAATGCCTTTCTTATCGGTCACATAAGTCCGATCTGTCGCATACTTCCCATTCGCCCCATTGAAAACAGATTTGGTGTCAAAGTTCGAGCAAGTTCGCGCGACTTCGACCATTCCCCATATTTTATAGGCTTTTGAACATTTTTCCGTCGCGCCAAAGTTCACCCGAGTTCACCCGAGTTCACCCGAGTTCACCCGAGTTCACCCGAGTTCACCTGAGTTCACCCGAGTTCACCTGAGTTTGATCAGGTTCGTTCGCTGTGCGAGATTCATTCGACCTCGCACAGCAAACGACCGTACCGACATGGCAAACAACGAACCGCTATACCCCCGTCGCGTTAAAAAAACGACGGGGGTGAACCGTGTTGAATTTATTCCAAGATGCCAAAGATCAAAAATCGCGATTGCGCATCGCAAAACCAGAACGGGTCCCGCTTTTCGATGCCAATACTGGTTTTGTTTCCAGACGAGCCTCTTTTATGAAACCAACGGATGCGTTGACCGGAATCGGCCAAACAATTTAAAACACATATTTCTTTTTAATATTTACAAGATTTGTTATCGCATGTCAACCATGCGCAATGCCAGGCTTCTTAACGTTTGGAAGCTGCTTATGAAACTAAGCCAGCCCACTGGTTCCGAAGCTGGCAGCGTCGTCCACGTCACTCCTGCTGCCGGCATCCGCAAGAGGAACGCTCAGAGTCAAATTGACCGCAACCTTGCGAGTCCAAATGATTTTGCGATCCACGTCCTAAGGATCAAGAAGTGAACTTCAGAACACTTAATTGACGTCCAGAGGGAAACGTAGTTTAATTCGACACTTCATACTTAGCCAGCACAATATTCCCGAGTACAACACGTCCTGATCGATGTGCTGCAGATTCTATTTTTCGGTACCGATTCGTTCACAATCAATTCGTTCGCTCTCAATTCCGGCGCAGGCCTTCGCTGACGATTACCGACAAATTCGGAAACACGAAAAATGATACTAGGTCATTGGCTTGCCCGTTTGAAATCCATCCTGTTGAGCGGAAGCAGATCTGGCGGGATCTTAGGCACGAGCCGAACGCCAATTTCGCAGCGAAGGCGAAGTCAGAATCGCCGATCATCAAGGATAGCGCTGATCCAGCCGCTGGAAGATCGGGTGCTCCTGTCCACCTTGGGTACGACGTCGTTAGTCGAAGCCCCAACGGCAGGCAGTGATTCCGATATTGTCATCGCCTCCGGAGCCTGGACAGCTTCAACCAACTCTTCGTGGATCACCCTGAACACCACGAGCGGGACGGGAAATGGCTCAGTCAATTTCAGCTTCACCGCAGACACAGGAGCGACTCGCAGCGACACGGTGACGATCGCCGGGCAGACGCTGACAGTGACCCAAGCCGGAACGGGCTACGTCGTGGCAGGCCCGACGAATCTCGTCACCTCGGGATTGTACCTTCCTAAAAGCGTGGCGGTGGACAGTTCGGGAAACGTCTACATTGCCAGTTCGGTTATCCAGGAATGGAACGCGGCGACGGGAGCGCTCACAACACTCGTCAATACGGGATTGAATAATCCTTCGGGCGTGGCGGTGGATAGTTCGGGAAACGTCTACTTTACTGACAGCGGTAACAACGCGATTAAGGAATGGCACGCCGCCACGGGAACGGTCACAACGCTCGTCTCGACCGGATTGAAAGGTCCCTGGGGCGTGGCGGTGGACGGTTCAGGGAACGTCTACTTTGCCGATACGACTAACAATGCCATTGACGAATGGAAGCCGACGACAGGATTGGTCACGACGCTCGTCTCGACAGGGTTATACGCACCCACTGGCGTGGCGGTGGACGTTGCGGGGAACGTCTACTTCGACGATGCGGGTCACAATGCGGTTAAGGAATGGAGTGCTGCAACAAGTACGGTCACAACGCTGATCTCTTCCAATTTGAACTCCCCCGAAGGGGTGGCGGTAGACGGTTCGGGAAACGTTTACATTGCCGACACGAATGACCGCGCGATCAGGGAATGGAACGTGGCAACCGGAGTGATGACGACACTCATCTCTTCCATCCCCTATGGTTTGAATTATCCCGAAGGCGTGGCATTGGACGGTGCAGGGAACGTCTACATCGCAGACACGGACAATAGCCGTATCACGGAATTGCCTCGGTCCTACGTGAACACGACCGCGAAGTCGGAAACAAACGGCGCCGGTACCGATCAACTGAGCGTCGTGGTTCCGTCGACCGCCAACCTGACCGGGTTGTTTGCTCCGACCAGCGATCAAAGCTGGTTGACAATCGGCTCGGTGGCTAACGGAGTTGTGAACTTCAATTTCAACGCGAATCCGTCAGGCAGCGTTGCGCGTACCGCAAATATCAGGTTGCAGAACCAGCTCATTGCAGTGACACAGGCAGCGGGGCCTGCAACGCTGGGCACAACTTCGATCGTGGAAGGACCCTCCGGCGGCAGCGATTCGGATTTCATCATATACGGAGGTGCCTGGACCGCGTCGACAACGGCCTCGTGGATTACGCTCAACACCACAAGCGGGACGGGAAGTGGTTCAGTCAATTTCAGTTTCGCAGCAAATACAGGCGCGACGCGGGTTGGTACGGTGACGATCGCCGGGCAAACGTTGACAGTCACACAGGCCGGCGCGGGCTACGTTACCGCAGGTCCGACAACACTCGTCACAGCGGGATTGAACGGTCCCGCTGGCGTGGCAGTGGACAGCGCGGGAAACATCTACTTCGCTGATACGGGTAATAACGCCATCAAGGAATGGCACGCTGCGACGGCGACGACCACAACGCTCGTCTCTGCGGGATTAAAAGGTCCAAATGGCGTGGCGGTGGACGGTTCCGGAAACGTCTTCATCGCCGACTCTGGCAACAATGCGATCAAGGAATGGCACTTATCGACCGGGACGGTCACAACGATCGACTCTGCAGGATCGCCTGCCCTGGCGGTGGATGGTTTCGGGAACGTTTACTATTACGTCAGCAACGGGATTAATGAATGGATCGCAGCGACGGGGACGGTCAGAACACTGATTTTCACCTACGGATATAGCGTTCCCCAGGGTTTGGCAGTGGACGGTTTGGGGAACGGCTACTTTGTCGATACGAATAGCAAAGCCATTGAGGAATGGAATGCGACAACATTTAGAATCACAACGCTTGGCACTGTTGCGGGATTGAATGGTCCTCAGGAGGTGGCGATCGACGGTTCGGGCAACTTCTACATCGCCGATCAGAACAACAACGCGATTAAAGAACGGCAAGCCACGACCGGAACAGTCACATCACTCATTCCAACAGGTTTGAGCAATCCCGCGGGGGTAGCAGTTGACGCCTCGGGGAACGTTTACATCGCCGATACCGGTAACAATCAAATCAAGGAGTTGCCTCGAGCGTACGTGAATACGGCTCCCGTCACAGAAACAAGCGCCGCTGGCACCGATCAACTGAGCGTCGTGGTTCCGTCGACCGCCAGCCTGACGGGGGTGTTTGCTCCGACCAGCGACCAAAGCTGGTTGACCTTCGGCTCTGTGGCCGGCGGCGTTGTCAATTTCAACTTCAGCGCGAATGCGACGGGTGCTTCGAGAACGGCGAATGTGACCCTGCTGGGCCAGACAATCGCGGTGACACAGACAACCTTACCCCCTGCAGCGCTAGGGACGACATCGCTGGTAGAAGCCCCCTCCGCAGGCAGCGATTCGGATCTTGTCATCACTTCGGGAGCATGGACCGCCTCGACAACCACCCCGTGGATCACGCTGAACACGGCGAGCGGGACGGGAAATGGAGCACTCAATTTCAGCTTCGCCGCAAATCCGGGGGCAACGCGAAGTGGCACGGTGAGGATCTCAGGAAATACGTTGACGGTCACGCAGGCCGGAGTGGGTTACGTCGCGGCGGGCCCAACGACTCTTGTCTCTGCGGCCCTGGCTTCTCCCTCTGACGTGGCAGTGGACGGTGCGGGGAACGTCTTCATTGCTGATCACAACAATAACGCAATTAAGGAATGGCATGTTGCGACAGGGTCGGTCACAACGCTCGTCTCGTCAGGCTTGAATTTTCCCACGGGCGTGGCCTTGGATAGTTACGGGAACGTCTACATCGCCGATACGGCGAACAACGCGATTAAGGAATTAAGCGCCGCGACCGGAACGGTGACGACACTCGTTTCGACCGGATTGAGCGCTCCTGAACGTGTGGCGGTAGACGGTTCGGGAAACATCTACATCGCCGATACGGGCGATAAAGCGATTAAGGAATGGAACGCCGCGACGGGGCTTGTAACACTTGTCTCAACCGGATTGAGCAGTCCACGCGGGATCGCCTTGGATAGCTCGGGGAACGTCTACTTCTCTGATACCGGTAATAATGCGATCAAAGAATGGAACGCCATTTCGAAGACGGTCACAACGCTCGTTTCGACCGGATTGAGCGCTCCCATCGGCATTTCCGTGGATGGGTCAGGTAACGTCTATATTGCCGACTCGAATAACAGAGCCATCAAGGAATGGAACGCGACGAATTTGTCAGTCACAACTCTGAATACGGGAGCACCGATTGTTCCGGCTGGCGTCACTGTTTCCAGTGCGGGGAACGTCTACATTGCCGACAGAGGTATCAATTCCGTTAAAGAATTGGTGACGTCGTCCGGGGCGGTAAATACGCTGGTGATATCGACATTGGCGTTTCCTAATGGTGCGGCGGTGGACGCTTCGGGGAACGTTTACCTTGCAGATATCGATAACAACGCGATTAAGGAGTGGCACGCATCGACGGGTACCGTGACCACGATCATCTCGACGGGATTGAACGCCCCCACGGGCGTGGCGGTAGACAGCTCAGGAAACCTCGACATTGCTGATAGTGGCAGCGGCATTCAGGAATGGCTGGTGGCAAATGGGACGTTCGTCCCTTCGGGCTTGGTCTTCACAACTCCGAAAGGGGTGGCGGTGGACAGTTCGGGGAACGTCTACATCGCCGATACGATTCACAGCTCGATTTATGAATGGTCCCCAACGGCTAAGTTTACCGCTCAACTTGGTGTGACGGGCTTGAAAAATCCCGATGGCGTCGCAGTCGACAGTGCGGGGAACGTCTATGTCGCCGATACGGGGAACAACGCCATCAAGGAATGGAACCCGTCAACGGGTGTGACCACAACGCTTGTCTCATCGGGATTGAGTGCTCCCTTTGGTTTGGCGGTGGATGGCTCGGGGAATGTCTACATCGCCGACACCGGTAACAACGCGATTGAGGAATGGAACGCGGCGACGGGGACGGTCACGGCACTCCTCTCGTCGGGATTGGGTGGCCCCCATGGCGTGGCACTGGACAGCGCGGGGAACGTCTACATCTCCAATACAAATAAGAGTGCTCTTCAGGAATTGCCCCGGGCGTATGTGAACACGGCCACGAAGTCGGAAACAAGCGGGGCTGGGACCGATCAACTGGGGGTCGCTCTTTCATCGACCGCCAATCTGACCGGGGTACTGGCTCCGACCAGTGATCAAAGCTGGTTGACGATTGGATCGGTGACCAACGGCGGGGTGAACTTCAGCTTCAGCTCGAATCCGGGCGTTACGCGAACTGCCAATATTTCGCTGCTGGGCCAGACGGTCTCGGTGACACAGGCGGGCTCAACGCTTGCAACACTTGGGACAACATCGTTGGTGGAAGGCCCCTCGGCGGGAAGTGATTCGGTCACTGTTTTATCAGCCGCGTCCTGGACAGCCTCGACGACCCCGCCATGGATCGCGCTGAACACCACAAGCGGGACAGGAAATGGATCTGTCAATTTCAGCTTCGCGGCTAATGCAGGGACGACGCGGACGGGCACGGTAACAATCGCAGGGCAGACGCTGACGGTCACTCAGGCAGCAGCGGGCTACGTCTCGGCAGGTCTGACGACGCTTGCCGCCACGGGATTGGCAACTCCCGAAGGCCTGGCAGTGGACGGCGCAGGAAACGTCTATATCGCGGAGACTGGTTCCAACAGGATTCTCGAATTTCACGTGGCAACCGGGACGGTCACACCGCTCATCACTGGCGGATTTAATTCACCCACAGGCGTCGCAGTGGACAGCGCAGGAAACGTCTATGTCTGCGATAACAGCACGTTACAAGAATGGCACGTCGCAACCGGGACGGTCACGACACTCGTCTCGACCGGATTGGGCCAGCCCTCCTCGGTGGCAGTAGACAGTTCGGGGAACGTCTACATTGCCGATACGAATAACAACGCGATTAAAGAATGGCAGGCATCGACGGGGACGGTCATCACGCTCGTCGCTTCTGGATTGAATAGTCCCTCAGGCTTGGCGGTGGACAGCTTCGGGAACATCTACATCGCTGATTATTTCAACAAGGCGATTAAGGAATGGCAGCCCGCAACGTCGACGCTCACAACACTCGTCTCTTCGGGATTGATCGCTCCCGCAACCGTGGCTGTGGACGGTTCGGGAAACGTCTACATCAGCGATAATAACGTCCCGAAGAGCACGGTGAAGGAATGGCAGCCCGCGACGTCGACGCTCACAACGCTCGTCTCTGCGGGATTAAACGGTCCCGGGGGCGTGGCGGTGGACGGTGCAGGGAACGTCTTCATCGCTGATGAGATTAGCGGCGCTTTCAAGGAATTGCCGCGAGAGTATTTGAACACCGCCCCCAAGTCGGAAAAGGGTGGGGCCGGTACCGATCAACTGAGTGTCGTCGTTCCTTCGACCGCCACCCTGATTGGGGCGCTTGCTCCGACCAGCGATCAAAGCTGGTTGACGATCGGCACGGTGGCTAATGGAATCGTGAACTTCAGCTTCACGACAAATGCTGGCGCCGCACGCACAGCGCACATTACACTGCTGGGCCAGACAATCGCGGTGACACAGTCGAGCTTACCCCCAGCAACGCTGGGGACGACGTCGTTGGTGGAAGCCCCCGCCGCAGGGAGCGATTCGGATATGGTCGAATTCGGTGGGCCGTGGACCGCCTCGACCAACGCCTCGTGGATCACGGTAAACACGACAAGCGGGACAGGAAATGGTGCGGTCAATTTCAGCTTCGCGGCAAATCCGGGCGCAACGCGGACTGGCACAGTGACGATCGCCGGGCAGACGCTGACAGTCACACAAGCCGGAGCGGGCTACGTCGCGGCGACTCCGACGACTCTTGTCCCTGCGGTCCTGGCTGATCCGTCTGGCGTGGCCGTTGACAGTTCCGGAAATGTCTACTTCGCTGATTTTTATCACCAGTCGATTAAGGAATGGCACGCCGCGACGGCGACAGTGACAACACTCGTCTCGACCGGTCTGAAAAATCCGCAAGGGGTGGCGGTGGACAGTTCGGGAAATGTCTACATCGCTGATACGGGTCACAAAGCGATCAAGGAATGGAACGCAGCGACGGGAACCGTCACGACGCTCGTCTCCACCGGATTGAATCTACCCAATGGTGTCGCGGTGGACACTGCGGGCAACGTCTACATTGCTGATACGTTCAACAACGCAATTAAGGTCTGGAGTCCGGGGACGGGGACCGTCACAACGCTCGTCTCGACCGGATTAAGTAATCCGCATAGTGTGGCTGTGGACGCTGCGGGCAACGTCTACATCGCCGATACAGGTAACAATGCGATTGAAGAATGGCATACCGGTACGGGGACGGTCACGACGCTCGTGGCGACCGGATTGAACAATCCCGACGGCGTGGCAGTGGACAGTTCGGCGAACGTCTACATCGCTGATACCGGTAACAACGCAATCAAGGAATGGCACGTAGCGACGGGGACGGTCTCGACCGTCGTCACGATTCCCGTTCCTGCGGGTTTGGGAGGCCCCAATGGCTTGGCACTGGATGCTTCAGGGAACGTCTACATCTCCAATCCCGCGACCAATATGATCACGGAATGGCAGAAGTCTTCTGGAACGGTCAAAACAATCGTTTCTTCGGTCTTGAACTTTCCCAATGGCGTGGCAACCGACACGTCGGGGAACGTCTACATCGCCGATACAAATAACAACGCAATCAAGGAATGGAACGCCGCGACCGGCGCGGTCACAACGCTCGTCTCGACCGGATTGAATCTCCCCGATGGCGTCGCCGTGGACGGTTCTGGCAATGTCTACATCGCCGATACGAATAACAACGCGATTAAGGAATGGCACACCGGGTCGGGAACAGTCACAACTCTCGTCTCGACGGGACTCAGTCAGCCTCATGGCGTGGCAGTGGACAGCGCTGGAAACGTTTACATCGCCGATTATGGCAATAATGCAATCGAAGAATGGACCGTGGCGACGGGGACCGTCACAACGCTTGTCGCGACCGGATTGTCTCATCCCGGTGGCGTGGCACTGGACGGCGCGGGGAACGTCTATATCGCCGATTCGAATCACAACGCGATCGAGGAATGGAACGCCGCGACATTGACCGTCACAACGCTCGTTTCGACGGGATTGCTCACTCCTTATGGACTGGCAGTGGACGGTTCGGGGAACGTCTATATTGCCGACACGAATAACAACGCGATTAAGGAATGGAACGCCGCAACGGGAACCGTGACCACGCTCGTCACAGCGGGATTGCAAGCTCCCTATGGCGTGGCAGTAGACGGTTCGGGCAACGTCTTCATTGCCGATACAGTCAACAGCGATTTAATCGAACTGCCTCGGGCGTATGTGAACACCACTCCCCTGACGGAAACGAGCGCTGCGGGTTCCGATCAATTGAGTGTCGTCATTCCGTCAACTGCGAACCTGACGGGAGTATTTGCTCCGACCAGTGATCAAAGCTGGTTGACCTTCGGTTCGGTGACTAACGGTGTTGTGAACTTCAACTTTAGCGCGAATCCGATTGGCAGCGCTCAACGGACAGCTCATATTACACTGCTGGGCCAGACAATCGCGGTGACACAGCCCGCCGTGCCTGTCGCGCTGGGAACAACATCATTGGTGGAAGGCCCTTCCGCAGGCGGCGATTCGGATAACGTCGTAACGACAGGGGCGTGGACAGCCTCGACCACGACCCCGTGGATCACGCTGAACACTACCAGCGGAACGGGTAACGGCTCAGTCAATTTCAGCTTCTCGTCGGATGCAGGAGTCACACGAACGGGGACGGTGACGATCGCCGGACAGACGCTGACGGTCACGCAGGCGGGAGCGGGATACGTCGCGGCAGGATCGGCGACTCTGTTTACGGGATTGAGCGGTCCCTACGGTGTGGCGGCAGACGCTTCCGGGAACGTGTATGTCTCTGATTCGGGTCACAACGCGATTAAGGAATGGCAGGTATCGACGGGGACGGTCAAAACTCTCGTCTCGACAGGATTGAATAATCCCTTTGAACTGGCGGTTGACAGTTCGGGGAACGTCTATATTGCTGACCAGTCCAACAATGCCATTAAAGAATGGAACGCCGCGACGGGGACGGTCACGACCCTCGTTTCCACAGGATTGAGCGGTCCCGATGGCGTCGCAGTGGACTCCTTGGGGAACGTCTACATCGCCGATTCGCTTAACGGCGCACTGAAGGAATGGCACGTCGCGACTCAGACGGTCACTACGCTCGCCGCAGGATTACATCCCGTGGGAGTGGCGGTGGACAGTTTCGGGAACGTCTACATCGCTGACGGTGGTAACAACGTGGTGAAGGAATGGCACGTCGCGACAGGAACGGTCACGACGCTCGTCACCGGATTGAACGATCCGTTCGGCGTGGCGGTGGACGGTTCGGGCAACGTCTACATCGCTGATACGAATAACGTGCTGGTGAAGGAATGGCAGGCCGCGACGGGAACGGTCATCACGCTTCCCTTTGCAGGATTGACCGGTCCCACCAACGTGGCGGTCGACGGTTCGGGCAATGTCTACACCTCCGACTGGGGCGACAACGCGATCCTGGAATTGCCTCGGGCCTATGTGAACACGACTCCCCTGACGGAAACGAAGGGGGCTGGTTCAGATCAACTGAGCGTTGTCGTTCCATCAACGGCCAACTTGACGGGGGCGTTTAGTCCGACCAGTGATCAATCCTGGTTGACAATTGGCTCGGTGACCAACGGAGTTGTGAACTTCAACTTCAGTGCGAATCCGGGTATTTCGCGAACCGCCAATATTACGGTGCTCGGTCAGACGATCCCGGTGACACAAGCGGGCTCAAAGCTGGCGATTCTCGGGACGACATCATTAGTGGAAGGCCCTGCTGCCGGCAGCGATTCGGATGCGTTCGTCGCGTCAGGGGCCTGGACCGCCTCAACCACAGCCCCATGGATCACACTGAACACCACCAGCGGGACGGGGAATGGCTCAGTCAATTTCAGCTTCTCGGCGGATGCAGGAGCGACACGAACGGGGACAGTGACGATCGCCGGACAGACGCTGACGGTCACGCAGGCGGGAGCGGGCTACGTCGCGGCAGGTTCGGCGGCTGTGATTACGGGATTGAGCGGTCCCTATGGCGTCGCGGCGGACGTTTCCGGGAACGTCTATGCCTCTGATTCGGGTCACAATGCGATTAAGGAATGGCAGGCATCGACAGGGACGGTCAAAACACTCGTCTCGTCAGGATTGAATAATCCCTTTGAACTGGCCGTCGACAATTCAGGGAACGTCTACATTGCCGACCAGTCCAACAATGCGATTAAAGAATGGAACGCCGCAACGGGGACGGTCACGACGCTGGTCTCCACTGGATTGAACTATCCAGATGGCGTCGCTGTGGACGGTTCGGGGAACGTCTTCATCGCCGATTCCGGCAACGGTGCACTTAAGGAATGGCACGTCTCGACAGGGACCGTCACCACACTCGCTGTAGGATTACATCCTGTCGGAGTGGCGGTAGACAGTTTCGGGAACGTCTACATCGCCGACGGTGGCAATAACGTGGTGAAGGAATGGAATGCCGCGACGAAGACAGTCACGACGCTCGTCACCGGATTGAACAATCCATGGGGCGTGGCGGTGGACGGTTCGGGGAACCTCTACATCGCCGATGGCGGTAACGTGTTGGTTAAGGAATGGCAGGCCGCGACGGGAACGGTCATCACACTCCCGTTTGCAGGATTGGCCGGTCCCTCGAACGTGGCGGTCGACAGTTCGGGCAATGTCTATACCTCCGATTGGGGCAACAACGCGATCGAGGAATTGCCTCGGGCCTATGTGAACACGACTCCCGTAACGGAAGCAAGCGGGGCTGGTACGGATCAACTGAGCGTTGTCGTTCCATCAACGGCCCTCCTGACGGGGGCGTTTACTCCCACCAGTGACCAAAGCTGGTTGACCATCGGCTCGGTGGCAAACGGAGTTGTGAACTTCAACTTTAGCGTGAATCCGACAAGCGGGGCTGCGCGTACGGCGCATATTAATTTGCTGGGCCAGATAATCACCGTGACCCAGACATCAACACCGATCGTGACAACACCCACCATCGCCGCTATTGCCAACACATCAGTAGTACTGGGCGGTAATGTTACCAATGACGGCGGACAGGGGATCACAGAACGAGGCGTGCTTTATGCGCTGACGAGCGTCAATCCGAATCCGACACTCGGTGGTACGGGCGTCGTAAAAGTGACCGCAACTGGCACAACGGGTGCCTTCACCGTGACGGCATCGACACTGACCCAGGGAGCCGTCTACTCCTTCGTCGCTTATGCCACCAATAGTAACGGTACCACCTACTCGCCGTTGGGTGCCACGTTTGCTCCAGGGACTGTCAATGTCACCGGTGTGTACGATCCCTCGTCCAATCCTATTGCAGCGGGAGCGACATTAACGGCTTCGCCAAATAGTTTGTCAGCGTCGTTCTCCGAAAACATGAACTCCGTCACGGGCGGGGCCAATAGTGTCACGAACCCAGCGAACTGGCTGCTGTTCCGGTATGGCGTTGATTTCTCGAACCTGATCACAGGGATCACATTCACTCAGACCCCAACCAGCCTGCAATACCTTGCGACCCTTTCGTTTGCTACCCCATTGAATCAAGGGGGGTATCAACTGATCGCCCGCCAGACGATGCAGGACATCACCGGTCGATCGTTGAGTGGTTCTTCTGGAACCTCGGCTAACGATTTCCGCCTGAATTTCTATGTCGCTCAAAAGGTCGGCGTGACAACTGACGTTGCCCCATACCTCTACAACATCGAACCATCCATACTGAATGTCACCGCAACACAAACGGTACCGATTTCGACGTCGCTTTATGTCTATGACGCCGACAGCAACAACTGGACTTCTGCCACCGTGCAGATTGGTATTAACTATCAGAGCGGCGAAGACGTCCTCGGCTTTACGAATACCGCCACGCCAAATATCACCGCATCCTGGAACGCCGCGACGGGAACATTGACGCTTAGCGGGACCGATACGGTTTCCAATTACCGGACCGCCCTGCATAACGTGACATACACGGACACAAGCGCCACACCCAACACGGCGTTGACTCGGGCGATCTATTTCCAGGCCAACGACGGCATGTTACTCAGTAACGTACAGACCCGTGATGTGACGGTGATGGCGTCCAGCGTACCCGCCGTCCTGTCGGGAGTCAGCGGCACGGGAACATACTTCCAGGGCTATCCGGCGATTGCCCTGGCGCAGTACCTGGTGATTACTGATCCGAACGTGGTCAATCTCTCCAGCGCAACCGTCACCTTTACAAATTGGCAGGGAGAAGACCGGCTCGACTTCAATAACATCTTCGCTGATCAGCACACATTCACCCAGGACCTGGTCGCTCACACGGCGACGTTTACGATTATGGGATCGGACCTGGTTGACCATTACCAGACCCTGTTGCGATCGGTGATTTACTGGGATGTCAGCGGAGCCCCCACGACGTCGGCTCGCGTTGCCAGTTTCTCGGTCACCGACGGATTTTCGACCAGCAATATTGTCACCCGCAATACGCTTGTGTCGGCCGTCAATCAAGCACCAACGCTGACATCAATCGAATCAACGCCGCTCTTCTGCAAGGCAAATGATCCAGCCTATCCCGCTCAGCCGATCTCAAACACGCTTCTGGTTGGCGACCCTGACAGCAACAACCTGACCAAGGCGACGGTGCAGATCACATCAGGTTACGAGAACGATGCAAACGGCACAGACGTATTAGCCTTCACAAATCAACTCGGAATCACTGGCTCATTTAACGCCGCGACAGGAACACTGACCCTGACAGGGACAAGTTCGGTCAGCAATTACCGGACGGCGCTCCGATCGGTCACATTCGGGACGTCTGGAGCAGCCCCCAGCACGGCGACGCGAACCCTGACAATCTACGCCACCGACGACTACTCGCCGACTCCGGCCACCAGCCTGTCGGCGACTCGGACCGTCACGATCCAGACGACAAATCTGCCTCCCGCCTTGTCCAATATTCCGAACGCACCACTCGCGTACGTTCGAAACGCGACTGCAACGGCGATCGCACCGGGCGCCGTGATCTACGATCCCGACAGCATCAACATGGCCAGTGCCACGATTCAGATCACCGGCAACTATCAAACGGGTCTGGATGTTCTGGCAGCAACGGTTGTTTCGGGAATCACCCAGAGCTTCAACGCCACGACAGGAACGTTGACGTTATCGGGCATTTCCTCACTGGCCAATTACCAGACCGTGCTTCAATCAGTCACGTTCTTTACAACGAGCACCGCGAACACGTTAACGCGTTCGATCAGCCTGACACTGAACGACGGTTTGGCGAATAGTTCAACGGTCTCACGTGGCGTGACGTTGAGTTGAAAGATTTGTCGCCCTTAACAGGGCTTGCACATCTTTCAGACATCAAACCCAGGGCGGCGCTTGGCGGCTATCGCCGCGTCGCTCTGCCCTGGGCTGATTTGTGTTGGCCTTTCAGGCCAGGATCGATGTCTGTCACCGATGTCGGAGACCGTTCTTTTTTGGGTGGTAAGAAGCGCGTCGGCCCACATCGACTATCCGACCGTTGACGACACCATGATGTCGTCAGGTATTCAACATACGGCCCATCTTGGCGCCGGATAATTTTCTCGACACACTTACAGCGTATTTTCGTTCTCCCATTTTCGCAACGGGTTAGGAAAGAACGTGTCGCCAAAGGTTTAATGAAGAGTATCACCAAAAGACCCAACAAACGCCGTACACCAGGGGTTTCACCGTTTTCAGAATCTTCAGCCTGAAAGGCTTCAACATATCAGCCCAGGGCAGAGCGACGCGGCGACAGCCGCAAAGCGCCGCCCTGGGTAAGCAAGAAGAAACGCCTTCGCCCTGTTAAGGGCAACACAATTCCAAATCTGTCAATTCAAAAGAATTATTCAACGCAAGGACAAAACATGTCACAATCATTGGCCAAAAATATGTTGCATCTTGTCTACAGCACCAAACATCGAAATCCGTGGATACCGGCAGAAGTACGGAAACATCTCTATTCCTACCAATCGGGCATATTTGAAAATTTGGAAAGCCCCGCGCTGATCATCGGCGGGGTGGATGACCATGTTCACGCACTTTTTTCGTTGTCAAAAAACTATGCTCTCTCCAAAATCGTTGAAGAGGTGAAAAAAGCAAGTTCCAAATGGATGAAGACGGAAGGGACCCACAACCAGGAATTCTATTGGCAGGGGGGCTACGCTGCATTTTCTGTCTCTCAATCCAACGTGGAACAAGTTAAGGAATACATCGCGAATCAGGAAGAACATCACCGAACGATGACGTTTCAGGATGAATTACGACTTCTATTCAAACGTCACGAAGTCGAATTTGACGAACGATATGTGTGGGATTGAAAAATCGATTCGGCGACGTTGCAGCAGAATGTATCGCCCTTAACAGGGCTGGCACACTTGAAAACGCGTGACCCAGGGCGACGCTATGCGGCTATCGCCGCGTCGCTCTGCCCTGGGCTATTTTGTATTGGCCTTTCAGGCCAATTCCCGAATCCAAGTCACGACGTATTCGGGTGATAAAAATCGTTCCCAAGTGACACACTGCGTTTCCTTCGACCCGACGGACCCATGACGTAGCGAGGCAGCAATGCGCCTCGTATAGTTGCGATAGTATACGCTTCCGCAAGAACGTGACACGAAACCTTTGTCGCCGAGTCAAAATCGGCAGCATCCGCACGTCTAAACGAGTCCGTACACCGAGAAAGTCGCCATGACCTACGCATTCGTCGATACGAATATCTTTATTAGAATTGCAACTCAAGGGCGTCCTGGATGCGAGCCTAATCATTTCAACGATCTTCAGACATTGGTTACGGGCGATGAGTTCCAGTTGATTCTTCCCGAAGTTGTGTCCCTCGAGGTGGAAAAAGGACTTGGAACCTTACCAAAATTGGTAGAGTCCGCTTGCGACAAGCTTAGTGAAGCGGTGAGCAAGGCAACGCAAGATACATGGAGCGAAATAGACTCGTTAAAAGTCGATGTCCTGAGCCGTATTAATAAGCTCAAACAATCAAGGATCAAACAATGCCTAGAAATGTCAACCCAAATCAAAACCTTCTTAAAGTCAAACGTAATTATGAACATTCCGCTCACGCCGGAAATTCTCGTTGCAGCAAAACGCCGGCTTATTGTTGGTAAGATGCCCAATAGCAGGAAGTCGTCAGATCAGGATGCTCTGATCATTGAATCACTCGTGTCCTATTTCAGAACCGGCAGCCGCGATTCTGTGAATGGGCTCTTGTTCTGCACGGAAAACACAAGCGATTTTGCGATTGAAGTAAAAGGCAGTGGCCTTGAAAGGCGTTTTGTTCTCGACCCAAAAATTCAAGCTGACCTGCCTTCGACTCGATTCTCGACGGATCTTGCGTCAATGTTAACTGTAGTACGCGGATTCGAAGACCTCCCAGCGCCGTCAGGTGCCGAAATCGAACATGCGAAGAACATGCGGGATTTGCACGACATAGACGATGAAGAATTCGGCATTTTCCACGAACTACTTACGGAAACCGTTAACAAAGAGAGTGTGAAGCAGTTTGAAGAAAAGTTATTACCTTCGATTCCAGATGAAATCCGCAATGTGCGTCGTCGGCTATCCCAAACGATTCGAGAACTCCTGATGGCATGTCGACAATGCCGGTCATGGAGTGATCGAAGTGAGGGCAAATTGATGCAATGGATCGAGTACGTTGACGAGAAGATGATCCCATACACATCGCTCCCCAAGATGATTCGGATCAAGAATAGTCTTGAGAGTTTTTTGGAAATTCATAAAGAAATGAGCCGCGAACTGGAAGAGACCATGTAACGATTGTTTCGGTTTGAAGACGCTCGCCTTCGGCAATCATCACGCGATTCCCGGCGACTTCAAAGCGACGACCTCAATCATCACATCCAAAGTGTCACCAACCAAATGCTCCGATGGCCGTTGAGAATTATTGATGTTATCACCTCATCCAAACACCTGATGAACCACGTTCCCAGAAACATCTGTCAAACGGAAATCGCGGCCCTGGTGGCGGTATGTCAGACGTTCGTGGTCGAGACCCAGTGCGTGCAGGATCGTTGCTTGAAGATCGTTCACGTGAATCGGGGCTTTAACCGGGTTGAATCCTAATTCGTCGGTTTCACCGATGATCTGGCCTCCCTGGACGCCGCCTCCGGCGAGCAGCATGGTGAAAGCCGCCTTGTGATGATCGCGGCCTTCTTTGCCGGGGCTGTTTCCACGCCGGACTTCGTTCATGGGCGTTCGACCGAATTCACCACCCCAGATCACCAAGGTGTCGTCAAGCAAACCTCGTTGCTTGAGATCATGAATCAGCGCGGCGGCAGGCCGGTCAGTCTTGTCGCAATTCACTTTCAAATTGACGTTCAAATCCGAATGGTCGTCCCATGTGTAGTGATACAACTGAACGAAACGAACTCCTCGTTCGACCATTCTTCTGGCAAGCAGACAATTGCGTGCGAACGTGTCTGTCTTTTCGTTTCCAATCCCGTAGGACTCGAGTGTTGCGGGCGTCTCCTGGGAAAACTCTAACAGTTCCGGTGCTGCAGTTTGCATGCGGAATGCCAGTTCATAAGCTTCGATCCGTGCTGTAATTTCCGGATCAGGTTGTTGCTGAAAGCGGATTCGATTGAGATCGTTGATTGCGGTTAAGCGATCGCGTTGACGCTCCGGGGTGTACCCGTCGGGACTGGCAAGATGCAGAATCGGATCGCCTTTACTTCTGAAGGTAACGCCGCGATACGGGGCGGGTAGAAACGTACTGTCCCATAGGGCCGTCCCCGCGATATCACCCGGCCCGTTGTTCGAGAGCAGCACGATAAAACCTGGCAGGTTTTGAGAAACACTTCCCAGACCGTAGGTGACCCAGGAACCCATGCTGGGCGAGCCGAATCTGGGAACGCCACATTGCATCAGCAATTGAGCCGGATCATGGTTGGACGTATCGGTGTGCATCGTCCGGATCATGCACAGGTCATCGGCACGCTTCGCCAGATGGGGAAGATAGTCGGAAAAGTCCATACCGCATTCACCGTGTTTGGTGAACGTCCTCGGCGACGCCATCACGCGGGCACTTCCTTTGATCAGCGAATCGCTCAGTCCGGCGAGAAACGACGCTGGAACAGGCTGTTGATGCAGTCGCTGCATTTCGGGCTTGGGATCGAACAGATCCAGTTGACTGGGTGCACCCGCCATGAACAGGAAGATCACGTTTTTGGCGCGCGGCTTGAAATGGGGCTGGCGGGGATCAAAGGGAGTCGGTCGATCAGACTGCCTGGCATTTGCTTCATTCTGTAATAACGAGGCCAATGCAATGGCACCCAATCCACTAGCAGACTGCTTCATGAAACAGCGGCGATGAAGATTGCTAACAGCCTCTTGAAATTGCATATCGAGCGGACCTCGCCGAAAGTTCAAGTCATTAATCGCGGACGATGAATTCGTGTAAGTTGATCAGGACGCTCGCCAGATCCACCCATTCCGTCTGACGGGACGTTGTCTGAGTGGCGTCACTTAACGCCGCGCGTTGCTGTTCGACATAGTTTTCGAGTCGATCAAGTTCGTCGTTTGTTGCCGGGCGACTCAGGCAACGTCGAAACGCCAGTGCAATCCGTTCTCGATCGGAATTCGCCTTGAACAGACCCAACGATTCCGCAAACGCACGAGAAATCTGCTGTAAGGCCGGATCATTCAGCAGCGTTAAGGCCTGCATCGGGGTGTTTGATCGATCACGGCGAGCACAAATTCGTTGCGGCGACGGCGCATCAAACGTGATCGATTGCGCGAAGGGTGATGTCCGTTGAATGAATGTGTAAATACTGCGGCGGTACTGGTCCGCTCCTTGACTTGTCGTCCAGGTATTGCTTCCAAATGCTTCCATGGTGACTCGTTCATCCTGAGCGGGATAGACTCCCGGTCCACCCATTCTATTACTTAACAAACCACTGACGGCAAGGATCGAATCACGTACGGTTTCTGCGGGGACGCGGAGACTCGATTGACGGGCAAGCAAGGAGTTACCGGGATCGAGATCACCTAAATCAGGACGGGGCCGGGATGATTGCCGATAGGTGGCAGAACAAACGATTTTTCGATGCGTCGCTTTGACGTTCCAGCCATTATCGGAAAACTCTTTTGCCAGCCAATCAAGCAATTGCGGGTGGGTCGGCTTGGCCCCTCGGCTACCAAAGTCGTCGGGCGTGGTCACGATCCCTTTGCCGAAAAATTCCTGCCACATCCGGTTCACTGTTACTCGTGCCGTCAGCGGATGTTCGCCGGAGACTAACCACTGGGCCAGGACCAGCCGAGAGGGTTCGTTCGCGACGACATTCTTATTCCCTGTATTCGAATCGCGTGATGCTTGATGCGAAGCATTCAACCAATCGGGCAGGGCGGGTTCAACGTTCGGACCGGGGCTGCGAAATTCACCCCGTTCGTGAATGTAAGTTTGACGCGGCGTTTGCGACGTCATCATGACCGGTGCGCGCGTGGCCATTGCTTGAGGAAACTGCTTTTTGAGAGCCACCAACTGATTGCGAAGTTCACCCAGCTTCAGCTCGGCAAATTGTTTTTCATCCGCGACAGATCCCCGTTCCAGAAAATAATCCAGCAAGTCGTCCTGTTGACGCGGTGTCCTGTTCTCCCAGCCAAGTTTGACAATCTCAGTTCCCTCAAGTTGCCCCTCCCCAAGCCCTCCGCCCCAGATCAGCCCGAGCAGTTCCCACTGTCGATCCCAGACGTGGTCTTCGCCGGGATGAGCACGTGCATGAAGCACCTTTGCCTCCCACTTTTTCTGAATTGAAGTCAGTCCTGGTTGATAGGGCTCGATTACTTCGCGACGCCGCCGATCATATTGGGAACGAGTTTGCAAATAGGCCTCGCGTTCGACAGGTAACGGAGCATCGACGTTGATTTCATCAGCCTGGTCAAAAAACGAATAAAGCTGAAAGAATTCTTTCTGCGACAGGGGGTCGTACTTGTGGTCATGGCACCGTGCGCATCCGACCGTCAGCCCCAGCCAGATCGTGCCGACCATCGCCGTCCGGTCGACAATCTGCTCGACACGATACTCTTCCAGGTCAGCTCCACCTTCTCGATTGCTGAGTGTCTGTCGCAGAAACCCGGTTCCCAGAATCGGATCATGCGATGCAGGCAGCAAACCTCGCGGGTCCCCATGGACGAGATCACCGGCCAGTTGCGAAATCGTGAATTCGTCAAAGGGAAGATTCAGATTCAGGGCGTTAATGACCCAATCTCGATATCGCCAGGCGACGGGACGAAGCTGATCGGTCAGATGCCCATCTGTGTCGCCGTAGTGACACAGATCAAGCCAGGTCCGTGCCCATCGTTCCCCATAATGCGGCGACGCGAGCATCCGGTCGACAATTCGTTCAAAAGCATCCGGCCGATCGTCGGCAAGAAACTCGTCAACTTCGAACAGCGTAGGAGGCAACCCGATCAAGTCGAGTGTCACTCGTCGAATGGACGTTTCAGCAGATGCTATTGGCGAAGGTTGAAGCTGATGTTTCTGTAGTTGCTCAAGCACGTAAGAATCGATTGGATTTCGTTGCCAGCCGTCATTGTCGTGAACGACGGAACTTGCCGAACGAGCGATTGGCTGAAACGACCAGTGCGACTGGGAAAACGAAAATACAGGCGAAAACAGACTGATGCACAGACTTCCCAGCAGCAAAAAGTATCGTGCCCGCATTTTGACAATCGCCATTCGAAAAGGTCTACCGGATTGATCTTGCGAGATTCATGGAAACCAGGTGTTCGCTGTGCCTTAAGAAACCGGATTGTTGGTTCAGTTCATATCGTACCGGGGGCGTGCTGCCAGTCGACAAACACGGACTTCGGTATGACGAAAGTGGCTTAAGATTTTCAGCAATCAACGTTCTTTGGTCAATTTATGCACCATCCAGACGCAACAATTTGATCGCGTTTCCCCGGTAGATTTTGTACCGGACCTCCTCGGGCAACTTCAACGAGTCTAACAGCGCGAACTGGGGGATCTGTTGTTCCGGCATCAGCACATCGGTACCAAACAAAAGCTGGTCAGCATGCCGGATAATGAATTCCCGCCCGAAAGTCAGATCGCGGGCAATCGCCTTTTCACCACCAGGCTCCGAGAGATCTCCGTAGAGATTCGGATACTTTTCCATTAAGCGATCCAGCGCGCCGCCGGGTGCAACGGGGGTGGGCACATTCGGATAGCGTCCAAAATCTTCGAACGTGGCATCACCCGAGATCGACGCCCAGAAACCCGCCGCATGCCCGATCAATGGAAGTTTAGGAAAGGCTTTCAGCACATTTTCCAGCCGGGGCAAACCTGGCGTATCAGGGTTACGGATATCGTCCAGATGGAACAGGATCGGAAAACCAACTGTGTCGCAGGCTTCATATAAAGACATCTGTTGAGGCGCGTCGAAGTGTAACCCCGTTTTGTGCTCGCCAAGCCCTTTACAACCCGCATCCTGATAACGTTTGAGAAGCTCCACGAGACCTTTCACCCCAGCCACATGTCCTGTCCGTTGTCCTGGCGGCGTCACAGCGCGGGGATCGACGACGCAAAACGGAATAATCCGATCCGGAAAATCATTGTAAGCCTTAATCGCGGTCGAAACCGGTTGCGGTATTGGAGCCGACTCGGGTGAGACAAGCGGCAAAACGCAGGCACGTTCGACCTGGTGCTGATCCATGAACCGGACAAGAAGCTCGGCAGTTAATTCACGTCCGTGATAGAACGCGCCCAGGTGCGTGTGGATATCAATATATGGGATTTTGCGGGGCGGGGCCGAATCGGCGGCAAACAGGAATGGATTTGAATGTTGGAACGCGATCGGGGAAGCCATTGCGGAGGCCAGAAACGTTCGCCGATTCAATTTCATGTCATATCCCGCGATAACGTAGTCAGAACGTCATTTTTTTTCTTGCTGCCATTTTTGTTTCAGTTCGTCGAACCCCTTCATCAATCCGGGTTGTCGCGGCTTGGACTCAACCGAGGATGACTTTGGTTTGGGAACGACTGAAGGGCGATTCTCTGCCGGGGGTCGATTTTCACCCTGATTGCGAACAGGCGCGGCTGCACGAACAGTCGTCGCCGCGGTGGCACCAGGCTGAATCATCGTCAGGCCGACCCGTTTGCGATCACGATCAACACTCAGCACCCACACCTTGATGACGTCACCGATCGATACGATATCGTGGGGCGATTTTACGAATTGGGTCGACAACTGGCTGATGTGTACCAGGGCTGAATCCTTTAGTCCCACATCGACGAACGCGCCGAAATCAACGACATTCAGGACAGTCCCCTGCAGCTCCATTCCGACTTCGATATCACCGAGTGACAATACTCCTTTGCGAAACACAGGAGGGGGCAGATCGGCACGAGGATCGCGCCCAGGTCGTTGCAAATCGTCGAGAATGTCTTCGAGTGTTGGAATTCCACAACCGAGCTCGTCTGCAAGACGCGCTGCAATCACGCCGCTTAACCGTTCTTTCAAAATCGAACGGTCGGCAATCGGGCGGACGTCGTCGGGAGAAAGCGAACATCGGGCCAGCAGCTTTCTCGCGATCTCATAACTTTCCGGATGAATCCACGTATTGTCGAAAGGCTCGTCCCCATCAAGTTTGAGAAAGCCTGCCGCCTGCGTGAACGTCGCCGGGCCGATCCCGGGAACATTCATCAGTTGTTGCCGGTTCGTAAACGAACCCTGCTTGTCCCGATACTCGACGACGCGTCTGGCCAGCAATTGATTAAAGCCAGAGACATGAGCCAGCAATGAGGAACTTGCTCGATTAATATCGACACCAACGTAATTGACGCAGGACTCAACGACCTGATCGAGTGTCTCTTTCAATTGCTTGATGTTCAGGTCGTGCTGATACATACCGACCCCGATATGTTGCGGCTCGATTTTGACGAGTTCGCTGAGAGGGTCCTGCAATCGTCGGCCAATTGAAATCGTTCCGCGTGCGATGGCGTCCAATTCAGGAAATTCCTGCTGGGCCACAGCGCTGGTCGAATAAATGCTGGCTCCTGCCTCGTTGACAACGATGTATTGGATGTCCGGAAGCTCGGTCGAAATCAGCTCGCCGACCAGTTCTTCGGTCTCACGGCAAGCGGTTCCATTGCCGATCACAATCACCTGGCAGCGATGTTCGCGGATAAGACTCGTCAGCTTCGCTTTGGCATCCAGCTTCTTTTCATCGGAGAGAATGTACATGACATCCACTACGACAACACCGCCGACTTCGTCCAGCACAGCAAGTTTGCAACCTGTCCGAAAACCCGGATCAATGGCCAGTACGCGTTGACTATGCAATGGGGGCTGAAGCAAAAGATTCCGCAAGTTCTGAGCAAAGACCGAAATCGCGTGACGTTCAGCTTTCTCAGTCAAGTCTCGACGAAACTCGCGATCCAGTGCAGGTTGGATGAATCGGGCCAGAGCATCGGTCGCACAACTGGTCATCAATTCGCGACATCGATGTTCATTGATTTTCAAATGGTCGCCCGCGACCTTCATGGCGCGTTCGTCATCCCAGTTGAAACTGACCCTGAGTGCTTTTTGCTCTTCTCCACGATTAAGCGCCAGGATTCGATGCGGCGGAATCTTGGAAACCGGTTCGGTGTATTCAAAGTAATCCCGAAACTCGGGATGGGTCTGATCGGCGCTTTTGGTTCCAAACGAGGCAAGTCGACCCGTTTCCTTCGCGACCTTTCGACAAAGCTCCCGCAAATTGGCGTCATCCCCGATCCGTTCGGCAATGATGTCTGCGGCACCTTCGAGAACCTTGACGCTGTCGGGTAATTCTTGTTCGACATTAACGTAAGCCAGTGCCGCGTCGTTGAGACTCGCCTGGGAAACGGTCTGGTTCCAGATCGCATCGGCAAGAGGTTCGAGCCCCCGTTCCTTGGCCATCGTCGCGCGAGAGCGGCGTTTGGGGCGAAAGGGAAGATACAGGTCATCAAGTCGCTTGAGCGAATCAGCCTTTTCAATTTCAGATTTCAGTTCGGGCGTTAATTTTCCCTGCGCTTCGATCAGCCGCTGAATATCTGCAGCTCGTTCGGCGATGTGACGTAGCGAGAGTACACGTTCTTGAATGGCACGAATCTGTTCTTCGTGCAAGTTTCCAGTTCGCTCTTTCCGGTAACGCGTGATGAAGGGAACCGTATTCCCTTCATCCAACAATTGCACGGTATGCTGAACCTGGTCGTAACGCAGGTGCAGTTCCGCTGCAACGCGTTTGACGTCCACGTCTCGGGGTTGTTGCTGATCCGTCATGAAGGCCATCCATGCCCATCAGGGCCTGACTCACCAGTCGTTTTTCACCGCGTCGATTCAACGCACTTGATACTCGAATCGCACATGAGGAAAAGATCGCATTTTCACGCCGCGAGGGGAAGTGTCAAAGGCGATGTTTGCTCACGAATACGACAACTCATTTTCCGGACCGATCCAACCACCACCACGAATTCGCCATCATCACGGCATGAATGATGTCAGCTGACCTGCGACGGCGCTTGCTTCAATCGCCAATTACGAGGACACTCGTGCTCCGTTTACTTTTTGAGTTCGAGTTTAGAGTTGGGAGTCGTCATGCGGAAGAATTCGGTCAAAGCGGCATTAAAGGCTGGGTTGCCTCAAGTCGGAACATGGTTGTCGTTGGGAAATGTGTTTGCGGCACGATTGATGGCTCGCGTCGGATTTCCCTGGCTGACCGTCGATCTGGAACACTCGCCGATCGGCTGGGACAATGCCGGACAACTGTTTGGTGCCGTCGCTGACGCAGGTTGCATCTGCCTGGCACGCGTTCCGCGTGGTGACCATGACTACATTAAGCGGGTGTTGGATGCGGGTGCCCATGGCATTGTCGTGCCGATGGTTAACACCGTTCAAGAAGCAAAGATCGCTATCGCCGCCGCGAAGTATCCCCCCACCGGTAATCGATCAGTCGGCGGCGGGATGCACGCGATGAACTTCGACACAAATGCAGGCGATTACTTTAAACATGCCAATGACGAAGTTCTTGTCGTCCTGCAGACCGAATCCCCGGAAGGGGTCAGTAACGCCGAAGAAATCTACAGCCTGCCCGGTGTCGACGCGATCTTCGTCGGTCCGAATGATCTGGGCTTCCAGATGAGAACACCCGATGGCAAGGACCCTTCGCCCGAAGCATTCGAAGCCATGCTGCAGCGAATTCTTGCCATCGGAAAGAAATGCGGAACGCCCGTCGGTCTGCACGTACAAAGCCTTGAAGACGCCAAACGACGGATCGCAGAAGGCTGGCAATTCATTGCGCTCAGCAGCGAACTTCGTTTCATGGTCACCGAGGCACAAAAGAACGTGGAAGGCCTGGGATACAAGAAGGCAGGGGACCTCGCTCGGTATTGATCACCGTCATCACCGGTTTCAGTCCCGATTTCGTCAACCGATTTCGGGACTGTTTTTTATTTGAACCAACTTCAATGCGAACGACCGGAATACAACGTGACAATAATTCGGCTGATTTTCAAATTTCTGCTGGCTCTTCTGATGCTCACCGCCGGGGTCGGACACTTTCTTAATCCTGATTTCTTTTTGAAGATCATGCCCCCTTACCTGCCGTTCCACCGCGAGCTGGTTTATTTGAGTGGCCTGTTTGAAATCGCCCTGGGAATTTCGTTGTTAATACCGAAGGTTTCTTCGTTGGCGGCATGGGGAATTATCGCCTTATTGATCGCGGTCTTTCCTGCCAATATCTATCTGTACCAGCATCAGGAAATTGTTCCGGCATCACCGCTGGTTCATTTGATACGCTTGATTCTTCAAGCCGTGTTGATTTTCTGGGCGTATTGTTACACGAAAAAGAAAGCACCGTAGAACGTCAGACGGTCGTGACAAAATTGTCATTGCAGAGTTTTTGCTCGCCATTCCAGCGATAGGCACAGAGAAACCCGCCTTTGACGACACCGAAATCCAGACACGCAACGTTGTCAGCCAGCACTGTTGGAAGCGTGTGCGTTAAGCAGTAGTGGCCCACAAAGACGGGCTTAGCCGAAATTGGATACGGATCAGCTTTGTGAGCGACGACGGCGTCAATTGCCAGGTCACAGTTGAGCTCATCGGACTGGAGGGCATACGTGCGGTAAGTTTGACCTTGAGGCGATAAATACCAACGAGTGCGGACTTTGGTTCGCGAATGCCCATCGTTGTCTTTAACGACTATGTTCTTTGGCAGCTTCGCTTCCTTCCCCTTGAGGACAACTTCGACCGGAGCCAGCAAACCGTTGCCATTCTGATAGGCCGACTGCAAGAACTCTTTCGTGATCCCTCCGTGACCTTCGATCGCCTTGGCAATCATTGCCATCGCCGACTCATCCCAGCAGGCATGAACGGAGCGAAGCCCATCAAGTTCCAGCCAGAGCGGAAGTGTACGAAACCAGTTCAGACTCGACTCGAGTTCTTGATCACTGAGTTGAATAATCGTCTGCGCATGTTGCCGGATATTCGTGGTGCTTCTTTTGCGGAGAAACGTTCCCGGACAAGCAGGGTCTTCCGTATGAAACGCCAGAGCGTTCAGCTCATGATTGCCCATGATCGCCAGAGCGGCGTTCTCTTCAACCATTCCCCTGACGATCGACAGCACCTGCGGGATTTTTGGTCCCCGGTCGATATAGTCACCAAGAAAGATCACTTTGCGATCCGGATGACGGTAGATTCCCCGGACCTTCCGATAGTCAAGCCGTTCCAGTAGGTGCACCAGCTTGTCCGCATGCCCATGGATGTCGCCAATCAAATCGTACATGAACCCCCACTTAATCCCTTCTGAGCGAACCAATCGTCGAATGATGTGCCTGCGGTCATCTTCCAATAACGAGTCTAGCTGCCGCTTCCCGCCGCTTCAAATTCACACCGCCCGCTTGTCACGATATCATCGCCACGGGCTGCGGATCGACGGGCAGCGAATTCGAAGCAAACACTCTTCGCGAATATGACCACGACGGGCCGTGTTCGACGATCTCATCAAGGAATCACATGACCGAAGCCTCGACAATTACGCTGGCGATGATGCGAGAGTCCCTTTATAGCGCCGTCGTCAGTGACGCACTCGACGCGCTGGGCTATAAACGGCAGTCGCCCCGATTGCCGCTACGTCCGTTTACGACCAGCGGCTTATTGGTGGGACGATGCAAGACAACGCTCTGGGTCGACATGGCTCATGTCGATTCCCACCCGTACGAGCTGGAATTAAAGGCGGTCGACGAATGCCAGCCTGATGACATTCTGATCGCCGCAGCCGGTGGATCGGAACGGTCAGGGATCTGGGGCGAATTACTGACGACCGCTGCGCTGAATCGTGGTTGTGTTGGTGCTATTGTCGATGGAGCCATCCGTGATGTCAGCAAGATTCGTGCGCTGAATTTTCCCGTATTCGCGCGATCGACGTGCGTTTACGACAGCCTGAACCGACAACGGGTCGTCGATGTTGACGTGCCGGTGGAACTGGATGGAGTTCACTTTCACCCCGGCGATCTCGTATTCGCCGATGAAGACGGGATCGTCGTCGTCCCTCAGATCGTCGAACAAGAAGCCATTCGGCGCGCCTGGGACAAAGTCCATGCAGAAAATGTCGTTCGTGATTCGATCCGAAACGGACTGAAGGCGACGGAGGCATTCGCAAAATACGGCGTTCTCTAAGAAGCAGCGTTTTTCCTTGTGGAACGGTTCCTGTCAGCGGCCGGAATGCGTTCGGCCGCTGACCGAACCTATAGCTACTGCGTATAATCGTTAATCTCTGCCAGTCATCTTCAAGATCCGTTGATTCCGTGGAAAACGGACTTCACAACGGCAGGGATTGCTGACGACGATAGTCAGCCTGAGGGCATCATGTAAAAACCAGATCACACCAACTCAAGAATTTGAGCCGCAGGTCTTGCGACCAGATAAGTCGCGTGAGTTGATGATTTTTGGTGAATTTCGATGCCTGTATCGAGCCGACAGGGGGAAGTCATGTTTGGACGTCTCGTTACTCTGATTGCCGTTGTCGTCTTCGCGATCCCTGTTATCGCGGGAGAAATTTACGTTGACAGTTCTCTGGGCCGCGACAGCTATGACGGGGCCAGTATCGAATCTCGAGGTGCAAACTCCGGGCCTGTCGCGTCGCTTGAACGCGCGATTCAACTGGCACAATTCAGTGATGTCATCGTCCTGCGCAATACCGGAATCCCGTATTACGGTTCGATCTCGCTGACGGGCGAACGGCATAGTGGGACGCGTTATCGCCCATTCGCCATTGAGGGAAACGGCGCAACGATCAGTGGCTTACGATCTGTTCCACCTGGAAGCTGGCAACAGGTCAGCCAGAACCTCTGGAAGATCACTTTGACGCGAAAGGGTTACTACCGTCTTTTGCGAAACGATCGATCGCTTCCCGAGTACGTTCCTCAAGACGGGCTGGAACCACTTTCAACAATGAAGGCGGGTCATTGGGTCGCGTGGCGAGGGAGTTTGTATTTCCGGCAGGACGGAGTGAATCATCCTGAAGACGAGGCGTTTGCTTATGCAGCCGATCAGACCGGTATTTCTCTGCATCAAGTCAGCAATGTGCTGATCTCGAACGTGACGTTACAGCATTTCCGTTTTGATGGACTGCACGCCCAGGGGCTGTGTGATGGGATCATTCTCGACAACGTGACGGCGATGGAAAATGGTCGTGCCGGAGTCGTCTCAAGTGGTGCGTCAAGAATCGAGCTTTTCGGTGGTAAAATTACAGGCAACGGCCGTCATCAGTTGCTCGTGATGAATCGTTCGTTCGCGATCCCGAACGATTGTGATATCGAAGACTCATCACCGGTTGGCAAGTGATTGGATCAGACCAGACCGGTGACGCGATAAGGTGTCCGAGCGTTACCGGGGAATTGGAATCGATGCAACTTCCCTGGGGTCGTTCATTCGAGGGTCATCGTGGATTTCTCCCTCGTCCACTCGAAATGTCACTTCGCCGTTATCGATATCGATCACTGTGATGACTGTGTCACCGACTCGCAAAATATCACCGACGGTCAGATCGAAATCGTGAATTTGCACCATTAACCTCCGTGTATCAATGGGTAAAGACGTGGCTCATGACCCGGCTAATATAGCGGCCATGGGAACGTCCCGCAATAACGTTCACCATGTTTCAGCCTATTGTTCGGCAAGTGCCGACTTCTCAAAGCTGGCTAACTGGGTCGTTAACAGGTCGCGAATGGAATTCAGGCGTTCGCTATCGCTGACTTTCAAGCCGTCTGCATCGGTGACGAAAAATACGTCAAGCACCTGATCGAAATGGGTTGCGATCTTGGCGAGAACAACACTCAATTTCAGTTCGTAAATTGTCCTGGTAATCGTATAAAGCAGACCCGGACGATCATGAGTGAACACATCAATCACCGTGTAGCGATCCGATGATTCATTATCGACGACGACGCGCATCGGCAGATCCGAGACGGGACCGGCTGCGGCCTGCAACGCAAACTTACCCCTCGATTTCAATAATGATTCAACGTCCATTTCGCCTCGAAGCACTTTTCGAATCGTGATCGCAACATCATCGACTCGCCATGTCGGTATCTCGCCCGAATGATCGGCATCGCGTACGCGATAGACGTCGATAATGACGCCATCCAGGGTCGTACAAATCGCTGCGGACAAAATCACCAGTCGCTTCGCAGACAGAACCCCCGACAATTTGTGAAAACACCCGGGTGCAAGTTGCTCGTGCGTGATAATACGGTACTCAACTGTTGCCGTTTCCGAATCGTACACCGCTTCGACATGGATATCGTCTGGCTGGCGAGCCTGAGCGACGCGAAAATCATCGGCAATTCGAGCGGGGGGTGTCTCCAGCAGGTAGTGGGCAGGAAATTGATCAAGCTTTCGCGTGATGGGATCAATCTCCGTGACACGACCTGGTCCGTGATGTTTTACTGACCCCGACTCTTCAATCAAAAACGCGACTTGTTGTTTGATTGTTTTCAGTCGCGTCGCCTCATCAAAGAGATGGCTCTTGCCATTCAACCAAAGCATTGTCCGTTCATAAAGCGTTGTTGTCAGCTCAGCCTTCCATTGATTCCAGACCCCGGGACCAACCGCAGAAATATCGGCTGCCGTCAGGACAAAGAGCATCCTCAGCGATTCAGGACTACCCACTTCGTGGCTGAATTTGAGCAACACGGCAGGGTCATTAATATCGCGACGCAACGCAAGATCGGCCATCCGCAAATGACGATGAACAAGGAACATCACCTGGTCACGCTGATGATCGGGAAGGCCCAGCCGCTGTGCAACATCCGACGCAAGACGCCTTCCGACCTCACTGTGGTCTTCTTCGTATCCCTTGCCGGCATCATGCAGCAGCAGCGCAAGATGAAGCAGTTCTTTACTGTGAATTTCACGATAGGCCTGGCCGACAGAGCCAGGATCGGCCAGGAAACCTTCAGCCGCTTCAATGGCTCGCAAAGTGTGTTCATCAACGGTGTAATGATGATACTGGTTAAATTGAAGCAGGCATCGAACGTGTTCAAAACAGGGAAGGACCGCTTCCAGCACACCATTCTCGTGCAGACTGCGAAGGGCTTCGCCCAGCTTACCCGTCGTCTTGAGTAGTGCCAGAAACGAATGCGATGCTTCTGACGAAAGTATGGCAGGGGGCTTAATCTCCTGCTGCTTGATTTGCTCGGCCAGCTTCGGAGCGACGCGACGTCCGTAACGGGCTGCCGTCAAGTAAAGGTGCAGAACCCCCTCCAGTGTGCCGCAGGCCGTTCGGCGGGCACGTCCGCTGGGAATATCGATCGAATCTGGACCGACACTATAGATTTCATCAATTCGATAAGACATCAGGTAATCGACAGCTCGAGTGGCCCACGGCTTTCGGCGCGTCCGCTCGATTAACTGATGAGTCACATCGGCGACCGCCGAACTGTGCTGGAAGTACTCTTGCATGAACCGTTCGACAGGAAGTTGCCCTTCGCTCGCGGAAATGTTTCTCAGCTTGGAAATCCGCAACTGATCGTCACGAGACAACGTGTCCTGCTCTTTCCCGGCGGCAAAGTGCAGATCGATTCGCAAACCGACGAGAAACTCATACGCGTGCACAAGGCGGCGAGCATCCTCCTTGGTAATTGTCCCATGAAGACGCAAGGAATCAAAATCGCCTGAACCATGCAGCGCAAATGCGATCCATCGGATCAGATGGAGATCACGCAACCCGCCCAGCGAACGTTTGACGTCAGGCTCAAGCTGCTGTGTTGTGGCACCGAATTCCGTTCGCTCTTTGTCGCGTGCTGTCACGACTTTCGCAAGGAACTCACTGGGACCCGGCTTCGCAATGGATCGAGCGAACTTCGTTCGAAGCTGCTCGAACAACGAGGCCTCCCCCCGGAGAAGACGGGCATCAATCAATCCTGTGGCAAATTGAGGTTCTTGCTTGGCCCACGAAAGAGAATCAGCAACGGTCCGGCAACTGGCGCCGAGCTTTAATCCCGCGTCCCATAAGTCCCGCTGGACCTGCGAGGTGATTGGTTCGAAGAGGGACGTGACTTTCGGAGAATGCAGAAACAGAAGATCGAGGTCAGAATAGGGACAGACGTCGCCACGGCCCGTCCCGCCGACGGCGACGATCGCATACTGTCCACGAAGAGCCTCGGCGATCGTCGGACCTGCATCTGCAAGAACTTCCTCAAACACATTGATGACAAATTCGTCCATCAGTTGTGACAAGAAAGATGCGGTCTGCAGTCCCGACGCGCCATGCTGAAACCGCTTGCGAGTCTGTTGCCTGACGTCCTCGATCCGTTTCCGCAACACAGCGATTCGCTCTGTTCGAGCGACCGGTGTTGGATTGGAACCCGCAACGACTGACGGGGCACGAAACTCGGAAGTGGCGGCCTCCATCATCGCTCATTCCCGAAGGTCGTTTGTGGCTGAAGACTAGATCGCCTCTGGGCCGGTCTCACCCGTTCGAATTCGTACGACATCTTCAAGACTTGTAATGAAAATCTTTCCATCGCCGATTTGACCTGTACGAGCAACATCCGAAATTGTCTTGATGGCTTTCGCGACTTCCGCTTCACCAACAACCACTTCCAGCTTCACTTTCGGTAGAAAGTCGACTGTGTACTCGGCACCTCGATAGGTTTCCTTGTGACCACGTTGACGACCAAATCCTCGCACTTCGGTAACGGTCATCCCCTGGATACCCGCTTGCGTCAATGCGTTCTTAACTTCTTCCAACTTGTAGTGGCGAATTACCGCTTCAACTTTCTTCACGTTCGGCTCCTTGGCTAATTATCTCGGACCATTAAAAACTTCATATGCCGAGCGCTTCTTCACTGATTGTGAAGTCTCGGTCTCGATGCGTCAATTGACATTTGACGCGGATTGCGTGCTTCATCACGTTTTACCGGCGATTATATCCCCGTCTACTCAGAGAGCTTCCGATCCGCTTTCGCCAGTCCGGATACGAATCATTTCTTCTAAATCGGTGACGAAAATCTTTCCGTCACCCATCTGTCCAGTTCGAGCCGTACGAACCAAGGTGTCGATGACGGTTTTTGCGAGATCATCACTGATCACAACCTCCATCTTCACCTTGGGGAGAAAATCGACTGTATATTCTGCTCCTCGGTACTGCTCTTTATGTCCCTTTTGGCGACCGAAGCCTCGCACTTCTGTCACTGTCATCCCTTGAATCCCAATCTCCGTCAGGGCGTCCTTCACTTCTTCCAGTTTGAAGTGACGAATTACGGCCTCAATTTTTTTCACGGAATACCTTAACTTCGAGTTGAGACGGTGCGGATGAAAAATTTCCTATGAAATTACCGTGCCAGTACCAGACATCGTCCCTCATGAACCCCTCGCATCATCCCTGCAGAAACCCCATGTGAACGGGTGACAGTTGCCGGAAAAAGCACGACTGGCACCGGTCAACAAAATCGGGATCAATAGAAAATATAACCTTCTTCACCATGCTGATTGATATCCAGCCCCTGCAATTCCCCGGCTTGATTCACTCGCAAGCCAAGAACGGCATCGACAATCTTCAGGATGATCACAGTTCCAACAATCGCCAGCAACATCGCGGCCCCCGCACCCACGGCTTGAGCAACCACTTGATTTGCATTCCCTTCAAGCAATCCGCACGGTTCTGTCACACCAGGAATTACTGCTCGAGTTGCGAAAACGCCCGTCAGCAGTGCCCCTAACGTCCCGCCGACCCCGTGAACTCCGAACGCATCCAGTGAATCATCGTAACCAAACTTGTTCTTAATTGTCGTACAGGCATAGAAACAGACGGCACCGGCGCACAGGCCGAGAATAATACCGCTCATCGGCGTCGCTGATCCGCTGGCTGGCGTGACACAAACAAGCCCTGCCACCGCACCAGAACAGGCACCAAGGATGCTTGGCTTGCCGCGCACCACCCACTCGATCAATGCCCAGGAAATTGTCCCCGCTGCTGCAGCCATGTGTGTTGTGACAAATGCGTTTGCCGCACGAAGATCAGCCGCACCGGCGCTTCCCGCGTTAAACCCGAACCATCCAAACCACAGCATCGTTGCACCGATGTATGTGTATGTCAGATTATGAGGCGGCATCGGCTCTTGCCCATACCCCAGGCGTCGTCCCAGCAAAAGCGAACAAACCAGCGCTGAGATCCCAGAAGTGATGTGAACGACGGTTCCACCCGCGAAGTCATAGGCTCGATAAGTCGCCTTGGCATTCAACTCGGAACACCATCCAAGATCTGACCAGACCCAGTGAGCAACCGGACAATAAATGAAAGTTCCCCACAAGATCGAGAACAACACCATCGAACTGAATTTCATTCGCTCGGCAAATGCACCACAAATCAACGCAGGAGTGATGATGAAGAACATCATCTGAAACACCATGTGAACCGATCGCGGCAGCGAAGGGCTGTATGCGGGATGCACGCCAATCTTCAACGTCTCGTCCCAATACGGAGCGACCCCGTTTAAGAACGCGTACTTGAAATCGCCAACTAGCCCCAACCCTCCGACAGAATCACCAAAGCACAGACTGTAACCGTATAACGCCCAGATAACCGACATCACTCCCATCAGCGTGATGCACTGCATCATCACACCTAAAATATTTTTCTTCCGAACTAACCCGCCGTAGAACAAAGCCAGACCAGGTGCCGTCATCATAAGCACAAGTGCTGAAGACGTAAGCATCCATGCGATGTCGCCGGAATTAAATTGATTAGGCGGCGGAGCCTGAGCCGGCGCTGCGGAACCAGCCGCTTCTTCGGCGAACAGATGACCTGCTGACGCAGACGTAAATAAAAATACCGCGAGCGCGGCCCAGAACTTGGACTTCACACAATTCTCCCTGTGAACAAGATTTGAACATGAACTTCACCCGACGAATTCCACCATAGATTCGGGGTGAATAACGGGACACCCATTGGGAATGGGTAGTTCCACGTACGAAATCAAAGGCAAGTTGCGTGCCATAAATTTTGGCACCGAAAGAAGTATGGTTGGCAGTGAAACGCGATTTCATCACAATACGACTGATCAACGTCATCAACATCCGCACGTCCGACATCGACACTCTGCCACAGGAACGCTTTTTTGAATACGGTGACCACAACCCTCTGTGCTTTCTTTCTGGGCACAGGGTTGGCGATCTCCTTTGAACGACTGAGTGATCGCGAGCGACGATCTTTTCAGATCCCCCTGGTTTCCAACAAGACCCGCTGGCTCCGAGGCACCTTGATCGTGCTGGCAACCGCCGTGATTTTTGGGTCATTTCAATGGGCCTCGTTAGGACAGGGGTGCCTGAAAACTCCCGAAGTCCAACCATCAGCAAACGGGCAATACTGGCAATTGGCATATCATCTCACACTGATGGGCCTGTTAATCCTTTCGACGGCAATCGATTTCGACTGCTACGTGATCCCTGACTCGATCACGTTGCCGGGAACACTGATCGGGGTTTTCGGTGCCGCCTTGATTGGCGAGGCTCAAATCTGTCACCTGTGGGTCGACTGGGCGACGGCGATCCCGCAACTGAGAGGGCCCTACATTCCCGCCTGGTACGACAAATACCGATTCTTACACGGATTCGCCTGGAGCACCGCAGGCCTCATCACAGGAGCAGGCCTGACCTGGCTGGCCCGTCAGATCAGCTCACGTGTGCTTGGACAGGAAGCCATGGGATCGGGCGATGTCACATTAATGGCGATGATTGGCAGCTACCTGGGCTGGCAGGGTGTGACTTTGGTTTTCCTCATCGCTCCACTGACGGGAATCATCTTCGGAGTTCTGATTCGAATGGTTTCCGGAAAAACATACCTCCCCTACGGCCCGTGGCTCAGCATCGCTGCTGTGATCGTGCTGTTCACATGGGGCCGCCTCTGGGAACAGACTCGGATGATCTTCAGCGACTGGATCAGCGTGGCGATGCTCGGAGCCGTTGGCGGCCTTGGTTTCGTCGTACTGCTTTTTCTCGTTCAACTCTACAAATCAATCCCCACACGAAACCTTTAACGGAATCAGGCGACTTGATTTTCCCGTTGAGCTGAACTCACCGGTGCGATGGCAATACCCGGCGGCACCTTGACGCATTTTTTTGAATCGGAACCGCGGGAACTTCCGCAAAGTGCCTCGACGAAAAACGTGATTGACGAATTTGTCGGCCGCTGCAGAACTGAATTCGACAGTCACATCGAACGAGATTTCTGAAACAATCAAAATCGGAAATCCGAAACGAAATTGCAAATCAGTCGATGGTCTTCGCTGTGAACCCTGGCTCTTTTGATTTCTCACGATAAGCGCAAAGCGCTTCTTCATAAAGCGCCAGCATTCGCGGCAGACAGACCTCCGTACTGTAACGTTCCTGAATCATCTCGACGCCAGCTAATCCCAGCGTCCGGTAATCTTCGGGCGCATCCAGAATCTGGATGGCCGTGTCCGCCATCCGTTCATAATCGAAAAAGTCGACCAGGACTCCGTTTTTGCCATCAACGATCATTTCCTGGACCGGTGCCGTGTCCGAAGCGAGGACCGTTGTACCGCATGCCATGGCATTCATCAGCGACCAGGAGAGAACGAAGGGAACCGTCAGATAAATGTGCAAATCGCTTATTGAAAAGAGATTCGCAAGTTCGCGAGGGGGAAGCAGTCCCGTAAACAGGAAACGAGACAAATCGTACTGATCACGTGAAAGAACCCAATCCTTAAACGAGGCCCCGCCGATGACCTCCTTGTCCCCCCCATAAGCGATTCGATCCTGCCCCACGACAACGAAGATGACGTCAGGGCGCCGATCGCAGATCAACCTGGCAGCACGCATGAAGATGTCAAATCCTCGCATGCTTTCCATCCCCCGGGCGACGTATGTCACGATACGGACATTTTCGGGGATCTCATGCCCCATAACGCGTCGCTCGACACCTTTGTTCGGCCGCCATATGCTGGTATCAATGCCGTCAAAAATCGTCCGAATTTTCGGCTGAAACAACGCAGGAAATCGGCTGCGCTGCCAGCGCGTGGGGCTGTAACCGAGATCACAGTTCTCCAGGTCGAGCAGCAGATTGGCATTGCGCGCTCGAACGCGCAGTCTGTTGATTTCCGTGCTGGGAAAGTCGGGACGAAAGTCCATGTCCGAATTCGTCGAGTGATAAAAGTACTCGAAGTAATTGATGATCGGACAATCGTAAAGCTCTCTCAGAAACACCGTGGAAAGAAAACCTGAATGGGCGACGACAAGATCCGGCTGGATGTCAGCCCTGGCTTTGAGTGCATCGTAAGCCGCGACCGAGTGCCAGATTGCATTCTCGAATGTTCGACCACAGTAGTGGGTCTGCAGCGTCGACCCACCCTGGATTTTATACTGAATCCGTTCAAAACTGCCATTATTGGCAGGAGGAAGCGACGACAGAAACGTACATCGAAAACCAATTTTCTTCGCCAGATAGTCGGCGACATGTCCAAATTGGGCGGGAAAGTTCTGATGAATGAAAAGGATATGCATCGATCGCCAATCCGTCTCAGAACGCCACGGCAACCTTCGAGCGGCCAGACTTTTCACCAGTCCACGCACACTGCATCAGCGGTGACGACAATCTTTAGATGATAAGGGAATGGAGACCTATTCCCATCTTCCTGAGTCCAGCAAACGGTCATTTCGACGTAATTTTCTGCCCGTACGTCGCAATTTTCCGGGCCAACGCACATTTTGACGCACTCCATTCGGTCGCAAGTGGATGGAATGTCCGCGCATTCAGAAATCAAGCGTCGCTGATTAATTCAACCAAAAGCACCTAAATTAACAAAAACACCCATTTGTTGTTTGTGGACAAAATACTTTTTGACAATACTTGTCTCAACAATTAATGATGTTTGGGTGTATCGAAAAATGTCATTTCCGGCATCTTCAATCTGATTTTTTTTCGTGTGTTTCTCGAAACGGTTGTCGCAAGCTATTGCGATAGAGAAGAGTTTTAATGCTGAAGCGTATCTGGCTTCGAAGTTTTTACCAACGGCTTTCGATTCGTTCACGCCGTCGAAAAAAAAAACGTTTTTCCTGGATGGCGAAACTCACGACGGCAGCGGGTGCCATCTTTTCAAAAGTTGGTCTGCAATCGATCACGGACCAACTGTTAAGTCGGAACCGACCGAACCACAGCGTTGATGCGCAGCAACCGCGTCAGGCAGCGGCCGTTCGATCTCTACTGAAAACGCGCCGCCACTATCCACTTACCAACCAGGTGCAATCCCTGGAAAACCGTTGGTTGCTTTCCACGTTTGCGACCGACGGCGTGAATTCGCTGAATCCGATGCTGACAGGCGGCCAAGCCACAGACAGCCTAAACTCGCAAACCGGCGCGGAAGGAGTTTCTACCAGCAGTCCCGTTGGAAGCACGAACCAGGGTGTTGAACTTGGGTCACTGCACGGCGCATTAACCACGGGGACGGTGACAACCAGTGGCGCGACGACGTCCGATGCGGGTTCGGCCACGATTTCGTTTGTGGACGATACTCTTCCGGATTATCAGGGACTAGCCCGTGACATCGCGAACTCGGACCGTGCCACGGGATTGATTCACGATCAGATCGTGATCCTCAATGCGGGCGGGGACGAACTGCAGCAGATCACCGAGACGCTTTCAGGCGAAAGTGGGGTTTCGGCGGTTCGGATCTTCTCACACGGGTCGGCGGGCGCGCTCCTGTTAGGAACGGCCACAGTTGATGCCGCCGGACTTGAGGCTGATTCATCGCAGTTGGCCGGCTGGAAACACTCGCTGGCGGCGGAAGCCGACATTCTGTTGTACGGTTGCGATGTTGGTGCGGGGACATCCGGCGCCGATTTCGTCAATCGACTCGCTGCACTGACCGGCACCGAAGTCGCCGCGTCGGTTGACCTGACCGGTAGTTCCGCCCTTGGTGGCAACTGGGACCTGGAATACGCGACGGCTCCGATCACAGACGTCGCGCCACTTCAGACCGCAGCCATGAGCCAGTATGACCATGTGCTGGCGTCGAATGTGATTACTGTGAATGCGGCGCTCGCCAGTCCGATCCCCGGCACTGCAGCAGATGATACTTACAAATTCGCGGCGAACTGGGGTGCGAAGGTCATTAATGAGACGGCGAACGCCGGCACCGACACACTCGATTTTTCTGATATTGCAGGCAAGCTCGTATACAATTTTTCCAGCGGCGCAGGAGCGACTCCGGCGTTTACCGTGACTGGTACTCCCAACTCCGACAGTGTGAACGTTCAGAACGGCAATGTTGAGAAGATCATCAGCGGCCAAAGCACTGACGTACTTGATTTTTCTTCCGTCACGGTTCCCCTGACCTTCGTGATTACCAAGCAGAATGAGCTGAGCGTTTATAACACCGCCGGCAATTCGATCATCACGATCACGACATCGAACGCGGCGGGCAGTGGGCTGGAGATCAAAGGCGGAACCAACACAAATACGTTCGTCGTGGCCAAGGGGGTCGTGTTCCCAACAAAATTCCAGATCCTGGCACCGGGTGCTCACGGCGCAAATCAACTGACTTACTCGGGTTCAGGACTGAATCTTCCCGGCGTCACGATTAAGGACTTTACCGGTAACGTTTCGGTCGATTTAGCGATTGCTGGCCAGAAGGCGGACGGCTTCGGATTGCCAATGGCAAGCGCTGTCACGAATATCAACTACGTGACTGGTGGCGCTGGTGACGATACAATCAAGGGAAGTGCGACTGCGGGCCAATCGCTGCTAGGCGGGGCGGGGAACGACACCCTGACTGCGGGGGGCGCCAGCGCCTTGTTGGATGGCGGGGCGGGAAATGACGTGCTCACCGCCGCCAATGCGGCTGGTAACACACTGTCAGGCGGGGCCGGTGACGACACCCTGATCAGCGGCACCGGCAATGACAGCCTGGTCGGCGGCACTGGCAATGATACTTATCGGTTCAAAACCAGTTGGGGTCAGGACACCGTCATTGAGACTGCAGGTCAAGGGACGGATACGCTTGATTTTTCCGCCGTCACGGAGGCCATCGCTGTCACCGTAGATATGACGAATGGCATCAGTGTCACAAACGGGGCCAACACCGTTGCAAACGCGAAGTCGATCGAAAAGCTGACAGGCAGTACGGGCGCAGGCAATACGTACACTTTCAGCAACAATTGGGCTGACCAGATCGATGGGAAGAAGCTGGAAATCACCAATGATCTGGGTACGGGTGCCGTGCTGGATTTCTCTCGCGTGACGAATACGGCCACGCTGAGCTTTACCATCTCACCAGACGACCGGGCGAACGGGCAGGCCACGAACAAAGTGGTGGTCACATCTACCGATAACACCACAAAAGTCGTGACAGCGACCGTGACAGCGTACAACGTGTCGAGCATCAAGGGTGGTCAGGGAGATAATAACTACCAGTTTGTCAACGGCGCTTCGCTACCGGGGACCCTGACCTACACGCCCAAGACTGCGGGGGGGAACGACTACGGCAAGAACATCCTGGACTACAGCCAGTACGGTGCCAGCAACCCGGCCGCAGTGAATCTGCAATCGATGGACTACAATCTGCCGGCCAGCGTGCAGGTCCAGCAGGTGACCGCCGGCCAGGCGAACATCAATGCCGCCTGGTCGCTGTCGAACAACGCCACGGCAGGCACCTTCGATTTGTCCTTGAAAGACGGTGTGCACAAGGGTGTCATCGTTTCGAACAATGCGACCGGGGGAACGTTCACGCTGACTCTGACGGCTCCCGATCCGACCAGTACGACGAGTAATCCGAAGCCGGATTTAACCGTCACTACGACACCGATCAATTACGATGCGACCGCCGCGGAAGTACAGACCGCATTGCAGGCAGGCGGCAAATTCTCCGTCGGCGTGTCGAAAGTCAGCGACACCACGACCACCCCCAATACCAGGCGTTGGGCCATCAATTTCATCAGCCCCTCGGTGGGGGTTGCCATCACGAAAACAGATAATCTGACTGGGACAAAAGCCAAGACCTCGATTGACGGCACGGCGCTCATCGGTTCGAAAGTGACCGGTAACCCGTCTGTGATTGGTATTCCGGCTCAAGAGTCTGCCACAAATCTGCAGACGTTCCTGGCCGCTGCCGGTTTCCAAACACTTGTCCGAGGCTCTGGCCTGGCTGCCGATCCCTGGGTGATCACATTCACCGATCCCAATACGGTCAACACGCTGACCGTTGATGATACCAATCTGCTTGTCCCCGCGACGATCGCGGCCAAGGTGAAAACCGTCGGTACGTCCACAAAGTCCGAAGTCCGCACGCTCGACCTGAGCACAGCCACGCAGGGGAACTTCCTGCTTCACGAAGACGGAGTGCAAGAGCAGATCCGGATTGGCAATGGGCTCTCATCCGGTACCTGGACACTCACCATGAAGGTCCCCGATCCGGTCACGGGGACGCTCACAACCGTAACACTGCTAAATCTCGCCTATAATATCAGCGCCGCTGACCTGACGTCCAAATTCGTTGATGCCGGCGTCAAGGTCAGCGTGACCCAGGACTTGGCCATCTACGACATCGCGGACAAAACCGTCGCCGGCCAGAACCAAAAATACGCCCTCACCATTGGCAACGCGACGAGCGGAACATTTGCTCTTCATTTCGCGAGCAGTGCCGGCAATTCTCCGCTGGCAAGCCCCGTTGACGTATTAGATATCCCCTGGAACGTCTCTGCTGCCAAACTGAAAACCGCAATTGAGGCTGCGGACGCAAGCGGCAATTTGAAAGTCAATGTGACTGGCAGCGGTTCGACCTCTTCGCCCTTCATGATTGAGATTACCGCTCCCGGTGCGTCTCCGACCACAGGCGTCACCTTGACGGCCCCCTCCTCACAACATCAGTGGACGATCACGTTCCAGGGCCCCTCGTTCGGCATCCCGACCGACGCGACAGATTCCGTGACCCCCGTTGTCGCGTCGAGTGCCACTCAGTCCAATCCCGGTGCCGATGAAACCTACGAATTCTCGAGGGGCGACGCGACGAGTGGAACCTTCGATCTTCATTTCACGAACAGTGCTGGAAGCACGGCGCTGGCGAGCCCGGTGGACGTGACCAATCTCGCCTGGAACGTCACTGCCGCCACCCTGCAAACCGCGATTCAAACTGCCGGTGCCGCCAGCAATTTTAAAGTGACTGTGACCGGAGACGGCTCGGTCGCCACCCCTTGGACAATCGTATTCACCAATCCTCACCTGGGCGTCACGGCAACAGCCGATTCCAGCAAGCTTTTAAAGAACCCCACGGTCCCCACGCTCGTACTGGCACGCGCCGCGACCTTCACCGTGACGCCGCTTGCGACCAGCCCCGGCCAGAACGAGAAATACGCCCTCACCATCAGCAACGCCACGAGTGGAACGTTCGAACTTGATTTCACGAACAGTGCTGGAAGCACGGCGCTGGCGAGCCCGGTGAACGTGACCAGTCTCGCCTGGAACGTCACTGCCGCCGACCTGCAAAGCAAAATTCAGGCTGCCGATGCCACCGGCAACTTTAAAGTCGCTGTGACCGGGGACGGCTCGATCGCCACTCCCTTTGTGATCGAGTTCACCAATCCTCCGCAGAACCAGGGGATCACCGCGACTGCAGCCAGCACGGGCCAGAACGAAAAATATACTCTCATCCAGAGCGACGCCTCGGGTGGAACCTTTGATCTTCATTTCGCGAACAGCCCTGCCGGTGGGCCACTGACGACCCAATTGGACGTGATCAATATTCCCTGGAACGTCACTGCCGCCAACCTGCAAACCGCGATTCAGGCCGCTGATGCCATGAGCAATTTTAAAGTCGCTGTCACCGGCGACGGCTCGGCTGCCACTCCATTTGTCATCGAGTTTACCAATCCCCCGAGGAACCAGGGGATCACCGCCACAGTCAATGGCAGCAAGCTGACCAATATCACCAACCCCGTCGCCGCACCGGCCCAGGCCTGGACATTGGCTTCATCCACCATCGCCACGGGGGGAACTTTCAAGTTAACGTTTACGAACGCTGTCGGCAGTACCGCGCTGGCACCCTCGCAGACGATGGTCGCCGATAACATTCCCTATCAGGCCACCGCTGCTCAACTGCAAGGCGCCATCAATACGGCGGGCATGGGAAAGGGGCCTGGCGGTACCAATGTGACCGTTGTCGTGACCAAGTCCACATCCTCCAAGAATTGGACGATCACCCTGACGCAACCGACCTTCGGCCTGAATATGGCCGTCGATCAAACGAATCTCACCCTTGCCGCCGCCACGACTTTGACCCAGACCGTGTCAGGCGCTACCTCCGGTACGAACGAAACGTACTCCTTCCAGACCGATGCCACGGGCGGAAGCTACACTCTGACCTTCAAGAGCAGTTCTGGCAGCACACCGCTGGCGGCTCCCGTGAACGTCTCCAATATCGCCTGGAACGTCACTGCCGCCAACCTGCAAGCTGCGATCCGAAGTGCCTCCCCTACGTTGGCGTCGGTGACTGTTTCCGGCGCCGGGTTGAACGCCAATCCATTTGTGATCCAATTCATCGCCCCCGGCCCAACCCAGGGCATCACCGCGACACTTACGAACAGCGGCTTGACCAAGCCGGTCCCAGCCACTACGCCGATGACTGTTACGCCATTGATGAACGGACCGGCCAAGGCGTTCAAGGTTGCCACGGCCGCAACGGATGGGAATTTCAAATTGACGTTTGCCAACACTCCAGGTGGTGGCAACCCGCTGTCAGGATCTTTTGACGTCTTCGTCCCGTCAAACGCCACCGCTTCCCAATTGGTGGCCCTGATCAATGCAGCAGGCACAGGTAAGGGCACCGGCGGCGCCAATGTGACCGTTACCGTTTCCAAATCCTTTGTGAAGGCGACACAACTCAACACGTGGACAATCACGCTGGGTCAACCCAACACAGGGATCGATATCAGTTTCGCCGCTGATCCGACACATCCTCTCACCCAGTCCGCTTCGGCGTCCCTGACCCAGACCGTGGTGGGAGTCGACGAGGTCTACTCGATCGGCCACGATGCCCTCAGCGGTACATTCGCCCTGACTTTCAGCAGTTCCGCCGGGACATCACCCCTGCCAGTCCCTGTCGTTGTGAGCGCCTTACCGTTCGACGTGCCTGCGACCACTGACCCGAATTCGCCTGCTGTCCCTGGCTTACAAGAGCGGATCAATACGGCTCTTATGACGGCTGGTCCTGGCGGCTCGGCAGTTAACGTTGCTGTTGTCAAGGACGGGAACAACAACAGTTGGACGATCACCTTCCAGGATCCAAACAATGGCATCAAGGTCACCCTCGATAAAACGAACCTGAGCCGGAGCTCGGTCATACAAACTCTGCAGACTGGGCAAGCACCCGCAAGCAGCACGACGACTTCCCTCAATTGGAAGACTGCTGACAGCGTAGCGATCCTGGCGGCCCTGAAGACGCTACCTGGTCTGGCTGATGTCGGAGGTACCCCAGTCGTTTCGGTAACGGGGAATCCCGGTGGCCCCTGGACGATGACTTTCGCCAATACCGTCAAAAATCTCCCCACGATCTCGGCGATCCCGGCGGACGCCACTCCGCTACTGACCTCTGGCGGGACGAGCGTTTCCGAGCAACTCGTTTCCGGCTGGAGCGCGAATCAGGAATCGTATAGCGTCTGGACCAATGCCGCTGCGGGCCAGTTCAAGCTGAACTTCGGCGCGGTGGACGAGGTCTGGTCGGTCGGAACCGATGCCGACAAAGGGACGTTCACGCTGACCGCTTTTGGCCACACAACCCCGGCGATTCCCTACTCGGCGAATGCGACCGATCTGAAGAACGCACTGCAGAGCCTGGCAATTCCGGTCGGCACCGTGGTGTCTGTTGCGGGTCAGGGGTCAATCGATCTCCCGTGGCGCATTACCTTCCATAACGCCACGCAAGTTATCGCGAGCGCCGGACTGAGCCTCACAAGCTCGCTCCAGCGTCTTGCCGACATCACGGTGCTACCAAGCGTCACGTACAGTAAGGGGAACACCGAACAACGGATCTACCTGAGTCCGGATGCGGTAGGAACCGGTCAATTCCAACTAAGCTATAACGGCGCCGAAACTCCGAAAGTTAACTTTGATGCGGCGACCAACGTCCAGAATATTGCCAACATCAAATCGGCCCTGGAAGGACTTCCTGGAATCTATCGTGTGGGAATTACAGGCTCGGGTACGAGGCTCGACCCCTGGGTCGTGAAATTCGAAAACTCAGCCTTCAATGTGAGCCTGCTCGGGGCCACGAACATCTCGATCATGGCGAACGCGGACCTGGCGAACGCTGCAGCGCCGATCAGCAATATCACGACGTCAGCTCCGATTGCATTAACGCCGTTAGTTCCGCTTCAGGCCGCAGCAGCTTCTGGGTCGATCAATTTTAACAACGTAGCGCCTCATGACATTCCGACGGAACTGGGTCTGGCTGCTTTGCAAGGTGGCTATCAAGTTGCTGTTACTGGCACCGGCAAGCTGGGTGATCCGTGGATCATTACGTTCGAGAACAAGAACGGAAGTATTCCCACGATCACCGCCGATCCGATTCCGGCAGAGCTCAAGATCGGTGGTGCCAGTTTGCGCATCGCTCCGGGTGCGAGTGCGCAGGATCAGACGGTCACCATTCTCGCCAATCAAAATAACCTCGAAGGTTCCTTCACCCTCAGATACCTGGACGGGACCACCGCCGACATCCCGCTGGGGGCTACGGATGACGTCACTGCAATGCACATTCAGACCGCACTCAATCTCCTGACCTATCAGCCGCCTCAGGGTGGCGCGGCAACTCTACCGGCTCGGGCGAATCTCGTCGTTGCAGTCACCAACACGGGTTCGCATGCCTGGAATATTCATTTCACCACGCCGAGCGCCGACATTGCTCCGCTTCTGGCGGACACGAGCAAGCTATTGACCACGAGCGTTGTCATCCCCGCTTACTCGGCAACGGGGATCAGCCTGGGGGACGCGAATGGTCTCGCCCCTGCGAGCGCCCCCTATACGGCCCAGGTCATTGGTGGCCCGGCGGCGGACCGCCTGATCGGTGGGACCGTTCAGGCGGTTGAACTCGACGGTGGCGGCGGCAACGACATCGTCGTAGGTACCAGCGGCTTCAACGACACCCTGAGTGGCGGTGCGGCTGCGGCGGGCGTGCTCACAAAGCTCAGCAACAAGATTACCGGATCTCAGTCGCCATCGGTCGGCAATGTCTATGTGACGGGCGGCAGTGGCAACGACGCCATTAATGGCGGTGGCGGGAATGACGTCCTGGTGGGCGGTGCCGGCAACGACACCATCACGGGGGGCGCGGGTAATGACACGCTGCTGGGTGGCGCGGGAAATGACCTGCTCGACGCAGGGGCAGGTAATGACTACCTCAATGGGGGGGGCGGTAACAACACGCTTCTGGGTGGCGCCGGTACCGACACTCTGGTGGCCGGCAGCAACGCCCTGCTGGCCAATGACGCCAGCAGCGGCTACGACGTACTTTCGGGCGGAAAAGGCGCCGACACCTTCCAGGTGCTGGGCAACTGGCACGTTCTCACCGTCGCCAAGGACGCCCAAAGTTTATTGCAAAGCGTGGGTGGTACGGTCGCCACCCTGTTTGGTGGTGGTACAGCCCAGGACACGCTGGATCTTTCGAGCCAGACCGTTCCCTACACCACGATTCTTTCCGGTGGCGTGCTGGTGTCGGCACCGGGAACGCTCAGCAACGGCACCGTCTACCAGGGAACTCAGCCAGCAACGCTCACGATTACCACCCCTAAAGTCTTAGTGGGAACTGCGAACAAGGTCTTCTCGATCTACAGCGATGCCACATCGGGAAACTTTACGCTTCAGGTGAAGGTGAACGCCTCGACAACTCTTGAAAGCAGCCCGATCGCATATGACGCCTCGGCTGACCAGCTTCAAACCATCCTGCAACAACTACCCGGCATCAATAAGGTCACGGTCACCGGCCTGGGTACGGTCGATTCACCATGGCAAGTCACGATCTCGACCTACCAGCAGCTTTTCAACAACGCCGCGAGCGGCACATTTGTCATCAAGTTCACCCAATCGGGTCTGCCCACACTTTCCACCGCACCGATTCCGTGGAATGCTTCCAGTACGGTCTTGCAGGCTGCTCTTAAAGGACTGTACCCAGGCTACGCACCGACGGTAACAGGTGCTGGTACACAGGCGAATCCCTGGCAGATCGACGGTACGGGACTCTACACGCTGAGTACAGTCGACACACTTTTAGTTGGCGGTACGAGTACCGTGCACGCAGGGACGGGACTCGAAGCTGCGATTACTGCCGGTCCTACTTCGCAGGGGCCCAATTCCACCCTGTTACGTCCAGGGGGCACGGCCTCGATCAGCCTGGAAAAGCCTCAGGAAACTGTCCAGGTCACCCCGACTTCTGGCGTTGCGGATTTTGTGAAGGATCTGGGCCGCTCGGGGGGCGACGTGCGCGTACCGTTGCTGGGATTCACCCCAGGTCAGAGCGCCGCCGGAACAGATTCAGACTCGTCTGGCAATCCGGTCACGGTTGCGAGTGGCAAGGCTAATGCCACGCTGAATGCCACGAATTATGTTTATGCCAATGGGATGTCGATACAGAGTATACTTGATACGTCGCATCCCAATTTGCAAAGTGACGTGAGCTTCCGGTTGCTCGTCAACTCAGGTAGTGGGGCGAACGTCTATAACGTGACAGTCCCCTTGAGTTTCTTGAACACCAACGGTTCTGTGAGTGCCCTCGCAAGCAAGATTAATTCACTGCTTACAGCCGCCTACCCTGGCAATAACAGCCTACCCGTCGCCTCCTCTGCCTCAACGCTCGGTGTCAATTACCTCAAGTTCACGGTGACCCAGGACGGCACCACAGTGACCAGAGATGGCAAGAGCTACCTGGTTCCGGCCAGCATTGCCATACTGCCAACGTCCGACAACACCGTCGTTGCCCCCTTGAACAGCAACGGCAACAGCAGCCTGGCCGATATTGCCAGCATCATCGCCCCCAGTGCCGCCAATACGTTCGTGTTCGGCAACGACTGGGGGCTCAATTATGCCTTCAAGTCCGAACCCGATTTCCTGACGGCATTTCTTAACCGTGATCGTGCGTTGACCATCGATACCAGCCAGATGGCTTCCACGAATCAGCAACTGGTCCTCGATTTCCGTTCGGTGAGCTCGGAGCTGAACTTTACGTTCAACAAGGACGGTAGCCTGACGATTTCGCGCGTGGCGCATCTGAACTTTCCGCTTGGGACCCTGGTCAATGATATCCTGAGCGGCCTGGGCGCAGTCGATGTCGCGAATCTCTTTGGCGTCGACACTTCAAGAGCACAGGATTTCATCAACTTTATCACCGGCGGTCAGAATGGATTCACGGCCATCACCGCGGCAGGAGACAGTCATTTCCTGGCCGCGAATGGCCAGCCCGCCGTCAGTACGCTCAGCACGCTCAGTAACGGGAGCCAGGTACTCTACAATAATGCGACCGACGGCTTCTTCACCATCACGCTCAGTTCAAACGGGCGCGTCACTGACCCTATTCCCTGGAATGCCACGGCCGCCCAGGTGCAGGCGGCCCTGAACCGAGTGGTCAATGTTGGCGGCACGACGATCGATCAGAAGACCCAGGCTGCTGTGACTGGTAACGGCACTGCAGCTAGTCCGTGGGTTATTACCAGTGCCAGCGGCCAGCTGCCAGGATTGATCACCGACGTGCTGGATAGTTTGCTCCCGTCGGATATTCCTTTCGCCAGCATCACCTTCACAAAGGTGGATGCCAACACGATCATCTATGGCGGCGGCGATCTGAACACATTTGACTTTCAGGACAACCCGACCTACCAGGGCGTTATTGTCGGAGGGGAGGGAGTGCGGCCGTCCGGTCAGTCAATTCTGAGCTTAGCGACGCTGCGTGGACTTGCGACCTCCCTCAATCTTCCTGACCTGCTCGTTAAAAACACGGTCCAGTACGAAACCGTCGTGGACCCACGCAACGTTTCGCGTGTGGTCAACCTGGGAGCATTGTCAGAAGGGACGCTCGCGTCCCGGAACACGGGCTACCTGCCTGGCCACGTCTTGAATATCGACAACGTCACCGTCGGCGGTTCGCTGCTTTCTCCGGCATACCTCGATGTGGTCGTCGGCAGCAGCTTTCAGGCGGGCGGACTCACGAGTGGTACATTTGACCCCAACCAGGTTCAGTTGGGGACGAACACCTTCACGCTGCAGGGGACGTCGGCGGCCGACGCTCTTCTTCCCGATCTTAACGCGGCACCCGGTTCCAGCGCGGCCAAGAAAGCCGCAGTCCTGCTCGGAAACGCGGCGGAAACAGTGGCCAAGGGGGCTGACGACAGCCTCACCAGTGCGCTGGGTCTGCACGTGTTTTATGGCAGCACAGGATCGGACACGTACAAGATCGACGCGACGGTCTGGGGCGCCGCCGTGTGCATCGAGCCTCCGAGCCTGATTGTAGGCGGAAAGACCGTCAGCCCCTTTAACGATACGCTCGACATGTCGGGCGTTAACCAGGACTTGCATTTCACCGTTTTCAAATTGACGACGGCCAACCTGGGCTTCATGAGCAGCCTGATGCATTCACTCGGTGGCAATGCCGATTCGCTCGCAATCGGCACGAACATCGTCCTCGTTACCGATGGCCTGCTCGATAAGGCCATCAAAGGGCTCAGTGCCCTGGGCAAATTCAACGTGGACTTATCCACCGGGCTCTCGGACTGGCTGCACAGCATGGACCCGGGTATCGACCTGTTGGGGAACATCGTTGTCGCTGATGACATCGAGAACATCGTCGGCGGCGAAGGGACCAACACCGTCACATTTGTCGATGGAGCCACTCTTCCTGGTACGCTCGTGGCCCCCATCGGCGGGCAGATTGTCCTGGATTACGGCCACGACAAGCCATCCATGGACACCACCGGCATCACGGTCAACCTGGGTGCGGGGGCGGACTACAGCATGGGCGCCCTGCTGCAAAACGTCACGGGATGGCCTCAAAATATCTTCACGTCGCTGACAAGTGGTCGCCTGTTTCCATCCTCCTTGAAGTTCGGCTTCGCCGACAACGTGGATGGCGGACGTCTGGGCGGGTTGGGCGAACTGTTGTCGTTGATTCCTGCCGTCAACACGCTGGAACAGAATTTCGGGGTCAGCGGCATTTACAAGGTTGTGGGGAGTCAGAATAACGACATATTGATCGGCAATAGTAACGATGAGATCTTCGTCACGGGCCAGGGGAATGACTCGATCGACGGTGGGGGGATGACCAGCGCTGGCAACACCGCCAGCTTTGCCCAGTCCACCTTGCCATCCTCAGTCCGGGGTCCTGTCAACGAAGTGCAGACGATCACCACCACCTCGGCGACAGGAACATTCACGCTGACGATGCCAGAAACCGACGTGACGACACAGCCCAAGGGGGCCGGCAGCATCTGGACCACCAAGAGCATCAGCTACAATCTCAGTCAAACCGGCGGAGCCAATAAATCGGCCAACGATATTGATCGGAATGTGGACGCACTGTTGTTCAACGCCGCCGACGCCAGCGGAAATAACGCCGATACGTTCTCGGGTGTGCAGTCCAGTTTCACCCCCAATCCCAGCGGCACCGGTGGCACCTGGACTTTGGTCTTCCTCGATGCCGGGATCAATTTCCCCCAGATCACGAGCTCGGGCGATAGCCATCTCAAGATTGCCACCGTGCAGGATGGCCAGGTTGGATATGGATGGACAGGGACGGCAGCCACGCCACCGATAGTCCCAGCACCTGTCAGTACGGTCACTGTCGCTCCTGCCGAAGCTCAACTGTTGTGGAACAACGCCACCGGCGGAACGTTCACAATTTCGATGAACGTGAATGGAAACAAAAAGACGACGAACGACCTGAACTACCATGCCTTCGCCAGCGACGTGCAAGCGGCATTAAGATCACTGGACCCCAGCGTCCAGGCCGTGGTGATTGGCTCGGGAACGGCGTCCGACCCGTGGTACATCACCGGTCAGGGTGTCAACACGATCACAACTAACGATGTTGGCCTGCAAGGCGGTAGCAGCACGGTGCAGGTGCCACCGGCGGGAGCCCAACTTCTTTTCAATAACGCGACGAGCGGGACGTTCACGATCGCAATGAAAGTCGGAGGAATTTCGCTGTCGACAACGGCGCTCGCCGACAACGCCTCGGCAGAAGACGTGAAAAATGCTCTCGACAAGCTGGACCCGAGCGTTCACTCGGTGGTGATTGGGCAAGGGACAGCAGCATATCCCTGGATTATCAGCGGCACGGGCGTATCCACAATCTCTACGGATGACCGCGGTCTGGCTCTCCCGGTGGCCCGCGAGGACATCTACCAGGCGAATGCCTCCAATCAAGTGCAGCAGATCAAGATCGATCAGTCCTTTGCAGGCAACTACACGCTCTCGCTGGACGGAGCCAATTTCACCACGCCAATTAACGTGCGCGCCACCGCAACCGAAGTGCAGACCGCCCTCGCAGTGATTCTTGGCAAGGATAACGTCGCAGTGACCGGCAACCCGGGTGGACCATACTCCATTACCTTCCAGGGGAGTCTCGCCAATACCCATCAGAATGCCCTGACGGCCACGAACATCACCACTCAGGGAATGGCTACTGCCACCATTTCCGTAAACGGCACCAGCAGCGTTAACGAAGTTCAGACACTGACTTTGACCGGGCTGCCGACTTTCACGCTAGTCGTCGGCAGCCTTGGTTCCACGGCCGCCATTGCCGCCAATGCCAGCGCTCAGGACGTGCAGGACGCCTTGTCTCTGCCGTACGGTGCAGGCCTCGTCAGCGTCATCGGTAACGGCCGGGCCGATGACCCCTTCCTGGTCACGTTCTTCGGCACAGGAAGCGCGGCACCCCAGCTGACTTCTTCTTCACCCACCAGCATCACCTGTACGACCTCTTACCTGCTGGACGTTCTGTCAAACGATTCGCAATTCAACGGCCAACTACCGAGTATTGCCTCGATTGCCACGTCCGGCACAAGTGGCACAGTCGAAATCAATGCCAGCGGCGACCACCTGCTTTACACCCCCTCTTCGACTCTCCTGGCCAACACTGGAGTGGACTCGTTCTCCTATGCGATCAGTGGCGTCAGTACGGCCACCGTCTACGTGGCGGTCGGCAAGCCCCTGACGTCCATCCCCGGTGTGACGAACGTGACGACGCTGAACCGCATTCAGAACCTGGCCGGTGGCAAAGGGAACGACGTGCTGGTGGGTTACGTGAACGGCCCTGGCAGTACGTTTTCCTTTGTCGACAACTGGGGTAACGACGTCGTCAACTCCCCCAGCGGCGGCACGCTCGATTTCAGCGCCGTGACCGGTACGGTCAACGCCCAGACCTACCAGGCGCCGCCGGGTGGCAACATCGTCACGGTGGTCACCGAGACCAACAAGGGAGTGACCAGCACGCTGACAGCCTACGGCAGCTACACGCTGTTGTTGCCCCCTACGGGCGCCCTGAACAAATACGCCCAGTTCTTCAGCAAAAGCCCCAACGTCGGCGCCCTGTACGCCTCGAATACTCCGGCGCCGGCAACCGGACCCGCCCCTCTGACGACCCGGAATCTGGCCCCCATCGTCTCAGAGGCCATCGCCCGCTGGGAAGCCACCCCCTTCGGTGCCGCGAACAAAGCACTGCTGGAAGGGGCCACTTTCCAGATTGCCACACTACCGAGTAATCTGCTCGGCGAAACCGACCAGCAGACCATCTACATCGACCCCACGGGACAGGGGATGGGGTGGTTTGTCGATCCCACGCCGCAAGACAACACCGAATTCACTCAGCCCGACTCGGGCGCTTTGATCGCCACAGCGAACAGTCCGGCGAAGGGAAGTTACGACCTGCTCACCGTCGTCATGCACGAACTGGGCCATGTCCTGGGGATGCCCGACATCACGGCTCCAGGGTCGCTGATGAATTCCGTACTGGAGACCGGCGTGCGCGAGGCGCCCCCGATCCTGAACCCGGGCAGTGGACCGGTCCAGTCCGTGAATGGACCCGAGCAGACGGACACGTCGGCGCAGAATCAGATCAAGGTCGGTCTGCAGGACTTCGCCAACTGGAGCGCCAAGATGTCCGATAAGATCGGCGACGTCGCCGCTTCGGTCGGCAATCTGCCGTTCGTCAATCAATCGCTGGGGTCGGTCTGGACCGTCACCAGCTCGGGGATCACGTCGAAGGTGCAGGCCTTCGCCACCAGCGTCAACGATGCCTTCAATACCCATGCCGTAATGACCAGCGCCGACTTCCTGGCGCTACCTGGCGTGACCGCCAGCAAGGGGAGCGGCTCTTCGGAATATGCGGTCACGCTCGATCTGGCGGACTTCAACCAGATCGAGACGCTGAACTTCAGTAGCGACCCGCTGGGCAAGTATCTGGGTCTGAATGTCCCCGTCGGGGTAAGCATGTCAGAGCCCATTACGCTCGATGGCCATCTCAAACTCGATTTCACCTTTGGTCTCGACGCGCAAGGAAAGTTTTACGTTAACGAGCCGACGGTAACTGGCAGCCTGTCACTGAACGAGGCCAACCCCTTTGACTTGAGCCTCAATCTCGGCCCTGTCGGTATTGGCATCCACCAGGGGACTTTTAAGTTTAATGCCACCGTCCACATCGGAGCGACGGGCTCGCTGTCGGATGACACACTCAAGGGGGATACAACCGGCGGACTGATCGGCGCACCGACACTGGACAACAACGCCAGCTATGACATCAACCTGCCGATTGAGCTTCAGGGGGCACTCGCCGGTTTCCAAACCGCGCCGGCACGGATCTACGGCACCTTCAACACTGCCGGCAGCAATGACCAGGTGGCGCCAACGATGAGCCTGCAGTCGTTCTTCGGAAGTGTCATCACCAATATCAATTCCGAGAACCTGACGTCGCTCGTCAACATGAAGAGTATTTCTCTCGACGATCTGCTGGCCGGGGTCAGTGGGCTGCTCGACCAACTCGTCCAACCCGGTGGATTGGCGTACAAAAACCTGCCGGGCCTCAACGAGAGCCTGGTCAGCCTGCTCGGCAGTCACACCAACGAGGTGCAGACGGTCACACTGGGCGGGGCCACGGCCGGTACATTCACACTGACCTATGACGCCGATGGCAACCCGGCAACCACGGGCGACAACGAAACCACCGCAGCGCTCGATTACAACGCCTCAGCCTCGGCGGTGGCTTCGGCTCTGGAGGCTCTGACCAACCTTGGACCTGTCGCGGTCACGGGTTCGCCAGGCGCGTGGACGATCACGTTCACCGACCCCAGCAAGGGCCGCCTGCCGGTGCTCGAGGCCGACAGCCACCTGCTCACGGGCGGCAGCGCATCAGTTCATATCACGACACAGGGAAGCGACAGCAACCTGATCGACAGTTTCAAGAACGCCCTGAGCGAGGTCCGGAGTACGCTCAGTAATATCCAGGGCCTGGAGCAGGATCTGAACTTCGATCTGAATACGACGCTCGGCCTCGGCCTGAACCTGGGAAATCAGGCCACAGTCAAGGCTGATTTTGCGGACTTGACGGGGGTGGCGCCGAGCCTGAACAGCCAATCGACGAACGATGAAATTGCCCTGGCACTGGCCGATGAAGTTGCCAGCTTCAGCAGCCTGAAGATCGATCGCGGCATCGTCACTGCCAGCCAGGCGCTGGCTGCACTGGGTCTGGACGCGACCTCCAGCAACGATGACATCGCTCAGGCGCTGGCGGCCAGCTCCGTGGACCTGGGCCAACTGACGACACTCGAACAGGATCGGGATTTACTGGCCAGTTCGAGCGCCTACGAGGCCGCTTACGGCCGGCTCGGCGTGCTGGGTCTGGACGGTACGGCGACTAACGACGACATCATGACTGCGCTCGACCCATCCAGCGATATCAACTACGCCGAGGCGGCTCGCGATCTGCTCAAGAGCGGCGATGGTACCTCGAAGGACCTCGCCAATGCCCAGCAGTTCCTGGTGGCCCATGGGCTGATCACTGCGAGTTTCACGACCAGCGACCTGAACAATCTTACGAACGCCAACATCAGCGCGGAGTTCACGAGCGAGTTCAACACCAATTTAGCGGCAGCGGAAGCGGACCGTGACCTGGTGGCCAGCCAGGGGCCGGCTCTGGCGGCGGCTAAGGCTGCCCTGGCCGCCTTGAAACTGACGGCGGATTCGGACAACTCGGCGATTGCGGCCGCTCTGGTCGACCCGGCCGCCCTGCGCACCCTGGAATCTGATCGTGATTTTCTTAACAAGCCCGGCGTTGATGCCGCCACGTCGGCCGCGAACCTGGCGGCGGCCGGACTGAGTGTTGACTCGACAGACCTTCAGATTGCCAACGCGGTCATCGATCCGACGCGCCTGGCCACGCTCGAGCAGGACCGGGATGTGCTGGCCACCTACGATGCCAACAAGCTCATCACAATGTCGTATGAGAACAGCAAATTGACGTTCCTGTTCCAGATCGAAAAGGACCTGCATACAACCGCCTCGTTCCAGCTCAACCTGCAGGATCTGGTCAGCGAGTCCGACGCCCCGGCCGCCATCCAGGATCTGATCGGGCAGGGGGGTGTGCTGAATGTGACTGCGGGGGGGACGCTGGCCGTTGACGCCTTCGCCAGGTTTGACTTTGGTTTTACGTTTGACGCCAGCAACATCCTCGAGCCGGAGCTCTATCTTCCTGACAGCACAGGCTTCTCGGCGGGACTGCAAATTTCGAATCAGGGACCGCTGAATTTCAGCGCCAGCATCAACGTCCCCGTCATCGGCCAGGTCTCAATCGCGGCAGAGAATGCCAGCTTCAACCTGACGCTGGGGGCTCACTTTGGCCTGGCAGCCAATCCTGGAGGCGACCACGAGTACCACGTCAGTCAGCTCGTCTCACTGGGGACCAAAGCCTTTGATCTTTCGGCCAAGGGCTCGCTCAAACTGGACCTGCCGCTTTATTTCCCCACCCCCGACTTGCCGCTGGGTGGCTCGACGAAGGATCTCAACGGCGACGGCGTCCCGGATAACGTGCTGCAGGTCAGTACCGGCTTTGACACCAACGGAGGGGGCTTCAAGGGGATTCAGATTGTCACGCCCAATCTGAAGGACATGTTCAATCTGTTCGCTCTCCTCAATAATCCGAAGAACATCGTTGATGGCCTGAACATTATTTTCCGTGGTACTGCCGCACCCACACCCGCCGGCGCCACTCCGGGAGGCATTGAGGGGCTGTCGGCCGATTTTGCCAACCTCAATTTGCCGCTGATCGGCAACAAGTTGCAATCGGCCCCGCAATTCATTGAAGACTTACGCCACGACTTTGTCGATCAAGAGGTGCTTCCCTTCCTGGCCCCTGGAATCGCTATGGGCGAAACCACGATCCAGATCCTGCGCGACAAGATTTGGGCGGCCTTTGGCAACAGGCTGGTGATCGAGACCCTCGATCCCACCACGGGCCAGTACATCTACACCCCCATCACCAGTGCGGCCCAGGTTCCGCTGGTTGCCGATAATAATGGCGTTGAGTTCAAACTGATGCTTGAAGGGGACATCTTCAATCAAGATTTCCCGATCGACTTCAACTCGGCGGTCCCGGGACTGGGTCTGGGTGTCAATGGTAACGTCAATGTCCACCTGAATTACGTGTTTGCGCTGGGCATCGGCTTCAGCCTGGCCGACGGTATTTATCTGGATACCAATGGCGACAACGCCAACGGCGACGAATTCGCCCTGCACTTGGCGGCCACACTCAGCCACGGCACCGATTTGAGCGCAACCCTGGGCTTCCTCAATCTCATGGTCGGGGTCAACAATGGTCCGGTGGGGACGGGAGTGTTCGGCAACTTTAGCGTCGATCTTCAGGGGGGAGCCGGTGGTCACCTTCCCGTCTCGCAGATCCCGACCGGCCTGACAATCGTGGCGGGCTTCAACGCCTTCGCCCACGCCGATCTCAACGCCGACGTGCAGATCGGTGACGGCGGCCAGTTCCCCAAGATCTCGACCGAGCTGATCTACGACCAGCAATTCGTCAATGCCACCCTCAGCTCGTCGGCGGGCTTCTCGGCCACGTTTGGTGGCACGCCGTTTATCGAGTTCAAGAACGTTTCGCTCGACCTGGGCTCGTTCATCTCGAACGTCGTCGCACCGATCCTCAAGGATGTGCAGACCGTCACCAAGCCTCTGGCACCCATCATCAAGCAGTTGACCGATCCAATTCCGGTCATCTCAGACCTGGCGAAAAAGCCAGTCACGCTTCTGGATCTGGCTCAGGAATTCGGCGGTGCCAAATTCAATCGCGGTCTGATCGATTCGCTGATCGCCATCGTCAACCTGGTCAACAGCATTCCGACTGATGGCAGTACGCTTGCCATCAGCTTCGGCGACTTCATCGTCAGCGATGGCAGCAGTAAGAACGACCTTCGCACACCTGGCAAGAAACTGGCAGATACGCCTAACACGGCCAACGACAGCAGCTTCAGTCTCGATCAGCAGGTCGCCAATCCAACCGGCAAAATCACACCTGCTGCTGGCAGCGGTAGCACTCCGCCGCCGAGCCCTGCCGGAGCCAAGGGTTTCTTGAGCAAGCTGCGCAACCTGAAGGGCTTCGACATCCCTTTACTGTCGCATCCATCCTCGATCTTCGGGCTTCTCGAAGGAAAGCCGGGTATCAACCTGGTCACCTTTAACATGCCGGCCCTTGTGCTCGACTTTAAGTATCAGCGTTCATTCCCCCTGCCGCTGCCAGGGCTCAATGCGACACTGTTTGGCGATGCCTCGATCACGGTGCACTTCGGCTTCGGCTTTGATTCGACGGGAATCCAGGCCTACCAGAAGAGTGGCAACGTTGGCGACATCTTCCTCAAAGGCTTCTACATCGATCATGCCGCCAACACGCACGAGCTGGGCTTCTCGATCACGATTGGTGCCGGGGCTTCGCTGGGCATCGGCGGTATCGTTGAGGCGGGTGTGCTTGGCGGGATCATGGCCAACATCAATTTCGACATCAACACCAATTTCTCGTCTGAATCGGACGGGAGTGGCGGCATCAAGATCCGCCTGGCGGACGTCAAGACCGCCTTCGACGAAGGCCCCCAGTGCCTGTTCGCTGTCTCGGGCGATCTGAGCGTATTCCTGCAGGCGTTTCTGAAGATCGAGATTCCTCTCGGGTTCACCACCATCGTCGTTTACGATGCCAGCTACACGCTGTTCCATGCGACCCTGTTGTCGTTCAACGTGGCTTGCCCGCCTCAGCAGCCGCCCGACTATTCCGTCCTCGATACCAACACGCATACGCTCTACTTGAACATGGGACCGCGGGCCAGCGCGCGCAACGAAGGGGATACCAGCGACGACAGCGAGAACTTCCGCGTCGCCAGCGAAATGGTCAACGGCCAGAAAGTTTATCATGTCTACTTTAACAGTGACGGTGAACAGGAGATTGATCCATCCGACCCGCGCGGCGTCCGACGTATCGATAAGACCTACAACGCGGCAGACATCCGGAACATCGTTATTGATGGCGGCGCCGGTAACAACACCATCACGATTGACGACGGAGTTACCGCAGCCCTGCACATTCAGGTGGGCGCAGGCAACAACAAGATCGAGATCAAGAACAAACTTGCCACGGCACCCGTTGCCACCATCGTCGGCGGCAGCGGCGACGATACGATCCTGGGGGGTGCCGAACCCGACTCGATCGTGGGTGGTGGCGGCGATGACTACCTGAGTGGCGGCGGTGGCGACGACACGATCGCCGGCGGCACGAGCACGAGCGACTTAACCACACTGGGGAACCAGACCATCACGGTCGGATCGGGCCATGTATGGATCTATGCCGCCGGGGGAAATGACCAGATCACCGGCGGTACGGGCTCGGCCACGATTTACGCTGGCAATGGCAACGACACGATTACCGGCAGTTCGGGCAACGACTGGATTCAGGTTGGCTCGGGCAACGACGTCATCTCTGGCGGGCCAGGCGATGACACGATTCTGGGGGGCGCGGGTCACGATACCATCGAAGGGGGTCAGGGGAATGACGTCCTGATCGGCGGAAGCGGCAGTGACGACTTCATCTGGCAAGGGGCTCACAAGGATAGTTCCGGTAAAGACGTGCCGACCGATGGCCAGTACGCCTTCGTCAGCGGCGGCAGCGCCGGTAACAATACCTTTACCATTACTGGCACGTCGGCCTCCGAGACTTACCTGCTGGGCACCGCGACCGCCGGCCAGACCGTGCATCTGACCAATCCCATCACGGGCGTCAGCCAAAACTTTACCCAGCCGGCCAATGGGACCAGTTTGATGCTGACCGGCAGTTCCAACAGTCCGACGTTGCTGGCCACCAACATCCAGAATTATGTGATCGACGCGGGTGCTGGTGCCGATACGGTTGAAGTTAACGACCTGGCCGGATCAGGGGTGACGAACATCCGGCTCGACCTGGGCAAAAACGACGGCACCCGGACGATCTATAACCTGATTCGCGACGCTAACGGCAATCCCAAGCTCTGGGGTGGTGTCGGCACCGTCACAATCACCGATCTGACGCCAAACAATCCCGGCGTGCAGTTGATCTCGGAAGATGGCACGAGCGGCACCTTCAAATTGAAGGCCACCGTCAGTGGTCAGGATCGAACTTCGAATCCGATTAACTACAACGCCAGCGCCAGCGACGTACAAAACGCCCTGAAACTGATGTTTTCGAGCGTTCAGGCGAACGTGACCGGCACGGGGACAACTGCCGACCCATGGATTCTGAGCGGCACCGGCCTCTCGACCATCACCACCGTCGATTCCGCTCTTCAGGGGGGAACCAGCACCATCCAATCGGGCGACTCCGGTGCCCAGTCGCTCTCCAATAACGCTACGGGCGGTACGTTCCAGATCAAGATGACGGTGAATGGCGTGCCGCTGACCACGAGCGCGTTGCCCTACAACGCCACCGCCGCGCAAATTCGCGATGCCCTCAATCAATTGGGCGAGGGTTCAGGTCTCTCGGCCACGGTTTCTGGTTCGGGGACTGCGGCCAATCCCTGGGCCGCAACGATTGCAACCACCGGCGGCGTCACGGCGCCGGTGCTGACCGCCGACACGGGTGACCTGGTCGGTAAGCCCTTCCTGGACGACAACGGGAAGCCTCTCCTCGATGGTGATGGCAGTGCCATCCTGCACACTCCTGGCGAGGCCGTAACGTATAGTGGCGGCGAACCGGTTCAATACTTTGGCGGTGAGCCAGTGCTGAATGAAGGATCGCAGAATGCCACGATCACGATTCAAGGCAACACGGGCAGCGTATTTATCGGTCAGCAACAGGCCCACGTTTTCATCGCGGACCAGACACCCGGCAGTCACGCCATTGAACAGGTTTATCATGATGGCACCACCGGTTCGTTCACCCTGACGGTCAACGGCAAAACGACCGCCTCGATCGAGAGCGATTCAACCAATGGCGATGTGCAGAGTGCGCTTAACGCGATTTCACCGCTGCTTCAGGCAACGGTCACCGGTGCCGGTACGCTGGCCAACCCCTGGATCATTACATGGACAGGCTCCGGAGCTCAGACGATCTCGGCCCTGACGGCCGATGTCAGCAAGCTTTACCACACATCGGTCCAGGCGGCATCCGTTGCTGTTGCCGATCAGACACCCGGTAACCACGCCATCGAACAGGTTTATCACAACGGCACAGCGGGTTCATTCACGCTTTCGTTCAATGGCCAGACAACCGCTGCGATTGCGTTCAATGCCACGGCGGCCGACGTGCAGAGCGCGCTCAACCTGATTGCCGGTACGTTCAACGCCAGCGTCACCGGTGCCGGCACCATGGCCAGCCCCTGGGTGGTGACCTTCACCGGGTCGTCCGTTCCCGCGCTCACCGCTGACAGCGGCACACTTCAGCAGGCGGTTACCAATCGGATCTCCAACAACGGCACGAGCGGCACGTTTACGATCTCGATGGGTGACAAAGAAACGGCTCCAATCCCCTACAACGCCGGTGCCGCCGCGGTGCAAGATGCACTCAATCTGATCGACTCGCCTTTCATGGCCACTGTTACCCATACGGGTACGGTTGGCGACCCATGGGTCGTTGTCTTCACCGGTCCAAACGGCGAAAAAGTGCCGACTTTGTACGGGGACGGCACCAACCTGGCCGGTAGCGGCATTCAGAAGATCTTCCACGATGGTTCCAGCGGCACATTCACGCTCTCGATCAATGGCCAGAAGACTGCCGATCTGGCTTACAATGCCAGTGCGCAGGCGATCCAGACGGAATTGAACAAGATCGATGCGCCGTTTACGGCGGTCGTCACCGGTGCCGGCACGGCGGCCAGTCCGTGGCTCGTGACCTTCAGCGGTGGCAGCGGGCAACCAACCCCGGCAATTTCGGCGGACAACAGCAACCTCGTACGCGTCATTTACCCAGAGCTCGATTCCGACCATAACCCAGTTGTGCCGGCGACCAGTGATTCGATCTGGAACTATGCACAGAAGAATCCAGACGGCTCGTTTAAGGTCCATCAGAAAGGCGATCCGGTGCTGGATTCAATGGGTAATCCCGTTGTGCACGTTGCCGGAGATGCCAAGGTCTATCTGGGTGGCGAGCTCGCCTATTATGTCGGGAACGAGCCCGTTCTCGATGCCAACGGTTTACCAACAACCTATCCAACGGACACGATTGCACTGGCCAACGGCGGAGAACGTGCCTATGACGCGAGTGGTACGCCACTGTTTGAAGCCGATGGCACAACCCCGCTGGTTTACGTTACGGGCGCCCAGATGCGCGGTCCCGACGGCAATTACGTCATGCACAAGGCCGGCGACCAGATTCTGCATCTTCCTGGTGACCCCATCCTGGACGATCAAGGCGTGCAGCTGACGCACCAGGCACACGATCCCGTCGAGTACAGCAGTAGCGATCCCGTACTCGACGCGAACGGCAACAAGAAATTCAACGGCACGGGTTTGCCTCTCACCGATGAATACGGACGACCGCAAGTCGTTTACCAGGCGGTCAATGCCCAGAGTCAACTGCTTTACCTGGACGGTCAGGGCAACGAGACCACGACCCCCACCTCGACGCGCGCCATCCTCTACTTCGATTCGCAGGGAAGGATCACAACCGACCCGGGAACGGCGGGGCAGCCGAACCGCCCTGTCAGCACCAACGGCAGCGGCCGCGTGCCAGTGGGCAACACCCAGGTCGTTCAGGTGACCGTGCCCGCTGGCGGCGCAACCCCCGGCGACAACACCGACAATTCCGCCGACACGGTCATCGTTCACGGTGGCCAGTCATCCAATGTCTTTGGGGACCACTCGGCAGACAACGATCACTTTAACATCGGCACCAACGGCAACGACGTGACGGTGACCCGGACCGGCGTCTCGACCTTGACGCTCATGAACGCTCAGCGTTCGAGTGGCGACAAGCTGATCGTCCAAGGGGAGGGTGGCGACGACACCATCAGCGCCGTCGGAGTCACACGTGACCTCATCGGGGTGACGCTTGAAGGCGATTCCGGCAACGACGTCCTGGTCGGCTCGCCGTTCGCTGACATACTCGACGGCGGTGCGGGCAACGACACCTTCACCGGCGGGGCCGGCGTCGACACCTTCCTGGACCCGGACAGCAACAACACGCTTGTCGAATCGCAGAACGTGGACCTGTCGCTGTTCGGCAACTACTTTGTCGCGGGTACCATCCTGGCCGATGACGGCACCACGTTCCACAAGGGAAGTCAGGCGATCGACCAGGCAGCGCCCGTGGCTGATCCGAACTTCCCGGTTCCGTTCATCACGGCCATGTCGGACACGGGCAACGTCTACGCCCCGACCTATTATGATCCCAGCCTGTCACAAACGCTTCCCGTGCAGATCGAAAGTCTGATCGATCCCGGCACAGGCAAGTCCATTTTCTCCAATGCCTATCTCAAGGGAGCCATGACGGTCAATGGCCAGCAGCAGTCGGGCAATAACATTCTGGTGGTCAATTCTCAGGACGGGACGGTCCATATTCCTGGACAGCAAGACTTGCAGGTGACGCGCTGGACTCACAGTGTCACACTGGACAACGCCAGCAACGACGCCTACGTGGGTAATACGCAGGCAGGCCTGAATGAGTACTACATCGTCAATCTGGATGGGGCGTCCTCTTCGACCGTAACCATTGCCGACACGGGAGGCACGTCCGGCTTTGACGAGTTATACCTCAACGGTACCGATAGTTCCGACAAGGTGGACCTCGAAGGTGGCGATGGCAATGACATCACCTCTGGAAGGGTCTTCTGGGGAACCGGCGCGACACGCGACGCTGTCAACTATCGACAGGTCGAACGCCTGACCATCAACACGCTGGGGGGTGACGATTCCGTCCTCTCCAACGACAACGCCGTGCAGACTGTCGTTAACCTGGGTGACGGCAATGACAATCTTGTCGTCGGTACCGTGCCTCTCATTCCCGACAAGAACAATCGGACCATTGAGTATCCCGACGGTGTGCCGGTAGCCGACACCAGCAACATGACCAACGGCACGTCCGCCATGATGATCACCTATGGCGGCGCAGGAGACGACAACTTTGAAGTCAACCACAACACGGCCACGCTCTACCTGAACGGCGGCGACGGCAACGACACCTTTGTCATCAACACGTTCATCAAAATCCGCGAGCAGACGGCCCAGGGTCTGGCCATTGCCAACGTCATCAACCTGTTCGGTGGTGGCGGTGATAACCGCTACGAATACGTCCAGGACGCGCCTGTGGTCATCGATGGCGGGTCGGGCTTCAACACCATTGTCATCAATGGTACACCGATTGGCGACACCTTCATCATCTCTAACAATTCGGTGGCGGGCGCTGGCAACATTACCTTCTTCAGCAACATTCAGCGTCTGGAAGTCAATGGTGCGGGCGGCCCGGACCAGTTCTACATCATGAGCACGAGCAACGCGTTCGAGCTGGTGATCGATGGCGGTTCCGGTGACAACACGGTGCACCTGGGTGGTGACCCGCCGCCGATCCTGTTCACACCGCCTGCATTCCACTACCAGCCGCCAAGCTACTTCGTGCAGGATCCGCCGGTGGTCGTCTACGACCAGGAAACTTTGCAACTGCCGCGATTCTATTTTACCGTCGACGGCTGGAGCAATCAGAGCGATGTGATCAGTACGGTCGAGAACGTGGTGAGCGCGTACCTCTACTATCTCAACGCATCGAACCACTATTTCAAACTGGATTCGGATTTCACCGATCTCGTGATCCAGGCCGTTTTCTCCTCGCAGTACACCCACTCGTGGGGTGATTGGTGGATCTTCAGTCCTGAAACGACCTATTCGTTCCAGATCCCGGCCATTTCCTACGAAGTCGGTCACGAAGTACTGCCGCCGAAGCGAACCGTGACGCCTCCGTCCGTTGTGTTGCAGCCGGTCCCCTTCGCTTATGAAGCGGCGCCCGTTTACGATCTTTCCCAGATCAAGGGCAAGCTGACGCTTGATGGGGGGACGTTGCTGCAGCAAAAGGGGAGCACCCTGATTGTGCACAGCCAGAACGGCTCAGCCGCTTCAGGCACGCTCGCCTCGACGGAACTTTTTGGCCTGGGGACTGGTTCGACCGTTCCCGGCGCCGCCACGACGGTCGCCGGTTCGACGAAAGTCCAGACCGTGACCCTCGGCGGCCTGCCGACCTATACGTTAAGTCTGGGGTCGGTATCCACCTCGGCGCCGTTGCCGGTCAACGCCTCGGCAGCTGCAGTACAGGCTGCAGTGGCCGGTCTCAGCTCGGTGCAAGCCAGCGTCACTGGTCACGGAACGACCTCAGACCCATGGCTCCTCAGTGGCGCGAATGTCGCCGCCATCAGCCTGGATGATTCCGGCCTGACGGGCGGGACCAGCACCGTGACGGCGCCGACCGCCGGTGCCCGCGAGCTGTCGAACACCGCGACAGGCGGCAGTTTCAAGATCAGTATGACTGTGGGAGGAGTGCTGCGCACGGCCAGCCTCAGCTACAACGCCACGGCTGCCCAGGTGCGGGCGGCGCTCAATGGCTTCGATACCAGTGTGAAAGCCACCGTAACCGGTTCGGGCCTGTCCACCGATCCCTGGATCATTGCCGGTACCAATGTCGGTCCGATCACGATCGACGACAGCACACTCACCGGCTCGACGCTCCAGCCAGTCAACGGCACCCAGTCCTTGTCGACCACCGCGACGGGTGGCACCTTCACACTGGCGCTCACGGTCGGTGGCAACACGCTGACGACACGGCCCATCCCCAGCAACGCCAGCGCAGACGCCGTGCAAAGCGCTCTGCGCAGTCTCGACTTCTCGGTCATGGCAACGGTCAGTGGTTCAGGCACGCCTGCCGATCCTTGGTTGATTGGTGGCCAGGGGGTCACCACGTTGATCGTCAATGCGACCGGTCTGCACTACAGCACGCTGTTGAGCGTGCCAACCGGGGCCCAGCAACTGGCGAACAATGCCGTTGGGGGAACCTTCCGCATCAAGATGATGGCCAATGGCGTACTCCAGACCAGCGCGCCCATTGCCTACAACGCCAGCCCTGCCGTCATTCAGTCAACCGTCATCGGCCTGGGGGCACTGGGAGCGGGCAATGTGGCGGTGGCCGGATCGCCAGGCGGTCCCTACACAATCACATTGCAGGGGAGTCTCGTGGGCGTCAATATCCCCACGCTCACCGCGTCACATCCAGCGGGGGGGAATGCAGACATCCAGCTCACGACGCCAGCCGGCAGTGGTCAGAGCGAAGTACAAACCCTGTCAATTACGGGGCTGCCGCGTTTCACGCTCAGCTTTAACGGCAAGGAAACGACGGCCATACCGGTTAATGCTCCAGCCAGCCTGGTGCAAAGCGCACTGGAAACCCTGGCCACGATCGGCCTGGGCAACGTCGCCGTCAGCGGTAACGCCGGCGGGCCTTACACGATCACATTCCAGGGAAGCCTGGCAAATAACGGCACAACCCTGGCTGCCAGTTCGCCCGCGTTTGGCGTCTCTTACCAGAACTTCAAAGACGTGCAACTGCTCCTGGGTGATCAGGTCAGCGTCTCGGGAGGAACGAGCGCGGCCCATGACTTCACGCTCGAAGGAAGTGCCGTCGGCGCGACGACCGAGATTTCCTTCGGTGGTGCCAACGACACCCTGCATATTGCAGGTGCGGGGGGAGCCACTTCGATCATGGGTGGTGGCGGCAGCGACACAGTTTATACCGTGGGTGGGCTGAATGCGGGGGTTACATTCGACGCCGCTTCTCGCGACCAGGAAGTCGTCGCAAACGTTGCCTACGTCCCCGCACTGCACGATGCCGTGCTGCAAACCGCCCCGTATGTCTACGTCAACACCTCGTCCAATGACGATTCTTATGTCAACGCCCTGGGACAGACCGTTTATTTTGCCCAGCAGCACATGCAGCGGATGGTTGTCGAGAAGAATGTCTCGGGTCAGAACCAGATCTGGGTCAATGCTGCGGTACTCGATACAACCGGGCACATCATTACTGATATGGTGCAGGAACGTGGAGTTCAGGAAACCGATGCCAGCAATCATCCGCTCTATTTGCAACAGAACTCTGACGGTACCGTCACCAAGACGACGACCAATACAGGACATATTTCCTATGTCGCCACGACCGATGATACGAAGCCACTGCTGTGGGTCGATGATCAGGGCTACAAAGTCGCCGTCAAGCAGATCAAATATGATCTGCATGGAAACGTTATCTTTACAAGCCAGCCATCCCTGGTCCCGGTCTATCGCACCCAGATGGTCCCTTTGACCAGCGATCAGATCCTGCACCAGAGCGTCACCGGCAGCGGCGTGCTTAACCTCGCCTACAGCGGGACCGCCGGCCAGTCAGCCAGCGGCAGCGAGTCAACCTATCAGCGACCTGTTACCCAGTACGACGCTAATGGCAAGGCAATTCTGCATACCGTCACGGGCAATTACGATTCGACAGGCCACCTCGTGTCGCAGAAGTCCATCGATCCGGTCGTCTACTTCGGCACCGAACCGGTGCTCGACGCCAAAGGCACACCGGTCCTCGATACTCAGGGCAATCCGACCTATCATGTCGCTGGCAGCCCGGTGTTGCACCAGTCTGGTGACCCGGTCGTCTTCTACGGCGACGAGCCTGTGCTCGACGACAATGGCAACCCTCTGAAGGATGTGTTTGGTAATACGATCTTCCGTACGGGAGGCGAGCCGCAATTCCACGCGACGGGAGAACTCGTCAAGGATCAAAGTGGCAATCAGCTTACGTATGCTGGCGGCGAGCCCGTGGTTTACTTTGGCGGCGAGCCTGTGCTCGACGGCAACGTTAACCCTGAACTGGATGCTGACCACAATCCCGTCACTCCGGCAGCCAGTGATCCTATCTACCAGCACCAGCTCAAGGACAAGAACGGCAATCCCGAAGTCCACACCAAAGGCCAGCCCGTTCTTGACATGAACGGAAACCCCATTCTGCACGTGGCCGGGGACCGAAGACGTTACCAGGGTGGCGAGCCGGTTCTCTACTACGGCGGCGAACCCGAATACTACACCAACACTGACCCGGTCCAGGCTCTGGCAACGTTCCAGACCCTCAGCGGCTTTGGCGCTGCCGGACACACCGATTTCACTAACGCCATTTCTGCGGTCCACATCGCCTTGGGGGCTGAAAACGATACATTCACACTGTTTACAACCCAGCCTGGCACAACACTGGTCAACACCGGCACCGGCACAGACACCGTCAATGTGCAAACGATCGCCGGGGCCACGACCATCCAGACTCCCGGCAGCACCGACACCGTGAACGTCGGAACTCCGCAAGCGGGCGGCCTGGAGAGCCTTTCCGGCATCAGGGCTCTTTTGACGGTGACAGGCCAGGGGAGTGGCGGCACCCTCAACGTCTACGACACTTTCGGTAACGCTCAGACGACTGGTACTCTGACTTCGACCACGCTCACGGGCCTGGGACTGTCCCAGGGGATTGCCTACTCAGGTCTCGGCGACCTGAACATTGACCTCCCGTCGGGCAACGACACGTTCACGATCACAGGGACGCACGCCGGTTCGACCGAACTCGATACGGGTGCGGGCAACGACACCGTCAATGTTCAAGCCATCGCCGGCTCGACGACCATCAAGACGGGGGGCGATCAGGACACCGTCAATATCGGCAGCCGGGCTGGCATCGACAACGTGAATGGCGAGGTCCAGGGAATTGCGGCGCTGCTGACGCTGATCGCCAATGGCCCTGGCATTGGCCCGAGCACACTCAATCTGGATGACACAGGCGATTCTGCGGGTGCAGTGGGAACGCTCACGAGCTCCAGGCTGACGGGCTTGGGTATGGCTGCGGGCGACGTCAATAAGGGGATCAGTTATGCGGGCTTCGCCAAGCTGAATATTCAGCTTGGAGCGTTCGACGATACCTTCAACATTCTAAGTTCCTCCGCTGGACAAACCTTGGTGAACAGCGGCGGCGGCAATGACCATCTGAACCTGCAGGGTGCAGCCGGCTCGGTCACGCTTCTGGGGGGCGCGGGCAACGACACTTTCACCGTCAACCCTGATCTGTCGCTCACGAATTCACTGAATGGAACAGTGAATCTCGACGGGGGTACAGGCAACGACCAGTATTTCGTCAATTACTTCGGTTCGGGCAGCTCGCAGATCAACATCCACGATTCGGGGTCCAGCCACGTCGGAGATCTGTTGACGCTGAACGGCACGACCGGCAACGACCAGTTCCTGCTCCGGGCCAAGTTCGTAGCTCTCATGCATGGCGCGAATGGCAATGGGACATTCCAGTATGCAGAACGTGTGAATTACGACACCAGCATGGGGGGCCTCGTCGTCAACGGGATGGGCGGCACTGACGCTTTCACGATGGACGACAACAGCGCCCCGACGACCCTCAACGGCGGCGCCGGTAGCGATTCGTTCCAGATTGGACAATTGTTTGGCAACGATCGTTTACCTCCCTATGTCGCTCCGGGCGACGAGATTACGACGATTCATACCACCCGCGGCTACCTGAGCGTGGGTGCTTCTTATCCGGTCACGGCCAATGGTGGCGGAAATACGGTTGGTGGCCTGCCGCTCGCCACAACCGACACGTTCATTATGTACCACAATCTGGCACCCGTGATCCTGAATGGTGGCGCGGGGGACAATCTCTTTGTGGTACAGGCGTTCGCCCTGTTCGGATCGACAAATCCTAAACATGTCGATCCCAATCAGCAGCAAACCACTGTTAACGGCGGACAGGGGGCAAACACCATCAATTATGCCCTGAATGCTCCGGTCGCGATCCACGGGGGAGCGGGATTGAACACGCTGGTCGTTCTGGGGACCGAACTGGACGACACGGTTGTGATCACCTCGGCGAACATCTCGGTCGTCGGTGCCGACAATATTCAATACACGAATATTCAAGTGATCCAGGTGGACACCGAGGGTGGCAACGACAGCATCTACATTGGCGACGTGGCCGCTGGTTCAGTCGTCAAAGCCTTTGGTGGGGCGGGCAGTGACACCTTCTACATCGCCCAGTTGCCGGCGGGCTTCACCGGGGTCGATCCTTCGAATCTGCCGCAGCACGACCTGGCACGCATTCAAGGCTCGATTGTGCTCGGCGGTGGCTATAGTGATGTGCCTGCACTGAATATCGTCACTGTTCTCTACGTCAACGAGTCAGATCCGGCCACGGCAATCACCCCGGTCCAGACCGTCTCTTCCAGCGACGTCGATACGGTGAATATCAACAACACGGCCAGCCTGCGCAGCACAGAGACCGGCACGCTGACCGACACGAATCTTTCCGGTTTCGGCATGGGAAGCAGCGAGACAATTCGGAATGTCACGTACCCTGGTGGCATCAGCTATGGTGCCATGACCAACCTGAACGTGAACCTGGGTCACAAGGGCAACATCCTCACGATCGCCAACAGCGCCAGCGGTACGACGACTCAGATCAACACCGGCTTGGGGACCGACACTGTCGATATTCAAGCGACTGGCGGGTCGACCACCGTGAATACCGGCGGGGGGACCAATATCATCAACGTGGGGAGCACTGCCGGAGTGTCGCCTGTTACGGCCGGGATCGTGGACAACATCAATGGAGCACTGACTGTCACCGGCAGTGGCTCCGACACACTGAACGTGGACGACACTGGCAGCACGAAGGCCAAGACCACGACGGAACTGGCAGGCACGCTGACCAGTACCAGCCTGACCGGCTTGGGCATGGGAACCGCGGGCATCAACTACAACGGACTGTCGAAGTTGAATGTCAATCTGGGCTCCGGCGGCAACACGTTCACGATCGCCAGCACGGCAAGCGCAACGACCACGCTTCTCAACAGCGGCGCAGGGAACGACACGGTCAACGTCCAATCCACGGCCAGCAGCTTGACGGTGAATGGTCAGTCGGGCAACGACACGATTAATGTCTCGTCCAACGCCCCATTGAACACCGGCACACTGGCGGGGATCACGGTACCACTGACGATTAATGGCGGAGGCCAGTCCGGCGACACGCTCAACGTCAGTGACGTCGGCGACACGACCGCCAGCACAAGCACTCTGACCAGTACCCAGCTTAACTCGACGGCATTTGGAGGGAACGCCAGTCTGGCTTATGCCAGCGTCGCAACGCTGAATGTCTCGATGGGAAGTGGCGGCAATACGTTTAACGTCGCGACGACTTCTTCTGGCACGACAACAACGGTCAACAGCGGAACGGGTAGCGACACGGTCAACGTCAAAACGACGGCGAGCAGTTTGACCATAAATGGTCAGTCGGGTAACGACACGATTAATGTCTCTTCGAATGCCCCTTCCAATACCGGGACACTCGTGGGAATCACAGCACCATTCACGATCAATGGCGGAGGCCAGTCCGGCGACACGGTCAACGTCAGTGACATTGGCGACACGGCTGCCACCACGAGTACGCTGACCAGCACGCAACTGACCTCGAATGCGTTTGGAGGAAACGGCAGCCTGGCTTACGGAAGCGTTGCAACGCTGAATGTCTCAATGGGCAGCGGCGGAAATACGTTCAATGTCGCGAGTACAGCCTCTGGTACGAATACGACGGTCAATAGCGGCACGGGTCGCGATACGATCAACGTTTCTGCAAACGGGCCTGCATTCAATACCGTTGGCAGTACTCTGTCTGGTATTGCCGGAGTTCTCAATCTGAATTTGGGTTCGGGTAACGGAACGCAAGCGATTAACATCGGTGACTATGGCGATGTGACCGATGGTAACAACAGCAATGTCGTGGTGACGAACAGCAGCGTGACCGGCTTTGGTGGCGCCAATACCATCAACTACACAACAGCTGCCGGAACCGCGAATACGCTCGACCTGGAAGGTTCGAATGTACTGGGTGACACATTCAATGTGCAAAGTACAAATCCGTTGTTCAGTACGACGATTAACTCCAACGGTGGAAATGACACCTTTAACGTGGGGACAGCTGCCAACTCGCTCGGACTGATCAAGGGGAACTTGACCCTGAATGGTCTCGCGAACGATGTCAACCCGACAACGACGCTGAGCTACGCTTCGAATTCGACGCCGCTCTCGTCCAGCAATACGTTGCCGACAGGCGATACTGTGAACTTTAACGACCAGGGTGACAATACCTCGGGTGGGTTTGCTTACACTCTCACCAGCACAACACTGGACCGCACGGGTCTTCCGCAGACGCCACCGGCCATGACTTACAATGGCATGGAAACGGTCAATCTGAACACGGCCCTTCAACCAAGCGTGGTGAACGTGCTGAGCACAGCGGCGAACGTGAATACCACCGTGAAGGGGAGTATCAATCCAACCGCAACAGGTGACACAATCAACGTCACAAGCACAGGTGCCGGAAGCAATTCGACATTCATCGCCGGGACAGGCGACACGACGTTCAATCTCCAGACGACAGGAACGGGAAGTTTCAATCAGATCTTCGGTAACGCCGGGAACGATGTCGTTCACGTCTCGTCTAATGCGATTGCGGGGACTCGCGGGAATGTCGACGGGATCAACGGGACTCTGCTGGTAGATACCGGGGCAGGAAACAACAACCGGCTAACGCTGGATGACTTCACCGGGACCTCACCAAATACCAACGTCGTGATCAATAGCGATGTGATCAGCGGTCTGGCTGCCGGCACGATTTACTATGCAGCGACGGGTGGCCACTTCCTGGATTCGACGAGCAGTGTCTACGACGGAGTGACCGTCCGGGGGGCGGATACCCATTCGAATACATTCAACATCCAGAGCACACTGCAGTCGAGCAGCCTGACCGTAGAAGGGGGCAGCCACAATGACGTGTACAACGTGGGGACGGCTGCCAACTCCCTGGGCCTGATCAAGGGGAACGTGACCCTCAATGGTCTGGTAAACGATGCCAGCCCGACGACAACACTGAGCTACGCTTCGAATTCCACACCGCTCTCGTCCAGCCACACGTTGCCGACAGGCGATACGGTGAACTTCAACGACCAGGGAGACAACACGTCGGGCGGATTGGTTTACAACCTGACCGGGACCACACTGGACCGTTCGGGTCTCCCACAGACGCCACCGGCGATCACGTACAGTGGCCTGGAAACGGTGAATCTGAACACGGGCCTTCAACCAAGCGTGGTAAACGTGCTGAGCACAGCCTCGAACGTGAACACCACAGTGAAGGGGAGCATCAATCCGACCCCGACGGGTGACACGATCAACGTCACGAGTACGGGGGCCGGAAGCAATTCGACATTCATCGCCGGGACGGGCGATACGACGTTCAATCTCCAGACGACGGGGACCGGAAGTTTCAATCAGATCCTGGGGAATGCCGGAAACGATGTTGTTAACGTCTCGTCGAATGCGATTGCCGGGACTAGCGGAAACGTGGACGGGATCAACGGGACTCTGCTGGTAGATACCGGAGCGGGAAATAACAACCGGTTAACGCTGGATGATTTCACCGGGACCTCACCAAATACCAACGTTGTGATCAATAGTGATGTGATCACTGGCCTGGCTGCTGGAACAATTTACTACGCAGCGACGGGTGGCCACTTCCTGGATTCGACGAGCAGTGTGTATGACGGAGTGACAGTCCGAGGGGCGGATGCCCATTCGAATACGTTCAACATCCAGAGCACACTGCAGTCGAGCAGCCTGACCGTAGAAGGGGGCAGCCACAACGATGTGTACAACGTGGGGACGGCTGCCAACTCGCTGGGACTGATCAAGGGGAATTTGACCCTGAATGGTCTGGTAAACGATGCCAGCCCGACGACGACACTGAGCTACGCTTCGAATTCCACGCCACTCTCGTCCAGCAATACGTTGCCGACGGGTGATACTGTGAACTTTAACGACCAGGGTGACAATACCTCGGGTGGGTTTGCTTACACTCTGACCAGCACAACACTGGACCGTTCGGGTCTTCCGCAGACATCGCCTGCAATCACATACGGTGGTCTGGAAACGGTGAATCTGAACACGGCACTTCGATCGAGCGTCGTCAACGTGCTAAGCACAGCAGCGAACGTGAACACTACCGTGAAGGGGAGCATTAATCCGACCGCGACCGGTGACACGATCAACGTCACAAGCACAGGAGCCGGAAGCAATTCGACATTTATCGCTGGAACAGGCGATACGACGTTCAATCTCCAGACGACGGGGACGGGAAGTTTCAATCGGATCCTGGGGAACGGCGGCAACGATGTTGTTAACGTCTCGTCGAATGCGATTGCCGGGACTCGCGGAAACGTGGACGGGATCAACGGAACTCTGCTGGTAGATACCGGGGCAGGAAATAACAACCGGCTAACGCTGGATGATTTCACCGGAGCCGTACCGAATACCAACGTTGTGATCAATAGTGATGTGATCACTGGCCTGGCTGCTGGAACAATTTACTATGCAGCGACGGGCGGCCACTTCCTGGATTCGACGAGCAGCGTCTACGACGGAGTGACCGTGCGGGGTGCGGATACCCATTCGAATACGTTCAACATCCAGAGCACACTGCAGTCGAGCAGCCTGACCGTAGAAGGGGGTAGTCATAATGACGCGTACAACGTGGGGACGGCTGCCAACTCGCTGGGATTGATCAAGGGGAACTTGACCCTGAATGGTCTCGCGAACGACTTCAACCCAACAACGACGCTGAGCTACGCTTCGAATTCCACGCCACTCTCGTCCAGCAATACGTTGCCGACAGGCGATACAGTGAACTTTAACGACCAGGGGGACAACACCTCGGGCGGATTCGTCTACTCACTGACGGGGACCACACTGGACCGTACAGGTCTTCCGCAGATCCAACCTGCGATCACATACGGTGGCCTGGAAACAGTGAATCTGAACACGGCGCTTCGATCGAGTGTCGTCAACGTGCTAAGCACTGCGGCGAACGTGAATACCACCGTGAAGGGGAGTATCAATCCAATCGCAACAGGTGACACAATCAACGTCACAAGTACAGGTGCCGGAAGCAATTCGACATTCATCGCCGGGACGGGTGACTCGACGTTCAATCTCCAGACGACTGGGACGGGAAGTTTCAATCAGATCCTGGGGAACGGCGGCAACGATGTCGTTCACGTCTCGTCAAATGCGATTGCAGGAACTCGCGGGAATGTCGACGGAATCAACGGGACGCTGCTCGTGGATACCGGAGCGGGAAATTACAACCGGTTGACGCTGGATGACTTCACCGGTGCCTCACCAAATACCAACGTCGTGATCAATAGCGATGTGATCACCGGCCTGGCTGCCGGCACGATTTACTATGCAGCGACGGGTGGCCACTTCCTGGATTCGACGAGCAGTGTCTATGACGGAGTGAACGTGCGAGGTGCCGATACCCATTCGAATACGTTCAACATCCAGAGCACATTGCAGTCGAGCAGCCTGACCGTAGAAGGGGGCAGCCACAATGACGTGTACAACGTGGGGACGGCTGCCAACTCCCTGGGCATGATCAAGGGGAACGTGACCCTCAATGGTCTGGTAAACGATGCCAGCCCGACGACGAAATTCACTGCTGCCAGCAACGACGGCAAGGTGACCGCAAGCAACACGCTGGTGTCAGGCGACACGGTAAACTTCAACGACCAGGGTGACAACACCTCGGGCGGATTCGTTTACTCACTGACGGGGACCACACTGGACCGCACGGGTCTTCCGCAGTCTTCACCGGCCATTACATACAGTGGCCTGGAAACGGTCAATCTGAACGCGGCGCTTCAATCGAGCGTGGTGAATGTGCTCAGCACCGCAGCAAATGTGAATACCACGGTGAAGGGGAGCGTCAATCCGACCCCAACAGGTGACACGATCAACGTCACGAGCACAGGGACCGGAAGCAATTCGACATTCATCGCGGGGACGGGCGACACGACCTTCAATCTTCAGACGACGGGGACCGGAAGTTTCAATCAGATCCTGGGGAATGCCGGGAACGATGTCGTAAACGTTTCGTCGAATGCAATTGCAGGCAAACCTGGCGACGCCGACTCGATCAGCGGGACCTTGAATATCGATGCCGGTGGAGGAACGTACAATCGGCTGTTCCTGGACGATTCACAGGGCATTGTGAACGCCAATACGATCATCAACAGCGATAACATTGTCGGGTTCGGCAAGAACCTGCCGACGATTTTCTATAAAGCATCAAACTCGGGTCACTTCCTTGACCCGGTCAGCACATCCGTAAACCCTGCCTACGATGGCATTCTGATCACGGGTTCAAAGCTCGGTGGGAACACATTCTCGATTCAAAGCTCCCTCGGTCAGAGCACGACAGAAGTCTTTGCGAATGGGATCAACGACACGTTCAATGTCTCGTCTGATGCCTCCAGCAGTTCCGCAGATCAGGGCGATTTGTTCCGCGGCAACAACTATGGGGTTCAGGGGATTCTCAATCTGGTGGCGGGTGGCGGGACGTCCAATCATCTGGTCGTCAGCGATTACGCCGATACTACGATCGGCCACGACGTCAACATCCGCGTGACGAACAATCTGCTCCATGGATTTGCCGCAGGAGATATTTACTACAGCGCAATCAACGGCGGGCAATTCAACACGTCGACGAGCGGCGGGATTCTGCTGAAAGGAAGCCAGACGCTGGCCAATACGTTTGTCGTCACATCGACGTTCGGCGTGCCGAACCCGACCTATGCGAACCCGGCTCCGGCCACGACGACCTATGAAATCGACGGCGGATTGAGCAACGACCAATTCAATATTGGTGACACGCTGGCCAGCAACAACGGCAACCTGGACCTCATTCAGGGGCAGGTCACGCTGGTTGGAAATGGAGGAAGCGATGCTCTGGAAGTGAACGACGCGGCGAACAAGCACACGAGCAATGGGCAAAACGCCTTCAATTATCGCGTGACACCGACCAGCGTGGCCAACGATCCAACTATCGTGAAGACCATTCCAGCACCGACAACTCCGCCTGCCCGTAACTTTGCGACAAATGGTGTGATCTATAACAACGATGCTTCTTCGCAGAAGAAGCAGAAGAATTCGATCACGACACTACACCTGGACGGTACCGACGACCGCAATATCTTCACGGTGACGCCGAGTACCCTCACCAATGACACGATTAACGGCAATCTGCCGGTCTCGGGTAAGCCAATTCCCGGCGGCGGCGACTATCTGCAACTCGACACGACTCACTTTGCCGATGGCATCGGCGGACGGACGTTGCACATGGGAGCGGAAGTCAGTTACGCAGGCGTGGTTAATCCGACCTCATTGCTCGGGACCGGCTATTGGAGCTTTGATCCAGCCACCGGTGCACAAGCGGTGAACTTCGAAAGCATCGAACGATTTAATCATGTGGCTGTCATTGCCAATGTGGTCAGTACCCCAAACACCACGCCTGTCATTCAGGTTCGCGATGCCGAAACGGGGGACTTGAAATTTACGATTTCGGCTCCTTACGGAAAGAACTACGTAGGACAAGTCAACGTGGTCGCGGCGGATGTCAATTTTGACGGGCTTCCCGATATCGTGACTGTGAACTCCGCGTCTCAGGTGAATATTTACAACGGCAGCCCGAACGCAGCTGCCAAGTACAATGGATCGCTTCTCAATACGTTCAACGCGTTCGGTCGGTCGTTTGCGAACGGTGTCAGCGTCGCAGCAGGGGATATCAATAATGATGGTGCCGTTGATCTTGTCTTCGGCGCGGGGTCTGGCTGGTATCCACAGGTCCGAGTCTACGATGGAAATACCCTGCTGACCTCCGCACCGACACTCATCGGATCGCCATTCAATGCATTCTCATCGGGCTTCAACGGCGGCGTGAATGTCGCGGTCGGGTATGTCACCGGTAACGATGCTTATGCGGACATCGTGGTGACTCAGGCCACGATCGGAACGGCCAAGGGACAGGCGTTGGGAATCGTGAATGTGTTCAGTGGCTATGCTTTGACGAATAATCCAAATCCGCAACCGATTCATGTAGGGACCAATCCTTACACATTCTCGACGGGCTTTAATACGAGCCTCAGCGTGGCTGTCGGTGATTACTTTGGATCGGGTATCAACAACATTATTATCGGGACAGGGTCGGGGGTACCGGCTAAGGTGCTGGTCTATGACCTGACAAACCTGACCTCGCCAACTGTCGCCACATGGTGGGCCGTGACAACGAAAACGAGTTCAGGGGTGAACGTTTCGACAACGCCGGTTAATGGTGGAAATCCAGGAACGATTGAACGCGTCTTTATCGTCGGCTACCTGCTGGACAACCGGACTTTCACCGTTTTCACCGATAACCCTGATCAGAAACACCCCGACATCGTTCCATTGAAAATCGGCACAATCGTCCGGGGAAAGGGGCACTGAACTCTGGCAAAACTGCCGAGTATGACGGATAGGTAAAATGGATGACTTTCATTGTTCAAATCGACAATCGATCGAGAAAACAGTTCTGCTTTGTTGAGAAGCTGAACACGTACGAACCGAAAGACCTGATTGTGCTTGAATCGGAAAGGCAATTGCGAGGGCCTGATCTATTCACATAGACCCTGGTTCATCCTGAATGCGATGATCGCAAAAACACCATCGGAGACGGATCTCGATGAATGGAACTCACATTCTCCTCAGTGGTCTGATCATCCTTGGATTGGCTGGAACATCGCGTTCACAGTACTCCATTGATAACGAAGTTCCAGACCCAAGTCCCTCGGTGAATACGAAAGAATCTCGATCCGTCGCGGTTGCGTCAGACTCAACAATTGGTGATCAGGGAAGCGGACTCCTCGCGGGAAGCCAAAGCCCTCAATCGTCTCCATACGACCCATCAATCCCGTCGCCGGGCCTGGGTAACCTCTTTCAGACAGGATATTGCACGGAATCAGGGGTGTTTGAAGCAGGGGCAAGCCTGCTGTTGCTGAAGCCGTACACGCAAAGCAATACGGCGTATACCGTTTCGAGTGGTTCAACCACCACAAACGGAAGTAACTCGACGACAACGGGGCTGACCTCTGTGAAAAGTTTCGACTGGAATTATTCACCCGCCGCCGAATTCTGGCTTGGCTTCCGTAACAATAACGGGTTTGGCGTTCGAGCTGGTTATTTTACGTTTGATCAATCTTCAGGAAATGCGTCGATTTCTGAAACCGCTGCCCAGGCAACAGCAGGTCAGGTCATCAGCCCGTCGCCGTTTACTCCGACATACTTTCCGAACGTCGGGGCTCCCGTCCCGGGTCGGTCCAATTTCGGATCGCCAGGCTTTCTTTTGAATGGGCCCGGCGTTCCACCGACTCCGGTCGGACAGGATAACCTGCAGTTTGGCAGTCGTTTACGAGTCAATGCAATCGATCTCGAAGGGACATTTTGTTCCCGAGTCGGCAATTTCTCATTCGTCAGTGGTGCCGGTGCCCGATATCTTTCGCTCGCTCAAAGCTACCACGGTCAATTAAATAATGCGGGCGGCGGAACAGGAGATTCCGAAACGCAGACGCTGAATATGTTCCACCGTTTCACGGGTGCTGGCCCGACCATCTCGGGATTAGCGACATGGAAGGTGGCCCAGTCGAATCTTTCGGTATTTGGCCGGGGCCGAGGATCGATGCTGGTGGGAACGAACTGCCAAACCGCAGCATTTGCACAGTCAGTCAACGATCCTGCGGGGCTGGCTGGTACCCCGGGCAGCTTTAATTTCAATTCTTCCATTCCTTCCACGGCCGACAGCGTTATGCCCGTCGTCGATCTTGAGCTTGGCCTCAACTATTCCTGGTGCCTGTGGAATGCTCACTGGAATGGTAGCGCTTCCGTCGTCGACCAGACTTACTTCGGTGCCGGCAATGCGTCCCGATCAGACGGTAACCTGAGCTTGTTTGGCTGTCAGCTTGGTCTGGGTGTCAATTTCTGATCGAGCAGCCTCCTGCCCAATGGGGTGGAACAGACTCACGGAATCTGAGCTGGCTCGCCATCGGCAATTTGAATCCAACGCCGGAGCGTCGTGGCGTCGATCTCTTTATCGAGTTCCCGAGCTGCGGCGTCGGCAAAGACGACAAAAACTTTGTTTCCCGAAATGGTTCCCAGAGATTTGATTGGATCTTCTGGATCAAAATCGAGTCCCCCAGGCCTGGTCCAGATTTCAGCCGTTTCAGGCCCAGCCAGGACGGCAAGAATTGTGACGGACGTCCCATCAGTAAATTCACGAAATTCAGGGGTTTTATCGCTGGTAAACGGTGCCCCAGGCCCCGTAAAAACATGAATCGTCGTCTTTCCCGTATCCTCAACACCGGGTGACTTAAAGATCGCGGGCATTTTTTGGATCAGCTTTTTGTTGTGCTCGCTATCCCATGGCTCATCGAGTTTGAATTGACGATAGAGATCAGCCTGTTGCAGATAGGGAAGCAGGTGGACTCGCCAGCTTAACCCGATCGGACCTTCTTGCCGATTTCTTCCCGCTCCAGGCAATTTGGCATTAGCGTCGTGGAAGTTGTGAAACGCCACACCCAACTGATGGAGTGCATTTCTCTGTTGTGCTTCTTTAGCGGCCGCTTTCGCATCAATGAGCGCGGGTTTCAAAAGCTGAGCCACCCGTTCGAAGCCCTTGGGGACGGGAACTCGAAGCTGAATCTGGTCTCCCTCTTGCTTAACGGTTGATGACGCAATAAGGCTCTTTATGATGGCTTGCATTTCCTTGTCACTTGCCGAGGCATTTGGAGGGAGCGGTAGTTGATTCATTCCGTTTTTCACTTGAATCAGCCAGACCGAACCCATGGCGAATAATCCGCCCGCCAAGGCTTCGTTGAGCGCCGTTACATTGATATCAACTAGTGAATCCCCCTCTTTGGCCGTCGACGAAACATGGCTTGCTACTGTCTTGATGTTCGTCACCATTCCCATCATCGGATTGACTTGAGGGAAAGAACCGAGCAAGCGGGCTTGGGATTCCATGTCGATCGCTGCGGTGAAATCAGCGCTTAGCTGCAATTGTTCGATCAGCGGCGAAGTACTGACCTTACCGGCCTTCTTTGCGGAAATGATCTTCTTCACTGTTTCCGTCGGACCTGCAACAACGGTTCGGGGATCGGGTTGCCAGACGGCCATCACAAAATTCTTGTGCAGCACTTGCCCTTCGTGTGTTTCTTCCGTCACTTCCCCAAGGATCCCATTAATCAGATTCGCTTGATTCACATCACGTCCCAAGGTGACAATTGCTGAAGGGATTGGTTCATTGACGGGAACTTGAGGACCGAAATCGACCACATTTCCATCGGCTGGGTTGATTAAATTGGCCAGTTGCGTGTCATCAATGTTTGTCAGCATTGGGCGCACGGAACCATCGGCGACCAATACAAGAATCCGCTCGTCTTTCTTAAGATCGCCGAGCGCTTTTTTCGGCGCGCTGAAGTCGACTTCCAGACCGCCTGGCTTCGTCCAGATCTCAGCAGTATCACTTCCGGCCTGCACTGCCAGAATCGTATTCGAGGTTCCATCAGTAACGTTGCGAATCGAAAGCCCTTCTTCACCATGAAACAGTGTGTTTTCTCCGGTGAAAACATGAAATGCCGTCTTTCCCTCATCGGTGACATCAGGTGATTTGAACAGTGCGGGCATTTGAGCAATCAGTGTTTTGTTATGCTCGCTATCCCAGGCTTCGTCAAAATGAAACTGATTGTAGAGCGGCGCCTGATCCAGAAATGGCAGCAGGTGAACTCGCCAACTGAGTCCGGTGTGCTGCCCCGTTCCGTCTCCGTCAGCCCGAGGAAATCGTTGAAAAACGTCATGGTAATTGTGAAACGCCAGACCAATCTGCTTTAAAGAATTCGTAAGCCGCATCGCCTCAACCGGCCCCCCGGCAGCCGCGTCTCCTCCGACGGGCAGTCCAGACTGTTGAGCGAATATATTGATTTGCGTTTGATCGACGAAAACGGTCATCCGCTCAATATCTTGTAATTTGACACCAGTTTTCTTCAGCGGTTGATAGATTGAATTGACATCATCGTTGTCAATGAACTCGTTCACTAATCTCCCGATTGGGGATTCGGAAAACTGCTTCGGATGACCAACGAACAACCCGACGACCCCTTCAGGCAGATAAGCCGCTTCACGAAACGGCCGCGTTACCGGATCTTGTTTGACTGTTTCGTTTGCCGTTTCCGGCGTGACAACTGGCGTTTGATCGGGATTTTTTCCGACAACTGGCAAGTTGGTTTCCGGTTTTCCCGATTTCGATTCCGTGGCCGTCAGGGCAGGGGCGTGCTTCGTCTCAGATGGCTCGGCAATTTTCTCCGGCGCCGAAGGTTGGGCCGGAGCGGCGACAACGGGAGGGGCAACGGGTGCCGGCACCTTCTTTTGTTCGCTGCATCCGAATACCAGGCAAACCGAAAACATCACAGACAACGATTTCAGAAGAACATTAAGCATGGGACGCCTGCGAATGTAAACGGTTTGAATCTCAGTGAATTTCATGTGATCTGGGCGGGAAAATCACCGTCCGATTGAAAGCGAAATGAGGACTCCAGTATACAAGACACAACGTCTTTCTTCAATTATTTCGCTGCCGCCATTCATCGATCAAGTGATCTGGAGTAATCCTTCAAGTCGGCCACGCCATACCTGCCGGTCCGAACCGAGTTCCAGCCGGAAAGCGTAATCCGAATCGTTGATCGAGTATGGACAACAGCTGGTCGGGACATGCGATTTCAATTCGTTCCAGAATCTCAGCCCCACGCCGATGAATAAACTCGCGATTATGGAACGAAACTCGCGTTCCGTCGGGATGAGCCAGACTCGTAATCAGATTCAGTCGAAACTTGGACTTGGGATGCATGCTGGCCCAGCAATTCCCGACTTCGCGATCGATGACGGGCATCTCCTCTAACGTGAATTCATGCACATCAACCCAGTCATCACCCAATCGGGTTTGATGAAAGTATCGAGCCGAGGGGTGAGACTTTTCCATCACGATGCGTCGCGGTTCGTGCGGCGTCGACTGTTCCATATCCAGCAGGTCGAGTCGAAAAGGCCCCGTTGGCGAAAGACTGCCGACCCCGACATCCGCTACCCACGGAACACCATCAATCTCAACTCGAAGAAACAAATGAGTACGGGGAGGTGTCACGTCACGGGTCAACAAAAGACGAACCCGCGCCGACAATGGCGTGACGGAAAAACCGATCGCGGTTAAGGCTCGCATCAGTAAAGAATTCAGCTCGAAACAGTATCCCCCGCGTCGATCATGCACGAGCTTTTTCTCAACCGCATCGTCATCCAGTGAAATCCCTCGATTCAATAAGACGTCCAGGTTTTCAAAGGGGATGGAACACGAGTGTGCCAGAACGATGTCGCGCAGCACATCGATCGTCGGGACCAACGGGCCCGTGTAGCCAATTCGTTCGAGATAAGCTTTCAGATTCATGCGTCCGACCATATTGGAATGAATTGATCAAAACAATCCGTCGCGATTGACTCTCGTTTCCAACTTCCTGACAATTTCCGCCACCACTTCACGACGACTGGAGAAATCATGAAAAACCTCGCGTTCGCAGCCATCACGTTGACGTACCTGTGCGTTGTCACTCCCGTGATGGCTCAACAAGATACAAAAACATTCACCTATACAAAAACGCCTCAAGCCGATCTCGACATTGTTGTGCATTATCCTCCCGATTGGAAAGAAAGCGACAAGCGTCCTGGCATCGTATTCTTTTTCGGTGGAGGCTGGGAAAATGGATCGATCAACGCCTTCGAGCGTCAGGCGAAGTATCTCGCCAGCCGTGGAATGGTCTCTGCACGCGCTGATTACCGAGTGAAATCCCGCCACGGCGTGACCCCGAAAGAATGCGTGGACGACGCCAGAAGCGCCGTACGCTGGTTTCGCCGGAATGCCGCGACATTAGGAGTTGACCCCGATCGGATCGTCGCCTCGGGAGGATCAGCAGGAGGACATATCGCCGCCTGTACGACACTGATGCCAGAATCCGAGGCCAGTGATGCCACTGTTTCCCACAAAGCCAACGCACTGGTGCTTTTCAATCCCGTTTTGAATTTTGGTCCGCAAATGCAGGAAAGAATCGGCCGTGACCAAGTTGTCGCAAAAGCGATTTCGCCGTTGTTACATCTGAAAAAAGAGAGTCCACCAACATTGCTGCTGTTCGGGACTGACGATTTTCTGTTTAAGCAGGGGGAAGACTTCATTCGACGATCTAAAGAAGTCGGTTCCCGCGCAGAAATGTATACGGCCGAAAAACAACCGCATGGCTTTTTTCACAAGTCTCCGTGGTATGAAGAAACGCTCTATCGAACCGACGAATTCTTGGCGTCATTGGGGTACCTGTCTGGCAAACCGACGATCAAGATTCCGGAAGCGAAACAAGCCCAGTAATTGAAGTCGTGGGTGCATTAAAACAACGTCAATGCTCACACGAGCAATGACGCCACGGGTTTGTCAGTGACGCCGCCGGACTCGCTTCTCTTCGAGGCGCGGTTAAACGATGTTACCAATCCATCGTTTAACCCGAAGCCATCGGCGCAGGCAGATCGGCGTTCAGCCGATCTCTTCAAGCGTTGCCGAGACCTTCTTTCACGTATCGTTTGCCAACACAACGTCATTCCTCACTTCAACGAAAAATCACCTGATGTCATCAATCATCCTGCACATCACAACGCCTGACCTTTGGAACCTGGCCAAGGCTGCAGGGGAATACCGAGCCGACTCGCTGGTCAGCGAAGGCTTCATCCACTGTTCAAAGCCCGATCAGCTTGCCGGAGTCGTCAGCAGGTATTACCCGGGCCAGACGGGACTGATCGTCCTCCACATCGATCCCGATTTGGTTCAACCATCAATCCGCTGGGAGAACCCGCCTGGAAAAAACGAACAATTCCCGCACATCTACGGACCGTTGAACCTGAATGCCGTTATTGAAGTCAAACGGCTGGAACAAGTGATTCCAGGTTAATTGAACGATTACCGATTTTTTTATTTATGAGATTAACGGGACTGGTCAGGATACGTCAGCATTTTTCGCGAAGAACAAAATGGTAATGCACGCGACTGAAGGCGAACCCCACCTCCCCTGCGGGGGTGGTTAACGGGCTTTTGCTCTAGGAACTTACATTTCATCATTTTGATCGGCTTTGTGTCGGACGCCATTCCCGTCGACTCAGAGTAGGCAATTTGACAAAAATTCATGGTTTTTCACTGTATTTTCGCATACAAATCGTTTGGTGATCAGATTTGAAAACAAGCGTCATTTGGAGAACGGAGGACGTGTGATGTCGAGTGATCTTCAGTCGGCGAAGGATGATCAGGCGAAACGACTGGCGCAACGGCATTACGAAATCGAGGAAGGGATTACCCAGATATTCCAGATCCGGCAACGCGTGGACCTAGAAGTTACGAGATCCGAACCGGTGACGCTGCTTGAGGTCAACGCGAATACGATTCCGTCGGGAATCATGCCGATTCAATTTGGTCCGAATCTGAGTTCTGGTTTCAAATTCCCCTCAGTGATCTTGGAAGTCACTCCAGGCGAATTCGAAAAAATACGGTCTCATGAACTCGCTCTTCCAGAAGGTTGGGAAATCGGTGCAGAAATTCCTCGCCCGGGTGCAGGAACCATGGAATGAGCTCGGAGGATGATTGGGCGAATGCCTTTGCGCGTCAAGCCGATGCCGATTTCAGGGCATGGCAACTTTACGAAAGATACCCTGACGCCGTGTCGGCTGAGTGCCACCGGATGCAGTTTCTGCAAATGGCATGTGAGAAATTGTGTAAAGCTTCACTTTTGAAAAGCAAGGCGATTGCCATCGATACGGTGGTTAAGAGCCACGGTTTTGTGAAAAAGAATCTTTCCACGATTCTAAGACAAGAGCTCACATACAACAAAGACCATAGTGCCCAAGAGCAAAAAGTTCAGAAGCGATTCAATCAGTTTGCACAAGAAATCGAAGTGTTAAGTCCGTCAATGGATCGAGACAGACGACCCGACAACTGCGAATATCCCTGGAAATCCGGCGACGACATCATCTCACCTCTCGACTGGCAGTTTGAACTGTCAAGACTTCTGATCATCCCGTCAGGAACGACATTCTTAAAGTGTTTGCGAAGCGCTATCGATCGCGCTCTCGCCGGGTCTGCTGATTAGCGCGGCGGCACAAGGCAATCAATCGTGACCATTTGCCGTCAAGACACCTTCCCGGCGTCGCTGGCCGAGCGTGAATCGTTTCAAAAAACTCGCGAGCACCGCTGTGTGCTGCGATTAAGAAAATAAAAAAAAGTAAAAGAGGAAAATATAAAAAGGGAAAAACTAAAAACTGATACGAGCCCTGCAAACACGAAAACCATAACGATTGAGACGGAGATCGGGCGTGAGCCAGTAGCGATACGCCGACTGCAGCCATTGCGGTCTGAGGTCATCGAACGCGCCGCCCCGCCCCGCGCGAAACTCTTGTTTGTTCTTGTCCCAGCACCACTCCGCTGCGTTGCCGTGCATATCAAACAGCCCCCAACCGTTCGGAGGTTTACTCCCGCGAGACTTGACCGATGAATGATTGAATACTACGAATTCACCGAGCCAATTCACTTCCTTGCCATAGGTGTAATCGGTAACGCTCATCGCTCGACACGCATACTCCCATTCTCTTTCGGTCGGCAGACAGTATCCATCGCTTCCTGTCTCATTGATAACTCCCATACTGGAAATAGTTCCATCGATATTTCGAACGATACCTGCCGGATCATAATCATACGCCTCTTTCAGTTTCGGTTCCGATTGCTTACTGAGTTCGTTACAAAATTCAATCGCATCGAACCAATTGACGCTCGTCATCGGCAGACTCCCATCAGCCATGTCTTTTGGTCGTTGTGCTTTTTGACACACAGCATAGAACTGTTCCACGCTGATTTCTCGATCTGACATCCAAAACGCGTTGAATTCCTCGGGCTTATCTTCTGGGGATGGACTCTTATCATCGTCAACTGGCCCCATGGCAAATTGGCGCTCAGGGACTTTCAACATCGTCATATTCACATGGTTAACGTACCACTCCCGTTTGCCTCGTAACTCCTCAGACACCGCATCAGGTGTTTTCACGAGGGCCAACAATTCCTCTTCCGTAAGTCCCTGTTGACGAAGCGCCCAGTCTGCGGCGCTGTGTGTACCCCCGTCTGAGGCTTCGACGACGAGTTTCTTTAGCGTCACCTGAGTCGAGTTTGCCGCATCGTTCCCGAGCGTGCCAATGGCCGTGCAAAGCGCGGAACGCAATTCGAAGTCTTTTGTGGAAGCCAGGATTTTGGAGATTTCGTTCAAATCACCAGAGAACTCTTTGAATCCTCGAATAAATGACGTCCTGGTTGCTGGATCGGCCTTGAGTTCACAAATCGACGTCGCCTTATCCGTGATCCCTAATCCCAATTGCACCGCCAATAAACGGTTTTGAATCGATTCCAATGTCGTTTGATTAAATCGCCGCTCCAATTCCTCATTCAAAGGCTTTACAGCGTGAGTGACTTTAAGAGCCTCGACGAGATTAGTTCCTTCGTCTTTTGGAATCCAAGGAATACTGTCGAGCAGCAACTCGGTTGCCTTTTGCCGGTCCTCACCGAACCGGATCAATCCATACGCAGCATGTAGTTTCTGAATTCGATCGCGCTTTTCATCGCTGATTGCGGTTCGCAGTTCCTGAACGGCCAAGTCGCGAAACGGCGCTAAGAGATTCAAGAAGGGCTTGACGGCGCCTGCTGCGGGATTCAACAGGCTTTCCACATAACTCTGAGCTTGCCGTTGACGATTCGATTGATGAATCCTTTGTGCGACAAACAGCCCCCCAATCAAGAACGTTGCAGCCAAGACACCCGCAAAAATCGTTCGCCGTTGACCTGCCTTCTGGCTTGACTCGACAAACTTCCGCTCATGCGCCTCCAATTCAGCAACTCGGGCCGGGACAAATTTCCTGGATTCGCGCAGTGCCAGACCTTTCAGCAAGGCTGATTTTGGATCACGGTCAAATTCCCCGAGCAGGGGAATCAGACGGCTGCGCCATTGAAGAAATTGACGATCTGCGTCGACCCATTTCTTCAACCGATCCCAACTCCTTAACAACTCTTCATGTGCCACCTCGACCGTTAGATTCGTTGGTTGCATCGTCTCTGTGGCTGACGCCGTGGCAGAAGATGTCGGATCGGCTGCGAGTTCCACGCGAGTTGTCACTAACAGCCGTTCGTCCGCCAGTTTTTTGGCGACACGTTGCGTCGTGGGATCCAAGGCGCTCAAGTCCGCACGTCGACGAGTGTCTTCTTCGGTTTTGGCCCCAGCTTTCACCAGCCTTCGAAAAAGGAATCCGGCGGCGGACTGTTCTTCAGCGGTTAATTCCCTGAAAACGGCGTCGGCTCGAGTGGCAATCGCACCCGTTAATCGCCCCAGCTTATCGTAGGCCGCATGCGTTAATTGCCCATCACCAGTCCGATATTTCCAGAGTTCTTCCAGGACAAATTCGAGCAGTGGCAACTTTCCAGGTTCTTCACCCGCATCGTCTAGAATCCGTTCCACCAGACCATCCTGAAACGACAAACCGACCTTTTTGCCTGGTTCTTCGATCACGCTTCGCAGTTCTGCACGGTTCATAGGCCCTAAATCAAGACGACTATGTTGCAGTCGATCCAGCAGTGGCCGATTTTTCAGAATCTCGCCGTAGAAGTCCCAGCGGACGGTGAACACAACGGACAGCGGTGAACTGGTTCGCGACGTCGCATCGAGAAGTTCCTGGATAAACCGATCTCGTTGAGTACCGCTTGTACAAGTGGTGTAAAGTTCTTCCCATTGATCCACGACCAACAACAATCGATCGGTCCCGTGTTGGCGCCTCAGGCTTTCCGCGACCAGATCCCATAGCGGCACCCTGGAATGCTCCAGGTCATCTGCCAGAGATTTGCGTTTTTTAATCAAATCCAGCCCGGCGAGTTCCGGTTCCACCAATGGCAGCAATGCATCGGCCAGAGAATGGAGCGGATTTTCGTGGGGGAACATTGTCACGATATCCCACACGCCATCCGCATCACGTCGACGCAGTCTCGGAACTAACCCCGCTCGTACGACGGACGATTTGCCGCTGCCCGAAGCACCGGTGACAGCGACAATCGAATTTTTCCGGACAAGTTCAAACAGGTCGTCAGTATATTTCTGGCGTCCAAAGAAAAACTCCGCGTCTTCTTCCCGAAAAGCCAACAGACCACGGTACGGGCAGAGTACGGTTCGCGGCTCCGGTTTCTCGTTCAGCTCAGAATTTTCTTGACGGATCGCGGCGGCCAGCTTGTCAATTTGTGCGGAATCGGTCGGATCGATTCGCAGGTCGATCCACATCAACTGCTTCATGAACCCGAGGGGGGGTTCACTTCCAGGTAGCAAAACGGGAATCACCGGAAAGTCATTCCGTCCGGCGAGCTGGTCCAAAGCCCAGGCCCGTTCGCGTTGTTGCCAGCGGCCCATTTCGCGATCACCCAGAAAAATCGCAACAGATCGGCTCGCCTGTAAAGCTTGCTCCAGCGCGACGACCCAGTCTTTTCCAGGCGTCAAGTACCACCGATCAACGAACGGCGAACACCCACGTTCCCTGAGCGCATTGGCAATACGCTCGACATGCAAATGATCGAGCGAATTATAACTCAGAAAGACGTCGTATTTGTTTTCGTTACTCATTATCAGGCCCGCAACGAATTCTCTTGAATCGATACGCGGGGAATTGTCATCGTAACTCAGTTGGAATGCCAGCGAGACTGTGCTGGGTGTGGCGTGGGGACCAATCCCCGTGTCGAATGGGACAAAGGAATATTCATTGAATTCGGTGGTGTGATGTGTCGTGCGCCGATTAACATGTTTTACCAAGTCTATGAATCAATCTGTTACCTTTTTCTGATCAGCCCTCATCTCATACCCTGATGAGCAACAATCCCAAAAAAGTAGTCGCGAGGCACCATGGCGATTGGTATCTGTCCAACGGTTGACTTTGCATTCAAACTGCTGTTCGGAAGTCCTGAGCACGCGCGGATCACGATTCATTTTTTGAACGCGATACTTGGCCCCGCATTTCGGATTACAGCCATCACTTTTCGCAACCCGTTTCTGGGAAAGGCGACGGAAGACGACAAGCTTTCGATTCTGGATATTCTGGCGCGCGATGACCGTGGCCGATTCATCAACATCGAGATTCAGACGACGGTTCCTGCGGGGATGCACCAGCGTTTAGCCTATTATGTGTCGTCGCTTTACTCGGAACAGTTGACGCAAGGATTGAACTATACCTCGCTGCATCCGGCGATCAGCATTTGCGTGCTGACAAAGCCAATGTATGCAGGAGACCCGCGACTGCATCTTGATTTTCGTCTTCGCGATTCAGCGGGCTTATTGCTGACCGACGATTTGCAAGTTCATCTTTTGCAGTTGTCAAAACTGACTGTGACAGCGCAAAATGTCTCGCAGGCAAGCCCCATCGAGAAATGGGCCTATTTTCTATTAAACGCCGAAACGATGACGCTGGATGATGTTCGACGATTATTTCCCGAAGTCGAATTCAGCGAAGCCGCAGGAGTCCTCAATATGATTTCGCAGAACCCCGAACAACGGCAAATCTACGAAGCACGGTTGAAATTTCAGCGGGATGAAGCTGCCAGACTCGAAGGCGCGATCAATGAGGGGATCGAGAAGGGGATCGAAAAGGGAATCGAAAAGGGGATCACGCAAGGTCGGGTGGAAGGGCGAGTCGAAGGTCGGATTGAAGGTCGTGTGGAGGGGCTGAAAGTTGGCCAGTTGCTGGGACAAGTCACACTGCTTCATGACCTGCTCGGCGTTTCCCAGCCGAATTCTGAGGAATTATCGACTTTCACTGAGGGGCAACTCGTTGAATTCATTGATCAACTCAAACGACAACTGCGGTCGCGCGGCCAATAGACGGAACTGACTGCTTGCTATTCAACTTGCTTCGAACCGCGGCTGATCCAGGCCTCTTGCAGTCGGGCTTCGAGCGATGCGGCTCGTGGTTTCATTTGCTAAAATCGGAACAAGACATCACGGACCTGCTAAGGCCCCGTCGAGACCTTTTGCAATGAAATTCACACTGACGACGATGTGCTTCCAGGTCTTCTGCGCCTGCTTGATCGCGTCGGCGAGCGAATCGGATGTGAGCGTCTATTCAAACGAAGTTCTCGATGACGGTCCCGTTTGTTTCTTTCCGTTTGTCGAAAGCGATTCCAAAGGCGAAACGAAGTTTCGTAATCTGTCGCAAGCGAAGCAGAGGGGGCCCGACTGCGTTTTTTTCAAGGCCGTCAACCTGATTCCTGGTCCGGTCGGACTTGGTGGATTTTCCGCTGAATTCGATGGCAAAAACTATCTAGACATCCCGCATGGCGACGTCTTCGACACAAAAGAACGAACTGTCGAATTCTGGTTTCGGACCACTCAGGTTTGGGATCAGAAATATTGGCCGGGGAGCGCCACGCTGGTCTCGAAGTTTACTTCCGGCTGGGCGTCGAGCGATTGGGGCATTCTGGGTGGCAGCCTGAGCCCAGGAGTGAATGAGGGGCGAATCCTTGTCGGCGTTGGCCCTGAGGGTAGTGGCGATGTCGTGCTCGCATCCGGCAAAGGACTTAACGATGGCCGCTATCATCACGTGGTCTGGACTCGCACAGCCGAAGGCCAGAATGTGTTGTACGTTGATGGTACGTCATGCGCGACGGCGAAAGACGACGGTGGAATCGTTACTAACTCAAGACCGATTCAAATCGGCGGAGAACAACAGGAGCCGAACGGGACATTCTTCAAAGGTCAGTTAGCGGCACTCGCGATCTATTCGCATGTCCTGCGGGAAGAACGGGTGCGATTACACTTTGCAGCGGGAAGTCTCGACCCACGCCTTCCCACCCCTTCGGAACGTACGGTCGATTTTGTCCGCGACATCAAACCGATCTTCCAGCAGCACTGTTACAAATGTCATGGACCGGGAAAAGACCAGGGGGGCTTGTCTTTGGCGACAAGGGGACTCGCTTTGGACGGCGGCGATACCGGGCAGATTATCGCGCCCGGAAAGAGTGCACTCAGCCCGATGGTTCATCGAATCGCCGGGCTCGACGTCGGGACCGTCATGCCCCCAGAAGGAGAACGGCTTACCAGCGTTCAGGTCGGATTAATCCGAGCGTGGATCGATCAAGGACTCGTCTGGCCGTCAGCGGCCGATGAACTTGACCCTCGCGTCGTTCAGGCAGTAGATCACTGGTCCTTTAAACCGCTCCAAAGAACGCTGATACCAACACGTAAAAGTCGCTCAACGGATCTCGCCAAAAACGAGCCAGTCGCATCGTTCGAAGTCTCGACCGAAAGGAAATGGGGAAACTCGCCTGTCGATGAATTTATTCTCGCTAAGCTCGACGAGGCCCACTTGTCACCCTCCGCCTCGGCCAGCAAATCAGCGTTATTGCGGCGAGTCTCGTTCGATCTGATCGGACTACCTCCCACGGTGGCAGAGATCGACGCCTTCATCAACGATCCTCGTCCTGAGGCATTTTCCATCGTCGTTGATCGCCTGCTGGCATCACCTGCTTATGGCGAGCGCTGGGCACGGCATTGGCTCGATATTGTCCGCTATGCAGACTCCGGCGGCTACGAAACAGATATCTTTTACGAGCAAGCCTGGCGGTACCGTGATTATGTCATCCGAAGTCTTAACGAGGACAAACCGTACGATCAGTTTCTGATGGAACAGGTGGCTGGTGACGAACTTTGGCCGGACCAGGCCGAGACATTCAAAGATGCGATTGCGGTCTGGACTCTCGGTCAGTGGCCGAATTCGCTCGACAAGTTTCCTGAACTCTTGGAATACACTCGACGGACCGACCAGGTGACAACCTTCGGCGAAGCGATGCTGGGGCTGACCGTTGGCTGTGCGAATTGTCACACTCACAAATATGACCCGATCAGCCAGCGTGATTATTTTGGGTTGGAAGCGATTTTTGCCGCCAGCGAAACGTGGGACCAGACCACGAACAAGAAAGCCTGGGCGTCGGGCGAGAGAAATCACTTTCGGATTTTGCACCACGCGCCGTCTCCCGTGCCAATCCGGCTATTGGCACGAGGAGAACTGACGAAGCCGCGCGGAATCGTGTCACCTACCATCCCGGCATTTCTTCCTGGGGGAGGACCTCTCCCCAATGATGCAAACGAGAACCATCAGCGGCGAGCACACCTGGCTCGCTGGCTGGTCTTGCCGCAGAATCCACTCACCGCACGAGTGATCGCAAACCGCGTCTGGCAGTGGCACTTCGGTCAGGCACTTGCGACAACGCCGAATGATCTCGGCACACAGGGACGCCCCCCGTCACATCCGGAATTGCTTGATTGGCTGGCCAGGGAACTGATTGAGAATGGATGGAGTCTGAAGAAATTGCATCGACTTCTGTTGCAGTCGTCCACCTACCAGCAATCGGCGAACCGCGATACTCGCGCGCTGAATGCTGATCCACAAAACGTCTGGCTATCTCATTTTCCCGGGCGGCGTCTGGAAGCGGAAGAAGTCTGGGACCACTTACACGCCACGGCAGGAACTCTGGTGACTACCGCATTTGGGACACCTTTCGTTCCGCTGCTGTCAGCGGAAGAACTCAAGGGATTGTACGACATTGAGCAAAAGCCGGATAAGAAATGGCCCGTAACTGCGGATCAGAACCGACGCGCTATTTACCTTTTGAACCGACGCTCGTTTCGTTTCCCATTCTTCGAGGCGTTTGATCCGCCGAATAGTGGTGCAAGCTGTCCGACTCGGCAAGCCACGACGGTTCCTGCTCAGGCGCTGACGCTCTTGAACAACAACATCGTTTCACAACAGGCGGCAGCGATGTGTTTGCGTCTGATCCGCGAAGCGGGCGACAATCGAAATGACCAGGTACGTCTTGGCTGGCAGCTGGCTTATAGCCGTCTCGTGACAGAACCCGAAATGAACCTCGCACTTCAATTCATTGCCGAATCCGAATCAGCGCATCAGAAGCAGGGGACGCCGAACCCAGCCGCTATGGCGCTGAAGGAGTTTTGCTTAGGTTTGATGAATACATCCGAGTTTATTGGCACCAATTAAAAAGCAACTTGATGCATCCATCATCACTCTCTCGACGTACATGGCTCGCCCAGGCGGGAATGGGTATCGGTGCGCTGGCGATGCTCGACCTGATGCGCCGTGAGACCAACGCAGCGGACAACCCCTTGGCACCGAAAACCACTCCCCGACCCGCTCGGGCCAGGGCGGTGATCTCGCTGTTTATGCACGGAGGCCCCAGCCAGGTTGATAGTTTTGATCCCAAGCCGATGCTTAGAAAACATGCCGGCCAGACATTGCCACCAGGTTTCGCGAACCTCAATCTGGAATTCACAAAAGCCAGTGACGCCAAGATCCTTGCAAGTCAGCGAGAGTTCAAAAGATGCGGTCAGTCGGGGATCGAAATCTCGGATATTTTCCACCACCTCACGAATGTCGCCGATGAAATCGCAGTAATTCGAAGCTGCCACCACACCGAGTTTAATCACGCGCCTGCGCTCTATCTGACTCATTCGGGGACTGGCATGATGGGGCGGCCGAGTCTTGGGGCATGGGCGACGTATGGATTGGGTTCCGAATCGCAGAATCTGCCGGCTTTTGTCGTTCTGCGCGATGGACCGCTGAAAGGTGGACCGTTGACGTATGGAAATGGTTTTCTGCCTGCAGTCTTTTCGGCGACGGAACTGAGATTGAGTGGCTCGCCGATTCTCTATCTGAATCGACCAGACGGAGTCAGTGACCGCGACCAGCGCCGTATTTTAGATTTCTCACAGCGACTGAATCAGCGATATCTTGAAGAACAAAACAGCGACGGTTCGTTATCCGCGCGAATCTCGGCTTACGAACTGGCGTTTCGAATGCAGTCGACGGCACCGGAAGCGGTCGATCTCACTCAGGAGACAAAGCAGGTTCAATCGCAATACGGGTTGGATCACGAAGTCACTCGCCCATTTGGGGTTCAATGCCTTACTGCACGGCGGCTGGTGGAAAGGGGGGTGCGCTTCGTCCAGCTCTATCACGGAGGAGGCGGTGACGGCTGGGACACTCACGGGGACAATGATGCGAAGCACGTCAGGAACGGTCTTCAGGTCGACAAGCCAATCGCCGGGTTGATCTCGGATTTGAAAGCACGTGGGTTGCTCGACAGCACGCTGATTATCTGGGGTGGAGAGTTCGGCCGAACACCGACGTCGGAAGGTTCGGCGGGTCGTGACCACAATCCCTACGGGTACTCGACCTGGATGGCAGGTGGAGGAATCAAGGGGGGGACCGTCTACGGAAGTACCGACGACTTTGGGTTCAAGGCGGAACAAAACCCGGTTCAAGTACGTGATCTGCACGCAACAATCTTGCATTTACTGGGACTGGAGCACGATCAACTGACGTATTATCTCCAAGGACTGCAACAGCGATTGACCCAAATCGATGGTGAATGTCGCGTGATCGACGAGATTCTTTCGTAAGAATGCTGGCAATTCCCAGACGGAATTTGAAAGCCTCCGCGATAAAAAACAAAGGGCTTGCCGAGGTTGGCAAGCCCTTTTGTTCTAGATCAGCTCGCAGCGTCACAAATCAGTTTGACGCGGCAGGATTCGCCTTGGCCGATGACGTTCGTGGTGCGACTCTGGTTTCGGTTTTTGGAGCTGTTTTTTCTTCTTCAGCTTTTTCCTCAGCCTTGACCATTGCCTGTGACAATAACTGTTGAGCACCAAGAAGTTGCTCACGTGTGAAGTAAGGTGATGGATTGAGATCACCCAGGTGTTCTTCCGTTTTGGCTGCGAGTTCCTGGAAGGACATCTTGTTGGCAAGGTGCCATGCTGCTGCCTGAGCGGCCTGTGGATCGACTTTCCCGGTTCCGACCTTGGCGAGCAATTGGTGAAGGACTGGATCGGTGTTTACTCGGGAAATTGGAACAAGCGTGTATTTGCTGCTGGGACCAGGTTCTTGTTTCCCGTGTTCCAGACAAACCGAGTTGAATTGCAGTGAGACGACTTTTTCTGCAGGAATCGAGAAGAAGCCACCGCCACCCATACCACCACCGCCCATACCACCGCCACCCATACCGCCGCCGCCCATGCCTCCCATTCCGCCACCGCCCATGCCACCACCCATTGCCTGCTGGCCGCCGCCTCCCATGCCGCCGCCCATACCGCCACCCATACCACCGCCGCCCATGCCACCCATTCCGCCGCCGCCCATTCCGCCGAACTGCGAATTGATTGCGACACCAGCAACGGCATCAGGAATCTTCACGGTCAGGGGCTTATCAGTCTTGTTTTCGATCAAGACCGTACCACCAAGAGCATCTTTCGGGATTAGCTTGACGGTCACTTGTTTTGCATCGACGGCGTCGAACAAATCAACCTGTTCGGCCTTTGGATCGTATTTTGGGTTCTTAATCGGCTTCTTTGTCGCTTTGCTTGCCGCCGAAAGTTCGATGGGAAGCGATGCAGCAACGATCAACGCCAAGGAGGTAAATCCGCAGGCGAACAGCAACGCGATTGGACGACGGGCCATCGAAATTTCCTTTCGCACACGCACAGGACAAAGCGGAGACGAATCAGATCGTCTAGGTTTCCACTGAGACAGGACGGACACTAAACCCCAACCGCAAACGATTGTAAGCCTGCGGGCGGCAGGAGAACAATCAAAACTTTGGTTCGACGAGAATTTTTCTCACCTTAGTCCAGATTGTCCTCGAAACGTCTCGGCAATTGGAC
>CAIULL010000140.1 GCA_903899985.1 uncultured Schlesneria sp.
GTCACAAGGCCGGCAAAAACTTTCATTTCTGAAAGCCTTGTAAGACAAGGTCTTTGCACGGCCAGCAACCGCATCAATACGAACAAAACTGATTCTCAATTCTCTCCAACCGTGTTTTCAAAGATCAGGTTCCCCGTCGCGACTTGCGTGCTGGCGGGGAGGAGATTCTATCATCGGCAATCTGTGAGTCAACCTTCAGCAGCAAATTATTTTGACCAAAAACTGATCTCCGTGTTTTTTCAGACGTTTGATACCATCTCAGACCATGATTAAAGTACCTGCGAGCTGCTCCATCGACAGAGTTATCTGCTGTGGTGGCAATCGCTTAGAATTCGATAAGCCGATTCGAGTCAGGAGGACTAAAAAAATGTCGAACGCACTTGCCTGGTTGGCAGCAACGCTCATCGCATCAACGGCCATTGTTCCCTCGACGGTCGCCGCTGAAGAATCGACCTATCAGCTTGTCTACAAGTTCAGTACAGGGCAGTTTCTGCATTACGAACTTTCCGATCGGGCCGAACTGACAACTCAGACGTCAAACAATCTCACCCGCGCGATTCAACAGACACAGTGCATGAAATCGTACCGTGTCGTTTCCATTGATGAATCAGGCGGCGCGACGCTCGAACCAGTCGTAGAACACGTCCGGATGGCGTCACAAACCGGCGAAAAGGCGATCGTCGGATACGACAGCACCAAAGACGAAGTTGTCCCGAAGGGATTTGAAAACCTCGCTGGTACGATCGGTCGCCCCTTGGCGCGATTTCAAGTCGGACCCAACGGTCGGCTCATGAAGGTGACGTTGCTTGTTGACGATGTTCCCAAGAACTTCTCGGAGGCGGCCGAGAAAACCGATCCGGCCATCAACTTCCTTGTTGTCTTTCCCGAGCAGGGGATCAAGGTCGGGGACAAGTGGACCGAAAAATTCGACACCAAAGTCTCTGTCGTATCCGTTGGAACACCACTACAGCGAGAATTGGCGATGATCCGGGTCTTTGAACTCACGAAGGTCGAAGACGATATCGCCACGATCCGATTCCGAACGAGTCCGCGAACCCCCATCAACGAGCCGGAAATCCTGCGACAAATCGTGCAGCAAACACCCTCTGGATTGATTGAATTCGACATCAAGAACGGGCGATTACTGTCTCGATCGCTCAAAATTGACGAAAAGGTTGTCGGTGCATTTGGGCCGCAAACGCTGCTTGATGCTCAAGGTGAGATGACGGAAAAACTGATTCTCCCCAAAACCACGGCGAAAGCTGCAAGTGAATCGACAGCTCCACAAAAGAACTGAGATATCGAGGCTCGTCATACAAGATGCGAGAATCGCGGTGAGACACGGGACACCGGGGCTTTAATGTATGTCAGGCCGAACCATTCAAGGACCACAAACGGACGACTGGAGACTTGATTCGCGTCAAAAACCACACTTTGAGGGTTGTCTTGCTGACCGACCAGATTCTGTTATTATCTCTCCTCCAAAGTAAGGCCGCCGTAGCTCAGTTGGCAGAGCGATGCTTTCGTAAAGCATAGGTCGACAGTTCGACTCTGTCCGGCGGCTCTTGAATTTCATGGTGTTGGCTCAGTCGTCATAGGCTGGTCAGTCGTCACATGCTGGCTCGACATTTTGATGTCGAATCGTCAAAGCGTACGATCACCTTTGATTTAAAAAAATCCTGAACAAACATCGGCCTGACAGTGAAAACAAGAAACGCCCCGGGACTTCCCGGGGCGTTTTCTTATACAAGCAAATCATGTTTGCCGCTTGAATAACAAGCGACATTAAAAGTCGCCAAGGACTTCTCCGTCAGCCCTGTCAGCCAGTCGACGAATTGTCTGAGTGTCAATATTCTGAGAAATGAAGCGAACGGAACCGTCGCAAAGCAGTGCATGACAGCCGCCGACGTGCAAACTGAACGGCTCGGCATTCGGACCGCAACTATTTTGAGTCCAGGGACATGCGGCAGGTCCTCCAAACGGATAGGCATTCTGATTGATAATGCCGAGCACGTTCGATGCAGTGGAGTTCGCCTGACCGGAAATCCCCTGCCCGCTGTCCGAATCCGCCCAGCGGTTCGGACACATCGACGTTCCTCCGGCACATAACTGAGTCGTGTCGATCCCCGACGGCGTCCCGCCAACGTAACGACTCGGCCCATAGGGGCTGCCAACAGCCTGAAGACTCGGCCGACCCGCGTCTTCGATGATCGCCACGGTGTTGCTGGCGCCGTCAGTGGAGTCACCCAGACGATTGCAGTAGAGCCCGAACGCGGTGTCCTTACACGAGCCGATCGACCCGGCCGTGCAGGGATTGCGGAGTCCAGGTACGACGCCCGCCGGGTTTCCCGGCGCGGCCAGATCGACGTAAGCCAACGGCATATAATCCGTCAAACCGTATCCCCACGTATCCGCGGCGTTGACGGCATTGCTTGGGCAAAGGAAAGACGTGATTTTCGTCTTTGCGGCGGTACTGTTGGTCGAAATGGCCGAATTTGTATAGTGCGCTCCAAAATTGAAGTTGTTGTAAAGCGGGGCCATGTCGATGTAGGGTAGCATCGCAGTAAACGTTGAGACAGGAAACATCGCCTTGGTGCCGATGTTCGAGGGGTCTAATCCTTTTCCCGCACTCGGAAATCGACCGAAAGTTGATTCGTAATTGAAGCAGGCGAGCCCCATCTGCTTAATATTGTTCTTGCACTGCGTGCGGCGAGCCGCTTCGCGAGCCTGTTGAACTGCAGGGAGCAATAGCGCGATCAGAACCGCGATGATGGCGATCACCACGAGCAGTTCGATCAGAGTAAATCCTTGACGTTGTCGAAATCGTGATTGCATTCGAGCGGACTCCTGAATGAATTCTCAGAACATGCCTTAAATTTCCTGGCCCATCTCATCTACGCCGTCGAGCCCAACAACACAATCATAAATAGACGCTAATACGAACAGATGACGAACTTGTTAACAAATTCATCAAAAGTACTTTTACGACATTAATCCTGGGCCGATTCAAGCGATGAATTTCATACTTCTTTTCTCTGTCATCCCTGCTGCGTCGTCACCCCTGTTGCGTCATCCCCGATACAAAAACTCGATATCAACAAGCAGAATCGACCTGTCGACACGGAAGGGGTTTTCGCCAGCTCGGCCGATAAAACCGCTTAAAACAAAGATGCTGGACAAATCCAAGTCCTTCGCGTTAGACTCCCGGCCGCAATTCAAGGTTTTTCCGGTGACCTGCGAGAGTAATCACGCTCCAGCGGAAACGCTTGTTTGCCACCAACAATTTGGAAAACGAGAAAAATCCTGCGATGAATTCATGTTTCGGATTGTTTTGGTTCGAAACGAGATGGTGGATTCCGGTTTGCGAAAGAAGTTGATTTTCGGGTGATTAGCTCAGCTGGTTAGAGCGCCATGCTTACACCGTGGATGTCGGGGGTTCGAATCCCTCATCACCCATCCTTCAACCCCTGATTCTTACGGATTTCCGCGAGTTTCAGGGGTTTTTCGTATTATCGTCGACAGCGATTTTGAAGTAACGTGGACCGTCGCGAAAACGCGTGGCCAAATTCACCTTCCCGCGTAGACGATTGGGAGGGAGAGGCGTCAGCAGAAACGCTTTTTCGACGCATAAACCCACGTTCCGGCTCGGCGGGAGCTTCGCCCTGCCGGGGAAAAGCCGTGAAGGATTTTTTGTCGGGAAAACGGAAATAACCGTTGAGCGCGGTGATGGAAAATGCTCTCCACCGACCTTCAGTCCGTGGAAGCATCGATTAGCCAGCTACGCCTATGGAGCAATTGTGAAGTTTCTTGCTGTCCGTCGACCTCGCGTCGGTAGGAGCAGCGACTTTCAAGCGAATTCTTCTCGTTAACCATCCGATTGCGCTAGTTCAATCGCTCTTCTAATCGTTGCTCTCCACTGACACAAGGTCAGTGGAGAGCTTGCCTTTTTGCGATAAAGCTTGGTGGTAGCCTCTCAGTCGTTGCTTCCACCGACGCGAGATCGGCGGAGAGCTTGATGCTTGAGAGTCGGCACGAAACTTTTTCAAAACATCCCTGTTTTCTCGCAGTAAAATCCTTTACGGCGTTGCCTGCCGGGGAAAAGCTTCGGGGTGCGCGAAGAATCCAAACATGATCACCATGAAGTGCGAGAAGGAATCTCGATTTTCAGGGAGTCTCATGATCGGTTTGCAGAGGTGGCGCCGAGTTCTGGACAGCGAGCGATTCTGATTTCGGCGGGTGACCTAGTTTTCCTTCTGCGATCAATATGTTGCGAATGTTGTCGAGTTGATCTTTCACAGGCCAGAGATCATCTTTGACCGGCAGCTTGCGGCCTGGAATGTCATCGACAACCGCGACGAAACGATCCAAAGGGACGTTGGCCGCCTGAGCCTCAGGGATTAATACCTGAGTCGTCCAACGTCGGATCTGCCGCTTGAACAGAATTGTTTCGGCAACCAGCGTTGCCGCGACACCTGCCCCCAGGGCGACGGCTGTCCAAGACCAGCTCTGCCTTTCGAACGCGCAGATCAAAACCAGCCCCACCATCATCACAGCCGCGACGAAGGGGAGAGATCCCGAGGAGACAGGAAATCCGAAGGCCATATGTCGAGCGAATTTCCATGCGTGCGAGAGCGATCCGATGTGCTCCGCCAGTTCTGTCTGTTGCGTTTCACCCATACGGGGCCAGTCAACCAGTTTTCGCATCAAATCGGTTCGAAGCCGTCCGGGCCGCATTCCATCGACGTTGTCGAATGCGACAGCGAAACGGTCGTCGCCACCCAATTCCCGAATTTGCTCTTTGAAATGAATTCGATCTGCGAGAATCGGGTTTGTCTTCGTCAGAAGATCGTCCAGTTCCATGCTGTTCGCTTCCCGAATCGGCACCACCCCGGCGTAACTCCAGTTCGGCTTGCCGGGAAAGGTCTTGAGACAGCCTGTGCACATGCAGGAACTTTCTCGCGACAGCTCCGACATTTTCACGAAGCAGACATAGTTGCCGCGACTGACAGTCCTCAGCAGGCAACTCGACAAACGATCACAGTAGGGACAATATTCCGCGACGACGCCCAGGTCGCTCGTCTCAATAACCTCCCCGCTGAAAGATCGCATCGCCTGCTTCCTCGCAAAAATTAAGAATTCTGCGGCCCCCAATTGTGACCAATGTGGAAGGTTGCCGCACGTTGTGCAGAATTGTAGGCACTCGTCAAAAACATCATATTCTCTCGGTGCAGAATTTCCCGAAGTGTCATCGGGACATGCTGCGGCGCGTTTGCGGATTCGGCCCGGGTCTGAATGCCGCCACCTGCAGTCTCTGAACTTAGAGAAACCGAACGTGACTGCTTTTTCCAGGCCGGAAAGCGAGGTTATATCAGTGGTAGGACGTTCGACGGCGACGTACTCCGTTTCTCTACTCGCCGACAAAACAATGACTATGTCTGACGTTTAACGGATGGAATCCATTGGTGCTCGACGAGTTCGCTCACCGATTTTCGGCCTGAATCCTTTGTCAGATTCTCAGAACGAGCCGTGTGCTTGAGTTCCGACTTTTTGAATTAATCACGTTTGATTTCTTTGCGTGGCGCGATGAGTCTCTTGAAGAAAAGAGTCCGAGGATTAACGCACCCCCGGCTATTCTCGGCATTTTTTACCTCTTCGTACTAACAGTTCATTTCTTCGCGCGGCGCGAAGAATTTGTTGAAGAGAAGAGTCCGGGGGCTGACGCCGGCTCGCCTCGACTGTTTTTTCGTGTCTTTCGAAGTACTAACGTTTTGTTTCTTCGCGCGCCGCGAAGATTTTTCGTGGGAGGGCGAGGCTCCCGCCGAGCCGTGAAGTAGGTACA
>CAIULL010000141.1 GCA_903899985.1 uncultured Schlesneria sp.
ACTTCGCGCGAGTTCGACGGACTTTGAACCCCATTATTCCTACCAGGTGAGCCAGGGAGCGCGAGCGATCGAACTCTTCGTTCTCGTCAGCTCTGCTGTTAACAGGCCGCCGAGAAAATTGGTGTCAAAGTTCGATCAAGTTCGACGCAGTTCGATTCAGGAATTTCAACCACGGATTACACGGATCGGCACTGATAAATCCAAAGAGCGGACACATTTTCTGTTGTCTTATCCGTGCCCATCAGTGCTATCCGTGGTTAAACTTTTCTTTGTAAAATTCTTGACGTCGGGCGAACCGATCGACTTTCGCGTTCCCATCAGACTTCTGTTCATTTCAATTTGTGCGAGTGGTATCCCGACCCTGCACATATCGCCAAGCGAACGTCTCTCTGGCTTCGTTAGGTTCTGTTCAAAAATCTCTTCTTCCGTTCTTCTGTATTCATGGTTCCCGAAAATCTGGTGAAAAAGTTCGCGCGAGTTCGCGCGACTTCGATCTTTCCCCGTAATTCATAGGCTTTTGCCAACCTGTTTCCGTTTTTCTGTCATCAAAAAGTTCACCAGAGTTCGCGCGAGTTCACCAGAGTTCACCTGACTTCGCGCGAGTTCGACGGACTTTGAACCCCATTATTCCTACCAGGTGAGCCAGGGAGCGCGAGCGATCGAACTCTTCGTTCTCGTCAGCTCTGCTGTTAACAGGCCACCGAGAAATCTGGTGTCACAGTTCGATCGAGTTCGATCGACTTCGACCATTCCCCGTAAATCATAGTGTTTTGTCCGTTTTTTCGTCGCGATCAAGTTCGATCGAGTTCGACGCAATTCGATCAACTTCGAATCCCATCAACTCTCTCACGCGAACCGGCCGGGATATCCATCGGAACCTTCTTGTTTTATCTACTCACTACTCTCACATCACAACTTTCTGCCGCTTCGGCCCCCCTCGGACTCTTCCTTATCTTCAATTCCGCCGCCGAGAAAATTGGTGTCAAAGTTCGATCAAGTTCGATCGACTTCGACCATTCCCCATAAATCATAGGCTTTTTGCGATTGTCGCACTGTTTTTGGGGGGTGTTCGAGTTCGATCAAGTTCGACGCAGTTCGATCAAGTTCGATTAACCTAATATCCATCCTTCATCCAAACCGGATTTGTCATGTTTTCTTTACTCTGACAATTCTTCGTCTTTCTACTTTCAACTCTCTACTCTTGAGGAACTTGACGTCCTATACGTGGAAAAAGTTCCTCGGGTTCATGGAGCGGTAGCTCCTGGCGAACCGCTTGTAGCGGCTTTCAACTCTCTCGCCGCTTCGGCGCGCCGTTTTCAATTCATTCCAGGATGTCAAAGATCAATTGGCGGCGGCAGGTTTCATTCCAGAAATCCAGGCAATCCGAGGATCTCAATCATCGGGTTCTCCGCCTTTCTACTCTCCACTCACGCGTAACGACTTTCCAGCCGTTTCGGCTCGTCTCGCTTTGAAGCGAGGAATCGATGCAATAAACGAAATCCGATGTCTCATAGTCACTGCGCAAGTAAACGACATAAAAATACAAATAACTTGAAGTGGTGTCAATATAGGGCGGTGTTATTTTCTTGACGTTTGGAAGATGCTCGTGACTGCGGACACACTCCGTTTCCCTCGTTCCGCCTCAATGCTGATGCGGCCAGTCGCATAACCCATGCCTGATATCCGTGTTTCAGAAAAGTTTAAGAAAGCTCTCGGCCCGAATCCGTTTCGTAAAAGTGCAGTATCCTCGAGCACAGGTTGCCAGCCTGCATCATGTGGCCGCAAGGTGGGGCGTGTTGAGGTTCGCTGAATCTGGCGTGGCTTTGCTTATCGTTTTCGATGTCATCTATATTACTTCCGCAATTCCCTGCTTCTTTATCAATGTGGTTTTGGACGCCTGATTGTGAAACAAGGCGAACGTCGAAAGCCTTATGGAACAACGGATGTTTTCGAGTGGCTGTCATGATATTTGATGTAGCATTTAAAACCGCCATTATCCTGCTTGGCAAAAAAGGGGAACTTTCAAATGAAGAACTTTTGCGCCTTGTTGACCAGAACGACGAAGTTTTTCGGCAACTGCGAAAAAAACTGATTGAAACTGGATATGCCGAGTACCGGCTGGGTCGGGGTTTGCAAGCAATCCAAAACGTGACCGACAGTCACCGCGATGTGGTCCAGGACGACATTCACCGCGATGCGGTCCAGGAACCCGCGCCTCATCCAGCTGAAACCCCGCTTTCAATTGAACATTTTATCTCCGTACCCGGCGAAGAATCGGACGTTGGTCCGCCAATCAGCTTCTCGGAGTCCGATTTTCTGCCCTCAAGCAGCGAGAAACCCAAGTTCATCATTTCCGCGCCACCATCGCCCGTGTCTCAAAGCCAGCCGGTCGTTCGTCGAGAACCGGACGACGAAAGCGTACGAGAACCGTTGAATTTCGCCGAAAGTCCTCGGCAGTTCGCATCCCGTTTGTTCTCAAGTAAATTGAATCTTTGCGCGATGGGACTTTTCGTCATCGTTGTTGCCGTGACAAGCTTTCAATGGAGGACTTGTCCCGATGCTCATTCGGTCTATCAGGAATTCAAACTCTACTACCATCAGGTGAAGGAACTGCGATCGCGGTCGGTCAGCGACCCTGTGGAATGGAATCGCGCTGTGTCGCAATCTCGCTCCAGGGTTCAATCAATTGTCAACGCTCTCAAAGATGTGCGAACAGGAGCGTCAGCACAGCGACCGGAAAAGCAGGAACTCTTATGGGCAGGAAATGACAGTTTGGCAAAACTGCTGGATAGCCCGGTGATCAGTAAAAAGGATGAAGAGAAACTGCAATCGGAGTTTGAATTCCACATGAATGAAGCCAAACGGTTGCTTGAAGGGGGAACGCGAATCGTACCCGCGAAACAAGTCACCCCTATTACGACTCCAGGAGCGGGTAAACCTTATCTTGGTCAGTGAGCGTTTTGCCATCAGGCCCGTTGCGCGGACCCTGTCGCGTAATGCTGATGTGTTCTCGATTCGTCTTACGACTTTTCCGGCCGACTTCGTTTATCATCACCGCGGATGGTCGTTCAGTAGTCACCGATGACGTTTCCATCCCTGATGCCAGCGAGATTGGCGTACGTCGTTCGATTGATATTCTCGCTGATGAAATGCACTGATCCATCGGCAAATACAAAGAGTGCTCCGCCGGGATGTAAACTGCTGAAAGAGTCATCTGCAACGGGGCCCGGGGCGTTGAGCAGGCAGGAAACAGGGTTGCATGAGCCCCCGACGTCATTGCCGTCATTGCCAACCCCCGGCCACATATCATCTCCGCCGATGCTTCCGCCTTGAACGGCTGCGCGTGACCGACGTTCTCCGATCAGAAACGTATTACTCAATCCATCACCAAAATCCCGGAAGCTTCGGCTGGGAATGTACGGCCAGGTGGTATACCACGGGAATGCCCCATTTGTTGGACGTCCGGAGTCACCAGCGGCATCTGATCCCCAGACCCCCATGTAGTTGTTACGCCCCATACCGACCTGATCATCAGAATCATTATCTGGACCATTTGCGTCATCGGGATCACCCGCGGGATTAATCGTGATTTGAGGCGACCCGTTGTCCGACGGACATCGGAAGATTGGCAATGCGGACGACAAAGCGTTCGGAGTGTTCAGGGTCCAGACCCAGGCTTCGAAGCCGTAGGCCACGCCAGAATCTGGGGAATAGAACGAGCGTCCTGGAGTGGCGATGATACTGTTGTAAACTGGAGCTTGATCCAATTGTGGAAGAATAACAGCGCTCCATCCCCACTGGTTGACCCCCATGAACACGGGCGGCAGCCGACCGTTTCCGTCGTGGTAGTTATGGAGCGCTAATCCGAATTGCTTAAGGTTGTTCAGGCATTGGGTTCGCCTGGCCGCCTCTCTCGCTTGTTGTACGGCTGGCAATAAAAGCGCTGCCAGCATCCCAATGATGGCGATGACCACCAGCAATTCGATTAAGGTGAAGCCACGCTTTCGATGGACCGGTCGATACTTTGGTTTGAGCACTAACAACCCCTCTCGTGCAACGTAAAGACGGATCGAAAACCTGTCGACCGAATACCAACGATCACCGTCCGCTGACATCGCCGCGCGTGATCATACCGGAAGTGACTTGTATTGCTCCAGCGGTAATTTAATCAGACGTAATTCCCGCATCATTTCTCGTTCATGCAGAACCTGCGATGACTTTTTTGTGCCTTCGAACAAATCAAAATCTGGAGGTACACCAGTTCTTGCAGGTCATGAATTGATGAGGAGAAGGTTAGCGCACGTTGACCCGCATTGGCCGTTCAAGCCCGTGCGGTTGAGTGATTGTAACCAACCCGCGCCGGTCAGCAACTCGCAATACCAACTGCAACTTGTCCATAATGACGCCGAATGCCGGCATTCACTATCTTCGGTTACGGCGAGATAATGCGGTGCCCGCGTTCCGATTGTCATTTATCTGCAACTGTTAATTTCGAGGCGAAGCGATGGCGGAAGGTATTCAATTCGTATGCACGTCCTGCGGCAACGCCATTCAGGCATGGTCGGACGGGAATCCGTTCTACATTGATGAGGCTGGCAACAAAAAATACGCTTACCATCCGAACCACGCCGAGCTTGAGAAGTGCGTTGCCATCGATCTTCCCCATCTGTGTCTGCAGTGTGGGAACACAGTGAAGATCGACTCAAGGCTGGCTTCCAGAGTATGTCCAGATTGCAATTCCGAAAATGTCGTCAGCACCTTCGGTCTGGAAGGTGTGAAATGTCCGAATTGCAAAGACGGCCGTTTTGCGCGTGACAACGAGTTTTACTGTATTTCTTGACTGACGGTTCCGGGGGAAGGCGATTCCTTTTCAAGCGGCCGATGACCTTGAATTTTGGAGAACCACGAAGAGGGGCCACGGATGGACACGGAAGGAACACGGAAAAAGAGGGTGCAAATGGGTCTTGCACGATGGACGTTGGCTGACCGGACGTTTTGTTCAAGCGTCTTGTGAATTTATTCCGTGATTTCCGTGTCATTCCGTGGCTGAGATGATTTATTTTCAGTGGCCTATGGACAGAAAATTTGGAAGCCGCGTAAGAGGGGCCACGGACGGACACGGAAGGAACACGGAAAAAGAGTGTGCAGATGGATCTTGCACGATGAACGTTGGCTGAGAGAAAGTTTTGCTCAAACGTCTTGTGATTTCATTCCGTGATTTCCGTGTCATTCCGTGGCTGAGATGATTTATTTTCAGTGGCTTATGGACAGAAAGTTTGGAAGCCCCGTAAGACTGGCCACGGACGGACACGGAAGGAACACGGAAAAAGAGGGTGCAGATGGATGTTGCACGATGAACGTTGGCTGAGA
>CAIULL010000142.1 GCA_903899985.1 uncultured Schlesneria sp.
AGACGGGCCTCCGTCAAGCAGTGCCGAGCGACCCAACAAACGCGAATCTCAAGACACTGCTTCTGCGAAGACTCCGAAGCAGTGGCACAAGAAAAAGAAGGTTTCCAAATAACGCCACCCCACCCCCCCTGCGGGGGTGGTTAACGGGCCTTTGCCCTACGGCGTTGAGTGCAAACAGATTGATGAATGTTCGTTCGTGCGGAAACCCGTGCCACTGCTAGACGGTCTTCAGTCAAGCAGTGCTGAGCGACCCAACGCAGGCGAATCTCAAGACACTGCTTCTGCGAAGACTCCGAAGCAGTGGCACAAGAAAAAGAAGGTTTCATAATGACCCCACCCGCTGCGGGGGTGGGGTAGCGATGACGTTTGAATCATCGACGAGTTACTTCCGCTTGCGTAACGACATCAAAAGTCGTGATATTGAAAGGGGCTCCTGAACATGCGGAATGCGCTCGCTGAAAGTAAGGATTTGGGTATGAAGAAAGATCCCGTCAACTTCGATGCTCAATTGGCCGCTTCGCGGATTGTCTTTGGCGTGTTTGGATTCGCGTTTGCCGGGATCGGAATCACGACACTGGGATTTCTCTGGCTAACGCCCTTTAACGAGTTTGGTTCCCCGCCTCTTTTTTTCCGCATCTTCGGCTCGTTCATCTCGCTCGCTTTCGTCGCGATGGGTGGAACGACATTCGTCGCAGCGATCCTCGGCAATCGCCTGCAACGTCGTGGTACTGATTTCGATCAATTCAACCAGACAAAAGGGGAATCGCCACCCGACGGTCCCGCGATTCCTTCGTCGTCCCTCAATTATTGCTGTTCCAACTGTGGAGCGAAGTTGACGAACCAGGCCGACGTCTCACCGCTGGGTGACGTCAAATGCTCGTTCTGCCACCAATGGTTTAATATCCATCGTCCGACATCCGGAACATAAACCGGCACAGCCGGTTCATGCGCGTCGCACGACGGGATTAAAATAGGGTAATCGTTCGCGCGTTGCCGGCACAGCCGGTTCATGTGCGTCGCACCATGGGATCAAAAGGGGAGCATTGTTCGCGCCACGTGGATCAAAATAGAGAAATCGTTCGCGCGTTGCCGACACGAACAAAATCCTGGCGACGCTAGGGCAAAGGCCCGTTAACCACCCCCGCAGGGGGGGGTGGGGTTGCGTTCCGTTGACCTTTGCGTCTTCGTGGCTTCTTGTGAGACCGTTTTGGTTTTCTGATCAAACTCGCGCGCAGCGAGCTCCACACGAGGTAACCCCGCACAAAGAACCATCACACGATCTTCTTCGTTTGGTCAGGCAATGGTCGTCATACCGTGCATCACGAAAGAGATCGGGGGTCGAAGCACGGGTACGGGTTGCCACGTGTTTTGTAGTCTTCGCCAAGTCCCCAGGATTTCGTGAACCGTTAAAGCGGTGCATCAGAGAGCGACTCGCCGTCGGCGAAGGGTGCGAACGACCAAACCGATTCCACCCAGACCCAGCAGGGCGAAGGTTGATGGTTCAGGAACCGCTGATGGAGCTGCATCCTGGTAGGTGTAAACCGCGTACGCCGAGACGGCTGCACTTTCAGTACGTGTGTCACTAGCCGAAGAACTACTTAGGCCACCCGAAAGTTCAAGTCCCTGAACGGTTCCGCCTGAAAGATTGAAAGTCCCCGAACCTGTAACTCGAGCAAGATCAGCGGAATTTGTCACGGTGTAGGAGTCATAAAGAGAACTAGTATGCAACGGCGGTGTCGCAAGTTCGATATTTGCATATTCGTGAAAAGTTCGGTCCGTGATACCATGTCCGTAAATAAATGCTTGATCATAGACCGAACTATACAACGAGAGACTGCTATCAATATTGGTTTGGGTGTAAATTAGGAATGTGCCCACGAACGGGCGAAGGGAATAATTGAGAGCCAGATTAAAGAACAACGATGTATCAGTGACATCAGTCTGGACAAAGATTTCCACTGACTGCAATGGCTGCGTACCGTTGTACTGATCGACGTCCAGACTGAAGGTGCCGCCCTTTGTGTCGGCGATGTTCTGACTGACGGTGGCGGTGGTAATCGTACCGGCCTGCGCAACAATCGGCAGGGCCGCAAGAACGAGACTTAACATCAACTTCTTCACAATATGCTTCCTGGTGTAAAACATTCTCAAAACATCAGACGGAAGAGCGTTGCAATCCACATGATTCCAACAAAAAAACCTCCCGCACGAATGAAACAGGCGCAGACCGCCCGACCTAACGCGGATTTTGCAAGATTTTCAAGAAAAAATGTTGGAGGCATATTTTGTCATAGAAATTGAACAAATGATCACATTCAATGTGACTCCACCGCTTCCGGCACGAAAAAAACAGTCCAGGCGAGCCGGGGTGCGTCAGCCTTTGGACTCTTTATTCGACGAATACTGATGACCGGTGGTTTTGTGTCATCTGCCTCGGAGTTTGCGTGGTTAATTCCATCGCCGAATGCGCGGTCGAAGAGTCCGGATTTGGGTGGCATGGTTCAACGCGCGAACGATGCTCCCATTCTGAACCCATCGTGCGACGCGCATCATCCGGCTGTGCCGGCTGACGCACCGCGGCTCGCCTGGATTTGGGTGGCATGGTTCAACGCGCGAACGATGCTCCTATTCTGAACCCATCGTGCGACGCGCATGATCCGGCTGTGCCGGTCCGCTGACGCACCCCGGCTCGCCTGGATTTGCGTGGCATGGGTTGGGCTCGCGTTGTTCGACGCGCGAATGATTTTCCTATTTTAAACCCGTCGTGCGACGCGCATCATCCGGCTGTGCCGGCTTGCCAGTTTTTCACCGCGCGACGCTAGGGCAAAGGCCCGTTAACCACCCCCGCAGGGGGGGTGGGGTGGCGTTTGGGTTGCTCTGTTTTTCCGACAACAATTCGTTTGTGGCGTTGCTGCGAGCGGGAAATATTTATTTCGGAGTTCTTCGGGTAAGATTTCTGTTCGGCCCGAGTTATTCATTTCAGAACGAATCGATTTGCCCCATCGCACCTGGGCCGAAACGTCAGGCTGGTCCATTAACCACATTCGCAAAAATCCACCATCACGGAAGGTGACGATGTACGAGCAGCCGCGAACACGTCCGAGCCTGCTGGTCCGTCTGCAAGGCGAACGTGATGAGCGGGCGTGGGCTGAGTTTTCGCGGATCTACGAACCACTGGTCCTGCGGCTCATGCATCGACGTGGTTTACAGGAATGTGACGCTCGCGATGCGACTCAACAGGTTTTGATCCGTATCAGTGGCGCGATTGAACGCTATCAGAATGACGGGGCCGATGCCTCGTTCCGGCGATGGTTGTTTCGAGTTGCTCGAAACGTGGTGGTCACTTTTTTGACTCGACAATCAGGACAGCCGAAAGTGCTGGATCACGATCAGATTGCCAATGTGCTCGATGCCGTCACCGCCGATTGTGCTGAGTCGAAGCTGTTCGATGTCGAGTATCGGCAGCAGGTGCTTGCCTGGGCCATCGAACAGGTGCGACGGGATTTTAAAGACTCGACCTGGCAGGCCTTTGTTGAGTCGAGCATTCACGGTCGACCGATCGCAGACGTGGCCAGCGAGCTGGGCCTGTCTGTCGGTAGTGTCTATGTCGCCCGCAGCCGGATCGTTGCGAGACTGCGAGCCAAAGTCGAAGAGCTGGAGACGGACCTATGAATCCCGGAATCACCCATTACGATCGCGATTGCCTGCGGCGGCTGCTGGACGAAACTCTGCCAGAACCACTCGCCAGCGAAGTGGCCGAGCATGTCGCGGATTGTGCCGACTGCCGAGCCGACATGGAATTACTGGCGGGCCAGCCGCAGTGGTGGTCGCAAACCTGCAGTGACATCAAAGCGATCCTCGCCGAGCCACAGGCGTACTTGTCCAGCGGCGATGATCTGGCGGGACTATCGTCAGCCGAACGAAGATCGGGAAACCGGTCTTATGACTTGAGTGATGAATCATTCGCGTCCGATTTCGCGGTCGATTTTCTGGAACCCTCCGACAACCCTGCGTCGCTGGGTCGGTTGGGTGAATACGAGATCGTCGAAGTCATCGGTCGCGGCGGGATGGGGATCGTACTGAAAGGTTTTCAAAAAGAGCTGAACCGGTACGTGGCCGTAAAAGTCCTGGCGCCGCATCTGTCATTGAGTGCCGCCGCCCGCAGACGGTTCGCGAGGGAAGCTCAGGCCACGGCCGCGATTGTGAATCCGCATGTGATGGCCATTCATGCCGTCGCCGCCAACGCCAAATTACCCTATCTCGTGATGCCCTTCGTGGCGTGTGAGTCGCTACAACAGCGACTGGACAGACAAGGTCCGCTGGATGTGAAAGATGTATTGCGGATCGGACTGCAAGCGGCCAGCGGGCTGGCCGCCGCGCATGCCCAAGGTCTGGTCCATCGCGATGTGAAGCCCGCCAACATCCTGCTGGAGACCAGCGTCGAACGGGTGATGTTGACCGACTTCGGTCTCGCCCGGGCGGTCGACGACGCTACGTTGACCCGGACAGGAATCATCGCCGGGACGCCTCAATACATGTCACCTGAGCAGGCCAACGGCGACGCGGTCGATCCCCGATCAGACCTGTTCAGCCTCGGCAGCGTGCTGTATGCGATGTGTACGGCTCGACCCCCGTTTCGAGCCGATTCGACGTTCGGCGTCTTACGCCGTATTCGAGAGACATCCCCTCGACCGATCCGCGAGATCAATGCGGATATCCCGGACTGGCTGGAACGGATCGTGATGAAACTGCTGTCGAAGTCGCCCGACGACCGGATCGCCTCGGCCACGCAGACCGCGACGTTGTTGGAGCAGTGTCTGGCTCACGTTCAGCAGCCAACAACGGTTCCGTTGCCTGCGGGCTTTGCAAATCAGCAAGGGATTCGATCGACCGGGCCTACGAATCAAACGTGGCGCTTCGCATCGTTCATCGCGGTGGCGCTGTTGATTGCAGGGGTCACGACATGGGCCATCTGGCCTCGACCGAAACCAGCGATTGATGACGGGCAACAGAACGTTGTTGATCAATCCCTGGCGGACGAGTCGCTGCTGGAATGGGACACGATGCAAATGAAACTCGACGCCACGGCAAGCGACGTTGAAGGTCTCAACGCCGAAGCCAGGCAGGAACTTGAGGGACTTGATGAAACACCAACGCAACCCCACCCCCCCGCGGGGGTGGTTAGCGGGCCTTTGCACCAGCACCATCGATCCATAAGAGATAGTGTCAGCTCAAGGTCAAACTCGGGGTGCCACGGTTTTGGAGTCTTCGACAAGGCCGAGTCTTTATGGTTCGGTACCAGCCACCATTAATCGATCAGAGGTAAATTGAAATCCGAATATTCCGTCAACATTTAAATGCGGGGTTGTGTGCCACTCGAGCGTATCTTCGCTCGTCACTGTCACACAAAGTCGGTAACAATTTTTCATTGATCAAAACATTATAAATATCCACACGTTTTTAAGGGGGTTAATGGCTCTTAAAAAACATCGACTGTGTTTTTGACCGATCAGAAAACTATTTTACCACGGAGGCACGGAGGAACACGGAGGTTGCAAATTCACGAATGATTAACAAGTCGCTGAATTTCCTGTATTTGAAGTCTTCTCCGTGACCTCTGTGCCTCCGTGGTAAAATTCGTCTTCTCTTTATCTTCAGGTTCTGGTTCGTCATGCCATAATTCGTTACACGGATTGAATGTCACCCGCATTTTTAGTGTTGACAATGCACTAGGGCAAAGGCCCGTTAACCACCCCCGCAGGGGGGGTGGGGTTTCGTATGCGTTTGGTTTTCGGAACGTCCAATGCGACTCAATGCGTCAGGAAAAATCATGCAAACTTCGATCGTCTGCCGCCTCGCGTTCGTTGTCATTTGGATCTGCGCTCCGATGGGATGGGAAGCTTGGGGACAAGAATCTCCATTCGAAGAGCCGATCAAGAAATCAGAAACACGGTCCGATGATGCGGCATCGCGGGGTGATATCAGCGACCGTAACTTCAGGGAAGTGTTTCATAATCAGTTCGACAAGCGCGATCAGAATCCACCTGAAACGAAGCCGGAGATCAATGAAGAATTAGAGTTGATTTCGCAATTTAATTTTCGAGTTCGACCGTGCAAATCGAGTGAACCGATCGATATGGCAGGTCGCACGCTCCAGTGGATCATTCTCGACACTTCATCTCCTGGTCTCGACGAAATGAGGCCCGGTGACATCGTCGATCTGTTGCTACCGAGCGATGCGGCATTCGAGGAGATTGATACCGACGAAATCTACGTTGCGAGATTCAAGCCGGTGATTGAGCATGTGAAAGTTTCTGAGACTCAGTCGCCCCGCATCGGGCGACGGCTCCTCTTTAAAAATAGCCATTACACGGGACTGGTGCTGGGCGTGTATCTCACTCCGGCTGAGGTTACGCGACTTCAGAAAGAGTGGTCTTTTGACGAACGCGGTCGGAAACCGATTATTCACATCGTTCGGCTCAAGCAGATCAGCGCTGAAAAATGGGCAGGGCGACTACAAAGAGTATTTACACAAGCAGAGTTCGAGGCGGATGTGGAGCAGAACGCGGTCATCATCCAATGGAATTCGTCGTATCCGATCGAAGGTTTAATCGAGATCGAAAATACGATCAGAAAACTGGATGAGCCCAAAAGCCGACCGGTGGCAAACGTTGATACGCTCGATACGTTGCAGCCGAATGCTGCCGACCCACGCTCGACGCAAAGCGGGAACCTGCCATCAGGCGAATCCGGCAAAGTCAATTTGACCCGTGCCATTCCTGATACACCTGCCGCGCGAAACCTGGTCGAACAACTCCGATCGCAAGAATCGACCGCAGTAGCCCTGGCCACGGAAATTCGGCAGCATGCGAACGGCCAGGGGGATCAGAATCAGCCGTCGATAGGCGTCTTAAAACGCAAACTGCAAAGCGCGCTCGAATCCGCATTTGACCTGAAGCTTCAACTCGAAGAAATCCAGGTGAAGGAATTGCAGTCACGACTCAGCCAACACCAGCAGCAGATCGGCCAGCGGAAGGCATTACGAGCAAAGATCATTGCCCGTCGCGCCAGCGATCTCGTCGAAGGGAACGCATTGAAGTGGAATTCCAAGATCGAAAGAAACGAAGCCGAAGCCGAGACCAAACCGGTCGACGCACGTGTGACGCCGCCTCGCTGGAACGATCGAGGATCCATCGATCGCAAAATCATCGGAATTCAGATGAGCGGTCCGGAAGGTCTGGTGATGTCGATGGAAGGCCAACGATTCAATATCGACTCAAAACCCTTTAGCTTTGGAATCTCGCGAGCCATCGATGATCCGCTGGATCTCAATTTTGAGTACAAGCCGGTCCTCCATTCAGCCGTACTTGCTGGCCGACTCGATCTCTATCCAGCCGACAAATACTCCTTCACTTTCCTGCGAGACAACGTCATTCCCATCGAGATCACTGAGGATGACATCCGTGCGGCGTGGAACAGCGGCCTGATTAAGGTGATCTATCTGCCGGATGCGGAACCAGGAGAGCCGGCTCCGTCAGCCGTCGAGACGATCGTCGCATCAAGTGCTGAGGACATTGAAGACCCGATCCAGGAAGCCGATCGACGGGGAACGATTCTGTTGGTTTTGCGACTGGCCAAGAATCACAGCGAACTTCCGTTTGCAAAAGTATCTCCAGGCCAAATCACGGGCGGACCGGGTTCAATGGGGCCGAATGGAAGATCTCAAATTTCAAATGGGAACACAGGCTTGGCTGAGTCTGATCCTCCAAAAAATGTTAAGCCGCCGAAATTCCCGACGCCGGACGAATTTCGAATTCAATTGGAGCCGTATTTAAAACGGTTGCACACCGCAAAAGACGAAGTCTGGAGATTGGAAACACTCTATTTCCAAGGCCGATCGAACGCTGCCGAATTGCAAACAGCGCTCGACGAATTCACCCGGGTGAAGGACGAGGTGCGGGGGCAATGGACCGCGATCAAGCCCGAACTTGACCGATGTATTTCAGACAACGAGATCAGCATTGCCGTCCACGATGCGCTTGCGAAACAACAGGGTGAGTTACTCGTAAAGTTATCGACCGGAAAAGCGACCGAAGCCGAAGTCAAATCGGTCTCTGAATCCATGCTACGAGCCGAAGAGTCTGGGAGATCCACTGAAACTCAAATTAAAAAATATTTGAAACTGATCGAAGACGATCATCTGAAGTTCATTGATGAAAGTTCAGACAAGCCGATTGGTGACCATCCACTAGCGGATTTTCCCGAGGTTTCGTCTCCCGCCGATGCAGCGATGATCTGGATTGAAGCGGCGACGGGACTGAAGCTGCAATTTGTCCGCTGCGACGATCTTAAACTGCCGTTTAAAGCAGCACTGCGAGTTCGCGAGTCAAAAGGACAATACAAAGCGGGTGACTTGATTGTCGTTATGCATAACCGCTTATTTGAATCGCTGGATCAGGTCGTCACGCTACTGCTTCCCGCAATGAACTCGCACGACAGTATCGTCTTGAAAGGTGGCCTGACGGGGAAAAAAGTGGATGTCGGATTCTTCCATCAATTGAACTACCAGAACCTGCAGCCTGCATCGATCGAACAAGCGGGGGTCTTCTTTGAATTGCGCATCAAAGGACCTGAGCAAAAAGAAGTCATGAGCGAATATCTGATCGGAACCAGCGTCTCACCTGATGGTCTGGTTGTTGTTCCCGTCTCATCGAAATCACTCGTCGACGGTGAACCAGTCATTGCGTTCGGAAACGCCTTTAAGAAAGCGACGGCTCGAGTCGTCGCCTCCGACGACGAGCGAGGTCTGACGCTGGTAAAGCTCGAACTCGCTCAACGAAACCTCGTTCCGTGGCTGAAGTGCCGAACAGGGCATCCCGCCATGGGCCAGCGTCTGACATGCCTGGAGATTTTCTTGTCATCATTAGAAAAAAATTGGAACACAAGGAATTGTTCCGTGACGCTGATGGAACTGAATCAGAAGTACGTCAGCAAGCGTGTTGGAAACGATGGATTTGTCATTTCCGCATCGCCGTCTTTCTCGGCACGGATCGGATCACCGCTCACCGCGATCGACGGTGAGTTACAAGGGATCGTTGTCGATAGTGAGGACGAGGAATCCACTCTGAGCCCGGCGGAGCCGCAACGGAAAAGAATCACGGCCATCCCGGCCGTTCACATCCAGAAACTGATCGACGAGTATCGGACACAAGTCAGCAAGCCGTGAGAGCTTTCCTGCAGGAAGAATCCGTACGCTGGATCGTCGGCAGTTTTTGAGACTGATTTTCGCCATGCCCTAGGGCATTTGATGGTGAAATGACGCTTGCGCGGTTTTCTAATGGCGGGGCGGTCTTTCATGGGACTTATGGGACGAATGGGACCTATGGGATGAAGACAGGACGATCTTTGTCATTCCGATGGTTTTCACTGGTTCATTGTGGAATACCAATGGGACTTATGGGACGAATGGGACCTATGGAACGAACATGGCACGATCTTTGTCGTTCCGTCCTATGGGTCGCATACGTCCCATAAGTCCCATTCTTCTCTTCAAAACCGACGATTGCCACCCGCATCTTCCAATCGCCAAAAACCCGAATCAATAATACCGTTGACATTTTTTGTCGGTATGTTATCGTTGTGTCATGTGTGTGACATTTGTGGTTTCACTGGCAGAAGGGTTTCAGATGGCTCAGCGGTTTTCGTCACGGGAAGAAGCGAAGCAGCAGGCGATTGAGCGGCAGCGGCAGTTGGGGGTGACGGCCTATCGGCCGAAGGGGTATCGATACAAGAACTTTGACGCGGCGTTCAGCGTGATGAACCGGCCGAAATGGATGTGGACTTATAAAGCCCCCGATGTC
>CAIULL010000143.1 GCA_903899985.1 uncultured Schlesneria sp.
AGGCTGTTCGCCACAGTGCAAAGCAGTCAGACAATTGAACTTTGCCAAACTGGTCAACTTGACCAACTTCAATCCTGCGAAAAAGCCTACAAAACACGGAACTTGGTCAACTTTGCCAACTCGACCAACATTTTATTGGAGGGGCTTCGAAGGCTTTTTGCCAAGGTGCGAGGCCGTCAGACAATTGAACTTTGCCAACCGGGTCAACTTGGCCAACTTCAATCCTGCGAAAAAGCCTACAAAACACGGAACTTGGTCAACTTTGCCAACTCGACCAACATTTTGTTGGTGGGGCTTCGAAGGCTTTTTGCCACGGTGCGAAGCAGTCAGACAATTGAACTTTGCCAACCGGGTCAACTTGACCAACTTCAATCCTGCGAAAAAGCCTACAAAACACGGAACTTGGCCAACTTTGCCAAGATTGTTTCTGTGGGACTTGGAAGGCTTACCCGCCCCCATGCAGGTTGTCAGTCATCGGCGTCGATGGAAACGACTTCGCTGATCAAGCTTCCGCTTGCGACAAGTGTCGAAATTCGATCTCCAATTTTCAGATCGCCAACCTCCCGAATCAGGTTTCCGTCTGACAGACGTTTTGTGAGTGAATAACCTCGATCGAGCACCGCGAGTGGGCTGAGTGCATTGAGCGATGCCGAAATGGTTCCGAGTTGCTGGCGGCTGGATTCGACTCGACGCTGCATCGCTCGGCGCATTCTCTCGTCGAGGTCATCGACTTCCGATTGAAGCTCGTGAATTCGATCGAGGGGCCTGGCAAGACGCGGATGTTCAGCCAGTCGTTCGACCTGATAGCGTGCTCGTTGCGCCTGGTATTGCAGCGCCGTGGTCAATCGTTGTCGGACCCGTTCCAGCAGCAATCGGACGTCCGATTCGAGTGGAACGACTAATTCTGCTGCCTCGCTGGGAGTGAGCGCTCGTTTGTCAGCAACAAGATCGGCAATCGTGACGTCAATTTCGTGGCCGACAGCACTGATCACGGGGACCTGGCAGTCGAAGATGGCTCGCGCGACCAGTTCTTCATTAAATGCCCACAAATCTTCCAGACTCCCTCCGCCTCGACCACAGATCACGACATCGACGTCGGGAATCAAATGGACGGTACGAAGTGCACTGGCGATTTGTGGCGCGGCTTCTGCGCCTTGGACCGGAACTGGGACAATGATTACGTTGGCACGCGGCCAGCGTCGTGAGATGACTTGCAGCATATCCCGCACAGCCGCCCCGGTCGGGCTTGTCACGAGCGCAATCCTTTTGGGAAACACGGGCCATGAACGCTTCCGATCGGGGTCGAACAGCCCTTCTGCTTCCAGCTTTTTCTGTAACTGGCGAAAGGCTAATTCGAGTGCTCCGATTCCCTGCGGTTCCAACTGTTCGGCGATCAGTTGGTATTGCCCGCGAGTCTCATAAAGCTGGATCGGTCCTGCGGCCAGAACTTTCAAACCGTCTTTAAGTTGAAAACGAAGCTTTTGAGCGGTGCCGCGCCAGACAATCGCGGCGAGCTGGGCGTCTTCGTCTTTCAGGGTAAAGTAGACGTGGCCGGAACTCGCCTGCTTACAGTTCGAGATTTCACCACTAACCCACACAAAGCGAAACGAACTTTCCATCACCCCCTTAAGCTTCGCAGTCAACTGGCTGACGGTGAGAGCTTTCGAGAGAGGTTCCGTATCTGTAGACAATCATGACTCCCAATAAAAATCGCGGTGTGACTCTCTGGAATTCGAAAGCGATGAAATCTGTTTAACGCTTACTCCGACTCAAACTCGACAGGTGCAGATCACATAAAAATTCTGCGACCACGATTACATGGAAGTGTCGCTTTTGACGTGTTTTACTTACCGCAAAACCGGATTGGCACTCAGTCACTTACCAATGGCCTCGCGGAGTTCCGCAATCATTTTTGGAACTTCGACAAACGGATCATAGTTTTTTCGTTTCATCGAAAGTGTCTCAATGGGCAGGTAGCCGCAATAACCGGAATCTTTGATGATTCCGACTAACCTCTTCATGTCGGTACGAGGAGAATCGACCTTGCTTCCCAGTGTTTCCTTGATCTGCCAGTTCACGGCGTAGGGAGCCATGATCGCGATATCGGCATAGGGATCGTCGGTGAGATACTTGCCGGTGTCGACCAGGGCCGCACACCACTCATGGTCGACTTTTTTCAGCAGACTGTGATGCTGCTCGCCCGTATTGATGAAATCGCCGTGATTCTGAACGGCGACGATGACCCCGAATTTTTGTCCGTGCTCCGCACATTCGATCAGTGAGTCCGCCATCCATGATTCGACAGTTTCGCGGCTGGCGTTGCCAGCCGCCTCGTGCCAGTTCTTGTGCGGTGGCTGTGAATCCGCAAACGCACGAACAACAGGAGCGCCGAGTTTCGCAGCAACTTCAATCCAGGTCTTGATCCGTTGCACCCCTTCGGCGCGTATCGCCTTGTCCGCAGCGGTGAAATCGTTGCGGACGCCTGTTCCGGTAATGGCGAGCCCGCGGTCGAAAGCATGACGTTTCAGCTTGAAAAGGTAATTGTCGTCGGGCGCTTTTGGATATCCAGGAAAAAAATAGCCAGTGAGGTCGACGCCATCGCAGCCGTGCGTCGCACAAAAGTCGCAAACGCCGAAAAGATCAATCCCTTTGCTCGCGTCCTTGCCGTTTTCGACAAGCAATTCGAGAAATGAAAAGGCATTAACCGCCAGCTTCAAACGAGCACCAGGCACCCGCTTGATCGGGGAGAACCCTGCGGCGACCGCTTGAGCCTCTGGTCGCGAGGCGAACGAGACGGCCTGCACCAAGGCCGCATACTTGAGAATGTCACGTCGATTGTAGAGTTCGTTCATGAAGTCCCCAATCAGCGGTTGAACAGGAACGCCGGACTGTTGATCAAGGCCCACATCAGATCCTGAGCACCATCCGTCGAACCATTCGCAGTGACATACTGTATCCCCTGCTGCTGCTCGGCATCCGTAGGAAGACGATTGAACACCGAAAGATAAATCTCTTCGACGATCTGCTTCGGCTCGGCCTTGGCTGCGGTCAGCTTGGCAATCAGTCCTTGCGGATGAACGATCGCATCGGAAATGGTTGGTCCGTTGATGAGAGTTAACGTCTGGGCCAGACTCACTTCTGATGAACGCTCACACTCACAAGGTGATTCGCGTGGTGCGCGGCCGAACATATCCAGGAAACTGACCGTCTGCGACGAATCCGGCAACTGGGAAGCGTGAAATCCACCCGGAACTCCAGGCAGATTTGTCGGTGCCCCAGTGGCGGTCATGATCGCGTCGAACAGTTGCTCTGCTGCCAGCCGACGTGGAGTTGCGTGCGAATAATTCGCGTCATCGTCTTCATTCCACTTCGTGGTCACAAATGTCCGCTGGTAGGTATGTGAATTGGTGATCGTCCGCAACAAGTGTTTCAGGTCAAAGTTGTGTGCGATGAAATCACTGGTCAGAGCGTCAAGCAACTGAGGATTTGTCGGTGGATTACTGAGCCGAATGTCGTCCACAGGGTCAATGATCCCCTTGCCGTTTAAGTAGCTCCAGTACCGGTTGGTCAGACTCTTGGCAAAGTACGGGTTCTCGGGTGCGGTCAACCATGTCGCCAATTTGACTCGAGGGACATCTGAGGAAAGATCAACGCCTTCGAGCGCGAATGGGAAAATTGCTGAAACAGGCTGGCCTGTACCGGCATGAGTCACCTTGGCTGGCGTTCGCATGTCATAGATCACCTCTTCTTCCGCTCGTTTGCCACCTTTGCGTCCGACGCCGCCGAAGAAGGCAGACAACTGGTAGTACTGGGTCTGAGTCCATTTTTCGAAAGGATGATCGTGACATTGGGCGCAGACAAATCGAGTACCGACGAAGACTTGCGTCATATTCTCCATGACTTCGCGGGGTTCGCGTGCGATGCGATAATAGTTCGCAGGCGGATTTTCGAGCGTACTACCGCTGGCGGTCATCAGATCGAAGACGAATTCATTGTATGGCTTGTTGGTGGCGATCCCCTGTCGAATCCAGTTGCGGAACGCCCAGACACCCTGTTCATTGATGAACTTTCGATTCGACAGCAACAAGTCGCTCCATTTGAGCGTCCAGTGATCGACGTAATTCGGGGAATCGAGCAGTTCATCGATCTTCGCGGCTCGCTTGGTTCGCGAGTCGCGTGGGTCGTTCAAAAAGTTTCTGGTCTGCTGCCCCGTTGAAGGGAGTCCCGTCAGATCGAGTGAGACTCGTCGCAGAAAATCAGCGTCCGAGCATAGATCTGCAGGTTGAATTTTCAATCGCTTCAACTTGTTGTTGACGTGCGTATCGATGAAGTTGAATTCGGGTGAGTCCTGAAAGACGAATCCGTCACGTGTTCCCAGTACGATTGCGGTATTGGAGGCATAAGTCCCTTCATAGCGGACCAGCACCGGGGTTTCGCCACGTCGCACCGCTTTGACCTGTCCCTTGGCGGTGACAGTGGCGACTTCAAAGTTGCTGACTTCGAACACCGCATCACGAGTGACATCGCGGGAAGTTCCATCATCGAAGTGAGCGATGACCTGCATTTGCTGTGTCTGACCCGACTTTTCCAGCACGGTACTGTTTGGCAATAGTTCAAGACGTGTCGGACGCGTTGCTTCGCTGAATTTGCAGCCTTCTGCGATCCACTGTTCGATTACCTTGTAGGCGCGAGAATCTTCGTCAAACAAAAAGCCCCCTTCGTGTGGGACCCCTTGTGTTGGTTTCAGCAGCATCAGGCTGTCGCTCGGCTTGGCTCGGTTGAAGCGTCGGCCCGAGACATCGTCGACGAGCGCACGATAGTCGTAGAGCGGGTCGTAGCCTCGCAGACTGAGTTTGAATCCTTTGCGACCCTGCTGAGCACCGTGGCACGTACCGGCGTTGCAACCGATCTTAGCCATAAATGGTTCGACGTCGCGGACGAAATCAACTTCTTTTTTAGGAAGACTTTTTACTTCGACAGCAACCTTTACCGACTGGCTGCCTGCGGAAACGATGACCTCTCCATTTCCTTCAGACACAGGTTCAACATAGCCGTCCTGATCGATGCGGACAGAGTTTCCCGTGGCGACTCGGGTCGCCACGTTCGACAGATCGACAGTCTTGCCGACGGATGTTTCACCGAAAACGAGCAAACTACGGGCATCGCGAATGTCAGAAAGAACCAGTTTGTCTGGGACGGTCCAAATCTTGACAATTCCGGCGTCATCGTTACACCACGCCTCGGCATTCAGGCACAGCAGAAGCCCGGAAAGAATTCCAGCCAATAGTCTTCGGCTCATCGATTTACACTCCAAAGTCAGACGGTTAGCCGGGCTTTTGTCTCGGCGAACATCAGCAGATTTCGATCTGTCAGGATAAGGCATGATTGAGGCTCGGTCAAATCGGTGTCCCTTTTAGTTACCGTGCCACTGCTTGACCGTCCTCGGTCAAGCAGTGCTCTTCGGGCACCCGACCCCAAAACAAAAGCCGAAGCGGCCTGAACAAACCCCATTGCCCCCGCAGCCACGGCCAACGGTCCTTTGCACAAATACGAGCTACCAATCAAGGATATTTTGTAATTGGCCGTCCTATGTGCCTCTGCTTGCCCGTCCTCGGTCAAGCAGTGCTCTTCGGGTTTTGGCAACATGAAGACACTGCTTCTCCGCGGACTCCGAAGCAGTGGCACGAAGAATTTGAGACCCTAAGACTGGCGTGTGAAGTGATGTAGAATTATGCCGGCTGTGACGGCAACATTCAGCGAATCGGTCCCCAGACTCATCGGTATTGTCAGCTTCTGATCGCAGATATCGATCCAGGACTCATCCAGACCTGTATCTTCGTTACCGAGCAGGATTCCGAAACGTGACGTTCGCGAGGCACGGTCGAGATGGATGGCATTTTCGTCTAATACGGCGGCAGAAAGTTCAAACTTCCATTCATTTTTTAAGCGTTGCAGGTCACTGAACAGGTCTGTTGATTCGATAATTGGCAACGTGAATGCCGACCCCATCGAGACCCGGATCACTCGTCTTGAAAATGGGTCGCAGCAGCTTTTGCCTAACAAAAGCGCGTCGATACCGAAAGCCGCTCCAATTCGAATGATCGCCCCCAGATTTTCCGGATTGTCACAATTAGGGCAGGCGACGACGGTTAAACGCCCCTTTTCATGGGAAATAACTGTTTCCAGCGGAATTGGGGATTGTCGCACTCCGCAGCCGACCACTCCCACGTGAAAATCAAAACCGACCAGTCCATTCATCACATCTTGCGAAGCGACGTAAAGAGGAACACCCGGGGGAACTTTGGCTGTCCATTCCTCTAAACGTTTCTGGCTGATAAACACCGAGGCTGCTTGAAAACGGCTCTGCAGCATGCGTTCGACGACTTTTTTCCCCTCAGCAATGAAGAATTCACCACCACGCTGCAGGTTTTTCATTTTCAGGTTGCGGTAGGGTTCAACGCGAGGATCATCGAGCGATTCGATCAGGATTGGCGACCGAAAAGTTTCCATTTGTGACTGACTGGTGTCCTCAGCAGTCGAAATTTGTCCCGGCATACGATTCCTCTTTACTGTCACCATCCGCGTTTTGGCTGCAGCTTAAAGAATACCCTCGCGAAATTGCAAAAGACGAAATTCGTCAAAAAACGGGAAATCTGGTTTGGCAAATGACAAACCGGTAGTATACTTCCGCCGCACAAAGCGATATCGCTCGCTTTTTTGCCTGGTGGTGTAACGGTAGCACGAGTGACTCTGACTCACTTAGTTGAGGTTCGAATCCTCACCGGGCAATTGAATTAAGCTGACTTTGGCCGCAGATTGCTGTCCAGACAGAGCCTCGGGCAGGTTCTACTCCGGGCTAGATGGCACACTTTCATCTGTCACAAAAGCCCCATCTGTCACAAAAGCCCGATTGGAGCGAACGGTCCGGGACGGTTCTTATCGGCGACGTCGGGGCGTGAATCCTGTTGAACGACCGCTCCGCCCGGCTTGGTTGTTGACTCTCATTCAGAAGCTGCGACAGTATTCAATTCATCGCCACTCTGACGGGTGCAATGTGCATCGTGCGATGTCCGCACTGGAGGTTCTTCGGGCATTCGATCCCTCGATTTTACTTAATCATTTCTGCCTCTTTTTCCGCATAAAAACGTTGTGGCGCCGTTGTCAGCTTGATTAGACCGAAAACGGTAAGCCGCAAGTCTTCGCACGGGTTCTAGCCATTGCTTGGCAGCCGCCGCAAACGGTTAGCCAGGTGCGTCCGTTCCATGAAACTGAGGAATTTTTACGACACGTAAAACGTCAAGTTCCTCGAAGGTATGTCGCGGAATCTGGAAGCATCCACTGCGAAATTCTGAGAAAGATACTGACTTAACGAACTTTTGCTGAGGTGTGCAACGTCGATTGCGAAACCTGAACTGCGTCAGGTGTCCGGAATGATGAACAAGGGATGAAAAACAAGAGCAATTGTCCTGGTTGGTAGATTTTGCGCGTGAAGTGCGGTAGTTTCCTCCCTTGAAATATGGAAAAGAGTGTCCTTTTCTAAAACTAATTTGGAGTGTGCGAAGATTTTTCCGGGAGAAAACAGCGAATGAGAAAGGTTTGTTTGTTTGTTTGTAGCGATGGTTGCGATTGCAGTCACCGGTCGTACTGCTTCGGCTAGCCCGATTGTTGTCGATACGATTCAGAACAATGCGACGACGACTGCGAATGGCACCCAGACTGGTGCCTCAAGCACGACTCCATTTGCCTCTACGGGGGATACTTATTCAGGGGCATATGTGGACAGTGGGTATGCCTCACAAACTCCTGAAACGGATCTTGTGGGATCGATTACAGAAGCGACGAGCAATGCTTCTGGTCAAACCTTGACGCAGGCATATGCGGAAGGCGTCGTCACTTTCCACGTGACGGACGATGCAGCATATTCACTTGTGCAATCAAACTCGGTTACGGGTGCAGCCACCGTGGACAATTGGGCGACATACCTGTACGACGGAAACACAATCATCGACTCCTTGCTGGCTGCTGGTACATCCGCTGGAACCCTTTACACGGGGCACGAATACACCGTGCGTACGTTCTCAAGTGTTAGCGCGACAGGTACTGAGATTAGCCAAGTCTATACGGAAGGTTTGTTGTACGCCACCGTTCCAGAACCATCGACTCTGGCATTGCTGGGACTCGGCGGACTTGGCGTGATTGTTAACGCAGTGCGACGACGTCGCACTGCCGACTGATCAATCAATCGAAAAAATGCGAAAGCCGCTCGATTTCGGGCGGCTTCGTTTGTTTTTTGCCCCTTCGAAAAAGTGCTTCTTTTGCTTGGGTCGAATGCAGATACAGTGGATCAACAGCGAACGACACCGTATCGTGATCTTAATACTGCGGCCGTCAGACGATTTTTCTGATCAGGCATAAAACAATCTCCGATAGCTCAAATTTATGGCTAGACAAGATCTTCTGGTTGGTGTGATCACAGCATTTTGCTGTGCTCATCTCCTGTTCTTTAGTCGGTGGTTTTTGTCGAAAACCAGAAACGGGCAGCGATTGACTCGTTGGTTTGGCCCGGAGAATGCGATTTGGGTTCTGCGGGGATTGGCGATTCTGGGCATAGTATTCGGTAGCCTCTTAGCAACCGGAATCATTCGACCGGTCCAATGGTGAACAAAATGATTTTTTAGTCGCATCGCTGCGACCAAATCGATCCCGAAACGCAACCCCACCGCGCCCCTGCGGCGGTGGTTAACGGGCCTTTGCCCTGGGATTTTGCAGGATTCTGCCTCGGCAAACGATTGCTCGTCCTGGTGCAAAGGCCCAATTACCACCGCCGCAGGGGCGGTGGGGTTGCGTTGTCAGGTTGCGGCTACGGTGCGGAAATACGGGTTTCAACTGCCAGATTGCAGATTTGTCGTGACTGGTGAATCCGGCGAACTTGTTTCCACATCGACCGGCGCTTACGATGGTCGGCCCTCTGCGTTGAGAGAAATTGATTTCTGTCGCGCCGTGTGTGGGTTGATTATGCAAGCATGCCACTGGCAGGTGGTGGTTAGAGGTTGAATCCTCGGCAAGGCAGATTCGGTTCAGTCTCGATTTTTCTGCAATGCCTCATGGAAAGCTGCTGTTCGATGAAGCACGTATTGTCCGCGATGGTGATGAACCAGCCGGGTGTGTTGGCACACATCTCTGGAATGCTCGCGTCGCGCGCATTCAATATCGAAAGTCTGGCGGTCGGTGAAACCGAACGCCCCGAGTTTTCACGGATCACATTTGTTGTCACGGGTGATGACAAGGTTGTTGATCAGGTTCGAAAACAGCTCGAAAAAATTGTCACGGTCGTCAAGGTCGTTGATTACATGAATCAGGATCTGGTCGAACGCGACCTGATGTTGATTAAGGTCTCAACGGCTGGCGGGCGACTGTCAGACGTCCGTGAACTTGTCGGAATCTTTCGCGGCAAGATCGTGGATGTCGGTGAGCAGCATGTCATGATCGAAATCTCGGGTTCCGAGAGCAAATTGACGGCGTTCATCGAATTGATGCGTCCGCTGGGAATCATTGAGATGGTTCGAACCGGACGAATTGCGCTCTCGCGCGAAAAATCATTGTCGGTGGAAGACGCGTTGAAACCGCCACCGACGTATGAAGACGCCGCGATTAACGGCTGAGCAACCGACCATCAATACAGTTGTTTTCGGTTGCATGATTGTAGAAACAGTTCTGAAAATTCCCTTAACTTTCCTGAAGAGAAGCAACGATGGCTGCTAAGGTTTACTACGACGACGATGCTGATTTGTCCCTGCTGAAGGGAAAGACAATTGCAATTCTGGGCTACGGAAGCCAGGGACATGCACAAGCCCAAAATCTGCGAGACAGCGGTTGTACGGTCGTGGTTGGCCAGCGACCTGGAAGCAAGAACTATGACCTGGCTGTCAGCCACGGTTTTAAGCCCGTTTCCATCGCCGAAGCGGTGAAGCAAAGCGACCTGGTCAACATTCTGTTGCCTGACGAAGTTCAGGGGGACATCTACCGCACCGAAATCAAGCCGAATCTGAAGCCAGGCGCATTGCTGATGTGCTCGCACGGTTTCAACATGCATTTTGGACAGGTCATTCCACCGGCTGGAACGGACGCCGCTCTGGTTGCCCCGAAGGGTCCAGGTCACCTTGTTCGCAGCGAATATGAAAAGGGTGGGGGCGTTCCCAGCTTGATCGCTTTAACCCCAGGTGCTTCCGAAACAAGCCGAAAATTGGCCTTGGCTTACGCGAAGGGGATTGGCGGCACTCGCGGTGGCGTGATCGAAACGACGATCGCCGAAGAAACCGAAACCGACTTGTTCGGTGAACAGGTCGTGCTGTGCGGCGGCGTCAGCGCCCTGATTAAAGCAGCGTTCGAAACGCTGGTCGAAGCTGGCTACCAACCAGAAATGGCCTATTTCGAATGTATGCACGAACTGAAGCTGATCGTCGACCTGTTCTATCAGGGTGGCCTCAACTACATGCGATACAGTGTTTCGAACACCGCCGAATTCGGTGACTACACGCGTGGACCACGTATCGTGACCGACCAGACCAAGGCCGAAATGAAGAAGATTCTTCATGAAATCCAGACTGGCCAGTTCGCACGTGAATGGATTCTGGAAAACAAAGCCAATCAGCCAACATTCCAGGCGATTAAGCGTCGGGAACGAACGCACCAGATCGAAGAGACCGGCAAGCAACTTCGACGCATGATGAAGTGGATTAACGCCAAGGAATATTAATCGTCACGCCGGGTGCCAAGGTCTCGCCGAAATCGGTAATTGCCTGTCACCGGGTCGAATCGAGTTTTCAAACAGCGGTGGTTTTTGCCACCGCTGTTTGCCTTATCCCCTTTACTGTGAACGAGAACGTCGGATCGCTATACTCCAATGAGTCCATCAGGAGATCCGCGAATGTCGTTGGCCGCTGGTACTTGTCACTCACTGCGGGGTTGTTCCCGCTACTTCCCGGCCAGAATTCTCGTCAGTCTCATTTCAGTTCTTGGCTTTGCATTTCATGCGGTCGCCGCTGACGTCGAAGAGACTCGCAAGCTGCTGATCAAAGGTGACTACGCCGAATGTATTAAGGTTGCTGGCAAAGCAATCGATGAACGAGCCTTCGGCGAAGATTTTTATCTCTTCAAATCCGAAGCGGAATTGAATTCCGGCCTTTATAAAGAGGCCTACGAAACGATTTCGGCCGGGCTCACACGATATGCGTGGAGTGTTCGTTTGAGACAGGCGGGAATCGAACCCGCGCGGTTATCTGGCAATGTCATGCAAGGGACGATCTGGCAAGCGGAAATCGCCGATGTTGTCGGCCGCGCTGCCTGGCGCTACAACGGCGACGCTGACAGCCTGGTGGCTCTTGGCCGAGTGGCCGTCGCGACTGGTGCCGACGCCCGTCAGGTTCTTGAAGTCTTTTATGATCGGGCTCTTAAAGTGAGTCCGTCGCATCGCGGTGCCATTCTCGCCAGTGGCGAAATGGCACTTTCGAAAAAGGATTTTTCCCTGGCGGCAGAGACGTTTGAAGCGGGTATCAAGGCACATCCTCAAGACCCTGACATCCACTTTGGACTTTCACGAGCACTGGAAAGATCGCAACCCCCTTTAGCCGCTCACCATTTGTCAGAGGCGTTACGACTGAATCCCCATCATCTTCCCGCAATGATCCACCGCGTCGACCACGCAATCGATTCGGAGCAATATGCTGATGCCGCGAAAATGCTTGATGAGGCATTGAAGGTCAACAAGGATTGTCCTTTATGCTGGGCATACAATTCCGTGCTGGCGCATCTCGATAATCACCAGGACAAGGAAACCGAGTTTCGCAACAGGGCCCTCAAGCCCTGGCCTGAGAATCCCGCCGTGGATCACCTGATCGGCCGAAAGCTGTCACAGAAATACCGGTTCGCAGAAGGGGCGGCCCATCAGCGAACTGCTCTTCAATTTGCTGCGGACTACCAGCCGGCGCGAGTTCAACTTGCCCAGGATTTGTTACGGCTGGGTGAAGAGGACGAAGGTTGGAAATTGAGCGACGCGGCACTGAAGTACGACGCTTATGACGTCCACGTCTTTAATCTCGTTCAACTACGGGATGAGCTCGATAAGTTTACAACGCTCGAAGGGGACGGATTCCGCCTGCGAATGGAAGCCAAAGAAGCGTCGATTTACGGTTCGGACGTGCTGCTGCTTTTACAGCGTGCCAAACAGACCTTATGTCCGAAATATAGCCTTGAATTGAAGGACGTGATTACAGTCGAAATTTTCCCCGACCCAAATGATTTCGCCGTCAGAACGTTTGGACTCCCGGGAGCGGATGGGTTTCTCGGTGTCTGCTTTGGAAAAGTGATTACGGCCAATAGTCCGGCTTCGCAGAAAGAAACTCCCTCAAACTGGCAGTCTGTCTTATGGCATGAATTTTGTCATGTGGTGACGTTAGAGAAAACCAGAAACCGAATGCCTCGCTGGTTGAGCGAAGGGATCTCGGTCTATGAAGAACGTCAGGCATCGCCAACATGGGGCCAGAGAATGAGTCCCAAGCATCGCAAGCGGATTCTCGATCGAGGTGTCAATTCTGTTCGAGAAATGAGTGGTTCGTTCCTGCGACCTGAAAAGCCTGAAGATCTTCAGTTCGCCTATTTCCAGTCCTCGTTACTTGTGGAATATCTGGTCGAGAAGTACGGCATCGAATCCCTCAAGAAAATCCTCGATGATCTGGCGGTGGGGATTCCGGTCGACGAGGCGATCGCGCGGCACACGACGTCACTGAATCAGATTGATATGGAGTTTCGAGATTATGCCATCGAGATGGCTCGGCGGCTTGCCCCCGATCTCGACTGGGAACAATACGATCTGTCGGCAATTAAAGACGATGATGATCCTGACCGACTTGAGAGATGGGTCGACGATCATCCCGCCAGCATCCAGGGGTTGACCATGCTTGCGGACCAGTTGATTTCAAAGAGAGAGTTTGCAAAAGCCAAAAAGTCGCTCGCCAAACTGATCGATCTGTATCCTGAGCAGACGGGACTCGACAGCGCATATGTGTTGCTGTCTGCGATCCACCGTGAATTGAATGAGCCGGACGACGAACGAAAAGTTCTTGAGCAATACATTTCACACACAGACGACGCCAAATCGGCCTTGCTTCGATTGATCGAATTACAAACCAGGGCCCAGGATTGGCCCGCTGCGTCAATCAGCGTGAAGCGGCTGCTGGAAGTGAACCCTCTGTTGCCCCAGGCTCAGAAAGCCCGCGCTTCTACCAGCGAGCAACTCGGTAACGTTGACGATGCCATCAAGGGCTTACGAGCATGGCTGCTGATGGATCCTGATGATCCTGCGGAAGCTCATTTCCGCCTGGCAAAACTGCTGGACGCAAACGGTTTGCCAGACGCAAAGAAGAATGTTCTGGCTGCCTTGGAAGCCGCGCCAAGATATCGTGAAGCGCAAAAGTTGCTGTTAAAGATCGTTCGCTCTGAACCTGCCGATGCAGAGCAGGTACTAAACACCAGACCGGTCAACAAAAACCAAATCCGCCCCGGCAATCCAGCATACCGGGAAAAAAAGTAGGGTTCTGACGATGAAACGTGTCATTCCTCCGATCAGCATCTTCGCCATGCTCGTGATAGTCATCAGCGCGATCGGGCTGACGCACGGACAGAACCGAGGATTGCAGCGACGGTTCGGTGGACGGCTGGAAACGGCAGTCCCTGACAACCGGAACGGTGTCCCATTGTGGGACGTCGACCCAGCTTTCAAAGACGATGTCTTTACGTTTGTGCGGATCGAATATGACTCGACGAGGCGTCCGGGCTCATGGCTGACCGATTTTCCGGATGCCGATCTCAATTTTTCCTATCGTCTACAGCAGTTGACTTCTTTGAAAGTTGATCCGAACGGGCGGATCATGCGGCTGACCGATCCCGATCTGTTTCACTACCCGTTTATTTACCTGATCGAACCGGGCGGAATTTATCTTGCCCCTGATGAAATCGCGGCGTTGCGAAGATATCTGCTGAATGGCGGATTTCTGATGGTCGACGACTTCTGGGGTGAAGAAGAATGGCGAGTCTTCTATCAGACAATCAAGCAGGTCTTCCCGGATCGGGAACCCATTGAACTTCCACTCGATCACGCCATCTTTCACGGCATTTACGATCTGAAAGAAAAGCCACAGATTCCGGCCATCGGGGTCGCGATTGACGGGCGGTCAACGGGCAAAACGTGGGAACGTGAAGATGCAAAGACACCCCATTATCGGGGTATCTTTGACGACAAAGGTCGGATGATGGCGATTATTTGCCACAACACGGATCTTGGCGATGGCTGGGAACGTGAAGGGGAAGACCCGTGGTACTTCACCGAATTCTCTGAAAAGAAAGCGTATCCGTTAGGAATCAATATTATTTTCTACGCGATGACTCATTGAACTCATTTTTTCAAAAAACAAACCGCAGCCGGAGTCCCTTGTGAACGTGACGAGTTTATCCCCCGCCGACGATGACGAGATGCGAGTCCTCGAACTGGTTCGAACAGGCCGTCAACGGATTCGGGCCGAATTGGCGAAGACGATCGTCGGTCAGTCCGAAGCTGTTGAGCAGCTTTTGATTTCCCTCTTCGCCGGCGGTCATTGTTTGATCACCGGGGCACCAGGTCTGGCGAAAACATTGCTGGTCAAATCGATCGCCCAGGTGTTTCATCTGGAGTTTCAGCGGATTCAATTCACACCAGACCTGATGCCGGCAGACATTACGGGGACTGAGATCCTCGAACAGGATGAATCGGGACGTCGGCAAGTTGTCTTCGTCAAAGGACCGATTTTCACCAACGTCCTCCTGGCAGATGAAATCAACCGAACCCCGCCGAAGACTCAAGCCGCCTTGCTTGAAGCCATGCAGGAACATCAGGTGACTGCAGCAGGGACGCGATATGTGTTAGAGGAACCGTTTTTCGTCCTGGCGACACAAAATCCCATCGAGATGGAAGGAACTTATCCGCTTCCCGAAGCACAGCTTGACCGGTTCATGTTTAATGTTGTCATCAACTACTTGCCCGAGGATGACGAAGTTGCGGTTGTGGCACGGACAACATCGGCCCGGCCGGAATCAATTGAAGCCTTATTCACCGGGCTCGATATCCAGCAGATCCACGCTCTCGTTCGACAGGTTCCCGTGGCGGAAGACGTCGTCCGTTTCGCCGTTCGCCTTGCAGCCGCCTCGCGTCCGAATCAACCTGGTTCGCCCGATTTCATCAATGATTGGGTTTCATGGGGAGCCGGTTTGCGCGCCGCGCAGTATCTGGTTCTCGGCGGTAAGGCACGTGCGCTGCTGTCTGGCCGTTCGAACGTGACCTGGGATGACATCCGTGCCCTGGCCGCCCCCGTGCTCCGGCACCGTATCCTGATTAACTACCGTGCCGAGGCTGCTGGTCAGACAGTTGAAAACATCATTTCGCGGTTGTTAGAGACCGTGAAAAGTTCGTAGCTCACTGGTACGTTGCCAAACGTCTAAGTTAGTATCCTGTACCGCTGCATCGGAATCTTCAGGCAAGCAATGGCTTCTCCTCCTGCCGGAAGAAAGCACTGCTTGACCGAGGACGGTCAAGCAATGGCACCCCAAATACAAATTGATCGACAAAGCACTTATTTATCTACCTCACGTTTGTAAGGATCCAAAGTCGATGTCCCTTCGAGTAATTCGCTTGTGCGGTCTGGCCGCTCTTTCGGTATTAACGGGATCTTTATTCTCCCTTGCTGCCGACACCACTGACGGAAAGAACTACACACAATTGCCAGAGGTCGCTCCGGCGGCTGGCCAGGCCACTCCGGATAAGCCAACGGCTCCCGCAGTCTCCCCTTTGCTCTTCAAAGACGGCCCAGTACCGAAATGGATCTGGGGTGCCGACGAGAACAAGAATTACGTTGTCCGAACGACATTTCCGGGAACGGGAAAGTCGGCGTGGCTGCGTGCCACATGTGACAACGCAATGACCATTTACGTGAATGGAAAAAAGGTTGCATCGAGCGACAACTTCAACCGCCCCGAGCAACTGGACATCAAATCCTATCTTAAGGATGGAGAGAATGTCATCGAAGCCGAAGTTGTGAATTCCGGTGGCCCCGCTGGATTCGTGGCGAAGCTGGTGATTACGGGAAACGACGGCAAGGTCCGCGTTCTTGTGACCGATGAATCGTGGAAGGTGGCAGATAAGCGAAACTCGAAAGAGACGGCCGCACCGCGAATCACATATCCGACGCTGGAAGACCATCCGGGTGGCAAAGGGATGCTCGCCGATTTAACGGTCGAAGAAGCCCGTGACCTCTTCAACTTGCTTCCTGGTTTTCAGGTCGAACGACTTTTCACCGTTCCGAAAGAGGAACTGGGGTCATGGGTCAATTTAACGACCGATCCGAAAGGCCGATTGATCGTCAGCGATCAAGGCAAGCTGGGTTTGTTCCGCGTGACTCCGTCGCCGTTGGGGACCCAGGAACCGACCAAAGTTGAACCACTGGACATTCAGTTCGAAGGGAAGCGGATGTCAGGTGCGCAGGGGCTGCTTTATGCGTTTGACAGCCTTTACGTCATGATCAACGGAGGGTCTGTCCCCACAGGTTTATACCGCTGCAAAGACACCAACGGTGATGACCAGTATGACGACGTGGTTAAGATTCGCGACATTCCGGGTGGGGGTGAACACGGCCCACATGCCTTACGACTTTCGCCAGACGGCAAGTCCATTTACGTCGATGCAGGAAATCACACGAAACTACCATTCGAAGTCAAACTGAATGCTCCGCCACAGACAATGGGTGGTGTCCGCTCTGAACAATTACGAGCCACACTTCCTGAAGGGGTCACCAGTCGACTCGTCCCCAACTGGGATGAGGATCTGCTTCTTCCACGTCAATGGGACGCGGGTGGGCATGCGGTCGGAATTCTGGCTCCCGGAGGCTGGATCGCCAAGATCGATCCCGAAGGGAAAACATGGGAAGTTGTTTCGTCCGGCTACCGCAATCAATACGATTTTGCCTTCAACGCCGACGGAGAAATCTTTGCCTATGACGCTGACATGGAATGGGACATGGGATCTCCCTGGTATCGACCGACTCGGGTTGTGCATGCAACCAGCGGAAGCGAATTCGGCTGGCGAAGCGGAACCGGCAAATGGCCAGAATACTACCCCGATAGTCTGCCAGCCCTTGTGCATGTTGGACCCGGTTCACCAGTCGGCGTCGAGTTTGGATACGGAACGAAGTTCCCTGGAAAGTACCAGAAGGCCCTGTTCATCTGTGACTGGACCTTCGGGACGATGTATGCCGTCCATATCGAACCAAGTGGTGCAAGCTACCAGGCGACAAAAGAAGAATTCTTGTCACGAACTCCACTTCCATTGACCGACGTCGTCGCTCACCGGGATGGATCGCTGTACTTTACGACCGGTGGACGTGGCACTCAGTCCGAGTTATTTCGCGTGACCTATGTCGGTAAAGAATCAACCGCACCTGTCGATCCGCGTGACAGTCGTGATGCCGAACTGCGAGCACTTCGTCGAAAAATCGAAGCGTATCACACGACTGTCGATCAACCGTCTCAAGCTGCGGGATTCCTTCTTCCCTATCTGGGCCATGCCGATCGACATATCCGATATGCGGCCCGAGTGGCACTGGAACGACTCCCGCTGGAACTGTGGCAGGACAAGGTTCTCAGTTCGAAGGACGCCGACACGGTCATTACAGGCTGCATCGGACTGGCCCGACAAGGGGAGTCTCCACTGCTGCTGCCGATTCTTAAATCGCTTGGCAACCTGGACGTCTTTTCATTATCACAGCCTCAACAACTGGGAATGTTACGAGCCTTGCAACTGGCATTCATCCGATTGAGTCATCCGAGCGATGAAAAGTCGGAACAGGTCATTGCCGCCAAGGCGAAGCTTGGTGCCCGTCTGGATGCCGTCTTTCCAACTCCCTTTGATTCGTTGAATCGAGAAATTGCGACGCTCACGGTTTTCGTGAACTCACCGGGAGCAACCAGCAAGATCGTTCCGTTGCTGGCAAAAGAACGAGTCATCCAGAAGTCGGACTTCGGTGACGTGGCTTCACGGAATAAGCAATTCGGCAAGTCGATCGAAGTCATGATGGCAAACCAACCTGATCTACAGCAGTATCATTATGCCTTCGTCCTGAGAAACCTGAAGCAGTCTTATCGAACCGAAAGTGGGACGACAAACGGTATCGCTGTGCAGACGACGACGCCGGCCTGGTCAATGGCGGATCGAAAGACCTACTTCTCGTGGTTCGAAAAGGCTCATTCCTGGGCGGGTGGTGCCAGCTATCAGAAATTTCTCACGAACATTGAGAACGCGGCTTTCGAATCGATTCCCGAGAACGAACGGGTTATTCTCGAAGCGTCTGGTGTTCGCAAAGCTTACAAGGCACCGGAATTACCCAAGCCAGCGGGTCCCGGCAAAGACTATTCGCTCGATGAGCTAGTAGCCCTGTCTGCAACACAAATGAAAGGCCGTGACTTCAAGAACGGCGAAAAAATGTATAAAGCAGCCCGGTGCGTCGTCTGCCATCGTTTCGGTGGTGACGGTGGTTCAACAGGGCATGACCTGACGCAAGCGGCCGGACGATTCACGTTTAAGGATTTGGCGGAATCAATTATTGACCCGAGCAAGGTCGTGTCGGATCAGTACAAGACCACGCTCGTCGAAACCAAAGATGGAAAAACGTATTCGGGCCGAGTTGTGTCAGCAACCGCTGATTCGATTACGTTGCTGATCGATCCTGAAGATTCGACAAAGCTCGTGACATTAAAGAATGACGAAATCGAATCCAGGCAGCTTTCTTCTGTTTCGCTGATGCCTAAGGATTTGCTCAAACCGCTCAACGAGAACGAAGTGCTGGATCTGCTGGCGTACCTCTTGTCACGCGGCGACGCGAAAGACTCGATGTTTAAGAAGTAACAGAACGCCAGGCAATGTTGCTCTGCTTGAACATCGATTCTGGCAGACTGAGAGAAATCATGAAAATCGGATGGTCTTCGCGACAAGACCATCCGATTCATGTTTGCCTTGCTACCAAACGTTATTTTAGTTTGGCTGTGGATCATACTTGTCTGATGTCGTTGAGTCGTCAGACGGAGTTGGCGAAGGCAAATCCATGATTTCGCTACCATCACTACCCCAGTCATGGTTGACTCCAGGATAGATATCCGTTTTAGGATACGGTACGGGCGACGCATGCTCTTCGGGTGCCGTTGCCAGATGTTTCGCCGGGAACGCGAAGCTGCGAGCCCAGGCGCGTCGAACGGCGTCTTGTTGAGCGGCAGAATTCCACTCACCTTCGGCGAGATTGATCCCGTCGTTTTCCAGCAATGTCCCCCGTCGCTGGTGCAGTTCGGTCAGGGCTTTGTTGTAGTTGATCAGCGAGGTGTAGTAAGCAATTTCTGCCGTGGCATTACTTGCCTGAGCACGCAGGACCAGGTCGAGTGTGGCACCACTCACCCCGGCATCGTACTCGGCCTGCACCGCCTGTACTCGTCGCTCAGAAGCGATCTTCTGATCGAGATAAGTCCGAGAAGTCATGTAGGCCAGATCAATCTTCTGGATTGAATCCGCCAGTTCATGACTGATATCCAGTTCTTGAGCCGAAAGGGCGGCGCGAGCTTTCACTAACTGCAGTTCGAGATTGTGCAACTGTGCCCGAGCGGCGCGGAAACCCAAGGGCATTGCGAATTGCATCCCAACGTTCCACCCCGTCTGATCCCCGCGAACCAGCGCTCCGTACGAGCTGTTATAAAACCCACTCGGATCGTTGGAACCTCCAGTGGTCGGCCCGAGTAGGTTGTGGCCAAATCCATTGAGCTGATACGACGAAACGAGGTTGAGCTGTGGGTTCACGACACTCTCAGCAGCTTTTACCTGAAGCTGCAAACTCTTGATCTGCCACTTTTGTTTACGAAGTTCCAGTCGTCTTGTCAGCCCGTCGATCATAATGGTTTCCCATTGCGCGATGTACTCACCTTCGAGGGGATTGTCGGCAGGCCGAATGATCTTTCCATCGTTGACTGGCAAACCAAGCTGCTTTCGAAAATCGTTCTCCGCAGCGAGGATGCGTCCCCATGCATTTTCGACGTTAGCTCGACTTTGAAAATAAAACTCTCGTGCCTGAGCTTCGTCGCTGGCCTTACCACCTGTTGCACCGACATCCATCTTGGCTTTCACTTCGCGCCACGTTCGTAAGGCACTTTCCCTGTTCGCGTTGTCTGCCGCAAATTGTCGATACGCGAGATACAATTCCCAGTAAAGATCCTCAACGTCCTTGACCATTGTGACGACCGAGTTTTCAAAATCGGCAATCGAAATGTCCGTGTTGATTCGGGAAATGGCGACACCTTGAGACACACCGGTCACGCCACCCAGGCCGGCCCGAGCAGGACCCGCGATACGGTTATATTCAACGCCGCCGTACGCCCATAATGGCTGCGTAAACTGCACTTGGGCCAGACTCGTATAACTATTGGGGAACAGCAGGTTTGGCTGATTCGACCCGAGATAATTCCAGTTGTTATTTAACGAGACCGAACCACCGGTTGCAAACGTTTTCGCCAGGGCCGATGTGAACTGGGTCGTCCCCTGATTAAGAACGAACCCGGCTCCCGATGAATTGAACGGTGAAACCGAATTGGTTACGTTCAGATTGTTTCCGCCGGTGATGGCACTGGTAAACGTGGCATCGTAATCGGCAAGTGCAGCTTCGACACCGCGGTTACCGTAGAGAAAACCCGATTCACGAATGGCCGTGTCGTAAACCGACGGGTTTTGTGCTGGATTCTGCAGGAGCGTCGCGTTACTGGCACGAGTTCTAATCAGTTTATTGTTCTGCACGGCCAGGTGAACAGCCTGCATCAACGACATTTCCCAAACCTCGTCCTGATGCCGGTCGCGAACTGTGTGCGGCCGTTGAGACTCAACCACTTGTTCCGATGTCGGCTGATCGACATTCGGATACTCAATGGCCAGAGTTCGGTTTTTATAATCCTGAAGCTGAGCGTCTCCCAGGTAGGAAACGGGTTTTGCGGTGCGACAACCAACGAGGGCGCTGGAAATCAACAACGCATTGATCCATCGGATCGATCGCCTCCACCGCATGGGATGCATCCTTGCCAATATTGCCGTCCGTGGCATTACCGATACATTGTGCTCTGCGTCGCGCAGAGATCCTTCGATGTATAACCATTGATAATGGTGCACATCGCGAAACTCGCACGATCAGTATCGGCGGCAGAAGAGTTACCGCATGACCCGATTCCGGGCTGGCTGAGAGAGTAAGGCTTGTCGGTAGTATCGGACAACCAGCACAGTCCGCATTAACAGAATTGTTGGAATATCCGGTGAAGGTCGTAAAGGTGGCTTGTTGTCGGACTTTTTTCCGTCATCTTCGATGAATATCGAAAATAAGCTGGACCCTGCGGCGACTCGATAAGAAGTCGGGAAGCGGCTGTCGCCTCGCCCGATCGGGACGAAACGGAACCCACTTGCGGATTCAGTCAATTGCCCAGTCGCGAGATTCTAACCTTTTTGTTGATCCGTCATTTGCGGATGACAACTTCGGAACCCTTTACGAGAAAATTATAGACCTCGATGACTTCACGATCTGCCAGGCGAATACAGCCGCGTGATTCGGCTTTCCCGATGGAATCTGGATCGATCGTTCCGTGAATGCCGTAGCTGTCACCGAGATCGATCCAGCGTTCGCCGAGGGGGTTTGAAGGATCGTCGGCTGAAATTACCTTTCCGTCTGGGCCGGTGTAAGGGGGATTCTCGACTTTATTCAGCACGGCAAACTTTCCTACAGGCGATGAACCATCTTTGCCAATACATACGGGGTAACGTTTGACATAGTATCCATGCAGGTGAATCGTCAAAGCGAAGTCGCGTAGCTCAACAACGGCAGCAAATGGACCTTTTACGACTTTCAGTTTCTGTCCAACTTGAATTCGTCGAGGTTCTGTTCGATTTAACTTTGAGAGATATTCCCACGAGAGCTGGTATTTCTTCGCAATAACTTCCATCCGCTCGCCAGACTGAATCACATAAGGCTCAATAAAATGCGGCTGCGACTGGAAGAAAATCGTCTTGGCCGTGCCATCGATCAGTTCCTGAATCCGGGATCGAAAATCCTTATGATTCCAGTAGAGCTTTGACAGAATTCGATGTGCGGCCATGGTTTCCCCCGCTGCGATTTTCTCTTCGGCAGCAGCGAGTTGCTCTTGAGGTGTTACAGGATTCGTTGGCGTCGTCTCACGGGCATCATGAGATCCTTCAGAGGGATCCTGATGAGCGACCACAGTCACAGGGCTGCGACGTTTCACTTCTTGCCGATTAGGATCTTCAGACGGTGGATCCAGCTGTGCCTTGGATTGCTCCCGTAAACGAGTACCCGTCCGTCGATGCTCGGAACTTCCGTCCTGATCCCATGCTTCGGAAGCAACAGCCTTTTCGGTTTCTGCGAATCGACTCGCGGGGATGACATGCGTGTGATCGCTGTCATTATTTGCTCTCGAGGTCACTGCCAGGGCAACGCTCGAATCCGGCTCGGACTGTTGCTCGAACACAGCGGGATCATCGGGAGTCGTATCATTTATGGCAACTTTAACGCTACGAGCGGAGGCTGTCTTAACTGGGTTGGGCAGCGGCAAGGGCTCATGCTGAGTTTCTTCAATGCTCAGTGAGCCACTCTTCGCGGGACTAAGCGTCAGTGGAATCAATCCGCGGCTCCAGGACAGCCCAATTCCGATTCCAATCCCAAATACCACAATCGTCAACGCTGGCATAGACCCGCGGAACATAGTACGTCTTCCATGACGAAATGAACCGAATTCGGCGACAACTTAATCGACTCCGCCGGTCTGTACAGACCTCGATCTTTTGCAAGATTTCATCAGCCTGCAAAGACAGCGGAATCGGAGCGACTCCGGGCAGACGCAGACTGTTTTTAACAGATGATTGAAAACTCAGCTACTCGAATTCCTGTGAAGTGCCGAGCGACCGAGCACGAGGCTCCTGAAACACCGCTTAGTCCATCAACGCACCTACTTTCGGTTTGGAAGACGTTTCACCCACGGATTGAATTCCGGGCGAAGCCCGCGCCAGCTGACTCGAGTCTTCGCAGGCAAACGCCCGCAAGGTGTCCTCCAAAACCCATCGATAGTTTCCACGCATGATCAATAGACCGCAGTTTTGGCTTGCCAGACGTGTGATTCAACATGCATTCGGAATCGGGCTCAACAAGATTCACTGTGGGGGGGACAATTTGATCTCGAATGGAAAGAGCTGTTGCTGCTAATTCCACACTTCCCGCCGCTCCGAGTAAATGTCCCATCCCTCCCTTCAGACTGGAGCAGTCAAACTGTTCAGCCTCGGTACCAAATACCGCTCGGATCGCCTGGCACTCGACCACGTCGTTAGCAGCCGTTCCGGTTCCGTGCAGGTTGAGATAGTCAGGATTTCGCCATGTCAGTGATCTGAGGTCTGCCAGCAGCCTTCGCAAGGACGTTCCGGAAGGATCAAGTTGAGTTAACCCGTGCGGGTCGGACAACATCTTCCCACCGAGCCACTCCGCGTAACAACGAGCGCCACGCTTCAATGCGGAATCGAGCCGCTCCAGAACCAGGCACGCGGCCCCCTCACCGATCACAAACCCGGTACGATGACGGTCAAACGGCCGACAGGCACGCGACGGGTCGTCAGCCTCTCGCGACAGGACCCCTAACCGACGGAATGAACCGAGCAGCGCTGGTTGCAATGACGCATCCGCACTTCCTACTAACGCGATATCACAATCACCATTCTGAATCAGTTCTGCACCGCGGAGGCACGCCGCAAGTCCCGTAGCACACGCGGCAATCGGACAAAGCACCGGGCCGTAGCCGCCCACCAGTCCCGCAATCGCGGCTGCAGCTCGGTTCGGAAAGACGTCTAACCAGTCCGCAGAATTTTCGCTGGGATCAACCCGGCTCGAATTCGACGCATCCAGACGCTGGTCAGCCATCAATCGTGAGAATGTATGAAATCCCCCTTTACTCGTTCCAAACACAACTCCGACACAGTGTCGCTCAAGCCACCGATGCTCAAGTCCAGCGTCACGCAGAGATTCGTTTGCGGTCGTCAACGCAAGCTCGATAATCGGCTCGCGATGTCGAAACGGGCGGTCTTCCGGCAGACAGACCGGTGCACCCGCCATTCGAGTATTGTCTGTCCACTGCGGAGCCTCCAACCAACGGGTTGCGCTTCGTCCCGATAACAGCCCCTGCCAGGAGGACTCACGATCCGGCCCGAACGGCGTACAGAGTCCGATTCCCGTCACCACGATTCGGCAAGACTTGCGAGCAACATTCATTACGCGACTGGTTCAAACCCGGCGACTGGATCGACAAACGGCGAACCCCGCCGCGGCCATCAACAGTACCACGACCGTCCCTTCGACGTAAAAAGGCCGAGACTGCTTTACAACGTTCGTTGGCAAGGCCGCTGGGGGGGCCGTCCCTTGTGCCGACGCACTCTCGATAACGACACTGAACAGACTTACGATAATCGTCAAGCTCAGAAAACAACGTCGCAAAAGTGACATGACACAGGGACTCCGCTTAACCAAAAACAGCCTTCGAAATCTACTAGCAAATTCGCAAGTAACACGATGAAAACATCGAGACGAACGATCGTCATCGAAGCTCATTATTTCTTCTTCTTCGGCGGGGCCGCTCCGAACTCTTTTCCATTTTTCTTCATCGCGGTTTCAAAAGCGTTACGAGCCGTGTCCCAGGCGGACGCCATCAACGGGATGTGACAACCACCTTGTCCCTTGCACTCGTTCATACCGGGATTAGCACCACATCCCCCCTGCCCTTTGCACTCGTTATTGCCACCGCAGCTCGCATCGGCAATGCTCGCACACGTCCCCTGGCCTGCACAGGCATTGTCTTTGTCTCGACCGAGCCCCTTACACGAATTCAGCCCACGACACGTATGAGGCTCATCCATGATATACGCTTCGGCGTTAGCACTGAGAGTCACCCCGCCAGCACTCGGCGAACTCGCAGGTGTCGCCGGAGCCGTCGCAGCATTATTTGCGGGAGGCTTGGCATCATTACAGCCAACGGTCACCCCGGCGATGACACCCGTCAGTGCGGCCAGGCTCAATTGATGAAACTCGCGTCGATCCATTCCGTTCGTGTTCATGGAAATCCTTTGGAAAACAATTTGACTTCAGTCTTGGATCGATCAGGTCAGAGTAATTCTCGCACGTCGCTGACGCAGCCAGAAATCGCAGCGGCAGCAACCATCGCGGGACTCATTAACAATGTCCGACCGGTCGGACTACCCTGACGCCCTTTAAAGTTTCGGTTGCTGGATGAAGCACACACCTCACGGCCTTGAAGTTTATCGGGGTTCATCGCCAGACACATCGAACAACCCGCCTCGCGCCATTGGAATCCCGCTGCTTCGAAAATCTTGTCCAAACCCTCTGAAATTGCCTGCTCGCGAACCTGTTGTGATCCCGGAACAACGAGCGCCTTAACGCCTGTCGCCACATGCCGCCCCTTGGCAATCGACGCCGCTTCGCGCAGATCCGAGATCCGGCCGTTCGTACACGAACCAATAAACGCGACATTGATCTTCAGTCCACGGATCGGCTGATGCTCCTTCAGATCCATGTACTCGAACGCGTCGCGAATCCCCTTCTGGTCGTCGTTTGTGAAGGTCGCCAGTGCGGGTAGTGTCTCATTGACGCCAACCGACTGAGCGGGATTGATACCCCATGTCACGGTCGGCTCAATCTCACTCCCGTTGAAGGTGACGTAGTCGTCAAATTCGGCATCCTTCGGCGAGGCAAGACTCAACCACCACGCAGCCGCACGGTCAAAATCAGCCCCCTGTGGAGCAAACGGACGCCCACGTACATAATCCACGGTCGTCTGATCAGGATTGATGTAACCGCAGCGAGCACCCCCTTCGATACTCATATTGCAGACCGTCATCCGTTCTTCCATCGACATCCGATCGAAAACCTCGCCTGCGTATTCATAGGCATAACCCACGCCCCCTTGCACGCCCAGCTTGCGAATGATGTGCAGGATCACATCCTTGGCGTAAACGCCAGGACGCAACTTTCCCGTCACTTCAATCCGCCTGACTTTTGGCCTGCTGAGTGCCAGCGTCTGAGTCGCCAGAACATCAGCGACTTGACTGGTCCCGATACCGAAAGCGATCGAGCCGAACGCACCATGCGTGCTCGTATGGCTGTCCCCGCAGGCAATGGTCATCCCTGGCTGCGTCAGCCCCTGTTCCGGACCGACAATATGAACCACACCCTGTCGCTTGTCGTCGAGATTAAACAGCCGAACTCCGAAATCGCGGCAATTCCTTTCGATGGCCGACATCATTTCTTCCGCCAGACCATCGGCGAACGGTCTTAGCTGAACATCCGTTGGAATGATGTGGTCGACGGTCGCCAGTGTCCGATCTGGGTACTGAACCGTCAGGCCTCGGTCCCGCAGAATGGAAAACGCCTGAGGACTGGTGACTTCATGAATCAGATGAAGTCCGATAAAAAGTTGCGTCTGCCCGCCAGCCAGCGAACGAACAGTGTGAAGATCCCAAACTTTGTTAAACAGGTTGCGACGGTCAGTCATAGCCAGAAACTCGATTCCCTTTGGTTGTCAAAAATGAATGTCTCTAATTCTAGCAACAAGACTCCCATCGTGCGAATGTCCGGCACAGCCGGTTTACGCGCGTCGTATGATGGGTTCAGAATAGGTAAATCCTTCGCGCGTTGAACAAGGTAAGCCACCCGGCCGGCACAGCCGGTTTACGCGCGTCGCATGATGGGTTCAGAATAGGTAAATCCTTCGCGCGTTGAACAAGGTAAGCCACCCGGCCGGCACAGCCGGTTTACGCGCGTCGCATGATGGGTTCAGAATAGGCAAATCCCTCGCGCGTTGAACAAGGTAAGCCACCCGGCACAGCCGGTTTACGCGCGTCGCATGATGGGTTCAGAACAGGTAAATCCCTCGCCCGTTGAATGATTTTTGCAAACGCCAGGTAATAGCACCGTCACGGAGGCTTCTCGCCTGCGCCCTTCTTTTTAAAGTTGATGGCAAACGCAATTCATCGGGCGATAAGATGCGATCTTCGGACGCAGTTTATTCGGAACGGAACACCTCATGTCGATCTGGACTTCCTTACGCGGACACGCGGAACAACAAGAAATGTTTCGCCGCACAATTCGGCGGCATCGCTTGTCTCAGGCGTATCTATTTGTAGGCCCGGAAGGGATCGGCAAGCAGCAATTCGCCCGGCGTCTGGCTCAATCGCTTCTGTGTCATAATCCTGGTGAAGATCCTCTGGAAGCTTGTGGCGATTGTTCCGGTTGTAAGCCGTTTCTCGCCGGTGCACACCCCGATTTCCTGTATGTCGGCTGCCCCGAAGGGAAGCGAGAACTTCCCATCGCGTTGCTGGTCGGATCGGAAGAACGTCGCGGTCAGGAAGGATTATGCCACGATTTGTCGCTCGCACCGCTACCCGGATCGCGAAAAGTCGCAATCGTCGACGATGCCGACACCATGAACGACGCAAGTGCCAATTCCTTTCTGAAAACATTGGAAGAACCTCCCGATCGCGCCATCCTGTTCCTGATCGCCTCGAACCTGGACGCCTTACTTCCGACGATTCGATCACGTTGCCAGTTGGTCCGATTTTCTTCATTGGAAACCAGTGATATCGAAAAATTGCTGCTGGAACAGAATCTTGTGGAGTCGGAAGCGGATGCGAAATTCGCTTCCGCACTGAGCGAAGGCAGCCTTTCGACAGCCAGACAGTTGCTGGAACCGGAACTGCGGGAACTGAGGAAACTCCTTTATGCTCAGTTAGCTCAACCCGCATTCAGTGGCTTGAGTCTTTCCAAATTACTGCTCGAAGGACTTGCCAAAATCAGCACGGAAACACCCGTCCAACGGATCAACGGACAATGGCTGATCCGCTTCACAGTCGAATTCTTCCGGGCAGCTCTTTTAAGATTTAACACGCCGTCTAACGACTCCGATCAATCGATTCCAGAAGTGATCCCGTTTGTGACTCGAGTCCAGACTTTTCCAGATCCCCTGGGCCTGATTGGACAATTAATCGACCGGACCGTCGACGCATCCATGCATATCGACCAGAACGTCCCAGTCCCCGCCACGCTCGACGCTCTTTATGACGAACTCTCCCGATTACTCCGTCCATCAACACCCTCGCGATAATCGAAACGTCTGAGCTTCGCCGCGATTTCCACGTCGTTCCCAGCGTCTTCGCCCACCACAATTGAATCAACGTTCGCTCCGAAAGGTATGACGCAAAGCAAAGAGACCGCGCCACGGATGAACTCCAATTCGCACCTATTAATACAATTCAGGATAGACCAACGTCTTTGATTCGCAGCGATTCCACAGATTCACATGGAGTTCAATTCAGGATCTCAACCACGGATAACGCGGATGGGCACGGATAAATCCCAAAGTCAGGTCAATTTCTCTGCCCTCTCTTATCCCTGCCCATCCGTGCCATCCGTGGCTAAATTCTTCTCATCAACATTCCTGACCTCCGCGACCGGATGGAGAATCACGTCGCCCAAGGAATCTTCTTCGCTTCGTAGTCCTCACTTTTGAATTCTTCGCGCAACGCAAGGTTTTGCAGAAGAAATGAGTCCAAGGGCTGACGCATCCCGGCTCGCCTCGACTGTTTTTTCGGTATTTAGTGTATTTCGTGGTTAATAATCTTCTCTTCCGCCCTGCCGTCTTAATGGTTCCAGGAAATCTGGTGTCAGAGTTCACCCGAGTTCGCGCGACTTCGACCATTCCTCGTAATTCATAGGCTTTTGGCGACTTCTCCCGTTGTTTCCCTCGCGAAAAAGTTCACCTGACTTCACCTGACTTCGCCCGAGTTCCCTCAAATTCGCCTTTCTCTTTTTCGTGGTTTCGAACTTTCGTGTTTTCGTGATTGGTTTACCTCTTCAAATCGCGAAACACGAAA
>CAIULL010000144.1 GCA_903899985.1 uncultured Schlesneria sp.
CATCGTTCGCACCCTCATAAAAGAAAGCCAAACAATAACCACTTGGTGTTACCCATGTCCCCGAACAACTGTTACCTTTGTCTCCAGTCTATACAGGCTTCCGGAGAAGCAGTGTCTTCTCATTCTTCCAGTCAAAGAGCACTGCTTGTCCGAGGACGGTCAAGCATTGGCACCAGACTTTTTATCCTCGACAATCAATCTAGTTGCGTGTTTCATTCGCTGCCGTCACGTCGATCGTTTGTACTTCAAAAACTCCATACGCAGTGTCACCGTATCGGACAGAGAATCGGCTTGGGAAACGTCGACCCTGGAAATCTCCATATTGCTGAAATCGAACTTCGCACGAATCAACCTCTTCACCCAGTGACGAATCAAAACCGACCAGCGCGCCGTCGCTTACGGAAAAGTACCAGCGACATTCGATCGATGACTTTTTGGTTTCGAGCACATCCACCATCGTTCCACGTCCGTCAAGTGGCTGGCTGCCGTAATAGGAAAACCGGTTAAATGCGGCCTTTCCTTCGCTCAGCAGCAGTTTGAATTGATAGAGCGCCGCGAGCAGTCCTCCGGAACCTGGCGGTTCATCAATGAAGTCGGCTCCTTCAAGGTTTTGAAGGCCTGGTGCTCGCTTGGTGAACTGAACGGTCAGAGCCTGGGGCAGCAACTTGATTTGAAAACTGTCACCATCGGCTGTTTTGCCATTCAAGATCCATTTCGATTGCAGACTCCCTTGCCAGCTGACGAAGGGCTCAAGCCCTTGTAAGACGCGCTGTTGTTCCTGCTGATTAAAGTAATAGTTGGCATAGCCCGTTTTTTTGACGAACAGCTTTTTATATTCTTCGGGAATTTCCTCCGTCGGCAAAACAGCTTCGGCCAACTTGGGATCTTCGGGCTTGTTCGGATCAGGCTTTTTGGGGCCGGGTGGTCTGGGTACCTTTGGACCCTCCGGCTGCATGAGTTCTGACTTTCGGTGCAGGGGGGGTAATTCAACGAAAATCTCTTGCTTCTTCCCTTCTCTTCGATAGACCAGCGGCAGGGACCAGCCTTTAGGATAAATCCCCAGGATATTCTTGAACTGATTCACGCTGCCGATCGGTCGACCCGCGAACGAGATGATCTCGTCGTCTTCTCGCAGCCCACGGCGGTAGGCGTCTGACGATTCCAGGATCGAGTCGACCAGGACTGTTCGATCTGTACCCGTCCGGACCGTTGCTCCCAAAGTCGCATGATCAACGATATGACCACCGCGAAGCTGATCCATGAAGTGCTTAATCTGATTGATCGAAATCGCGTATCCCGCCCCGACGTTAACTCGACCTCGCTTTTCAACGGCGATTCGTCCGTTGATACCGATCAGTTCGCCAGACGCATTGAATAGCGGGCCACCCGAGTTTCCCGGGTTAATCGACGTATCGACTTGAATGCAGTCGGTATATTCCAGAAATGTCCCGGCTGGATACTGATAGCGATGAACTCCGCTCACCATACCAAACGTCACTGTCGGCTGAAAATCGGTGGCGAGCAGAAACGGATTCCCCATCGCATAAGTCCAGTCACCCGCCGATACCGCGTCGCTGTTACCTAATGGTGCAAAGGGAAAATCGTTTCGTCCCAGCAACTTAATCAGGGCGACATCACCTGTCGGGTCATAGCCAACGATGACTGCATCATAAAGAACGCCGTCGTTCAGCCCGCACTTCATGAAGTTGCCACAGGCACTGGTGACGTGGAAGTTCGAAAGCGCGTAGCCATCGGCACTGATCAGCACCCCAGAGCCACCACCGTTACCGTCTGGCGAAAAGATCGCGACGACTGTCGGAGCGGCTCGTTTAACGACGTCAATCCGATTTTGCTGGACCTGAAGGACATCCGCTTCAGCGGCGAACAACCCGCCTTCCGACATTGCGATGACTCCGACAAGGAGACTCAGCAACGCAACTGGACTTTTCATGAAATTCTTTCTGCTCGAATAACCTACCGTTCTCATTCTAACGAAGGTAACGGCGTCCGCTAGCAGATTCGCTGATTGACGCGTTCTCGGGAAGAGCGCAACTCGAAATTTCAGGTCAATTTGCGGTTACAGAAGCATGTTGAGGCTTTCTAGCAACAATTGTTGACAAAAAATGTTGACGACTCGCCACGGTGACCTATGTTTGCGTCGTGACCAACAGGAAATGTTTGCCAGCATGCCGCAGATGGCAATCGCGTCACAAACGGAAATTCTGGTTTTAACGGTTTCGGCAGCAATTTCAGAACACAGGCTTTTCCCGAAATCCAATGGAAAAGCGAGGCTCCTGCCAAGCCGCCGAGGAAGTACACGCCTCGGCTTCGCGGCTCGGCGGGAGCCTCGCCCTCCCGTGGAAAACCTTCGCATTTTGCTGAGAAATAACAGGTTCCAAGACCTCTTTTTGAAAAGTACTCAAGTGATGAATCATGGTTCCCTTCTGCTTGTTGATGATGATCCGCTGGTGTTGGAATCGATGGCCGACTACCTTCGCAGCCTTGGCCACCGGACTGAAACCGCGGAGAATTGCCTGGATGCGATTCAGAGGATCAAAGAATACTCCTTCGACGCCGTCATCTGTGACGTGAATCTCCCCGACCAGGATGGATTCCGTCTGCTCGAATGGACGACCCAGTCTGCTCCTGAAACCCAGGTCATTCTGCTTACCGGATTCGGCACAATCGAAAGTGCCGTTGACGCCATTCGATTGGGTGCCTTCGACTACTTGACCAAGCCGGTTGTCGACGATGAACTGACTTTCTCGATCAACAGGGCTCTCGGTCAAAAACAGATCGTCCATGAAAGCCGCCAGTTGAAACAAGCTTTCAATCAGCGGTTCGGTCTCGGAAACATCGTCGGACACGACTATCGCATGCAGAAAATGTTTGACGTGATCGAAAGCGTTTCAGACATGCGGACGACAGTGCTTGTCCTCGGTGAATCCGGTACCGGTAAAACGATGACCGCCCGCGCCATCCATCAGATGAGTAACCGTCGGGACAAGCCGTTCGTCGAAGTTGCCTGTGGTGCATTGCCCGATTCATTGCTCGAGAGCGAGCTGTTCGGACACGTTGCCGGCGCATTCACCGGAGCCAATCACGACAAGATGGGGAAATTCCTGCAAGCCAACGGGGGAACTATTTTCCTCGACGAAATTGGAACCGCTTCACCCAGTCTGCAGGTCAAGCTTCTTCGAGTTCTTCAGGACCGTGAATTCGAACCGGTCGGCTCAACGAAGACGCAAAAAGTCGATGTCCGCATGATTCTTGCGACAAATCTTGATCTGGAAGAGTCGGTCCGAAAAGGGGAGTTCCGTCAGGACCTTTACTATCGCATCAATGTTGTTTCGCTGACCCAGCCACCGCTGCGTGAAAGGACGAGCGATATTCCATTGCTGGCCGAACATTACCTTCAAGAGTTCATTAAGCAGACGGGTAAAGGAGTGACTGGCTTCAGCCATGAAGCGATCGAACTGCTTCAACGATACCGTTGGCCGGGCAACGTACGCGAACTGGTGAACGTCATCGAACGCGCGGTGGTTCTGACAAAGAACACCGTCATTCAGCCAAGCGACTTTCCTGACGCGTTACGACGCGACGATTCCTTCGCGGAACTCGGCGGTCGTTTCGTTCAACCAGGAAACCAGCTGAAATCGGCCTTGGCCACTCCGGAAAAACAGTTGATTATCGAAGCTCTGGAAACACACGGCTGGAATCGCCAGGAAACCGCCGACGCATTGGGCATCAATCGAACAACGCTCTACAAGAAAATGAAAAAGTACGGCATCAGTTTCGAACGTCAATTGATGACACAATGACAAGCCGGTACGGCCGGTTCATGCGACGAGCACGAACCGGTTACGCCGGCGGGAATGTGTATTCGGTTATTGATTCGGGTTTCATCGTGATGCTGTACCCGGGTGCCGTGGGCGGAACATAGTGTCCGTTTCGCATGACGACCGGATCAATGAAATGCTCGTGCAGGTGTCCGGCGAATTCGCAGAGACGATTCTCCAGCGAACCACTGACGCAGATGTAATCGATCATCGCCAGATGTTGCACATACTCGCAAAGTCCAACACCTCCTGCGTGAGGACAAACGGGAATGTTGAACTTGGCTGCCAACAGCAGGATCGAGAGAACTTCGTTTACGCCTCCCACTCGACAGCTATCGATCTGACAGACTCCGATCGCTCCTGATTGCAGGAACTGTTTGAACATGATCCGGTTCGCACAATGTTCACCGGTGGCAACTTGAATCGGTGCGACCGCTTTGGCGATCGCAAGATGGCCGAGCACGTCATCGGGACTGGTCGGTTCTTCAATAAACCATGGCTTGAACTGGGCCAGTGATTTCATCCATTCGATCGCCTGGTCGACTTCCCAGACCTGGTTGGCATCGACCATCAAACGTCGTTCCCAGCCAATCTCTTCGCGGATGATTCGGCAGCGTCGGATATCATCGTTCAGATCGCGTCCGACTTTGATCTTAAAGACGTTCCAGCCCTGGGCAAGGCAATCACGACAAAGTCGTCTCAGCTTGTCATCGTCATATCCCAGCCAACCGGCGGAGGTCGTGTAGGCGGGATATCCATCCTTGTTCAGTTGAGCGATCCGTTCCGCTTTCGTCGATTCAATTCGCTTGAGGATTTGAACCGCTTCGGCGGGAGTGAGAACATCGGTCAGATAACGGAAATCAACACAACCAACAAATTGTTCGGGCGTCATGTCAGCCACAAGCCGCCACAGCGGTTTCCCTTCGATCTTGGCCCACAGATCCCAGACCGCATTCACGACGGCCGCCGTCGCCAGATGAATGACTCCCTTGTCTGGCCCGACCCAGCGTAGCTGGCTGTCGCCAGTAATATGCCGCCAGAACCCCGCCATGTCGGACGTAAACGATTCCAGCGTCCGACCAACAACAAGCGGAGCCAGCGCCTCGATCGCGGCGACGCACAGTTCGTTCCCGCGTCCTATGGTAAACGTCATCCCATGCCCCGCGGCATGGTCAGGCCGATCGGTTTCAAGAATGACATAAGCGGCGGAATAATCCGGGTCTGGATTCATGGCGTCAGAGCCATCCAGCATTTTCGAAGTTGGAAAACGAATGTCATGAGCACTTAATCGAGTAATTTTCGTAGGCATCAGATTTGGTGGCTTTTTTGTTTGGCTTTAAAAATCAAGTAATTCAATACTTTTTCCCAATCGAAATCCGATAGTAATCGGCCAAGCCCCTTCATTCCAAGTTCAACCGACAGTGGAAGTTTTCACAAAACTGCCGTGGTATTTCCGTGACCCGGATTTTCGCCGGTTGTTGACCGTTTGCCGGGCGAGTTGTATGATCTCTCGCACGTAGAAAAACTACTTTTTCTCACGGCGAACCTTTTTCAACGAGAATTGTCCAAGCTGTTACCATGACATTTGAATCGTTCCTCCTACTGGGCCTGCTTACTCGCTGAGATGCGAGGTTCAGGGAACGTCTAGTCGCACCGATGCACAAGTTCACCCTGAGACCTCGCGGTCTCGGGGTTTTTTTGTTTGATGAATGAAATAAACCCAGGCTGCACGGGCTGAAGCCCATGCTACGACGGATGACGCGCCTTTTTTTGATGCTCCTTTTCCTTTCACCTTTGAGTGTGAACCCATTATGGCTGACAACGTCATTATCTTTGACACGACGCTTCGCGATGGCGAGCAATCGCCCGGTTGCAGCATGACAACCCCCGAAAAACTTAAGGTTGCTGAAGCTCTGGTGGAACTCGGTGTCGACGTCATCGAGGCGGGGTTCCCGATTACTTCGCCGGGTGATTTTGAAGCGGTTCGAGCGGTCGCCCAGAAGTTTGGCGATCGAGCGACGATTTGCGGGTTGGCTCGATGTCGAAAGAATGACATTGAGCGGGCGGGTGAAGCTCTGCGCGGGATCGCTCGACCACGAATTCACGTGTTTCTGGCCACCAGTCCGATTCATCGCGAATTTAAACTCAAGATGGCCGAACGTGAAATTGTTAAAGCGGCTGTCGAACATGTTCAGTTTGCGAAGACGTTCTGCGACGACATTGAATTTTCACCCGAAGACGCCGCTCGGACGGAACTCGATTTTCTCACCGAAGTTGTCGAGAAGGCGATTGAGGCTGGGGCGACGACGGTCAATATTCCTGACACGGTCGGATATGCGACGCCAAATCACTATTTCAAAGTGATTTCGCACCTCAAACAGCATGTCTCGAATATCCATAAAGCGGTGATCAGTACGCACTGTCATAACGATCTTGGTCTGGCAGTGGCCAACAGCCTTGCCGCTGTTGAAGCGGGGGCACGACAGGTCGAATGCACGATCAATGGATTGGGTGAACGAGCCGGAAACGCGGCTCTCGAAGAAATCGTGATGGCGCTGAAGACTCGTAAGGACTATTACGGTGTTGAGACGCGGATCAATACTCCCAAACTTTGCAGCGCCAGCCGACTGGTTTCGAGCATCACGGGGATGCTGGTCCAGCGGAACAAGGCGATCGTCGGGCAGAACGCTTTCGCTCACGAAGCGGGAATTCATCAGGATGGGATTCTGAAGGAACGAACCACGTATGAGATCATGCGTGCCGAAGATGTCGGGTATGTCGGAGTGAATCTCGTCCTGGGGAAACACAGTGGTCGCGCGGCGATTCGGTCTCATGTGCTTCAGTTAGGATACCAGCTCGACGAAGCCCAGCTTGAGACCGTTTATAAGGACTTTATTGCACTCGCCGACAAGAAGAAGAACATCTACGACGCCGACATTGTGGCGCTGATCGAGAATCGGATGAATGTGACGATGGATCGCTGGAAACTGGTTCGCTTTCACATTGCGGCAGGGACGGGAACGATTCCAACCGCGACGGTTGAGTTGCAGGACGAATTGGCGAAGGGTCAGACTGCGACCGATTCGAACGGAGGGGCCGATGAACCTGTGAAAACATTCAGAGACGCGGCGATTGGAGACGGCCCGGTTGACGCGGTCTGCAAGGCGATGGAAAGGATCGTCGGCGTCACGGCGGAGTTGAAGGACTATCAAGTTCGTGCCGTGTCGGGGGGTGAAGACGCACAGGGTGAGGCGTCGGTGGCGATTGATTACCAGGGTCGACGGTATCACGGGAAAGCGGTCAGTACCGACGTGATCGAAGCGAGTGCTCTGGCCTATCTGAAAGCATTAAATAAAGCTGTTAGCGATCACGTCGTCGAGAAAGCACCCCCTGGGGTTTGATGCTACCTTTCTCTTTCACGTCATCTGAGACATTAACCGGGGCGTTTCTCGTCGGGAGGAACGCCCCGGAACTTTTTTGCCGGGAAGGGGACCACATTGGAAACTGACGGAAAAAGGGCAAAAGGAAAGAAGCTTCCGGGCCTGCTTAACAGCACTTATTTTCGCTGATGAGAAAAATCTATCGGCAGACAATCACCAAGTGGGATGTCGCTCACGGCTTTAACCATGAATTAATTTGCTCCGCAATGCTTCAAGCATCGGGCGTTGTTGCGGTTGCATGATGTCTCAGGACGCTGTGCTTCTGACCGTAGGCGAAGTAGATGACGAGACCGATGCCCATCCAGGCGAGCAGTCGCCACCAGTTTGCAGCGGGTAACGAGAGCATCAGCATCAGGCATGAAACGATGCCAAGGATAGGGACGATCGGGACCAGCGGGCAGCGGAAGGGACGTGCCGCTTCGGGGTTGGTGTATCGCATAATAAGTACTGCTGCACAGACAATCACGAAGGCGAACAGCGTGCCGATGTTGGTCAGATGCAGCAGAGCGTCCAGCGGCAAGAAGCCCGCAAGGAAGCCGACAAACAGGCCGATTCCGATCGTACTTTTCCAGGGAGTCTGAAAGACGGGGTGAACATCGGCGAAGAATGCCTTGGGGACCAGTCCGTCGCGAGCCATTGCCAGAAAGACACGAGGGGCGCTGAGCATCATAACAAGCAGCACCGATGTCATTCCTGCGACGGCGGCGCTGGCAATGATCATTTCGGCCCAGGGGAGTCCCGCCTGATGGAATGCGGAAGAGATTCCCGCATCGACGTTGATCTCGTCGTACTTGACCATGCCTGTCAGGACGGCGACGACTGCGATGTACAGGATTGTGCAGATTAACAATGAGGCGATGATGGCAATTGGGACATCACGTTGCGGGTTCTTGGCTTCTTCGGCGTGCGTCGAAATAGAATCGAAGCCGATGTAGGCGAAGAAAATGATGGCGGCACCGGCCAGCATGCCGACAGGTTCCCCTTTGCTGTTCACATCACCGGCGACGGGAATGCCGAAGAAACTGATGCCGCTCCAGCCATACGGAGCGAACGGTGTCCAGTTCTCGGGATGGACGTAGAAGGCACCGACGAGAATCACAAAGACGACCGCGCCGACCTTGGTGAAGACCATCAATGCGTTGAAACCGGCACTTTCTGCGATCCCTTTGACGAGGATCGCTGTCATGATGGCCACGATGATGACCGCTGGCAAATTACACAATGATCCGGTCAAAACGTAATGGGCATCAACGAGTTTACCGTCGACCATCGCCGCATCTTTGTAAATCATCGTGGCTTGCTTGAATAAATCCGGAACCTGCAGTCCCAGCTTCGACAGGAGTTTCTGAAAGTAACCGGACCAACCATTTGCTACTGTCGCGGCTCCGACGGCGTATTCCAGGATCAGGTCCCAGCCGATGATCCAGGCGAATAGTTCACCCATCGTGATATACGCGTACGTGTAGGCACTACCGGCGACCGGGGCCATTGAGGCAAACTCCGCGTAGCACAGTGCGGCGAAAATACAGGTCAAACCGGCAACAATGTAGGAGACCATCAGCGCCGGCCCGGCGCACTGGCTGGCGGCTTTGCCCGTGGCGACAAAGATTCCAGCACCGATGACGGCTCCGACGCCGAGCGACGTCAGGTTGATCGGCCCCAAGACTCGTTTGAGACGTTCATCTCCCTTCATTTCGAGTAACAGGTCGTCCAGATTCTTGCGGGCGAATAGCTGATTCCAATTCATCGCGATTCCTTCGGATGGTCGATTGACGAGGTGGGTTAGCCCGTGCGGGTTCGGGTTGACCTGATCGGAATGCGAGATTAGCGTCTCGACCGGGCAGTTTTAAAGTGACAGCCACAAAATGGACCGACAATTGTCCGGAATTGAATTTCGGTTGGCGAAGTTTCTGCGGACAACCGGAGTCTCGCCCTCCCGTTGGGCTTGGGGTCATGTCGTTCTGGGGCTTCGTCGTGGTTTTTGGCAGACTGAATCAATAGATTTTTTGTCTGACATATCCTCACCAGTTTCGGTTGATTCCTGATGAAAAACACCGCGCGAGTTGTTGACCAAACTGGCAACGACGTCCCCCGACGCACTTGGCGCGGTTGGTGGCGAGACCTGCCCGGCTGGCTTAGGATCGGGTGTTGTGCTGCTTTCGCCTCCGTTGTCGTCCAAGTCGCATTCGCGATTCGAATCATGGTTGGCTTGATTGATCCGCATGAGGTCACGTCACTGCGGCAGAAGGGAGCTAACGTTCTTTATACATCCGATGCGATGTGGGATCCGATTCCCGGTGCTCTTCTAATCCGTGCCGGACTCTGGGGAAGATCCTGCAACGACGTATACTTTATTCGGTTAGACGAACACGGAACCGATGAGGATTTGAAGCTGATTGGAGCCAAGTTTCCGAACCTGAAAACTATTTCACTAAGGTCCGCAACGATTACTGCAGAAGGTCTGAACGCTCTCGCTGTCTGTCAGAAGCTTGATCTCTTGATTCTCGAATTGACAGACGCTGATGATGCGGTTGTTGAAAGTCTCACGAAATTCGAAGCGATTTCTGATCTTTCACTGGAAGGAGCCCTGGTTTGCGACGCCTCGATTCCGATGCTGAAGAAGTTGCCGCGACTGGTTCGTTTAAACGTTTCTCTAACCGACATCAGTCTTGCGGCGATTCAGGAATGGCGAACGAGCCAACCTAAACTTGTGATCCAAACCGAACGAGACCGAATTCCCGGCGCGTTAGTGGCTTCCATTCGCTGGTCTGACGGCAAACGTTCGCGACGATTTCAAGGAAATTACAAGTCTGGTGTCCCAACGATTGGCAAAACACACGCATGGTTGACGGGCTCGAACTTAAACGCCAGCCATCGCGCTGGGCTTTGGTGGGATCCGGCGCAGTTAGAAGATCGTCGCGACGGGGATTATGTTTTCACGCTTCGGTTGGGTAATTACGAAGCCGAACCGGTGACAATCGCAATGAAAGACGGAAAGTTTGCGGTCGATTCCTTTGAGTTTCGAATGCCGGTTAATGAGGCCGAGGCATTGAAATCAAAGCCGAATGGGGGGGCAAATGCATTCTTACAACGGAATTAAATTGATGTGGCGCTTCGAAGAGCACTGCTTGACCGAAGACGTTCAAGCAGTGGCACATGAGTTTTTCGTTGTCGCCGGCAATACGGAATTTCGGATACCCGTCAATTTCCAAATAACCGCTTCCGAATTCATCAAAAGGCGTTTATGATCAGAACGCATCGGCCGATGTTAATTGGTAAAGCATCGATTATTGATGAATCTGGGATTTCGCATGACGATTCAAGCGACCGAAGCGGGGATGTCGGCTGCTGGCCAAAGTTCAAAAACCAATCGTTTCCCATTCCAGCCTTCGCCTTGGGATTTGATTCGAGTCGGTGGATCCCGTCGATGGTTTCTGCAGACAGGACTGGCGGGCATCGGGGGGTTGTCAGTTCCTTCGATTCTCAAGCTTCAGAGTCAATCAGCGGCGGCGAGCGAGACTCCTCGGCCACGTGACAAGAAATCAGTCATTCTGTTCTGGCTGTCGGGCGGACCCAGTCACATCGATATGTGGGACCCTAAGCCGAATGCGCCGGCCGAAATTCGTGGACCTTATTCCACGATTTCATCAAAAGTTCCGGGGGTTTCGCTTTCTGAACACCTTCCTTTACAGGCGAGTATTGCTGATAGGCTGTCGTTCCTGAGAGCAGTCGATTGCAAGGCGAGCAACCACACTCCAATCACGATGCAGGCGGGGAATCCGCTCGCGCGACGGACGGACGATAACAAGGATGGCGGAGGCTATCCGTCGATGGGTTCTGTCGTCGCCCGATTCCGAGGTGCGAACCATCCTGATTTGCCTCCGTTTGTCGGACTGGCTCCTTCGTGGAACGCGGATGTCTGGGAATCAGGTCATCTTGGTTCAGCCTACAAGCCGGTGAAGGGGTTGGAACTCGTGGGCAAGTTTGGACTGCCGCAGGGTGTCCAGATTGATCGACTGCAAGATCGGGATCGATTGCGACAGTCCTTTGATCGATTGCGACGCGATCTTGACAGTCATCATATGCTGGAAAGTCTCGACCGTTACAACGCTCAGGCGTTCGAGATGGTGGCTGGCGGCAACGTCCAGAAGGCGTTTGAGATGGCGTCCGAAACGGATGCGACCCGTGATTTGTATGGTCGAAACAGTATCGGCGAAAAGGCGATCCTGGCGCGGCGACTGGTCGAATCGGGTGTCACGTTCACTCTGATCAGTGGAGCCTGGGGGTACTTTGATCATCATGGAGATTCCGTCCAGTGGGGCGGGATCGTGAAGGGGCTGACTCCACTTTTGCCACAGGTTGACCGAGCTTTGTACGCTCTCGTCACAGATCTTGAACAACGAGGGTTACTTGATTCAACGCTGGTCTTGATGATGGGCGAATTCGGTCGCTCACCTGTTATCAATAAAGACGCGGGCCGAGACCATTGGACCAACGTGATGTCGATGGTCGTTGCGGGCGGAGGCCTGCGTCACGGTCAAGCTGTCGGCAGTACCGATGACAGAGGCTACGATGTGAAGGACGGTTTAGTCAGACCACAGGATTTGGCCGCAACTGTGTTCCGTCATTTTGATATCGACTTGAATGCGCACTGGATCAGTCCTCAAGGGCGACCAACTCCAATTGTCGTCGAAGGGGGCCGGCCTATCCCCGAGTTGATGTGATTGCCTATTGCGGCAACGTTGTGGAGGAATTTTGCGGCGAGATTTGCGGTGAGGCTGCCAATCCGACGAAACCCCACCGCCCCTGCGGCGGTGGTAATCGGGCCTCTGCACCAGCGCAAGCCACCCTTAACCGACGTCGAACTCATGTAGATTCCTAGGGCAAAGGCCCGTTAACCACCGCCGCAGGGGCGGTGGGGTGGTGTCTTTGTAAAACTGTCACGTCGTTGCCTATTCGGTCGGTAGTTCGACACAGACAAGGTTTCCGGCAGCATTCCTGCCGTAGACGCGCTTGTCGAACAGCACTGGGACCGTCCAGCATCGACCTGTCAAGAAAGGAGACCTCGCCAATTCTTCGTAGCCTGCGGCGCTGGCTTTCGCCAGTACCAGATTTCCGTCTTCGCTCAGGATGAGTAATTTTCCGTCGGCGATCATCAGGGATCCGCAACCCAGTCCGCGCTGCTTCCATTTGACGTCACCCGTGTCGAACTTCATGCAGGTCAGTTGCACAATTCGGCCCTGATTCGAATTGCCATCGAAACCGTACAGGTATCCATCAAAAAGGATGCTGTTGTTAAAGTGATTCCGCAGTTCCTTATTTCGATAGATTTCCTTCAATCGTTGACCGTCGAATTCGAATAACCCGCAACCGACATTGTATGCCGTGGAAATCGAAATGCGGTTTCCGTTGACGATGGGCGTAGTGGCGTTGGTCCGGAATGGTGATGACCAGGGCAGAAACGCAACCGCTTCACCGTTGTCGAGTTTTGAGATTCGTAACGCTTCACAATCCAGCGTCGCGACGAATTTCACGTCTGACGTCGGAATCGAAAAGATTGCGGCGGAACCGTAACCCGCTTGATGCTTAGCGGACTGCCAGTTCTTTTTGCCCGTCAACTTGTCGTACGAGACGACTCGCCCACCTTCCAGGATCAGTTGATTTCCTGAGATGACAGCGGAACTGGAAAAGCCCCAGTCCGGATTTCCGACTTCGAGATCCTTCTGAAGCATCACTTCCCAGATGACTTTTCCTGTTGCGATGTCTAAACAGTAAAGCTGTCCCTCTTTACCGAGCGTATAAACGTGCTCACCGTCGACGGTCGGGGTTGCACCGGGACCGCCCTCATGCAAGTTGTCGTTCAATCGACAGGGATATTGATGGTTCCAGATTTCTTCGCCTGTGTTGGCATTGAGACACCAGACAATTTCCTTGCCGTTGACATGCCCCATCGTGAACAGCCGGCCGTCCGCAATCGAAATCGAACTGAATCCAACACCGATCTGACGTGACCACACGACATGCAACCCGTTGGCGGGCCAGGTTGAGCTCCATCCTGTTTCGTGACTGATGCCGTCGAAGTTGGGGCCCATCCAGTTCGGCCAGGACTTCGGTAACACAGGGTCGGCGCCATCTGCGAGTGCCGTAATCCCTACCATGACCACGATCAAAATCGATGCGATGCGACATCCGGTCAACATACGATACTCCCTCAAAACACATCAAGATTGACAAATGGGTATGGCGCCGCCACAGTAACTCCGTACCGCACCTCAGTTCAAGGGTCGAGTGACCGATCAAAAATCTTCGAGGAGGTTGGGATGAGTCAGTCACGGGGCAACCTCGGACGACAGTCACACGCTATCTCTCGCCGCCAGCTTCTACAAGCCGCCGGGGTCGGTGCGATAGCGATGGGATCGCCGGGGACGGTCGTCGCGGGGGTCGATCCGAATCAAGGTTTTGGACGTGGAGCGGCTCCGAAGTCTTGTATTTTTGTTCTTTTGTGCGGTGGGCCGAGTCATCTTGATACCTGGGACTTGAAGCCAGAAGCACCTGCGGAAATTCGCGGACCTTATCAGCCGATTTCGACACGCGTCCCCGGAATGAAGATCTCGTCGCTGCATCAGCGGATGGCGACAATGACTGATGATTTCAGCTTGATCCGGTCGATGACTCATATTGGTAACATCAGTAACCATTTCGATGCCATGCACCATTGTTTAAGTGGTCAGGCCGATGCCCCGCTGGACTCGCCCTATATTGGTTCCGTCATGGCGAAGGTAAGGCCGAACGATCGTGGCGTGGCTCCGTATGTCTGGTTAATCAAGTGTGTCGGCGATCCGGTTTTCTGTGCTCCGAATATTGGAACTGGAGGTCATCTGGGGGCCGGGCATAGTCCCATGTTTGTCGGGTCGGCAGCGAATCATCCTGCCATGCCGGGGTTTAAAGCACCTGAGGAATTGTTACCACCAGTTGCACCCGAACGAATGGCGGAACGACGCCGGTTACTGAATGGACTGAATCCATCAGCAGTCGTGGAGAATCATGTTACAAAAGATTGGCAGGATTTGTACGGTCGAGCCTTTGAGCTGACGAATGGAGCAGGGGGGCGGGAAGCCTTCGAATTAGAGCGCGAGTCCACCAAAGTCCGCGAACGTTACGGAATGCATCCGCTCGGTCAAAACCTTCTGCTTGCCAGACGACTGGTGGAATCAGGTGTCGGGTTTGTCACCGTCAATGGCTGGACTGGACCTGCACCGGGCGAAACAGGTGGCGGACCGCCGAGTTCGAGCTGGGATATGCACGGGGGCGAGATGGGGATGGGGAACGCTTTCGGGACGGGTTCGTATGGAATGGGCTGGTGTCTCCCTCGTCTTGATGAAGCTCTTTCGGCATTACTTGTTGACCTGAAAGAGCGTGGATTGCTCGAAAGCACGCTTGTCGTCGTGACTGGAGAATTTGGACGTACGCCACATATCAACGCCATGGCGACGAATCCCGGACGCCAGCATTGGCCGTCCTGTTATTCCGCAATCCTTGCAGGAGGTGGTATTCGTGGCGGCGCGGTTTACGGTGAATCCGACAAGATCGGGGCTTACGTTAAAGATAAGCCGGTTCGCCCGCAGGATCTTGGTGCGACGATTTATCACTCGCTTGAAATTCCCCTTGAGACTCGACTGGGCAAGGATGGGTTTACCCGGCCTGTCAGTTCCGGGCAGCCGCTGCTGAGTCTGTTTGGGTAGCCATTTGCTGAGGTTTGTCGGTTGTTGTCACGGAGGGTTACAGTCTCCATGAGAGATCGTGGCGCACGGGCTAAAGCCCATTCTACGGTTTTTGGCTTACCGTTTTGACTTAGAGGGCAACTTCTGTCGCGTCGACTTCCAAGTCGATCGAAACGGGGCCCGAAGCGACTTGTCCATTCGTATCGAAGTCCGGTCCTCCGTAAAAATACCACGGCAGAATCGCCAGGACTTCAGCGGCACACTCTGGTGTGACAGTTCTTGATTGCGTCATTGAAATCGGACCGCGATACCAGCGGTTTGGTCGAGAAAAAATCTCATCGGCGACCGAGCAAAACAACCAGCGGCTGCCACAGAATCGACAGTCGAATAAACTGACGTTACGAAAATGATTTGAGGTTGATACTCCACCAATGTCGGTTTCGTGAAATGCTTCGACATGACATTCAGGCGTTAAACACCGACATCGCAATTCGGTCGTATCGCACATTTCAAATCCTCGCGATTCTCGGGACTGCCGGTCGATGAATTTCTGGCTTCATTTGAATTGGAAACAAGTCCGTCAACCAGACGAATGAACCTTACAAGTCGGGTCAGGATTCGCAAAGGCCTTTTCGGGCCTGTTCATCGCGATTTCATAATTCTGTCTCGCTACTATTAAAACCACCTGAAATCTGGCGACAGCGACTACGTAAAACTCAGTGTTCTCACGTGTGGTTGGTGATTTATGCGAAGCAAGAAGTCGTTGTTTTAGTCGTTTTTGGAATCCTCACGAAGTTGTGAAGTCATTTCTGACAGTGATGACTTCTGTCGTCCTTTTTCGTCAAAGTTTTCTGCAGCCAACCATCGTTTGAACACCACACTTAAGGGAGGCCATTCTTTGTCGATGATGGAAAACCATGCGGTATCACGACTTCGTCCTTTATAAACGGCTGCCTGTCGAAAAATCCCTTCAAACGAAAATCCAAGTCGAGCTGCGGCTCGACGGGAAGGGGCATTCAGCGCATGACATTTCCATTCATATCGGCGATATCCCAGATCGAACGCTCGTTCCATCATTAAATACATCGCTTCTGTTGCCGCTGGCGTTGCTTGAAGAAACGGTGAGAAATTGAGGTGTCCGACTTCAATCGAACCGTGTCTCGGATCAATTCGCAGGTAGCTGCAAACGCCGACAGCTTTATTTGTTTTCAGGTCGACAATGGCAAAAAACATGGGGTCGCTCGTCGATGCGGATTGACCGAGCCATGCCTGGTATTCATCGAAGTTCGCGAACGGTCCGTAGGGGAGATAGGTCCAGTTTCGACCTTCGTGATCCGCTTCGCTGGCCCGATAGAGTTCCAAAGCATGCCGAGCGGGGTCTAAAGGCTCGACGCGACAATATCGACCCTGCATCGGTGCGCGGACCGGAAGTGCGGGTGGTGTCCAGTTTGGAACCAACAGTCCAACCGGTTGTCCAAGCAGATTCATCTCATGTTGCATTATGGTCCTCAGTTAAGATTGTGCCCACTACAGATTGTTCTCGCCCGATCGTATGCATCGCTGAAGTATAGACGACACCTGGAGAATTCGAGCGGGAACTGGATTGGGTGAGATCGAACAACAGAATTCATTCTGTGGGACGCATGAAGGAGACTGATTGTCTACACTTAGGCACCTTGGCTCGGTAATCTATTGACATCAGGATCACATCCCCTTCACAACGTTTCTGGAGAACTCTCATGTCATCCACGAAAGTCGCTGCACCAAAAATTCGTCAAACCAACATGTTGATTGGGGGTAAGTGGCAAGAATCGCTCGGAGGGAAACGCTTTCCGACCGTAAACCCTGTGAATGAACAAGTGATTGCGGAAGTTCCTGAGGGGAACGAAGCTGATGTTGACGCTGCTGTCAATGCGGCACGAAAAGCCTTTGAGTCCGGGCCCTGGCACAAGATGGACGCTCGTGACCGAGGCCGTTTGATGAACAAGCTCGCGGACCTGATGGAGGCCAACCTCAATGAGCTGGCTGGATTGGAAACTCTCGACAACGGCAAGCCGATCAGCGACGCGAAAGGGGCGGATCTACCACTCGCCATCGACTGCTTGCGTTATTATGCCGGTTGGGCCGATAAACTGACGGGCGATACGATCCCGATTCGTGGTAATTATTTCTGTTACACCCGACGCGAGCCTGTTGGGGTTGCCGGACAGATCATTCCCTGGAATTTTCCGATCCTGATGGCGGCCTGGAAATGGGGTCCCGCACTGGCGGCAGGCTGCACCATTGTGATGAAGCCTGCGGAACAAACCCCGTTAACGTGTCTGCGTATGGCCGAACTGGCTCAGGAAGCCGGAATTCCTGACGGAGTGATCAACGTCGTGACGGGCTACGGTCAGACGGGCGCTGCGATCGTCAAACATCCTGGTGTCGATAAAATTGCATTCACCGGTCATTACGAAACGGCACAGAAGATCATGGTCGATGCAGCGGGGACGCTGAAACGACTGACTTTTGAACTCGGTGGGAAAAGCCCGAATGTTGTCTTTGCCGATGCGGACCTGGATGCCGCAGTTGCTGGGGCGGAGTTTGGTCTGTTCTTCAATCAGGGCCAGTGTTGTTGTGCGGGTTCGCGACTGTTTGTCGAGCAGTCGATCCACGATAAATTTGTGGAAAAGCTGGTGGCGCGTGCGAAAACGCGAAAACTGGGTGACCCGTTCGATTCGACGACGACTCAGGGTCCGCAGGTTGATTCCGAGCAGTTCCAGAAGATCATGAGCTACATCGACAAGGGGAAGACTGAAGGAGCGCATTGTCTGACGGGAGGGACTCGATTTGGAGACAAGGGATTCTTTATCGAGCCAACAGTCTTTACCAACGTCACGGACAATATGTCGATTGCGCGTGATGAGATTTTTGGACCGGTTCTCAGCGTGCTGCCATTCAAGAATGCTGACGATATCATCGAACGAGCAAACAGCACATATTATGGATTGGCGGCAGCCGTCTGGACTCGTGATGTCGCCAAGGCTCACAAATTCGCAGCGAGTGTTCGAGCGGGAACGGTCTGGGTCAATTGTTACGACGTTTTTGATGCCGCGGCGCCATTTGGCGGATTTAAAATGAGTGGTATGGGTCGCGAATGTGGCGAGATTGCACTTTCGAACTACACGGAACTGAAAACCGTAACGATGAGTTTGACGTAGTCCTACAATCCTTCCGCGCGAGAACAGAATCACAACGTCCGAACGGAAGAAGACAATGGCTGGATTAATATTACTGACCGGTGCGACAGGATACGTCGGTGGTCGCCTTCTTTCGCTTTTGGAGCAGAAAGGTGTACGAGTTCGTTGTCTGACACGCCGCCCCGATGCGTTATCGGGGCGTGTTTCGGGTACGACGGAAGTTGTCGCTGGAGATCTCCTGAACCGAGAATCTCTTTCCACGTCCTTTGAGGGGGTCGACACGGCATTTTACTTCGTCCATTCGATGGGTAACGATCGTGATTTTGAAGAGCAAGATCGGCTTGCGGCGAAAAACTTCTCGGAAGCGGCAACGGCTGCCGGTGTTCATCGGATCATCTACCTGGGCGGGCTTGGAAATCCCGACCATGAACTCTCGAAGCACCTCCGCAGTCGTCAGGAGACAGGAGATGTCCTCCGGGCCTACCACCGCCAGGTGATCGAGTTCCGTGCCTCGATCGTGATTGGTTCAGGCAGTTTGTCATTTGAAATGATTCGGGCGCTGGTTGAGCGACTTCCCGTAATGATTTGTCCTCGGTGGGTCAGTGTGAAGGCACAGCCGATCGCAATTGAAGATTTGTTGGCGTACTTGATGGCGTCGATTGAAATCCCTGTTGAGGCATCACAGGTTTACGAAATTGGCGGTCCCGATCAGGTCTCGTACGGCGAGATCATGCAGGAATACGCCAAGCAGCGTGGTTTGCGGCGATTGATGATTCCCGTCCCTTTGCTCACGCCCTATTTATCAAGTCTTTGGCTGGGGTTGGTGACACCGCTTTATGCCCGCGTGGGCCGCAAACTTGTTGAAAGCTTGCGGAATCCGACCCTGATTTCCAACAATCTTGCGGAAACGACATTACCGGTTCATCCTCGCCCTGTTCGCGATGCGATTGCTCGCGCTCTTGTGAATGAAGACCGCGAATTCGCGGAAACGCGCTGGTCCGACGCCCTTTCTGCGGCAGGTCAACCAGAAGGATGGGGCGGAACCCGGTTTGGCTCAAGGTTGGTCGATTCGCGTACGATCACAGTCGATGTCTCCCCTGAACGTGCATTTGCACCCATACGCCGCATTGGTGGTACGACCGGCTGGTACTACGGAAATTGGCTTTGGTCGTTACGCGGCTTCCTTGATTTGCTCGTTGGTGGAGTTGGTGTCCGTCGGGGCCGTCGAGATCCCGAGGAATTGCGAGTGGGGGACGCACTCGATTTCTGGCGAGTGGAGCTCTATGAACCGCCGCAACGGATGCGACTTTGTGCAGAAATGAAGCTCCCTGGACGGGCGTGGCTGGAATTTGAAGTCACTCCGTGCGAAGGCGGCAGCCAGATTCGCCAGACCGCCATCTTTGACCCTCTGGGGCTCTTTGGTCTGATCTACTGGTATGGGATTTCTCCGTTACATTTTTTTGTATTTGCCGGAATGTTGCGAAACATTGCGCGAGCGGCGAAAAACACCGAAGAAAAGAATCATTCGGTCCCTAGGATTCAACCGGTTGTCGAGCCGCAGTAATCCGACATTTCATCAGGAGCAATTTTGTGAGTGCGAAGCCGGTTGTGATCATTGGCGCAGGGCTGGCAGGCCTATCCTGTGCTCGACACCTTGTTCGACAAGGTGTCGAGGTGCTTTTGCTCGAAGCACAAGATGACTTCGGTGGGCGGGTACGGACTGATCTCGTTGACGGCTTTCGTTTAGATCGCGGTTTTCAAGTACTGCAAACCGCTTACCCTGAAGCGAAACGCCAACTCGACTACGCAGCACTACAGCTTCGAAATTTCGAACCCGGCGCGCTGATTCGAACAAATGGAAAAACAGTCAAAATGGCTGATCCCTGGCGACGGCCCCAGGCAGTCTTGTCGACGGCGTTCAACGAAGTTGGAAGCTTTGCGGATCGATTGCGATTGGCCAGGCTCCGCTGGCATGTAACTCAATCGACAATTGAAACCTTATGGGCCGAACCAGATTCGACGACTTTCGACTATTTGCGGACAACTTGTGGATTTTCTTCGGATATGATCGACCGATTTCTGCGCCCATGGTTCGCCGGAGTCTTCTTCGAACGGGAATTGGCGACTTCCAGCCGATTTTTTCGATTTATATTTAGGATGTTTGCCATTGGCGATGCCGCGCTTCCAACTGACGGCATGGGTGCGATGTCAAAGCAACTGGCAATCGAGATTCCCGGCAGCATGTGCCGTCTTTCGACACGGGTCGAATCAATTGACGATGGCGTCGTCCGACTTGCGGGGGGAGAGGTAATCAATGCCTCGGCGATCGTCTTGGCGGTTGAAGGCCCCGAAGCTTCCAGGCTCACAGGTGGACAGATTCCATCGCCGGTTTCAAGATCGACAACCTGTTTTTACTACGCGGCACCTCAACCGCCGATCACAGAATCACTTCTTGTCCTGAATGGGGATCAAACGGGGCCGATCAATAACTTGTGTGTTCCCAGTAATGTCTCGCCTTCGTATGCTCCGGCAGGCCAGTCTCTCGTCAGCGTTTCAGTTGTTGGGTCAAAAGAAAATGAATCGACTGGCTTGGAACTTGAAGTTCGCCGCCAGTTGCGAGACTGGTTCGGCTCTGATGTTGATCGATGGTCAATTTTACGAAGCGACCACATCCGACATGCACTTCCTTCACAGCCAGCTCATTTTCGGGATCGTGGCACACTGAAACCCAAATTGGCTGATGCCTTGTATTGTTGCGGCGATTATTGCGAAACGGCTTCGATTCACGGTGCGTTGTTAAGCGGTCGGCACACTGCCGAGACGGTTCTCGTGGACCTCGGGATCAACAAAACTTGAATGCCGCGAGTGTACGTTCGCAGCGGGTCCCTCTTTACGTGCTTTCCACTTGAGCCTAAAGTTTAGCGGTTCGATTGGTTCCTTTTGTAATTTCACCGCAACCCTGCTGCTTTCATACGGATGTGATGCCATGCCGCTTCGAGTTTACAACACACTTTCCCGACAAAAGGAAGACTTTCAGACTGTTGAACCGGGCAAGGTGAGCATGTATCTGTGCGGTCCAACCGTCTATAAACCTGCTCATATTGGTCACATGGTCGGGCCGGTGATTTTTGACACGATCAAACGCTACTTGACCTACAGCGACTTCAAAGTCACGTGGGTCGTCAACATCACTGACGTCGACGACAAGCTGATCAACCGGGCCAACGAAAAAGGGATCACGGTTGAGGCTTTGGCTAAAGAGATGACTCAAGATTACTTTGACAATCTCAAAACGATGGCCGTCGATGGAATTGATCATTTTCCGTATGCGACACAGCATATCAAAGAAATGCAGGACATTATTGCGACGCTGATCGAGAAGGGTTTTGCGTACCCGCTCGATGGCGATGTTTATTTCAACTGCACTCGCGATGAAGACTATGGCAAGCTGAGTGGTCGCAGCCTTGAACAGATGCTTGCCGGGACCCGGGCCGAGACACATGGTGGAAAACGTCATCCTGCTGATTTTGCACTCTGGAAAGGATCGAAGCCAGGGGAACCGGCATGGGAAAGTCCTTGGGGGCCGGGGCGGCCTGGCTGGCATATTGAATGTTCAGCGATGGCCAAAAAAATCCTTGGCGATTCCATCGATATTCATGGCGGTGGCCTGGACCTGATGTTTCCGCATCACGAAAACGAACTGGCTCAATCCGAAAGCTGTACGGGAAAGCCATTTGCCCGGTATTGGATGCATAACGGTTTGATGCAGGCTAGCGGTGCACCCGGGAAGGTTGGCGGCGGTCACGACAAGCAGGGTGACAAACCCGCCGATCTCTCTGCAGCAAAGGAAGCACAGGAAGCCAATAAACTGGCGGGCTCAAAAGGGGCCGCGTCAGTGAAAGAACTATTCGCCAAGCACGATCCGGAAACGATTCGTTTCTTTCTACTGGCCACGCATTACCGCAGTCCAATCGACTTCAGCGACGAAAGAATTGCAGAAACCGGGAAGTCACTGGAAGGCTTCTACCGCTTGTTTGAAACGTATGAGCGAATTGCGGGGCATTCATTCTATTCGCTGAAAACCACCGCAAAACGTTCTGATCATTCCGTCCTCGGTCGTGAGCCAGCAGCCTATTTCCAGGAATTGGCTGAATTGCGCCGTCGGTATCTGGAAGCGATGGACGACGATTTCAATACGGGCGGTGCCGTCGGCGTTCTGTTTGATTTGCGAAAGACGCTTAACGCGTTTATCACGGATCACAAGCTTGACAGCGCAAGCGGTGATAAAAGTCACGTTCCAGCGCTGACTGCCGGTATGACGCTCCTCAAGGAACTCGCGTTGATACTTGGAGTATTCCGCGAAGCCAGGCAAAAGACTGCTTCGGCCGACGACGGAACTCTCGATGGATTGATGCAACTGGTGATTCAAATCCGAGCCGACGCCCGAAAGAACAAGAATTTCGCTGTGGCGGATCTCATTCGAAATAAACTGAATGAGCTGAAGATCACTTTGGAGGACCGGACGGATCAGACACTTTGGCGAAAAGGCTGATTCCAGCGATTGATTTCAACGAGTGTTCATAATTTCATTTTATCCCCGTCAACTTAAGGTGATGTCTCGGAGAGATTCATCAGTCGGTAACCCGACGTTTCGCCTTCCGAGATGTGTAGAGGGCATTCTGAGTCGTAAGCCATTTCCGTTATGTGTCTTACGTTTAACTTCGGTTATTCACAAGCAGTTCATCTGATATTCATAATTGCGGGTATGATGATTGCTTGACGATGAGTTCGTGATCCCTGCCTGCCAGGTTGTGGTCCCGACTTTGGGTGGTTTTGTTCAATGTATCGATCACCCCTTTAAACGTTGACGCTCGCGACTCCAATATGCTTCCAACAACGATTCGATTGATGCTCCTGGTGGTCATCGGTTCGCGCTGCGCGGCGGGAGAGGTCGATCCCCGCCCCGAATCGTCAATTCGGTTCGCGACGTTCAATATTCAAGAACTGTCACTTTCAAAGCTTCAGCAAGTTGACTCTGATGGGAATGGAGCAAATCCACAGGTTCGGAACTGTGCCGAAATCCTTCAACGGGTTCGACCAGATATTGTTCTGATCAATGAAATTGATGCTCCATCGAGTCGAGAAGATGTTGATATCGTCAATCCCGCGGGAAATGCCGCTTTAATGTTTCGAAACAAATATTTGGCAGTTTCCCAAAGAACGCTTTGGCCCCTCGAATTTCCTGATTTGTATATCGCACCCTCGAATACGGGTGTCCCCACCGGACACGACCTGGACAACGATGGCAAAACCGACGGACCCGCTGACAGTTTTGGTTTTGGCCGATATCCGGGTGAATACGGGATGGCGCTTCTCAGCCGATTCCCGATTCAAACGGAGGGGGTTCGGACGTTTCGAAAACTGCTTTGGAAAAGCATGCCTGGCAATTTGATGCCCGATGGATCGCAAGGAAAGCCTGCATTCTATAACGTCGATGAATCGAACCTGTTTCGGCTATCCAGTAAGAGTCATTGGGATGTGCCGCTGTTGATCAATGGGAACGTCGTACATGTCCTTTGCAGTCACCCGACTCCGCCAGTTTTTGACGGGGACGAAGACAGTAATGGACGACGGAATTTTGACGAGATCCGATTCTGGTCGGATTATCTCACGGGAGGCGAGTCTGCTCAGTGGATTTGCGACGATGCAGGAAAAACAGGCGGGCTAAAGCCAGGCAGTCATTTCGTGATTCTTGGCGATCTGAATGCGGAACCTGTCCGTGGAGATGCGATTTATGGTCAGCGATCGATCGATTTATTAATCCGTCATCGTCTGGTGTTTGATCCGGCGCCAAAAAGCGTTGGGGCCGAAGAGCAGCCGAACAAACTTGGCTTGAATGGGTATCTCCCCTTCAAAACCTCTGATTTTGGCCGACTTGATTACGTCCTTCCTTCGAGATCCTTGCGTACCGTTGGATGCGGGGTATTCTGGCCTTCGTCAAAGAGTCCGTTGTATTTCTTAGTGGACACGCCACAATCCTCAAGCGATCATAGACTTGTCTGGTTAGATGTGGAGATTCCATGACAACCAGAGCGAAAACGAGATCTGATTTCGGTCCAGGGAAAGTGCTGAGAATGGACAGTTGGTACTACAAATTATTCGGCGATGAATTCGGACCAGTAACATTCGACGAACTTATCGAATTGGCCAAAGATCATGTTTTGTCGAGCGACGATGAAGTTCGTCTCGGCGAAAACGGAGCTTGGCGCCGAGCTGGATCGATGGGGCAGCTCATGGCTCATATGCCATCTGGTGCTCACCTGCCTTCAGGAACTGGTTCGCTCTCGGGTTATAACGTCACGATTCCGACAGAAGTGAGATCCGCTTCTGCGTCTGGTTCGGACGGTTCTCAGTCGAAAACGGATGAAGCCGCTGGTTGGTATTACCAGGCATTGGGCGAGCTTTTCGGACCGATTTCGTTTGATGATCTGGTCGAGTTGGCAAAGAACCACACACTTTCGGCAGATGACGATGTTCGTTTTGGCGAAAACGGAGCATGGCGACGTGCTGGTTCCATCGGCCAATTGATGGCTCACTTACCTTTTCAAGCCGGGAAGAATGCGTTTACGGTTGAGGTTGCGAAACCTGCGGTCGTTGAAACGTCCGACGATGACTTCAACCTCGGCGAAAACGTCACGCTAAAGCCATCGGCTCCGGCAACCACTGCCCGGCGGGAACGCACCGCACCTGCCGCAACTGCCAAAGTTGAAGAAACCGTTCCGGCTGAGCCGGAAGTGGACCCTGCGAAACAGGTGATCTGGTGGTGCAAAATTCAGGATAAAGAATATGGACCGGTTGAGCTATCAAAACTGATTGACTGGGCAACGGCCGGTCGCTTGCTCCGTACTGACTACGTTCGCTGTGGTTTAGAGCCTTATATTCTCGCGGACAAATTGCCGGGTCTGTTTCCAGAGCTCCCCAAACCCGTAGAAGCTGAAACGAAGTCCGAATTCAATACGACGTCAAGAACGCACGTGATGCCCGCGGCAAGTCCAGTTGCACCACCAGCAACGCCGGCACATCAACCATCGTCGACGGAGCCAACTTCGGCACCGCGGACTGATTGGTCTGCAGCCGCAGCACAGAAACCGGCAACAAATTGGCAAATGAACACAGCAGGGGCAGGAGCCGGCTTTAATCGTCCGGGAATGCCGATGGGGAGACCTGCTCCAAAATCGGGTTCAAGTTCGATTGATTTTGAAAAAATCAAGGTTCCTCTAATCGGCGGTGTAGGGGCCATTGCGCTCGTCGCACTGCTTTACTTTGCCTTACCTTATTTGCCGTTGGGGGATTCCGCCGACGTAAAGATGTTTAAGAAGCTGAATGCGATTGCCGTGGAATTGCAATCTGCTCGAACAGCAGAAGTCCCGCCTAAAAAGGACGATTTTGAAAAGATCGCCAAGAAAATGACCGATTCGCTGAAGCCGTTGGAGAAAGATCTTAAAGCAATGAAAACGGGCTCCGCAGCAACGAAACTTAAGGGGCTAGCAAAAGCCTTGCAGGACGTTGCCAAAGAGGGACTGACGGCAAAACCATCGGACCTCGAAAAAGGTCTTGGCAAGAAGGTTACTGATCTCGCGAAACTTTTAAAATTGAAGTAGGGTCTATGAGCGTTTGCTTGGGGAAAATTGAGGTCTATCTCAAGCGCATGCTTTCTCTTTAATCCCTTGTGCCCAAATGACCTCGCGACGAGTTCTTTAGGGTGTTTTTGAGGCTTCCATTTGATTGACCCAGCTGCGACCGATCAGGCGGATAAACCCCTCTTCGAAATCCAGCCGCAGTTTCAGCCCATCGGGAACTGGTTCGAGAGTCAGGCTGAATCCGTCGCCACCGTGCGAGAAGACCTCTCGTGCTGTTTCTGCATCCGGTACGAGCAGTTCCGTTGATAACAGTTCAGGGAAAGTTCTGGCCTGTATTCGTGCGCGGACTAACGACCCCGTCACATTGGATGCAGCAGTCTCGTCAACTCGATTAATGGCTTCCACAAGCCGGTCAAGAAGCGGCGCCGGTTGCCCGATTCCGATCCAGATCGTCTGCTTTCCCTGACCGACAATGATCTCCACGTTTGAGCCCGTCCAAGGTGTTATTGCCGCAGGCAATTCGCGCGGAGTCAAACTATGAAAGGCGACTCCGTGGTGGAGATCAAAGTTTTCATTGACTTTGATGAAATGACCGGATTTCTCAAGCTTCAGGATCAGGTGAGGTATCGCATCATTCAGATCCGCTGCGTCCGGTCCACGGAGCGCTGCGATCAGCGAAAGGTCGCCAGCGCTTGTCCCGGCGAATTGTAGGCCCGCTTCCAGACCCGAGCCTTTCCTGGTAACGCCGCCCTTTGATCCCACGATCTTGTCAACGAGGCCTCCGATCGGAAGATTCAGGGCTATCCCCGCTGGGACATCTGGCTGAATCATTGACGAGAATTCGCTTCGATACGTCGCCAGACGGTTTAAACTATTTGCCATCTGACTTTTTGAGGCACTTTCAATAACGGCTTCAACACTCAGATGATGTGTTTTGGGATCGATTCGCCCGCCGAATGTCAGCGTCTTGGTATCGAGGACTGCTCGTTCAAAAAGATCGAGTATGAGTTGGCCGAGTGCCTTGCGAAAATTCGCCGATTCCTCCGCCTCATCATCCTGAGGCTGCAACCACGGCTCGGCCTCGCGGCGAATCCCTGCGATGAACCTCGTCTTCGTCGGTTCTGGGACCTGTCGCAGGTCGTAACTAACCACAAGATCATATCGATCTCGTAGACTTTGAGTCAGCAGGTTTGGTGTCACCCTTAAGCCTCGAATGGACGAGACGCTGTCTGCAAAGTAGGCGTAATCCTTTTTGATGATCACGTGATAAGGCGAGCCAGGTCGTTCTATTTCGTAATGATCGTCGCTGACAGAATGAAAACCAAGCACGCCGAAAGTTGCTGTTTTTAACAGCTCGCCAATTCCGTCGATCGGAACAAAAACGATTTCCGCTGGCGCCACGTCGTCCCATGTCGTGCCAATGGTGGCGTGGTCCACGCTCAGGGCGATTTTGGCCGGTGCGCTGGCGGTTTTCAATTCCTGGGTAGCCACCACCACGCCATCATTCCGGGCGAGGGCTTTCAATGTACC